>CAYOEG010000001.1:0-175596 GCA_964403155.1 uncultured Candidatus Saccharibacteria bacterium
CACTTCCATCTTCTCCATGAACTATCTAAACCATGTGGAGGAGGTTCTTTAACTAGAAACTCATCACGAGGAACAGGATTAACATGTGAAGTAACATCTGGAGTAGGGGTAGGAACAGGATTAGGAATACTATTATTAACAGGGATATTATTATTTAATATATCCGCCATCTTTAATATATTTTAAAATTAAATCAAACGTTTCCTTCTCATTTAAGCTAGAAGAATCTATGACAATATCATTGTACTCCTCTGGCTTATCATAATTAATACCATACAAAGAAGAGTAACGCATCGAGTCAATCTTATACCTATTTTTTAGATTGTTCCTAGCCTCAAGATATTTATGAAAATTCTTAAGACCTGGCTTTATACCCCGCTTAAGAAGTGTCCTTTGTGCTCTTATATTTAGAGAGGCTGTAATCCAAACTCTTACGGTACAAGCTATTTTTTTCTTTGTAGCTAAAGCTGCAAAATTCTTAGATTCGATAAGCACATTTGGATCTTGGATCTCAGTCATCAACAGAGTATCAACCTGCTTGTCCAACTTTTTTAAAAGTTTTTCATTCTTCTTGAAATACGCATCATCACTCTCCTCGTATCCAGCTTTCTTAAGGAGAGATCTAAACATTTTTCCACCATATACACGTTTAAGTGCAAAATGATCTGCTAACATTCTAGCTATCGTAGAAGCTCCACTACCTCCAGGACCACCTATTACAAAAAGATACCCTAAACTCTTTGCCCTTTCCTTTTGATTCATATATTAATTATAGTATATTAATAGTCAGACTATGTCCAATCCAAATCATGCCCAAAAAAGAAAACTCAAAAAAGTAATATCAGGACACAAACCTGATTCATTTCTTTTGATCTTCTGCGCCCTCATGGCTATATTTGGCGCTATCATGATTTTTGACGCTAGTGTCTATCAAGCCAATACGGTCTTTAACGATCAATTTTACTTTCTGAAATCTCAGATAGTATGGTTACTCGTTGGTGCTATTCCTGCAGTTATTGTATATTTCTGGGATTACAGAAAAATACTTAAGTTGGCCTTTCCAGCATTAATCATCACAGTGTTATTACTCATTGCAGTTTTAATACTTGGGGAAGCAACAAACGGTTCCAAAAGATGGTTTGCAATCGGATCATTACCTAAAATACAACCTGCAGAGTTTGCAAAGCTAACAATAATTATGTACCTCGCCCAATGGCTATCGAAAAGGGATTACAAATACAAAGATTTTAAATCTGCACTTAGAGAAGGATTCATCAAGAATCTCTTAGGCTTCATAGCAATTCTTGGCGTTGTTGCATTGTTAATCATGCTAGAACCAGACTTAGGCACAACAATGGTCGTATGTATTACCTGCTTCTTAATGTTCCTTATGGCAGGAGAGGATAGAATACACACATTGGCATCTTTCTCTGTACTTTCATTATTAATACCCGTAGCAGGGATAGCTGCCATACTAGAACCATACAGACTACAAAGGGTCACAACATTCCTAAGTCTGCTATTTACTGGACAAGTAGCGGATCCACAGGGTACAGGATATCAGATGCAACAGATATTGATAGGAATTGGGTCAGGAGGATTCTTTGGTACAGGATTTGGACAATCACGACAAAGATTTGGGTATTTAGTTGAGAATACAGCTTTTACTGACTCAATATTTGCAGTAATACTTGAAGAATTAGGTTTTCTCGGAGGGACTATAATAATAATAGCGTGGCTTGGATTCCTCTGGAGAGGACTGAAGGTGGCACTAGGAGCACCAGATAAGCAGGGGAAGTTGTTAGCAGCAGGTATAACAATATGGCTGGTAATACAAACACTTTTAAATATTGGCGCGAATGTGGGTATCATTCCACTAACAGGAATGCCTATCCCCTTAGTAAGCTATGGTGGCTCAAGCACTATCGTTTCACTCATTGGAATTGGTATACTACTAAATATCAGTAAGTACTCAAATACACAGAATGAACAAAAAGCAGTTAAGTAAGAAAATCATAGTTACAGGGGGAGGTTCTGGAGGCCACATTTCAGCAGCACTCTCTGTAATATCAAGCTTAGAAGAGAAGTATATATTAGAAAAGAATCACTTCCTGTATGTAGGAGGAGATCTTGGTATGGAAGGTGAGAAACCGGGCAATTCCTTAGAACAGAAATTGATGAAGGGTAAAAGCTTTGAATGTAAATATATCCGAGCTGGAAAACTTCAAAGGTCCTTTAGTTTCAAAACTTTAGGATTACTTTTTAGAGCATTCTTGGGATTAATAGATTCATACAAAATTATAAAAGAATTTAAACCTGATATTGTTATATCAACCGGAGGGTATGTAACCGTAAGTGTATGCTTGATGGCAAAGCTATTGAAAGCAGATATATATCTTCACGAACAAACAGCTACTGTTGGTTTAACAAACAAGATTGTTGGGAAACTAGCTAAGAAAATATTCATATCGTTCCCATCTTCACTCAAGTATTTCCCAAAAGAAAGGACTATTTTAACAGGGAATTTAGTTAGACCAGAAATATTCGAAACTAAGGCACAGGGGAATTTTGCTGAAAATATTAAGAATCTGGTAGGGAATAGGGACAGGTATCCAATCATTTACATATCAGGAGGAGGGTTAGGCTCACATCTAATAAACGAAACCGTTAAAGAATCACTCAAAATGCTATTAAAAAAATATCAAATTATTCTTCAAACGGGTGATAACAAGATTTTCAACGATTACAAATCTATACTTAACTACAAAGAAAGTCTTGAGAAGGAATCACAATCTAGATTTTTACCTGTGACATTCATACAAGCAAAAGATCTCGGATATTTGTTACATAATATCGATCTATATATAGGCAGAGCAGGAGCCAACACTGTATATGAAATGGGCGTATTACAAATCCCTTCCATATTCATACCTATTCCTTGGGTAACGCATAATGAACAGTATAAAAATGCAGAAGTTTTAGTAAATCTCGGTTTAGCAGAGATTATTCAAGAAGGCGAGCTAACCTCTAGCTGCTTGCTACTTAGAATAGAGAAATTCCTTAACAAAGATAGAACTGTAGATAAGGAAGAAATAAAAAAGATATTTAGTATTGATGCTAACAAAAGAATCTTGAAAGAGTTAAATCTAATTTAGAAATTCAATAAATGCAAGAATTTTTAGATGTTTCTTTAGAACCTTTTAATACCTTCCGTGTTGATATAAATTTTTAGCACATACATATGGCCAATCTAGTAGTTCGTGGTGGAAATAAACTTGAAGGAAAGATTACACCCGCAGGGAATAAGAATTCCGCACTACCAATAATATGTGCAACATTGTTAACAAATGAGACAGTAACAATAAAGAATTTTCCAGACCTAACTGATGTAAACAAATTGGTAGAATTAATGATCTCCCTTGGTTCGAAGATCGATTGGAATAAAGAGAAAAAGACGTTAACTGTTAACAATCAGAACTTCAGGGATTCTTTTGGTAAAGAAGGTTTTCCATTAGGGATGAGAGGCGCAATTCTGCTTCTTGGCCCACTTGTAACGAGGATGAAAGAGATAGAAGTAACCGAAGAGATTGGTGGATGCTCACTTGGGATAAGAGAAATAGATCCACATCTTGAGGTGTTAGAAGCACTTGGAGCAAAAATAAAGCGCGGTGGCAATTTGAAAATCTCTATTGATAAATTAGTTGGCAACTTCCTCTGGCAAGATTACATGAGTGTCACAACTACTGAGAACTTCATAATGGCTGCAGTTAAGGCAGAAGGGGTATCTACAATGGTCAACGCAGCATCAGAGCCACATGTGCAAGATTTGTGCAATATGCTGATCTTAATGGGTGCGAAGATTAAAGGAATAGGTTCATGCAAATTGATAATAACAGGTGTAAAAGAGCTACATGGTACAGAATTTACAATATCTTCTGATCATCATGAAATAACTACACTACTTGCGTTAGGTGCTATGACTGGAGGGGAGATTCGAGTTAACTGTGCAGAGCCAGAACATTTCCCATTGATTGTAAAATCCTTTAGAAGACTTGGGGTCAATATTAAATATGAGGGTGATACTGCAATTGTTGGAAATTCGCAGAAATTAGAAGTTGAAGAGCCATATACTAGCAATATGCTTCCAAAGATTGAAGCTGCACCTTGGCCATACTTTCCTGCAGACTTAATGCCATTGATGGTTGCATTAGCAGTAAAAGCAAAGGGTTCAATAATGTTTTGGAATAAGCTCTATGAAGGAGGATTCTTCTGGATACCTGAGATGATAAAGTTTGGGGCAGAGATAGTTATGTGCGATCCTCATAGAATTATTGTGTATGGTGGGAAAGAATTGAAACCTGCTAATGTTGATTCTCCTAATATTATCCGTGCTACTGTAGCATTGATGATGCTCGCTTTAACTATAAAAGGTGAGAGTGTAATAAAAGATGCCGATACGATAAAAAGGGCACACCCTAATTTCGTTGAAAATCTGCAAAAACTTGGTGCAGATATATCTTGGGTAGACTAAAACCTTCTACATCGTAAATTCTGCTATCGGTTCATGTTCACAATATCACCCTTAATAGGGTAGATATATTTTAAAAACAATATATCTGCATATCCTAGAATATTATATCTCGGCCTATAACTAAATCTTCTTGACGGTTATTTGGGATAATGTTAAATTAGTGGCAAGAAGTGGTGAAAAGTGGTAAAATCCAAATATGCTCATAGGAGAGTACCACGGAAAACTTAGTAATAAGAAAAGAACATCACTTCCCAAAAAGTTCAGAAATGAACTAGGTGAGAACATAATACTCACCAGAGGCTATGAAGATGCACTTATTCTTGTAAATCAAGAGATGTGGCAAAAAATAGCTAAAGAGGTAATAGATGGCTCTTTTATAAATAAAAACATCCGTGATACAAGTAGATTCCTGGTAGGAAGTGCTACAGAAGTCCAAACAGATAAGCAAGGAAGATTCATAATTCCGCAAGCGCTGTTTGATCATGCACAGCTGAAAGAAGATATCGTCTTTATCGGTTTAGTAAATTGGGTCGAGGTTTGGGAAAAATCAAAATGGGAAGAAAGATTACAGTATCTTAAACAGCATGGCGAAGATATAGCACAAGAATTGACTAAAATGACAGACAAGAGTAATGGATAAAATACATGTACCTGTACTTCTTAATGAATCAATAGACTCATTAAATATAGATCCATTTGGTTTCTATATAGATTGCACACTAGGAGATGGTGGACACAGTCAAGCAATATTAAAGCTGCTTAATCCTGACGGTCTATTACTTAGTATCGACCAAGATAACTATGCTATCGAATTTGTAAAAAGCTATTACAATTCTCAAGCTAATTGGGTCATTAAACAATCCAACTTCAGAGATATTGATAGGCTTACAAAAGAAATAGGGAGAACACCAAGTGGTATCTTAATGGATTTAGGGCTCTCATCTAGACAGTTAGAAGAATCTCACAATAGAGGTTTCAGCTACCAAGAAGATAACGAGCCCCTAGATATGAGAATGAATACCAATTTGGGAGTAACAGCACTAGACATCCTCACAGTGTTGGACGAGAAACTGCTAGCAAGACTATTTTTGGAATACGGAGAAGAAAGATATTCAATGAAAATTGCCAAAGCTATTAAAAAAGAGCTAAGCAATATTAAAACGGTTGGAGATCTTACAAGACTTATCTATAAAGTCGTGCCGGCGAATAATTCTATTAAGAACCCTTCCCGCAGGGTCTTTCAGGCTCTGCGGATCGTGGTAAACGATGAATTAGAAAGCCTCAAAGAGGCGTTAGATAAATCTTTTGAGCTCTTACAATCCGATGGAAGACTATCAATAATAACCTTCCATTCATTAGAAGATCGAATTGTTAAGAATTACTTTAGCGACAAGGCTAGAAGCGGGGAAGGAGAGTTGCTCTTCAAAAGTCCAATTGCCCCAACCGACATAGAGTTAGAGCAAAATTCTCGCTCCGCTTCCGCCAAGTTGAGATGTCTGATTAAAAAATAAAATAACTACTGCCCAACATGAAAATCTACAAAACTAGAAAAAATCTTCCAATCCTAGTATTAGGCTTCTCCATGGTTGCATTCATACTTTCTCAATTAGTCATTAATGCAGTATTAAATCCATTAGGAACAGAATTACAAAATTTGAATAAGGAAAAGAATTTCTTAGTAGAAGAGAATAGGTTAATGGAAGAGCAGGTAGCAAAAACAAGCTCTATCACAGTAATCAAGAAATTGGCAGACAAACAACTAGATATCAGATCACAGAGTGGTAAATCAATTATATATTTAGAGCAATCTGCACTCCTCGCAGAGAAATAAAATGGCGAAGTTAAACCATCTTTACACTTCTCAACGATCTCCACGCGGTAAAAAAGGCAGTTCTAAGCCACACAATAATATATATATGATTGGGTACATCATATCGGTAGTTGCATTCGTCATACTCCTGCAGATATTTAGATGGCAAATTATAGATTCTGACGAACTCAAAGCTATGGCAAATGAGCAATATCAGTCTAGTGGAGTACAGACAGCTACAAGAGGAAAGATAACTGCCTCAGATGGCACCGTGCTTGCCGTAGATCAACCTGTTTGGGACATATATGCAACTCTTAGTACCGATGATGTTGAAAGAGAAAAATTCTTTTCACAAAAAGATAAATTTATCACGGAAGTAGCAAGTATTCTTGGAGTTGAAAAAACAACAATAGAAGAAAAAATTACTGAAGATTTTGTGTATGTAAATCTCGCAAAAAATATTTCAACAGACATTAAGAATGCATTAGCACAAGAGGAGATATTCGGAGATGGTACTGCTGGTTTTGGCTTATATTTTGAGAACAAGGAGCAAAGACTCTATCCCAATGGTACACTCGCTGCACACGTTTTAGGATTCATTGGACAGGACGCAGAAGGCAACCCACTTGGTCAATATGGTATACAAGGCTACTACTTTGGAGATTTAACAGGTACAGAAGGCTACACTTACGAAGAGAAAGACTCTGCAGGCAATGTTATCCTTACATCAGAATACGACCCAATACTCCCTCGAGAAGGTAAAGATTTTAAATTGACAATCGATCCTAATCTACAAGCAAAAGCAGAGGAGCAACTTGAGCAAGGTGTAAAAGATACAAGATCAAAAAGTGGCTCAGTAATAATAATGGATCCTAGTACTGGAGCTATTTTAGCAATGGCAAACTATCCAACATATACACCATCCGAATATTGGAGAATTTCCGAGCCATGGATATTAAAGAATAGGGCAGTAGCAGATGTCTATGAATATGGTTCTGTACAAAAACCAATTACTCTCGCAATCGCATTGGATTCTGGTGCAATTAACGAAGATTACACCTGTAATGATAGTACTGGTAAATTAGATCTCTATGCAGAAACTGGATATGAGGATCTAAAAGGAAGATATATATACACATGGAACAAAAAAGCCAACGGACTTATTGATATCTCTGGAATCTTTGCAAAATCAAACAATCCATGTGCCGCGAAAGCTGCCTTAGCAGTTGCACTTCCAGAGTTCTACTCTTACTTAAACGCCTTCGGTATTGGTCAATTTATTGGTATAGGATTACAAGATGAAAGTACAAGCTACATGAAGCCGCTTGAGCAATGGACAAGATTAGATCAAATAACTACTGCCTATGGTCAAAGTGTTTCTGCTACACCTCTGCAAGTAATATCTGCATTTAGCGCATTAGCAAATGGTGGAGTAAGAATGAGACCATATTTAATTTCTCAGATAGCTGATAATAAGGAGACAATCAAAATACAACCACAAGTTATATCAGAGCCGGTTACAAAAACAACCGCGGATATAATAAGCAAAGATCTTGCACAGGGAGTCATAGACAACGCACTTGGAGGATTAGCCTCCGATTTAAGAAATTACAAAATAGCAGCAAAGACAGGTACTGCACAAATTGCAAAAACTGATGGAACTGGTTACGAGGATGATATCAGTAATGCTACAGTAATAGGGTACGCTCCATATGATGATCCTAAGTTCATAATGTTAGTTAAGCTTGAAGAACCACAAGTTAGTACATACGCATCATATACTTCTGTGCCTGTATGGAGGAGCATTTTCCTCGCCATAAAGGATGACCTGGAAATAAGGAAGACAAATTGAGATAATATATAACTTAATTAAGAGATAACAAGATGATAGATACTCTCAGATCTTCTCTAAACTACCTTTTTCTTGCAGTAGCATGTTCTGCTGTTTTTGCCCCAATAATGATAAGCATTCTTTACAAATTTAACCAAGTAAGCGGGCTTAAAAAATCTAAAATAGGTGCAGATGAGAAAGGAGACAACTCACTATTTTTAAGAATAATGCGAGTTACAGAAACCAATGGTACACCGAATATGGGCGGAATCCTAATTTGGATTGTAGTTCCAATTATAATTGCACTAGCAGTTCCATTAACACCTGTTTTAAAGGTGTTTTTGCTAGGTTTTGTATTGTATGGCCTTTGGGGATTTCTAGACGTTGTAGTCTTCACCAACGGATTCAAGAACAATGAGAAAATGAAGGCTTTCCAGGAGAGATTTGAATGGAGACTTGGTAAGTTGGGTTTTGCAACATTAATAAACATTGGAATAATGTTTTTGCTTTACAATACAGGAGAATTTACATCTCTTTCATTTTTTAACATCTTAACAATATCGATAACACCATTAGCATTGATCATCTTAGGCTTCATAAGTCAGCTCGCAATATATTCTGCAGAACTGACAGATGGGTTAGATGGTTTAATGATGGGGATATTTGCAATTATTAACTTCTCTATGATCTTGCTTCTGTTGATACAAGGACAGACCCAGTTCATACCAATACTTTGTATAATTCTTGGTGTACAGATAATAGACTTGTACTTCAATATCCCTCCCGCGAGATTCTGGAATGGTGGGCCTGGTGCTATGCCACTAGGCTTTGCAATATTCTTCATCGGTATAGTAACGGATAATTTAATACCATATCTAGTAATGTCTGCAATGACATGGATCATCATGGCTTCAAGTGCGATACAAATACTTAGTATGAAATTCTTAAAGAAGAGGGTATTCATAATCGCACCATTACATCATCACTTTCAGGCAAAGGGATGGCCACAATACAAAGTAACAATGCGATTCTGGTTGTTTACCTTCGTGTTCTGTGTTTTAGGAATATATTTAGGATTACTGTAAATCCTTGCAGGTAACGTTACCTGTATTACACAAACAAACCGAAGAGATATCTTTATCTTTAAACACGTCCTGGTCTCCATGAAGGACACCTTTGTAAACACAAGCACCCAGGCTTAAGAATTCTCCCGATTCAGATTCATAATATATCTGGAAATCATCATCAAAAGATACATTAGGATTGTTAATTTCAAATGTATTCGAGATTTTACATGGAGATGTATATTTCTCAGTATCAACATTAGTCATGATTGTAAGACGTAGAGCATCAGAGAATAACTGATAAAAACCAGATTGAGCAGGAGCTATCTCATCTGAGCTACAAAGAACATCCCTTTCAAAAGATACTTTTAATACCCCGTTATTGTATGATGCATCTAATGGTGCTATCTCAGAGTCAAGTATTGCACTAGATTCTAGGAGATTAATATAGCTATAGGAGAATTTGAGATCTGAAGAGGAATACCCCGTATATACAACGCCATCAGATTCAGTACCACACATTATGGAGCCATCAGAGTTACATGTACACTCTTGCTCTCCATTAAATTCTGGAACCTGCTCACCACTTCTGTATACATTCTCTCCATAAGCACAAGAGTTGAATGATAATTTTTGACGTATTGAGACAAAAAGTCCTGCCCCAGATACTATTACCAAGAAAATGGTGATAATTATCAACCAATTTCTCTGTTTGATCTTGCCCATAATCGGATCATATTTTACCACATTACAAGACTAATGTTACAGATCAGAGGGCTTGTAGTATTCTGTTTCGGAAATTGTGTTAAAATCCACTATGCATGACTCACATATACATTTGAATCTTAGTCCATTAGACATGAACCTCGATGAGATTGTATCCAATTTCAAAGAAATGGGAGGTAAATATATACTTTCTCAAACCACAGATAATGTAGATATAGATATTACCTTAGCATTAGCTAGTAGATACCCTGAAATAATAGAAGTAGCTATTGGCTTACATCCTACAATTTTTGAAGAAATTACCCTGCAGAAGGGAATTAAAGCAAATATATATGAAATATCGCAGAAGTATTTACAAGAATGGGAGCAGCTATTCAAAAAGAACAAGGAAAGAATCAAAGCGATAGGGGAAACAGGGCTGGATTACTACCAATTCAATATTCCTCAAAATATACACCAAGATACAATCTCACAACTTAAAGAGATTCAAAAGATATCTTTTACGAAGCATATTGAGTTAGCTATTGAGCACAACCTTCCTATGAGTATTCATGCCAGAGATACTCAAGGAGAGAGTGAATCTGTCCAAGATGCTTTAAGATTGGTAGCTCAAGAAGGGAAGGGGAAACTGCGTGGAAGTTTCCATAGCTACACAGGGGATATTAAGTACCTTCAAGATATATTGGATCTAGGTTTCTATGTTGGATTTAACGCAATAATTACATACAAAAGTGGCGAGAATGTGAGAGAAATATTAAAACAAGTTCCATTAGAAAGAATATTGTTTGAAACAGATGGGCCACTTCTACCTCCACAGTCTGTGAGAAAGAATAAGAAGATTAAGGAGAAATTCGCACAGCCAAGTGATGTTAGAGAAATTATGGAGGTGGCAGCAGAGATAAAAAATGTATCAGTAGAGGAATTGGAGAAGATTACTGGTGAGAATTACGAAAAGCTATTTCATTAATCATTCTTGTTCTCAAGCATAACTACATACTCCCCATGAGGATTGTTTTCAAAATCATTTACATCTATATTTGTTCTAACTGTATCAATCTCCCCAAAGAAATATTGTTCTCTCATCTTGGAAATATCTCTTGCAACAGTTACGGTACAATTACCAAAAACCTTTCTTAACACATCAAGAAGTTTAAGCAACCTATTGGGTGATTCATAGAACACCAATGTAGAATCCAATTTTGTATATTGGGATAACAATTTCTCCCTTCTAACATCAGATTTTGGTAGAAAACCGAAAAATGTAAATCTATCTGTAGCTAAACCACTAACAGATAATGCAGAAGTTAATGCACTCGCACCAGGAATAGCTAACACCTCATATTCTTTCTCTCTTAGATCTCTAACCAACCTGTATCCTGGGTCAGATATCAAAGGAGTGCCACAATCAGATACAAGTGCTAAATCTAGTCCCATATCCAACTTCTCGATAACCTTTCCAATCATTCTTTCATGATTCTGGTCTCTGTAAGAAACCAACTGCGTTTGGATTTCATATCTCTGAAGAAGCTTAGATGTTTCCCTCGTATCTTCGGCCAATATGAATGCAACACCTTTAAGAGTATCAACCGCCCTAAAAGTCATATCATTCAGATTGCCAATTGGGGTAGCCACTACATATAGTTTTCCTTTGTTCATATTTTCAATATTTCCTTTACCTTATCTATCTCAATTATATCATCCTCCAGGGCAGACCTAGGTCTGCCCCCAACAAAGAGATCTTTTGTTGAGATGGCGTCTGCTATTTCAAATCCGCCTATTCGGGTTCTACGTAGTGCGACTGCGGTTGAATATGTACCAACCCTTTCTCCCAAATCGTTTACCAACGTTCTGATATATGTTCCTGTTGAGCATTTGATTCTAAATGTAACAGTAGGCCAGTTGTAATCAACAATATCGAATGAATATATGGAAATATCCTTAGGTTTTAACTCCACCTCTTTGCCTTCTCGAGCAAGATCATATGCCTTCTGGCCATTAACCTTCTTTGCAGAATATTGTGGTGGCAGTTGAGATATCTCTCCAAGTAAATATTTAGATATATTTTCTTTCAATTCTTCTTCTGATATTTGAGGTAGGGTAGGAGAGGTTTTAATCTTTTCCCCAGTACAATCCTGAGTATCCGTTGCATATCCAAATTCTGCCTTTACCTCATAATCTTTGTCTAAACTATGGATGGTATCCATGAGCTTAGTAGCTTTGCCTAAGAGTACAACGAGAAGTCCAGTAGCAAAGGGGTCGAGAGTACCAGCATGACCAATCTTCTGCCCTTTGGGGAGTATTCTCTTTAACATTCTAATAGCAGTGTAGGATGTAATGTTTTCCTCCTTGTCTATTAGTAAAATTCCGTCTATCATGGACGTATTATAAGTTATAGCGACACAAAAACATATGGGTTCTGAAGATCCAACAGTACCACAAGAAGTATTCGATCATATGGATATCGGGAAAGAGTTAGAAAATAAGTTCTCTGAAAATGACTATTCACGATATCCTCTATCTACAGAGAACCTTGGTGTGCTTGCCATCTATGGAACCAATGAGAGTTGGTTCACAGAACAACCAACCGAGAAACTTCACGGTGGGATGATAGTTGGAATTGGCGCAGGTAACATATTTTCGATGATAGAGTTGTATGACAAAAATGATATGCCCAACGCGATACTGAGTTGTGACACAGAGCCAGAAGTAGTGCTAGCAGGACGACTACTCGTTCAAGGATTGCTAGACTCTGATACTGAAACAGATATGTGCGACAAGATGCGTGACAAGCAAAAAGTTTTAGAATATTACAACAGAGTTCTTAATGAAGAAAAAAATCAAAATATTCGAGATTTTTTTGAAAAAAAGAAAGACAAAACTTTTTCAGAATTAGAAAAACATCTTAATGACTCATGGGAGAAATCCCCCTTTGACTATGTTACCGATATCAACCTTCCAAAAATATTCAGAACAAATTTCAACTATTTTAAGGATTTAGCGCATGCAGGGAATTTTGGATTTATTCTTACAGATATAAATAATTCCCAATTTATTGATTATTCAAAAGAAAAACAGATTCAATTGGGAGGAGATACCTTAATATATTTGACTAATGCAATTGATCACATTACGGACAGAGGATACAACCTCATCCAAGATCCTAATATTATTCAAAATCCATGGGCAAAAATTAAAGAGCTTAAAAACGAAAGCTCCTATTTTGTAGACACATTGCAACATTCATTAAAATATCATTTGAGATTTGGGAAGAATATCCCAAGTTATACCTTTGAAGATTTTCCAATAGATCCACGTGTGGAAAGAGACTAATTAATATTTTTCTCCTTGTCTATTAGTAAGATTCCGTCTATCATTATCAATGTATATTAATTTACATTGATAATGATATCACAATGTTAAACGGTATTACCCTAGGTATAATCATAACTTTGGTTTTACTCTTCCTTTGTATCATCCTTTCCATACTTGTTACTGCAATCATAGGACCTCTTTCTAAGACTCCGAATGATGTGTTAGATGAGATAGCAGATTTAGTCGATGCGAAGAAAAAAGATACTTTCTTAGATTTGGGTAGTGGTGATGGTAGATTAGTATTTAAGGTATATGAGAGATACAAATGTAAATGTTTTGGATATGATATTTCTCCTTTGTTAGTAATATTTTCAAATCTGATGAGAGATATTAAATTTTCTTTTGTTAAGGATATTGTTTTTGAAATACAGAATATTTACAAGGTAGATATTTCTAAAGCGAACAAGATATATTGTTTTTTGGATGAGAATAGTTTGAGGATATTAAGACCTAGGTTAGAAAAGTTTGTTAAGGATGGGGGAGTAGTATATTCGTATGAGAATGGTATTAAGGATATGAAGGGTGAGAAGAGAGTAGGGTTAAAGAATAAAAAGGGGTTATATATTTACAGTAAGTAAATATTTTTCAAATTTGTAATGATACTAGATCACCGGAGGGTTATTGTTTGGATAACCCTCCCGGAACTGCTAAAAAATGATCTAGGCGGCCAGCCAGAGAAACAAGGTTATCGCTATCAACAACAGCGCCAGGAATGTTTCAATCACATTGATCCTGAAGTACCCTTGATCCCTTCCCAAATGCTTGATATCAAGCAAATTGGATATAAACGGCACGCATACTGCAATCAACCGCGTCCACATTGGCGCTGGAAGATCTGCGACGAACACGAGCATTAACAATATGGTAGCCAATCCGAATGCTTTTTGATCATCGTGCATATTTTCCCCAAATTTTATTAATTCTATGAGAAAAAATGCTCCTAAGATCGCCGCGAACGGCTTTAAAATAATTGCCAAAACAGATGTTAGGATAGCCATTTCAAACGTCTCCTTAATATATAATTCCCCATGTGGGGTTTGATTTAGTCTTGCTTTACAACATCTAACTTTCACCTAAGTGAAAATCATATGTATAAAGCAAGCTAACAAGGAGATACCTAGATCCTTTTAAAGAGCAGTATGTATTAAGATAGAAATCTTGAATACAACATATATTATACTATAGGACCATATTTTTATCAATCTTCCTCTAAACGCGATATAATACACATATGCCAATATATGAACCCTTAGCATCAAAATACAGGCCTAAAACATTAGAAGATCTCATAGGACAAGAACACCTAACAGGAGAAAACGGACCCATTAGAAAGTTCTTAGAATCAGGCAAAATCCCATCAATGATATTCTGGGGACCACCAGGAACAGGTAAAACCACACTAGCATACATAATATCCTTAAACCTCTTCTATGACTTCCACAAACTACAAGCAGTATCAGCAGGAAAAGATCAATTAAGAAAAATAATCAAGGTAGCATTAAACAACCAACAATATGGAAAGAAAACTATCCTTTTCCTAGACGAAATTCATAGATGGAACAAAGCCCAACAAGATGCATTACTGCCATACGTAGAGAAGGGAATAGTAATACTCATAGGTGCAACAACAGAAAACCCATCCTTTACAGTAAATAGTGCATTGCTCTCGAGAACCAAAGTATTTGTATTCAAACAACCGGCAGAAGAAGATATATCTGCATTAATAAAGAAGATAGCAAAGAAAGAATATCCAGAGATATCAATCGGAAAGAAAGAGTTGGAAATAATGGGAAAGCTAGCAAATGGAGACATACGCTCAGCATTAAATATATTGGAAATGGCAACTACATTAGCAGAAGCAGAAAAGAAAGAAGGTAAGGCCAAAGTAACAACAGAAATATTAAAGAATACGATACAAAAACCCGTATACTATGACAAAGCAGGAGAAGAACATTACAACATAATATCTGCGATCCATAAATCCATGAGATCATCTAATCCTGATGCAGCATGTTACTGGGTAGGAAGAATGTTAGAAGCAGGAGAAGATCCACTGTATGTAGCTAGAAGATTATTAAGATTCTCAAGTGAGGATGTCGGAAATGCGGATCCAAATGCATTGATATTAGCAAATAGTGTATATGAAGGATGCCAGAAGCTTGGTATGCCTGAGTGTGAGACATTGTTAATGCAGCTAGCCATATACCTCTCTAAGGCCCCTAAAGACAACACCGCTTACAAAACGGAGTTAGAGGTAAAGAAGGACATAGAGGAATATGGAAACCTTCCTGTGCCTTTAAATATACGTAATCCAGAAACCAAACTTATGAAAGATTTAGGATATGGTAAGGGATATGAATATGATCATGATCTAGCTAACAAAAAATCAGATCAACAATGTATGCCGGATAGATTAAAAAACAAGAAATACCTCTTCTGAGAAGCGATAACCACTATGTATATATAACCATAGTGGTTACCGTTCTCTTGTTGCTTTAGGTTTTAACATTCAAGGTTCCACTTTTCGCGGCATCAAAGAAGAAGGTCATTAAACCAATTGCTTGCTCTATTGTTCCGGTAATACTGAGAAATTTAAACTGACAGGTTTTGCATTCAGATGCAAAAACGACGGAAGGATCATTTCCTTCATTACTAAGAGTAACCTTGTACGCATCTCTGCACTGTTCCGTAAAAATAGCATCTACACAAGGTGCGATTAAACAGATATTGTCGTTTGTTGGGAGATACGACGAGATTAGAGCACGAAGGTACCCTTCCGTAAGATCAAAATCATTGTTAAAGCGAGTTTCTAGTAATTTTATTTCCTCTTCACTTAGATTTTTCATATTATCCTCTCTGAATAATTGTATACGACATAAAAAGCACATTTTTTAGAATATGCGTATAACGTCATATACAATCCTTGAATGTCTTCTACTTTTAAAGTACAAGAGATTATGATTATTATTAATCATAATTTACACCATTATATCAATTAATATCGAGGATTTAAACCTATAGCCTAGGAGTAAAATCTTCTTGTTCTAGAAATTCCCAATTCTTGGAAATGAGAAATATTTTTTACAGAATCATCCAAAAGATCTTTAATCGTAAAAAATAACAAATCTATATTGGAAGTATTAGCAATTGGATAAGGTTTTTTATCTGCACCTTCAAAACAAACATATGACTCGTTATTGGAATCTATGAAAACTTTATACTGGAGCTTCCATCTATTTGTAGTCCCACAACTCAAAACAAGTAGTCTTGCATACCTATCTCCCCCTTGTGAAGTCATATCTATATTTTCAAACCGAGCAGATATTTCTAATGGTAATACCAATTGTTCCATAGAAATTGGTTCACATACAGATAATATACCCTTTAAAAGTGCTGCCTCATCATCTGCGAGGATAGCATCACAAGAACCTCTAAACTTCGTATTATCATCACTTTCAACAACATAAATATTGGCTGGTGCAGGAATTTTCTCTAAAGCATTCGAAAAGGTGATATATTCCTCCGCGGGATTGTATTTCTCTTTTGTTTTAAGGTCTTCGTTCATGGCCTATAATTATATTCCTTTTCCCTTGTTCTGTAAATTAAATACATATATAATTATTCCGTTATGTCACAAGTAAAAACAGACAAAGAAATCATAGAAAGAATACTTGAAAAAGGAGTAGAACAGATACTCCCATCAAAAGAAGCACTTAAAGAAAAATTACTCTCTGGACAAAGATTAAACATATACCAAGGATTTGACCCTACAGGAGAGACACTACATATAGGACATAGCGTAGGAATGAGAAAATTAGAGGATTTTAGAAAACTTGGTCATCACGTTATCTTCTTAATTGGAGACTTCACAGCAAGAATAGGAGATCCAACAGACAAAGCTGCAACAAGAAAGATGCTTACCAAAGAAGATGTTGAGAGGAACATGAAGAGATATGTCGAGCAGGCATCACATATCATAGATATTAATAACAAAGAGAATCCGGTAGAAGTAATGTACAACAGTACATGGCTTGGGAAACTTGATTTTGGAGATATCATAAATCTTGCATCTGAATTTACAGTACAACAGATGCTAAAAAGAGATATGTTCCAAAAACGATTAGAAGCTAACAAACCCATTCACTTAAACGAGTTCTTGTACCCACTAATGCAAGCATATGATTCTGTAATGATGGATATCGATATCGAAGTCGGAGGCAATGATCAGCTTTTCAATATGCTTGCTGGTAGAGATATGATATTTAATCATCTAAAAAAAGAGAAGATTGTATTAGCTGGGAAACTTTTAGAAGATCCAAATGGCGAAAAAATGGGTAAAACCACAGGAAATATGATCAGAATGGATAACAAACCAGAGGATATATATGGCAAAGTCATGGCATTTACAGATGGAATGATATTGATTGGGTTTGAAATATTAACAATTGCAACTCTAGACGAATTAAAGACATACAAGAAGAGGTTAGACTCCGGAGAAAATCCTATCCTATTGAAGAAAGAACTCGCATTGAGAGTTACAGAGGAAATTACTTCCAAAGAGGAAGCACAAAAAGCACAAAAATATTTTGAAGAAGTATTTCAAAAGAAAGAAGATAGCAAGGAGATAAAAGAGATATCTGTCACTCAAGATATATACTCAATAACTGAATTACTAGTAGCTGTTGGATTTGCTGGTAGTAAATCAATCGCAAGGAGATTAGTGGGGCAGGGTGCAGTAAAGATTAATAACAAGAAGGTCGAAGACTGGAATGATACACTTAGCATTTCTTCCTACTCATCCATGTTACTAAAGGTAGGAAAGCAATTATGTCATATTACACTCAAGACGTAATCGCAAGGGGATAGATAAATATTTTAATTATCCCCTTCCAAGGGGATTTTTTAACTATGGTAGATTTAGAAAAAACAAAACGGAATATACTAAAAGCATGTCCTCAAGCATATGCGAAGGATATAGCTGAGACAATCGAGAAGATCTCTTCTCTAGATGAGAAAGTCAAAATACACATGCTTGGGACAGCATATATTGTTACTCAAATGGGGTTTGATGCTACAACAATTATCGCAGCTTTGCTTCATGATACTGATCTCTATCCAGAATTTGATGAATCTATTCAAAGTTTAGTAAAAGGAGTGAGAGTTATAGAAGCCACAACCAAAAACGAAGATACAAAAGATGAGATTATCACAAAATATATTCTAAATAATGCAGAAGATCTTCGTTCCGTAATTATTAAACTCGCAAGTGTTCTGGATAAATTAAGAAATCCAGATTTGATAAACGAAGAATTCAAGAAAACATATTTTAAACAAGCACAGAGTATATATTCTGAGATAGCAGAATATCTTGATTTTGGGAGTTTGAAGAAAGAGATCGACGAAAGAGTGTTTGAGTTAACGCAACCCATTGAATATCAAGCAATTGATGAAAGATATAAAGAGAATGACATTAATGCAAAACTTCTAGAAAAATATCTAGCTTTTCTAAAATCAAAGACCACAGGGCTTGATACAGAGATTTACGGCAGAATCAAAAGTGAATACAGTGTATATAACAAGCTCAAAAAATATGAAAAAGAATGGAAATCTCCTAACATCAAATCTATTGCTGATCTTGTGGCATTTCGTTGCATTACAAAAAATACTAATGATTGTTTCAATGTTTTGGAAAAGGTTATGGATACTGGAGAATTGAATATAGAGCAATTTGAGGACTATATCTCCAACCCTAAACCTAATGGATATATGGCCATACATAGCATTGTAAAATTCTCAGGGATTTCCAATCTTGAGGTGGAAGTTCAAATTCTAACTGAAGAAATGCATAATACTAATACATATGGAACCGCATCACACATCGCCTACAAAGCAAGTCGAAGTAGATATGCGAATCCATCAGATAAATATGGATGGGTAGAGGAAGTACACAAAGGAATAGAGGAAAATATTAAAAACAGTAAAACAATCAAGAATACACCTATTAAGGTAAAACTTTTTCAAGAAGATATTTTCGCATTCACACCAAAAGGGGAGATAATTCCGCTCTCTAAAGGAGATACCGTATTAGATTTTGCATACAGAGTACATTCACAAATTGGAGATAGCGCAGTCGCAGCAAAGATAAATAATAAAGCGGCAAAATTAAGCCAAGAATTAGAAACTGGAGATATGGTAGAGATAAAGACACAAAAGGATAAGAAATGCCATGATATTAATTTAGTACAGTCTGCCAATTCACAAAGTACCAAAGATAAAATGCTTCGAAGTATTCTAAAGCAACAAAAAAGTTGATAGTATATTAACAATGAAAAAAGAGACCTCGAAGAAGATTAGAAATATCATAAACATTGCAACTGCAGTTATCCTAGTCGGTGGAATCGCAGTACCTCTCATCCTTACCTTGCTTAATATATAATAGAGGATGAATCCAGATTCCTCTGTTAAAGATATTAAAGGTGTAGGTGATGCATTAGCATTGAAATTCGAGAAGCTTGGGGTTTCCACTGTAAGAGATTTGCTTTTCTATGTTCCATACAAATACCAAGATACCTCAGATGTGCTTTCGATTTCGCAATTTCTACAGACAGGTACTGGGACATTTGTTGCAGAGATTGTAAGCGCCAAGACAATCTATACTCGTTTTAGAAAACAGATAACTACAGTAAAAGTAAAAGATGATACTCAGACATTAGCATTAACATATTTCAACCAACCATATCTTTCAAAAACACTTCAAGAAGGAGAGAAATATCTCTTCAATGGCAAGGTTACAACAAAAGGAAACAAGCGAAGTATATATAATCCTAAAGCAGAAAAATTGCATGAAGATATCTCTGACCAACTCCATTTAGGCAAATTAATTGGTGTATATTCTGAGACACAAGGTCTTTCCTCTCGGATTCTGAGAAGTAAAATTAATACACTAAAAGATGAGATACAATCTCTGATTGAGGACCCTTTAAAACCAGAATTAATCCCTGATCTTCTAGCTCTTCCAATGGCCATATCACAAGTTCATTTTCCATTAACACAAGAGGATATTATTCAAGCAAGAGAGCGTCTTGCGTTTGATGAAATGCTAAAAATTGCATTTAGAATAGAGACAGAGATTCTCAAACAAAAAGACGAAGTGGCACAACCTGTAAAAATTGATACAAAACTTACTAATAAGTTCATAAAATCGCTTCCATACACACTTACTAACGATCAAAATAGTGCACTCGAAGTTATACTAGACGAACTGAAAAATGAGAAGCCCATGAATCGCCTCCTCAATGGTGATGTCGGTAGCGGAAAAACAGTAGTCTCCGCAATTGCGATACTAAACGCAATTGCCTCTGGTTACTCTGCAGTATTAATTGCTCCAACAACAATCCTCGCATCTCAACACTACGAAACATTTAAGAAACTTTTTGATAGTTTTGATGTAGATATTGAGCTTTGTATATCCTCAGAGAAAACAATCTCTAGCAAGAAGAATAAATTGATCATTGGTACACATGCAATATTGTATCAACAAGAATTACCAAAAGATTTGAATTTAGTAGTTATTGATGAGCAACACAGATTTGGAGTAGAACAAAGGAAGTATTTCAAAACTAAATCAAAAATAACCCCACACTATCTTTCAATGACAGCCACACCGATACCTCGAAGTCTTACGGAGATATTTTTTGGCAATTTGGATGTATCTAAAATAGAAGAGAAGCCCAAGGATAGACTTGAAATTAAAACATATTACACCCCTTATTCTAAACGTAGTAATTGTTTCGATTGGATTGTAAAAAGGATCGAAGATTCAAAATATCAAGAACAAGCCTTCATTATATATCCTCTCATCGAAGAATCCGAAAAGACTACAGTTAAATCAGTACTAAATGAATTCAATGCGCTACAAGAGAAATATGGCAAGCAGGTCAAAATTGCTTTCCTACATGGCAAATTAAAACCAAAGGAAAAAGAGCAAATACTGAATGATTTCAAGGACAAGAAATATAACATCTTGATATCCACCACAGTAATAGAGGTAGGAATAGATATCCCAAGTGTTACTATGATGGTCATAGAAAATGCAGAGAGATTTGGATTAGCACAGTTACATCAATTAAGGGGAAGAATCGGAAGGAATAATTTACAATCCTACTGCTATGTAATCCCTGGACAAGAATATGCAGAAGATGAAGATGTGAGAGAAAGATTGAAATATTTTGCAGCACATTCTTCTGGTTTTGATGTAGCAGACTACGATTTACAAAGGAGAGGACCAGGAGAGGTATACGGTACAAGACAATCAGGCATTCCAATTTTCAAAGTTGCTTCTATACATGATTTGGGAACATTAAAAAAGGCGAGAAAGGTTGCAAGAGAGATCCTTTTAGAAGATAATAGCTACCAAGATATATTAGATAATCTTTTTAAATGAAAATACACGTAGTTTTGGACAATATACGCTCAGTGTTTAATGTCGGAAGTATATTTAGATCTTCGGATGGCGCAGGGAGCGTGGAAAAGATATATCTTTGTGGGATGACAACACCAATAGACAATCCAAAGCTTGAAAAGACTGCACTTGGAGCTACAGAAATGATTGCTTCCGAGCATTATGACACTACCAAAGAAGCACTTGATGAATTAAGAGCACAGAATATTCCAATATATTCTGTAGAGTTAACGGAAGATGCCGAGAATTTCCAAAAAATTGGATATCCAAAAGAATTAGCAATTATTCTTGGTCATGAAAAGAATGGCGTAGATCCAGAGATATTAGAGGAGAGTGATCGGAAGATATTTGTGCCTATGAGAGGGAAAAAGGAATCTCTGAATGTAGCAAATTGTGCCAGTATAATCTTGTACGAAATTACAAGAGAAAGATAATAATTTCTGATAAAATATACCTATGAAAACGTTAAAAGTACTAGGTGTATTTCTATTTATTCTCTTATCTGGCGCTGCAGGCTATCAAGTATATTCTCACCTCAATGAATCTTCGGTACAGGGAGTTGCAGTTACCGAGAGTAGTTGGGCATATAGAAAATCAATTTTTGTTGAGAATACAGAATCTATATATCTTGAGAAAGAAATACAACTCGAGATTGATACTGCATCGCTGATAGCAGAGGGTAAACTACAAAATAATTGTGCAGATCTCCGGTTCCAAGAAAGTGAGACATTACGTTCTTTGAATTTCCAAATAGAGGGAGAATGTAATTCTAGCAGCACTTCAATTAAAGTCACAATCCCATCCCTTCCTATTGGAGGAGAAAACATATACATGTTCTACGGCAATCCGAAGGCAATTCCTCTTCCGATCAACGTTGACAATATCTAATTAATAAAACAAAATAAGAAGAATGACTAAAAACAAATATAAAATCATCCACACTTTGATATTCACATTTTTCTTAGTTCTTCTCCCTGTACCATCTTACGCAGGGGATAAAACTATGCCAATACTCTTTAAGACGTTTGGACAGAGTAATACCGAGACTTTGAACTCTGATTCAGTAGTACTAGACTCAATTGCAATAAATAACTTTGATGCACTCATCGAAGGAACAGATCTAACCGTGTACAAAGACGATGCAGTAAGGATAGAGGGTCGTTCGACACCAGGTTCCAAGATAATAGTATCCTTCGGGAACACAAAGATAGAGACAATCGCAGATTATGGAGGAAGTTGGTTTGTCCTTTTTAGTATCACTAATATGGAGGAGGGGAAATATATTGTTAACGCACAAGCTTCAAATTCAAATCAACCCACATTGCTTGTTAATCTAATTGTTGGGCAAGGAAATAGGATTCTCGAACCAACTCTAAGATCTAATACTGAAGAAAAAAATCAAGACATACTTATATATATTGGTATTGCACTTGTATCATTAATATTGGGATGGTTTGCACATGTCCTTTTTGAAAGAATTAATCATAAAAGAGGTATTTCTAAGAAATGATATTAAATTTGAGATATACAAAAAGAGGATCTATCGCAGGAGGAATACTTTTGGCTTCATTAGTAGCCTTTGTTACGCTTCTGTCTCAAAAGTCTCCCGCATACGCATGTTCTGGAACTTGTCCATCAGAATGTTATACATCTCCATCTTGTGGCTGTACTGGTCCAGGTGGTTGCAGAAATATAGGGTCTGGATGCGTATCCGGAGAATATAAATGCGGGACTAGCTACTGTTGTGACAACTGTGATGATTCTTGTGGATCTTGTTCCTGTACCCCAGCAGCTTGCTCTGGATATTACAGCGTAACCTCTAATAATGGTTGTTCTAGTACAACAAACACTTGTACGAAATATTACCAAGACTCCTGCTGTGGTTCCTGCGGTACAGAGAGTAGAACCTGTTGGCTAGTTAAATATACGTTAACATATACAGCAGGCAGTAATGGTTCCCTAACAGGGACTACTTCACAATCAGTTTGCAGAGGAAGCAACGGAACAGCAGTAACTGCGGTTCCTAATACAGGATACTCATTTTCACAGTGGAGTGACAGTTCTACTGCAAATCCAAGAACGGATACAAATGTAACCGCAAGCCTGAGTGTCACCGCTTCTTTTGTCTTAAACAATGTAGCCCCAACAGCACCAACATCTCTATTAGCAGAGGGAGCTACAAATCCCACAGGTGTAACAGATACTACTCCCGAATTTAGTGCAATATTCAATGACCCCAATACTTCTGATACAAGTTCTGTATATCAAATACAGGTAAACACCTCTTCTGCTTTTACTGGAACATCTATGTGGGATAGCGGTTTAACATCAATGACAGCTACTGCAAACGGAGCTAGAAGTCCAAATATCTCATATGCTGGGACAACTCTTTCACTTAATGGTACAACATACTACTGGAGAATTAGATTTCAAGATAGCTATGGAGCAACAGGTGCTTGGTCTTCTGCCGCTAACTTCACTATGAATACAACACCCACCGCACCAACCTCTCTTTTAGCAGAGGGCGTAGCAACACCCACTCAAGTTTCAGATTTAACACCAGAATTTAGTGCAATATTTAATGATCCAGATACCTCGAATACTGGTACATACTACCAAATACAAGTAAATACCTCCTCTGGTTTCTCAGGGACATCTATGTGGGATAGCGGTTTAACAGCTATGACAGCTACTGCAAATGGAGCTAGAAGTCCAAATATCTCATATGCTGGGACAACTCTTTCACAAAATGGATCTACATACTACTGGAGAATTAAATTCGCAGATAACTATGGTACAACAAGTCCATGGTCATCTGTTTCAAGTTTTACCATGAATACAACACCAACAGCACCTACTGTTTTGTGGACAGAAGGATCCGTTACACCAACAGGTGTCTCTGATACAACACCTGAGTTTAGTGCAATATTTAACGACCCTAATACTTCTGACACAGGCACGTACTATCAAGTACAAGTAAACACTGCTTCTGACTTCTCTGGAACATCTATGTGGGATAGCGGTTTAACGTCTATGACTGCCACTACAAACGGAAGTAGAAGTCCAGATATTTCATATGCTGGGACAACTCTTTCACTTAATGGTACAACATACTACTGGAGAATTAGATTTGCAGATAATCTTGGAGCCACCGGTGCTTGGTCTTCTGCATCTAACTTCACCATGAATATATATCCATCTGCTCCTACAAGCCTACTCACAGAAGGAGCGACAAATCCGATAAGCATCTCAGATACAACACCTGAGTTTAGTGCAATATTTAATGACCCTGACACTTCTGATACTGGTACCCGATATCAGATACAAGTAAATACTGCTTCTGACTTCTCTGGAACTTCTATGTGGGATAGCGGTTTAACGTCTATGACTGCCACTACAAACGGAAGTAGAAGTCCTGATATTTCATATGCTGGGACAATATTACCTCTTGATGGTACAAAATATTACTGGAGAATTAGATTCGCGAATAGCTATGGTACTGAAGGGACTTGGTCTGCTGCATCCAATTTTACTATGAATGATGCACCAACAGATCCAACCTCACTCTTAACAGAGGGCACTACTAACCCTATAAATGTAACAGATACAACACCTGAGTTTAGTGCAATATTTAATGACCCTGACACATCGGATACTGCAATTTACTATCAAATACAGGTAAACACAACCTCCGAATTTAACGGTACAACAATGTGGGACTCTACCAAGACATCCCTTTCCCCATCAATTAACAACGGTGCAAGATCTCAAGATATATCATACGCAGGGACTACAATAACTCTTAATGGGACACTGTATTACTGGAGAATCAAATTCTGGGATAACAATAATAACGAGGGGGCATGGTCAGATGTTGCAACTTTCTTAGTATCCGGAGCACCATATCAGCCAACAGCACTTCAAACAAATGATATGACGAATCCTTCTGCATTGACAAGAGTCCCACCATATTTTTCTGCCATATATTCTGATATTAATACTAATCCTGCATCAGCATATGAGATAGAGGTAAATGCAGCTTCTGATTTCTCTGGAGCATTCATGTGGGATTCAGGAAAGACATCGACTACAATAGCTAATGGACAAAGATCCTCATTATACTACTATGCAGGTACTGCGCTATCTAATTCTGATACCACATATTACTGGCGTATAAGATTCTGGGATTCTGATGAACAATTAGGGCCATGGTCTGAAACTGCACAATTTGCCGATACATATTCACTATTCCAATTCGGAGGTTTACAAATGGGTGGGATAAAACTTGACTAATTGTAGTATAATACTGCTCATGAGTCTCAAATTAGAATCATTCAAAAAAATTAGAAAAGATAAAAATAAGTGGAAAGTAGAAACTCCCGAGGAATTCGAGGAGAGAGAAGAAGCTTTCCTTAAAAAGCGCCTTCAATCCAAAGAGCCAACAATTAACACCTTTGTTCGTATCACAGGAGGTAAAGCAAAAAATTTTAGAATAGATATCCCAAAAACTACCAGGCCATTAACAGATAGGATGAAAGTCAGAATATTCGATATTCTTAAAGAGGATATCGTTAACAAAACAATCCTGGATCTATATGCAGGCGCAGGTTCATTTGCATTAGAAGCCCTATCAAGAGGTGCAAAAGATGCGACAGTGGTAGATGCTTCAAAAAATGCCGAATATGTATTAAAACAAAATGTAGCACACACAGGTTTCTTACCACAAGTCGATATCATAAAGGAAAAAGCAGAAGAGTATCTATTTAAGCAAGTTAATAACGAAGACTACAAAAGCTTCGACATCGTTTTCATGGATCCACCATATAAGTTGTATAACACCAAAAATATTTTCAAGATGGAAAGGGTAATAAACATGGCATCTCAAATGCTAAATGGCGTAAAAGACCCCGATACGAAATCTTTTAAGGGTGCCTTAATTGTAAAACATCCTCGAAGATACCCTTTAGACAAGCTTACATTAAATCACATCAAAAAGATTGACACAATAGATTTTGGATTAAATTCCGTATCTTTTTTCATAGTAGACAATACATTGCAAAAATAGATGCAAAAATATAAAATAGTGTCAGTATGTACAAAATACATGGAATTACAAAAGAAATCCTCTGCAGAGTTGTTTACACAACACGAACCTTCTAATAATGTCGTACATTCGTTTTTTCCAAACAAAAACATCCTTAACTAATATATAAGAATATTGATATGAACAAAGAAAATGTTAAGAAACTAGAAAAAATGAGGCATTCAGCTTCACACGTCTTAGCACAGGCAGTATTAAAGCTATACCCAGATGCGAAATTGGGTATTGGGCCTGCAATAGAAAATGGCTTTTACTATGATTTTGAATTTTCAGAGCCATTAGCAGAAGAGGATTTACCAAAGATAGAGAAGGAGATGAAGAATATTATAAAACAGAATCTCCCGATCGTTCAGACATTTATGAAGCGAAAAGAAGCTGTCGATTACTTAACCAAAACTGGTCAAAATTATAAATTAGAATTGCTTGAAAGCATTCCAGACGAAGATCTTAGTTTCTTCATAACTGGAGATAATGATTTCGCAGACCTATGTAGAGGACCACATATTTCTAGCACCAAAGAGATCGGAAGCATAAAACTTTTAAAAACCGCTGGGGCATATTGGAGAGGAGATGAGAAGCAGAAGATGCTAACGAGGATCTATGGCACCGCCTTCGAAACCAAAGAAGAGTTAAAAGAATATGTAGAACTACAAGCAGAAGCAGAAAGAAGAAATCACAGAATACTTGGGAAACAGTTACAATTGTTCGCAATTATCCCAGAGATAGGGCAAGGATTACCAGTATGGCTTCCAAGAGGATATAGAATGAGAAGAATTCTTGAGGATTATATGCTTGATCTTGAAAGAGATGCAGGATATGAGCATATCTTAACTCCACATATTAACAAGGAGATTCTTTTCCAAACCTCTGGGCACTTAGGTTTTTACAAAGATTCTATGTATGCACCAATAGAGGTCGAGGATGAAAAATACTATCTAAAACCCATGAATTGTCCTGCTGGAATGATGGTTTACAAATTAGAACCTAAGAGCTACAGGGATTTACCATATAGGTTAGGAGAGTTTGGTACAGTATATAGATATGAGAAATCGGGAGAGCTTCATGGCTTACAAAGGGTTAGAGGATTTACACAAAATGATGCCCATATTTTCTGCACCGGAGAACAATTAGAGAAGGTAATAGACGAGACATTAGACCTATTGGAGATCTTTTACAAGGACGTAGGATTTGATAACTACAAATTTAGACTCTCCGTATCTGATTGGGAAAATAAAAAAGATCATTATGCCGGTGATCCAGAGAATTGGAAGATTGCAGAAAGCACGCTAAGAAAAGTACTCCTAGACAAAGGAATAGAATATGAAGAGATACCGGGAGAAGCAGCTTTCTACGGACCAAAGATCGATGTTCAAGCTATGAATGTATTTGGAAAAGAAGATTCTGTATCTACAATACAACTAGATTTTAATCTACCCGAGAAATTCGAGATTAGATACATTGATGAAAAAGGTGCAGAGAAACAACCATTTGTAATACATAGAGCACTGATTGGTTCTTTTGAGAGATTCTTCTCTTTCTTAATTGAACATCATGGTGGTGATTTCCCTCTCTGGTTCACTCCAGAACAGGTATATGTAATCCCTATCTCAGAAAAACATCATGACTATGCAGACAAAGTTTACAAAGAATTTAAAGATGCAAAACTTAGAGTATCTCTTGATGATAGGAATAAGAGTATGCAATCTAGAATTAGAGATGCAGAGAAGATGAAAATACCATACATAGTCATCATCGGAGACAAAGAAGTTGAGACTGAAACAATCTCTATCCGAACCAGAAAAACCAAAGATCAGGGATTGATGAAAGTCCAAGAATTTATAGATACCCTTAAAGAAGAAATTCGAACTAAGGGACATCCCACAAATTAAATATTTAAATTTAAAATACAAAAATATTAATGGGATATAGCGATAGCAATAATAGAGGCACATTTGTAAAAAAGGACTATGGTCCAAGAAAAAACGAATGGATTAGAGTACCACAAGTACAGTTAATTGGTGCAAATGGTGAAAATATTGGTGTAATTGATACGGATAAAGCAAGACAACTTGCGCAAGAAGCTGGGCTAGACCTTGTAGAGGTAGGCGCAAGTGCAAATCCACCGGTTTGTAAGATTATGGACTTCTCAAAATACATATACCAACAGAATAAGAAGAAAAGAGAGGCAGCTGTTAACACAAAGATGAAAGAATTAAAGGAATTTAGGTTTACTCCAGTAATGGATATTGGTGATACACAACATAGAATAAAGAGAGGTTTAGAATTCTTGGAAAAAGGACACCCTGTAAAACTCACAATGATCAAAAAGGGGAGGCAATCAAGAGAAATAGCCCAATCTGTATTCAATGAAATATTGACTAATTTCGCGGATTATAGTAGTATCGAAGCCGAACCAAAGACGGAAGGGAACCGTACTTCAATAACATATAGACAAAATGGCAAGACAAAGAACAAACAAAACAGCGAAGAAGAGAATCAGGCTATCTAACCCAAGAGGGAACAGAGATGCTAAATTAAGGTTCAAACAGAGTCACCAAGGTCATTTGAAGACCAAAAGATCTACAAGATCAAAGCGAAGACAGAAGTCTAACGCAGTAGTTGTTGGTGCAAATGAGAAGAAATTAGTTCGAAAAATTATTAACTTCTAGTAAGTATAAGTCATGAGAGTCAAAGGCGGAACAGTAAGATCAAGAAAGCATAATAAAATCCTAAAGGCTACAAAAGGCTACAGGATGACAAAGAATAGACTCTACAGAGTTGCACATCAAGCATTTATGCATGCTGGCCAATATGCATACGCACATAGACAGAGAAGAAAGAGCCAAATCAGACAGCTTTGGATCAATAGAATAAATGCAGCAAGTAAGAACAACGGTATTCAATACAAAGACTTAATCGGTGGATTGAAAACAAAGAATATGGAGCTTAACAGACAGATATTAGCAGATATCGCATACAACAATCCTTCTGTTTTCTCCTTTATAGTAAAATCTCTTTAGAGTTCTTTATTAGAATTATTTAAAGGACTCCGCAAAGAGTCCTTTTTCTTTTTAAATAAACAATATACAATATATAAACTTAAGATTGCCAAAGTATTGATGGATAATACATTAGAAAAGATCTATTCAGAAGTTGATAAAGATCTGAATTTACCATATGAAGAGCTCAGGACTAAATATCTAGGGAACAATGGTCTCCTCACATTGGCACTAAAAAACATAAGTACTATCCCAAATGAAAAGAAAGCCAAATATGGGAAAGAAGTAAACGTTCTCAAAACAAGAGTTATGGAAATCCTTGATCAAAAATTTGCCCAATCAGTTGTATATGAACAAAATCCACGTATCGATCCCACTGCACCATTTGATGTGAATACACCAAAAGATAAACGTTCATACATATTAGAAACGAAGGGTACAAAACATCCATTACATAAAGAAGTAGAAAAACTTGTTGAAATATTCCAAAGAATGGGATTTGACGTACTCGAAAGTAAACAGATAGATGATGACTTCCATATGTTCGAATCATTAAACTTCCCCACGGGACATCCTGCAAGAGATATGTACGATACATTCTGGACGGTGGATGGATTTGTATTGCCAGCACATACATCCACTATGCAAAACCGAGCAATGAAGAAGTTTGGCCCACCACCCATCAGAGTAGTATTACCAGGAAGATGTTTCAGGAATGAGGCTACAGACGCAAGCCATGAACATACCTTCTACCAAATCGAAGGTGTGTACATAGACAAAGGGATTTCTCTAGCAAATATGAAAGCAACAATAAAAACATTTTTGGAAACTTACCTTGAAAAAGATTTAGATGTTAGAATGCAACCATCGTTTTTCCCATTCACAGAACCAGACTGTGAGTTTGTCATAAGTTGTCCATTCTGTAATAAGGCAGGATGTTCAACATGTGGACACTCCGGTTGGATAGAATTGATGGGATGTGGAATGATTCATCCTAATGTATTAAAGGCCGGAGGTATTGACCCAGATGAATACTCAGGATTTGCATGGGGATTCGGAGTAGACAGATTAGCAATGATAAAACTTGGAATAGAAGATATCCGACTTCTCAGAGACTCAAACCTTAACTTCTTAAGACAATTGTAATATGAAAGTATCAGTCAATATATTAAAACAGTTAGGGAACATAGAGCAGGAAAGCACAGACATTGTTAATGCAATCAAAGAGCACCTTGGGGAAGTTGAATCTGTTCAAGATCTATCTTCAGATTATGAAAATATCATAGTAGCAGAGATTGCAGAGAAAGCAGATCATCCTAATGCTGAGAAACTGGGTGTATACCAATTGAACATAGGACCAGAGGATAACGTACAAGTATTAGCCGGAGACAAGACACTAGAGATAGGAGACAAAATCGCATATCTAAAACCAGGTGCGAAGATTCCTTACACAATATATTCGGAAGAAGAGCCAATTGTCATCGAACCTCGTAAAATGAGAGATATTATGTCCAATGGTATGATGGGTTCAGAAAAAGAGTTGAATCTTGGTCCAGACCATACTGTAGTCATGCGTCTCGCTAAAGATGCTGTCCCGGGCCAACCATTTGCACAATACTATCAACTTGATGACTGCATAATAGATGTAGAAAACAAAGCATTAACAAATAGGGGAGACCTATTCGGCTTACTAGGGTTAGCTAGAGAAATAACTGTAATCTTCGGGAACAGCTTCAAAACTCCATCCTGGTATCTTGATCAATCTAAAGATCTATCTTCAGAAACAAATTGTTTGCCAATAGGGATTGCAAATGATGCAGAAGTACTTTGCGCAAGGTATACCGCAATTGCTATGGATAATGTGACAATACAAGAATCACCATTGTGGCTAAAAAGCACACTCATTAAACTAGGATACAAACCAATTAACAATATAGTAGATATTACCAACTATATTTCGCATCTCGCAGGTCAACCATTGCATGCGTTTGACTATGACAAAGTTGTAACCAAAGACCCTAATAGTAATGGAATTGCTCATATCAATATACGAATGGCAAAAGAAGGAGAAAGTATTCTTGGGCTTGATGGAAAAGTACACACACTTAATGATCGTGTCATGATTATCGCAGATAACACCAATCCAATTGCTATCGCTGGCATCATGGGAGGTGCGGAAACAGAAGTAGATCAGAATACCAAAAGAATTATTATTGAATGTGCGAACTTTGACAAGACAAGCATTAGAAAGACCTCGATGATGTTAGGACTCTCCACGGAGGCTGCTACGAAGTTTAAGCATGCAATTTCAACCGAGCAATGTATTCCTGTTCTAAAAGAAACAGTAAAAGAAATACAAGAGCTAGCAAATGGCAAGATCGCTTCCGATATCATTGATATTTACCAGACACCGGCTGTACAAAAAGAAATCACTTTCTCATTGGAAAATCTAAGATTATTAACGGGGTTAGATCTTAGCAATGAGACTGTTTTACAGATACTATCTAATCTTGAATACGAAGTTGTTAGGGAGAAAGATGAAAACATAACAGTAAAAGCTCCACATTGGAGACAGGATATTGGCATAAAAGAGGATATCTTTGAAGATGTTGCAAGAATATACGGCTACAACAACATAGGACCAATACTTCCTACCAAAGAACTTACACCTGCAAGAGACAATGGTATCTATGCGTTAAAACGAAATATTAGGCAATTGCTTTCAGATAATGGATGTAACGAAACGGATACATATAGTTTTACTGATGCAAATACAATCAAGAGAGCAGGGCTCGATCCAGAGAAAGCATATTCTCTCAAGAATCCGCTTTCACCAGAACTTTCTCTAATGAGGACATCTATCTTGCCAACCTTACTCTCAAAGGCTCAGTACAATATACAAGAGGGTATCGAGAAATTGGGATTGTTTGAAATGAACCTAGCACATCAGAAGGGATATTCAGAAAAAGATGGTTTACCAATAGAAGATTGGCATCTCAGTATGATTTTCACCTCAGCAGAAAAACGAGAAGACTCAGCATATTACCTAGCCAAGGTATATGCGGAGAAGATATTCGATATGGTTGGTATAAGACCAAATTACAAATTGATTGCAGATTCTTTAGAGGAAGACATTCCTGAGAATGTAAAATATATAATGTATATGTTTGATGCTAATAGTTCTGCTTTGATTCTCCATCAAGGCGAGGTTATTGGATTACTCGGAGAAATTGATAACAAGGTTAAAGTAAATTTCAAACTTCCCCAATTTACAGCTGGAGTTGATATAAATCTTGAAAAATTGATTGCACTAGAGAATAGTACAAAAGCAAGTCATAGGATTTCTAAATTCCCAGAGAGTAGGGTAGATCTCTGTTTTGAAGTGGAAAGTAATACTCTTTTTTCTGATCTTTATGAAATCATAAATAAAGAGGTAAATGGTGATGAACTGATAGGAACTACAACTTGTTTGGATATATATCAGGATAAAAAGGACAATACAAAGAAGAAAATAACCATGAGAGTCTCTATCAGAAATACTGAGAAGACTTTGGCCGATAAAGATTTGAAGAAAATTACAGAATCAATCTCTAGCAAGGTTACAAAATCTACAGGAGGAATCTTAATCTAGTAAGTAACAGTTATCGAAGGCGCAGTTATAGTCACACCGCTTTTTGATGCGGTAGCTTTAATTGTATATGTTCCATGTGCCATGCCAGATACATTCCAAGTATATCTCCAACCATCTCCACCACTAGTGTCAGTACCACTTGCAACAGTACTACCTCCACTTACAACATAAAATGTGACACTATCAACAGAGCCACCAGTAGGATTAGCGATAATATCAGTATTTCCTGTGATAGTTTTTCCATCTTCAGGATTTATTATACTTAATGAAATACTAGATCCTGCCGCAAGAACATTAATATTTACATTTGCAGTATTTGATTTACCATAATTATCAACTGCAGTTACATTCACAGTATGTGTACCTATGCTTGTGGACGCAGGTACAACATAACTAATTGTAAAACTTCCATTGGCTTCAACATTTGCACCCGCAATACTACTCCCATCAAACTTTACAGTAAAACTAGAAATACTCTCTAAAAATGCCACCGATCCTGAAATTGTCAAAGTACTTCCTGCTTCGACAGATTGATTCGCAGAAGGTGCAGCAATGTCTACAACAGGTGCATTATCAGGACCTAAAGGCAATGCACAAACTGCAGTAGCTGGCTCAGAAGTTAGATATACTGATCCCTCCATCCCAGTCAAATATTTCTCATATGCTGCTTGTTGTAAAGTATTCGATAATTTATTTGTGATAACGTACTTAGTTGTAGTCAAACCATACTTCTGTGCCGCAGAAAGGTTGGATGGAACTAAATTAGTAGAGGCACAAACTTCAACAGCCTTCCTTGTATCAGCCGCAGGTGCGCCACCATCAACATACACAGAAGCTTCTTTTGTACATCCACTTCCCTCCGCAGGAGAAGCTCCAGTATCAGTACAAACTGTAGTAGATAATACACCCGCTGGTCGATTGTATGTCCCTGGGACATATGTATCCGCAACTCTCTTTACAAATGAATTCGCAATACGTAACGGTATAGTTGATCCCCAAGCGCCTGGTGCAACCTCACCATTATTATTTCCATTCCATACTGCAACAACAAGATTCTGATAGTAAAGAATTGTAGTCAAATCCTTTGGTCCATCAGTAGTTCCTGTTTTCCCACAAATTCTCTTTCCATTTATTGTGTAGTATCCATTATCTGGACGATCATTAAAACCAGCGAGATCACAGAGCATCCAGTTCACAAGATATATTTGATTTTCTTTGTACACACGATTACCCACAGGTTCTTTGAATTCCTGCAAAACCTCTCCACTAGAATCTTCAACCTTCAATAGGGCGATAGTATCATATTTAGTACCACCATTAGCTAATACAGAATATGCAGCAGCATGTTCTAACAACGTCTCTTCACCAGAACCTAAGGCTAAACTTAAACCATATCCAGCCTTATCTGAAAGACTTGTTATACCAACTGTCTCAGCTGTCTTTAAGAAATTATCAATTCCTACCATCTGTAATGTATATACTGCAGGGACATTTCTTGAGTATACCAGGGCTTTTCTTGCGGTCATTAACCCAATATTTTTCGAATCCCAGTTTTTAGGATCGTAAGTTCCAAAGCTGATTTGTTCTAGATCTGGAGCTTCTGTCCAAGGACCATAACCTTGAGTAATTGCAGTTAGATAGACAAATGGTTTGATCGAAGAACCCATTTGCCTTTTACTAACTGTGATATTTACATTCCCATCAACTCTTGGATCTTCAACATTCCAATAATCCACAGAACCAACCATCGCTAAAACCTGCCCATTATTAGGATCAAGAACAACCATTGCACCATTATTAACATTATTTTTTCTTCCACTATCTACACCTTTCTGGATCTCTTCCTCTGCAATCTGTTGAGTAGAGTAATCAAGTGTAGTTGTGACCTTCAAGCCACCTCTTTCTACACGATCAATACCATACTCATCTACAAGGAGCTGTTTAACATAGAAGACAAAATGAGGAGCTTTGATATCAATTACTTTATCACTGTAGACAATCTCTTCATTCCGAGCAGCCTCTATTTCCTCATCCGTAACCCCAGTCATATCCTTATGCTTTTGCATCTGGTCAAGCACATAATTTCTTCTGACATCTGCCATATCTGGGTTGGTACCATAGAGTGGAGAATACACACCAGGGCTTTGAATTAAACCCGCGAGGACAGCACTTTCAGCAAGAGTAAGCTCACTAACATCCTTGCCAAAATATGCATTTGCTGCAGCCTGGAAACCATAATTTACACCACCCAAAGGAATTTCATTCATATACATCTGCAAAATCTCATCCTTAGTCAAAGTTTGCTCCACCTGCATTGTAATTAAAATTTCCTTTATTTTTCTCAGATATGTTTGATCATATGCCTCATCTCCAAGAACATCATAAAGGATTGTATTCCTAACAAGCTGTTGAGTAATGGTACTAGCACCACCAGTAATACCGCCGGAAGTAATATTACGTAGAGCCGCAGAAGCAATCCCCTTGTAGTCAAGGCCCTTGTGCTGATAGAACTCTATATCTTCCGCAGATAATACTGCCCATTTTGTGTAATCAGGGATCTTATCTATAGATACAAATTCTCTGTTCTGATTTCCGTAAATTGTATAAAGGAGGGTTCCATTTCTATCAAATATCTGAGTACTCTTTTCAGAAGTCCTAGATACTAATTCATCCGGAGAAGGCAACGATTTCTGAAGATTTTTAAGGAAAATACCTACTACTAAAAGAATAATACAACCAATGAAGAAAAGAATGCCGACACCAATATATAGTATCTTCTTCATTTTGGGCTTCATTGGCTTCTTAGTTTTTACTCGAGAGCTCTTCGATGGATTTGTATCGCTAAATCTCTTGAACACATTATACGATGCTAATCCATGTGATCTACTAATGGATCTTCTTGCAGAACTTGGTCTTCTAGAGTTAGAAATCCCTACGCTATATTTCATTCTTTTCTGTATCTTGGCAGATTATATATATACTCAGACTATATATAATTTACCTTATTTATTCAAGCCAAGAAAATCGTTAAGAGTGTTAAACTGTGTGATATAATTTCGATATGGAAAACAAACTTTCAACAGCACCATACAAAGGAGCGACAGATGTATATCCTAAAGATATGCTAACTAAATCATATCTTTTTGATATCTGGAAATCAGTAGCCGAGAGATTTGGATTTGAAGAATATGATACCCCAATTCTAGAGGAAGCAGAGCTTTACAGAGCGAAATCAGGAGATGAGCTTGCTAATACACAACTTTACAATTTTGTAGATAAGGGTGGGAGAGAGGTTGCCATAAGACCAGAGATGACACCATCTCTTGCAAGAATGGTAGCCGCAAAGAAAAATGAGTTAATATTTCCATTAAGATGGTTCAACATTAGCAAATACTACAGATATGAGAAGCCACAGAAGGGTCGAAGACGGGAATTCATTCAACTTAATATCGACATATTAGGTGTTCCTACATTAGAAGCAGAGGTTGAGATATTCCAGTATATTCTCACCGTTATGAAAGAATTAAAAGCGCCTTCAAATACGTATGAGATTCGTGTTAATAGTAGATATCTCCTAGACTATCTTTTTGAAAATATTCTAAAACTTTCCTTAGAGAAAAAACCTAAGGTTGCAAGAGCTATAGATAACTACACAAAGCTAAGTAATACTGAGTTTGTTGAATATCTGAAGGAACTTGAATTAACAAAAACTCAAATCGAGAGTTTACTGGATTTCCTCAAATGGGATCTAAAGGATCTAAAAAAGATTGAAGATAAATCTTCTGGAGCAAAGGATTTACTAGAATTGTTCGATAGAATAAAAACTCTTGGCTTAACAAATATCCGCTTTGAACCATCTATCATGAGAGGGCTAGCATACTACACTGGTACCGTCATAGAGATGTTTGATATCGGAAGTAAAGAGAATCCACGCGCACTATTCGGAGGAGGAAGGTATGATGATCTTCTTTCTATGTTTGGACAGGAGAAGCTCCCAGCATTTGGCATTGGTTGGGGAGATATAACCACAGAAGACTATCTTAGGACCTATGATCTAATTCCAAAAGAAACAACAAAGACGAAAGTCTTTATTCCCTTGTTAGATCAAAAGCTATACCCATATATTCAGGAAATCGCAAGAAAACTAAGAGATTCAAAAATCAATGTGGAAGTCCAACTAGTTATAGCAAAGCTTGGGAATCAACTCAAATATGCATCCAAAAAGAATATCCCATGGGTAATCATAATTGGAGATGAGGAAAAAGTTGCAAAACAAATGCAACTCAAAAATATGGCATCTGGTGAACAATCATTGGTTTCTCTTGAGGAAGCTATCAATACTCTCAACCTGTAAATATTTTGTAAGAATTGTGTAGTAGTATTTACCCATTATGACTTATGAGGTAGCGTGCCTATTACATCATCAAAGGTGTAAGGATATTTTTCGTGCAGTACACATACAAGATGTTAGAATTACACTCTTACACGAGGTTTCAGAGTTTATCCAACAAGTCAAAGCCCCAAAATACGCCCTTTTAATCGTAGATACTAGGCATAAAGATTCTGAAAAATTACTAAGAAATATAATTTCCAAAGAGTTATCCAATTCAACGATAATTATTACATCACAGTTTAACCAAGAAACTTTTCGAAAATATGTAAAGCTAGGATATCGATATATTGTCGATATTGATACATTTGTGTGTCTTGTGCCTACAATATTAGAGAATTTAGTAGAATTTATTCAGAATGATTTCCAAGCCCCAAGAGAAATTACGAAAAGAGGAGTTACGATTTCAATTGAATGTGGGTACATTATCTTTCATGGTTGTAAAATAACAACATCAAGATCAGCATTATTACTTCTTTGTGCGCTATTAAATTCTAATGGCTATTGCAATTCTACATATCTTCAAAGTTACTTAGAGAAAGCAATCAAAACAGAGGTATCATCATCATACATAACAGTTACAATCAGTAGGTTAAATAGAGAGATATACATTGCAACAGGCATGAAGATTATTAAAAACCGATATGGTTTCGGCTACTATCTGGATATCTAAATCTTCTTCTTCCACTCAGATATTTTGTTTAATGCTTCTAGTGGCGTCAAATTATCAAGATTTAATTTCTGTATCTCTTGTTCTACTTCTGAATCTTTTGCTGTAAAAAGTGGGAATTGGAAGGCTCCGTTTATCTCTTTCTTATTATTTCCCTCCTCTACAGAAGAGGCAAACATTTCTGTATCTCTTAACTCATTTTTCTTTTCAAACATACTCTTTTGTTCAAAACTTTCAAGTATTTCATTAGCACGCTTAATAATTTTTGTCGGGAGCCCAGCCATCTTTGCTACATAGATTCCATAACTTCTATCTGTTCCTCCTTTTACAATCTTCCTAAGGAATATAACAGTACCTTCTTCGAGATCTTCTTCTACAAGTACATTGTAATTCTGTACTTTCTCGGGAAATTTCTCTGAGAGTTTCAAAAGCTCATGGTAGTGAGTAGCAAACAAGGTTCTAGCCTTACCCTCATTTACAAGATATTCAGCAATAGCCCAGGCAATACTAACTCCATCATATGTACTTGTACCTCGTCCAACCTCATCCAAAACAATCAAGCTATACTTGGTAGCATTGTTTATAATATTCGCAGCCTCATCCATCTCGACCATGAATGTACTCCTTCCTCTAGAAAGATCGTCCGATGCACCAACTCTTGTAAATATCCTATCTACAATCGATATGTTTGCCTCTGATGCAGATACAAAACTGCCTATCTGTGCCATCAATACAATAGTTGCAACCTGTCTAATATATGTTGACTTACCAGACATGTTTGGGCCAGTAAGGATAGCCATACATGACTCATTAAAATTGAGCAAAGTATCGTTTGATATGAATTCTTCAGATGAGATTTTCTCAACAATAGGGTGACGACCTTTCTTAATTTCAAGAGTTCCATCTTGCTCACCAATTTCATATACAGTTGGTTTAACATAGTTGTTCTGAATCGCAACATATGCAAAATTAGATAGTACATCAATATTTGAAACGAATTGTGCAATGATATGTAATTCTTCAAGGTAGGGGATAAAGGTATCTCTAAATTCACTAAATATTTTGTATTCTAATGCACCTATTTTCTCTTGTGCATTCAAAATTATATTCTCCTTCTCTTTTAGTTCTTCTGTAATGAATCGCTCCGCATTCACGAGCGTCTGCTTTCGGATATATCTTTCTGGGACTTTGTTTAGATGTGTATTTGTAACTTCTATGTAATACCCGAATACTTTGTTGAAGCTAATTTTTAATGATGTGATACCTGTACGTGCTTTCTCCTCTTCCTCAAATTTGTTCAACCATGATTTGCTATCTCCACTTAATGATCTTAATTCATCCACCTCAAGATTGTATCCTGTTTTGATAATTCCACCTTCTGTAAGGGTAGGGGGAGGATCGTCTGAAATGGTTTTCTCTATATCCTCAATGAGTTTACCCATTAGCTCCTTGTCTATATCTATTTTCATTCCAAGTTCTTTTTCCAAAAGCTCAGATATATCAAGAATATTTTTTAATGATGCTTGAAGTGCATTAAAATCTCTTCCATTAGCTCTATTTAATCCAATTTTCCCAACTATTCTATCAATATCATTTACATTACTTAAAGCTTCTCTTACTTTTTCTAAGACAGATGAGTTTTTAACAAATTCCTCAACGGTACTTAGTCTTTCCTCTATGCTTTTCTTGTCTATTAACGGATTCAATATCCATGAGTAGAGGAGTCTTCTTCCCATTCGGGTAGAGGTTTGATCTAGTACTCCAAAGAGTGAATCGGATATATTTCCGCTGTATGCACTGGCTACAAGTTCCAAATTTCTAATAGTTGCTCTGTCCAGTACCATTGTCCTGTCTGTGTTCACTCGTTTGGGTTTGAGGATGTGTTTAGGGTCCATTAACTGAGTTTCTTTAATGTAATCCAAACACATTCCTACAGATATGATGTCTTGAGAATCAGTTGAGATGTTTAGGCTTTCAATATTTTTAATGTCATAGAAGTCTTTAACTATCTCTTGTGCATATTCTTTGTTTTTGAGATTTTTACTTACAAAATGGACTGGTGTATTGGGGAATATGAGGGTTTCTTCCCCTTCTAATACCAAAACTTCTTCAGGATAGTAGGAGGACAATATATTGTTTATGGTGTTCTCTGTATATTTCTCTGTTATGAGTAGGAACTCTCCTGTAGATACGTCACAGAGAGATATGGAAAGTATTTTCTTTTCTAGGTAGAAGCTAGCAAGGTATGAGTTTTTTACTACATTGGCTTCATCTCCGTCTAGTGTTCCTGGTGTTACTATTCTTGTTACTCCTCTTTTTACTATGCCTTTTGCAAATTTAGGATCTTCTAGTTGGTCTACTACCACCACACAGTATCCTGCTTCTATGAGTTTGGGTAGGTATTGGTCTATGGCTTTGTGAGGGAATCCAGCTAGTGGTACTTTGTTATTTTCTTTGTTTCTAGCAGTTAGGGTTATGTTTAATACTTTGGATGTTAGTTTGGCATCTTCTCCAAAACTTTCAAAGAAATCTCCCATTCTGTAGAGTAGTATTTTATCTGGGTATTGCTTCTTAAAACCCAGATATTGTTTCATCATTGGTGTATCTTCCATGTATGGAAAGTATATCATAGAAACCTATAATGAGAGAAATAGAAATTACATCAAATAGTGAATTTATTAAAAGGGCCTGTGGATACGATTATTATAGGTTGTTGAATCTCTTTTGGAATGATATAATATTTAAGTAATGAGGTATCACCTCAGGGGAGCTTTGCTTAAAGCAATAGCTTGACACTGACCTTTCTGAGAGTTGTAGGGAATAACAGCTCTCACTTTTTATAAAACTTCCTTCCATTGATTTCTTTTTATTTTTCTCTCTTTTGCCTCTTTCGTTGTATGAAAAATTGTCACAAAGTCATAATATGGATTCGTATTTGAAAACTTCTTGTTAAAAACAATTGATTTATTACATGACTTGATGTAAAAGACGGTCTTGCGATAACACACGTCTTCATAAATTACATATCCGCTTTCATTTCCTAATGCAAGATCTTCTAAAACACAAAGATGCCGAGCTCGATTTTTTGAGAATATTGTTTTTCTATCCTTTTTTGTACGAGGAAGATCTTTATTATCACTATCAAAAAAGGCATGTAAGAATGTTGATTCTTCGAAGATAATTGGAAGATCTTCAATCTTAAATGGATTCTTAATCTCATGGGAAGGTATAACCAAATGATTTATATACCATTCCTTGTACTTTTGTGGATCATCTCCACACGACAGAATGGATGACATATTGTTTACTCCTCTCTATTCAATTGAATCTCAAAGATGTTGAACTTCTTTTCTGTTCTGAGAGAGCCATTGTTAAGTGTCGAACCTTTCTTGCTTTCTATATATTCTTTTATTATTTTCTTGAAATTAGATTTTTGTGTAGATTCATATGCAAAAGATATTGCCCCTGCGAAGAAATCTGCTAGTTGGATAAAAAGAAGCTCTTTTGAATCATATTCCTGCAAATGTTTTATTTCACTTTGAACATCATAATTCAAAATATTTGCCTTGAGAAAATGCGTCAATACCTGAGTTCTTTTCCTATCTTTTTTATTCCTTTTATCTAGAAAAATATAATACTTGTAAAACGGTTTCATAAAGAATCGAAGCATAAGATAGTAAAACTTATACATAGCAAGCTCTTGATCATTATCATGATATGTTGCAAGATCCATTTTCTCCTTATTAACAACTATTGCCCTAAAAGAGATATTCGTATTATCGAAAATATAATCTACAATTTCCTTATATAGGTTTTCATAACCAGATGAAATATTATGCCACTTCAACTCTGAATGAAAATCATATTTTTGAAAAATAGTTTTTAGATTTTCCCGAATTTCTCCAGTAGCATTTCTATCCCAGGAAATAGCTCCCAGAACAAAATATTTTTTGTTTCTATTTTCTACGGAACTTTCATCACAATATATATTTATACTTTCCATTCTTTATTATAACTCTTTGTATATGTATAACGATATACTTTGCCTGGGAGTTCATTTATATTGACTTGTCGATCTCAACAACCCAATAATATCCTTGTGCAGATTACACTTTAACACCTTGTTGATGTCAACAAGGTGTTATTTGATTGATACAACGCCAAATTCTCAAACAAGCTGCCATCCAGAACCCCATAGTATTAACAATCCCTTGGATAATTGATATAATGTAAATATATAGCAATAAGCTATTGTTCTTTAATAATACTGATAAATATCATACTAAGATTTATATATCTTTGATATTTATTCAGTTATACCAGCGATAAAGTAATGGATATTTACTTAGTACATTTAGTTAATTATATATAGTTAATTGAATGTACTTAAGTAATACTATTTCATAAAAATTCATATATTATGTAAGTGGGAAAAGGAGACCCAAAATGAATAAATCTCGTAAAGATGTTGCCATACTGATGAGTAGAATTCTTCAAGACAAGGCACATACAGAAATCAATATCACCGACAGCAACAATGTTATCTTTAGCTTCCCAACTGAATCGGGAGATAAGGTAAAGAAATTAGGTCTAAGAGATCGAGATTTCACTCGATGTTTTATACTAAGAAAGCACCATGCAGACGATCTAATAACATTCAATCATCCAATTCAATGTCTTGAAATCATGGCATCGTCCGGAGCTGGAATTCCACATAATTCCTATGTATATATAACAATGGGGGTACCCAATTTACCCAGAAATCGCATAGGAATGGTTTTTGATCTATCTGAAGTAACACCAGAAGAGATGGGAAAAGCATTGCAATTTTGCAATATAATGATCGATCGATGTAAGTTTAAAAAGCATGTGAAGATGAAACCCAAAGAAAAAAGAATTGAAATGAATTTCTCAATTTAAACATCAAAGAGATCTCCAGCCAAACCATATTCCATATATGGACATCAAAAAATACTTTATCGCTGGGAATCTCTCAAAACTATCTTCCTAATATAACCTTTGCCTCTTCCTCCGAAACAACCTTCCTCGCTTCAGCAATATCCTCTGGTTTGACAGAAACACCATATATACCAGATTGTACACAATGTCTTAATAAAGGCTTACAATCCTCTACCACAGCTATAATCCTAGTATCCTGTCCCTTAGCAACATCCAAAACATTATCTACAACCCTAAATACACTATTCCTACTAAGATCATACTTAGCATCCTCATCAGTAACCTTAAACCCTTGCATCTGTTTAGTAATTCTAGGTATATTCAAAATCAAACCATCAACCTTAGTATTTAAAATATCATCAGCAAGAATAATCTCAGAAGGATTATCCAAAATAGCATAAATCTTGAAAGAAGAAGTCCTTCTCAAACCCTCAGAAGAAAGATATTTTTTAAACTCCTTCATCATATCCTCATTCATAGGAGAGTGGAGCGCAATGGAAACATTTCTCTTTTTATGAATATTTCTTACTCTCTTAATTATCTTAATAACTCTTTGTAACAGTTCTGGATTATTAATGTAGTGTGTAGCACCATATATATCACCAGACAAAGTCTGATCCTCAAACTCTTTACCTCTAGTTAAACCTCTAAAGTCAGAGATAGGGGAGGAACCGATAGAAACAATAACCTCATCCCCCTGTGCTAATTCTACATATTTAACAATCTTTTCAGCAATCTTAGAACTAAAGTCTAAGAATTTTTTGTCCTCAACATATGCCAGTAGATGTCTGCCTTCTTTTACTAGCATCTCATCCAAATCAATATACACAATACCGTGCGCATTCCCAACGAAATCTACTAATTTAGAGCTATCTAGATTACCCATACTGAACACCTTTGTTGCAGAAGGAGGTAGGGTAGAGTCCCTTGGAACCTTCAATGAAGGAATCTCTTCAACGACCTCTTCCTCTTTTTCTTCTTTGATATTTAGAAGGTCAATACCCTCGCTATATGTATCAACCACAGGATTAACTTCAACCTTCTCTCCAGATTTATATATACTTCCCGTATTTCCATCAATAGTTACAACCTGACCTTCTTTTAATAACTCAGATGCTTTGACAGCACCAACAATTGCTGGAATCTTTAATTCTCTACACAAGATCGCAGTATCACTTGTAATACCACCATAGTCCATAATCACACCACCACAAGAGATAATCATGGATTCCATCTCAGTAGAATATCTTCTAATCAAAAGAATATCTTCCTTAGAATATTTCTTACCATTAGGAGCATCAACTATGGAAACCTTCCCTGTAACAACACCAAAGCTTGCACCAATACCACTAACAAGAAGCGCTTCCTTATCCATCTGGTTTGCAATCTTTACCTCTTCTTTCTTGTTCCTTGCAGCATTAATCAAATTGCCAAGTCTCTCCCCAATACTTGAGTTACTCTTCACAACCATCTTTTGCGCACTACTCATTGCCTGATTTGCAAGCATCTCTTGAGACTGATATTTATCTAAAAACACCATCACTAAATCTCTAAGAGTCTTCCTCACAGGTTCAAATTCAGAGACACTGACCTTGTAGGACATACTCTCCGATATCAAAGGCTTGTTCTGTAAAACCCAAGCTCTTCCTCCAGAGATTACCCATTCAATATTTTGAGCACTTCTAGATTTATTCTCAATAATCAACGCAATCTTTGATACCTCTTGAATATCCCTGTCACACAACTTCTGCCTGTGACTCCATCCTGAGGAGATTTTGATTTTTTCTTCATTCCCACGTTTACCATGAGAAGCGTTCATAGTTCTTACCTTCATCCATTCCTGAGGTGCAATATGCTTTTCCAAGATACTAAGATCTCGTTTACTCAACAGGTATGAATCCGGGGTAACTTCTCCAGTAGATATAACATCTCCAAGACCGTATACAGCCTCTATGCCAAGCTTGGTCTCATCTTGAGTAATTGGATCTACCGTAAAAGCCACACCAGATATCTCTGCCTGAACCATCTTCTGTACAACAACAGCCAACTTTACATCTGCAAGATCTATTTCCAACCTATTAGCATATGCAATAACATCATCCGTAAAGAGAGAACCATATACACGTTTAACTGCTTCTTGAAGATCTTCAAACTTCCTCACATTAAGTTCTGTGCTAAATATCCCACTAAAGGAGATATTGTCACTTGCGGGAAATATTACCGAGGAACGCACAGACACCCATGCATCAGAGAAACCCGATAGGCGAGTATATGCACTCAGAATATCTTCTTGAATCTCTTTTGAGAATTCATGACCAAGGAATGCCTTAAGAATCTCGTCACCTTCTGGATTCCGACCTTTTTCAAGAAGCTTCTGTTTGTTAGAAGCTAACGCACTAAGACAAAAATCTGTATATACATTACCACCAATTACGAAGAATTCAGGGACAGGAACATCCATATCCTTGAGGTTGAAAAGACTAAGGCCCTTTCTTCCTACCTTGTTCTCATTCAAATCTTTTGCTGCGAAATCTTCAAAAAAGAAAATGTTGTTCTTCTTTGCTATTTGGTTATCCATTTTACTGGGCAGTTAAATAATAATGGGTATATATTACACGATACCTTTAGCCTTCAATTTTTGCAAGTCAATGTAGAATTCATAGAAAATCTGGAGGATAACCATGAAGGGTACCGCTACCAATGCTCCAAATACACCAAACAATATCAAGAATACAAATACACCCAACATTATGACTACTGGCTTTAGACCAATAGCATTCCCCATGATCTTAGGGATTATGAAGTTATTCTCTATCTGTTGATATATGAGGAAGAGACCAGCGAAGATTGCTGCAGAGAGAGGATTAACTGTTGCAAGTATAACCAATGCTGCAATCACTAGTGCAATTGTAGCACCAATACTTGGTACTGCATCAAAGAGCCCAATCATAACCGCCAATGGCAATGCGAATGGGACTTTCAAGATGGTCAAGAGGATACCTGCAAAAGCACCCATAAGAAGACTGATAGTTGCCTGTCCTAAAAGCCATTTTCCAAGCTTTCTTTCAACATCCAACACTAGCTTCTTAACTCTTTCCCTTTTCTCATCAGAAGGTATCTGTATCAATCCAAAATCAAGAATGGAATCATGCTCCAAGACAAGATAGATAGACAAGATGAAGGAGGAGAGCAACAACCCCGTTGTACTGAATACACTACCCACAGCACTTGAAATATTTTTGAAGCTATCCCCAGTGGAGATACTCTGTAATCCATTTGAAACAAATTGTGTTATTGAATCAGCATCTATCTTGACACTTCCAAAAGATATACCTTTAAAATTAGAAACCAAGTTCTCAATCCAAGTTGGGAATACCTTAACTAACTCTGATACCTGACCAACAAAAGGAACGAGGATTACAGAGACAACAGCAAGCATAATAACAGCTGCAATTAGGTAGGTGATCAAAACAGCCCACCCCTTAGAAATCTTTTTGGACATTAACCACGTAACTACAGGTCTTGCGGCAGATGTAAAAACGAAGCCTAAGAACAAGAATAGTAATACACTTATCAGTTGGTTTCCAAAGAATATGACAGCTAAAATCAAAAGAATTAAAGTTATCAATTCCCAAGAGAATTGTATAACTATCGCCGGTTTTTTGGGTCCAGAGGTTTGATTATACTTAACCGCTTCCTTCAAATCTTCGATTCTTTTCTTTTCAAGCTCTTCTATCTCAGAACTGGTGTCCTTAAAGGAAAATATTTTGCCCATATCTGTATTATTCAATTTACTAGGTAGATTATATCAATTTTAAACAAAAGAGGGGAGTATGTACTCCCCTCAAAAATACATAACGAAATTTTAGCTTCTCTTAGATTTTGCAAACATAACTATTGTAGAAGAAGCCGCTCCTAACATAGCCAAAATTCCAAATACAAATACTAATGTATTCCCAAAGAAGAAGTCTTTCATAATACCTTCTTCGCCTGCAGCAACTGGAAGAGACTCATCGTCTACCGCATCTCCATTAACATCACTATCCGGAGAATAGGTGACCTTAATTTTTCCTTCCAAATAGGTCTCATTTCCTGCAACATCCTTAATGAGTACATTAAAGATATTTGATCCTTCATCCAAAGCAATACTTACAATTTTGAAATTCCCCTCAGCATCACAAGTAGCACTGTAGTAATCTGTCCCTCGTTTTATGACTACCTGAGCATCTGGTTCTATCATACCTGTCACAGTAAATGTTTCAGTTCCAACCTCTGAGGAATATTTAATATCTTTCAATTCTGGTACTGTTCTATCGATAGTTACACTCTCAGCAAGTGATGGAGAAGATATATATCGCTTCGGGAAACCTTTAATACCAGCAGCCGTTATCTCATACGATCCTTCAGTTGAGAGACTTATTGCTACCAAGAAATTACCATCCTCAGCTATTTTCGCTGTCTGAGATTTTTCTCCATTAACATAGACAATCACAGTATCATATCCTGAAGCATTACCTCCTATGGAAACGATCTCTTCTTTAGTTACAGAGGACACCTCTGCCATTGAAGGAGGAACTAACTTCTCATCAAGAGTAGGTGTTGAATTATATTTAACAAATGAATAGATTCCAAACCCAACGAGTAAGATACCTAATACTATAAATATGGTTCCCACAACTTTTGAAACTCTTTCCGAATCCTTAGGATTCTTAATTTCTACTTTGGAGACCATCGATTCTTTTTTGTTAGAGATTTTTTTCTCTACTGGTGCAGTTTTAGATTTATTCTTTGCCACTCCAACCCTATATAATAATTTATATATTCTTACATCCAGAATATTACAATTCTAAAATTAATGCAACAGGAGGCAAAACCTTGTAAAATATATAATATGAAATTACAAAAAAGTCAGAAAATAATAATAACCGTCTTAATGATACTATTGCTACTCCTCCTCTCCGGTTTTTTGTTCCTTTTCCCTTCATATAACAAAATCTCAATGACGTTAGGAGAGCTAGATGCATACAGAATATCAAAGAATATATATATGAAAGTTCTTGAAAAGATAGCTCCATCCATACAATCATTTGACTCAGAGGTCTTAGCTATGGAGTCAATAGAGAAATCCATAGGAGATGATTTCGTACTGGAGAAGAGATTTCTTGAAGAACAGAAAGCTTCACTCTCAATCGAAGCTACACGAATTTCAGGCAATATATCAGAAGGAGTTACCTCTGAAGCTATGGAGAGAGGGTTTTGGCATTTCCCAACATCTAGTTTGCCAGGGAATAAAGGTAATGTTGTAATAATCGGGCACAGATTTAAATACATACCACCCGCCACCAATACTTTTTTCAATCTGGACAAGGTCAGCATTGGAGACCAAATAAAAATGAATGTGGGTGAAGAGACATATACATATGTAGTTACGGATATAAACATCGCAGAACCAAATGACATCTCCGTTATTCAGCAAACCGAAGATTACAGATTAACACTAATTACATGCACTCCTCTTTGGACATCAAAAGAAAGGCTTGTGATAACGGCTAAACTAGACAAACTATACAAAAAAGTGTAGACTTTTCAAGCAAAATATTAATTTAAAAACATTTTTAAATGAGCGAATTTTACCAGAGAAAAGATATCAGCAAAGATACAATAGAGTTTACAATAACCATACCTAAAGATAGTTTTGAGACTAGCTACAAAGCGATGATGAAAGACAAGGTTAAAAATGTTGATATAAAAGGATTCAGAAAAGGAAAAGTACCTACCAATTTAGTAGAACCACAGATAAATCAATCTGTTAAATTAGAAACTTTAGAAAAAATTGCACCACTTTTCATTACCACCGCTATTCAGAAAGAGCAGTTAGATCCAATTGCACCTCCCGAGTACAAAGCGCTTCCTAAGCTAGAAGATGGTAAGGATGTTGAGTTAGTCATAACGATTACTGTAATGCCTGAGTTTAAATTGGCAAATCTTAAAAAGGTAAAGGTTGAGAAGGAAGAAGCAAAGATATCTAAAGAAGAGATAGAACAAGCTCTGGATGATATTAAGAAAAATTACAAGACAGATGAGAAAGAGATTAATGATGCATGGGCTGTAGAGGTTGCTAAGAAGATTCAGTTAAAAGATGTAAAGGATATTAAGGATTTGAGAAAACAGATAGAGAATGCAATGAAGGCTCAGAAAGAACATATGCTTTTGCATGAGAGGCAGGAGAGGGCATTGGATGAAGCTATTAAGCTTTGTAAGATAGAGGTCCCAGAACCAGCAATTAAATATGAAGCACGAGAGAGGGAAAGAACATTTAGATATGATATGCAGCAAAAAGGTGTCAATATTGAAGAATTCATCAAATCACAAAATCTAACCATCGAGAAGATGAGAGAACTTTGGGAGAGAGATGCAAACGAAGCTCTCCAGACAGATACTTTCTTGAGAATGTATATGAAGGAGAATAACATCACTATGACAGATGAGGAACTTAATACCAGAATAGATGATTTGAAGAAGAACGCGCCTAAGGGTACAGATATGAGTGTGTATGATGATGAGAATTGGAGAGCATATGTCAGAAATGTTGATTTAAAGCAGAGAGCTTTTGAAGCATTCATAAAGGAAGTATTAGGAGAAGAGGTACACAAGGATTAATTAATTTAATCTTTTAAATATATTATGTATTTAATACCTACAGTAGTAGAAAAGGATCGTGAAGGAGAAAGAGCATACGATATCTATTCGAGATTGCTCAAGGACAGGATTGTGTTTGTAACAGGAGAGATAGAGACAGAGATGGCTAATACTGTGGTAGCACAGCTTCTTTTTCTTGAGAAAGAGAATCCTGATGAAGATATTCAGATGTTCATAAATACTCCTGGTGGTGTTATTACTGCTGGCATGGCTATTTTAGATACTATGAATTACATCAAATGTGATATCTCAACAATTGCGGTAGGGATGGCTGCTTCTATGGGTAGTATCTTGCTAGCAAATGGTAAGAAGGGGAAGAGATATGCACTTCCTAATAGTAAGATCTTGATTCATCAGCCTATTGGTGGAGCAGAGGGACAGGCTAGTGATATTGCTATAGCGGCAGAGGAGATACTAAAAAATAGAAAGATGTTGTATGAGTTCCTATCTGAAAAAACGGGTAAGGATGTAAAAGATATTGAGAGAGATGCGGATAGAGATAAATACTTTACTGCTCAAGAAGCCAAGGATTATGGCTTAGTAGATAAAGTTATTAAGAAAAGATAGATATGCCTACAATAACAACTGGAGATGAGCTTTATGATCAAGCGAAACAATACTCCGTTAATTCGTTAATGGATAATCTCAATGTGTTATTCTCAAATCAAGCAGAAGATCCAAATTCAATTGTGAACGAAACTATACTCGATGTAACACCAGATGAGGTAGATGCATATATCCGTCGAATGGTTAATGAACACGATCTCCCAATAGAATGCACAAGGCTTTCTTTTGAAGAAGTAAAAGATTCTGCGTTTTACCGTGTTCTATGTGATTATATACAAGTGTATGATGTATCTTTATTAAATAGTTCATATTTACATTTTTTAGAGAGTAGTGATTTTGCAGTTACAATAATATCCCTTGATCTTGCAGATGGCTCTACGAGATTAAGGATAGAACCACTCGAGATGTCTCCTGAATTTCTGAGAAGTGAATGGAGAAGAATATTAGAGAGAGAGAAAGAAAAAAAAGTTGCTAACCCACAAAGCATTCCTGGCATAATAAGTGGTGCAGAGCTTCTTCGTCGGCAAAGAAATACACATACTTAAGAAGATAAATAAGGATGTAAAAGATATTGAGAGTGATTCTGATAGAGATAAATACTTTACAGCAGAGTAGGCAAAGTTGTATGGTTTAGTAGATAAAATTATTAAAAAAGATAATGGATTTACAAGAAAACACAACAGAAGTAAGCCCTTTAGAACAAGTAGAAACAAACATAAAGGGTTTCATGAATGGTGATACTAAACCATGTCTAAGTATAATAGAAGATACATCTGTAGAAGAGTTCTACGAAAAGCTGAAGACAGATCTTGCATCAGATGAATTCAAGGAATATAAACCCAGTGTAGAATCCATACCTATTACGCCATGGCAATTTGAGAAACTACGAGGAGATATGCATATCGAAGGGATTGAGTACAAGGATGGGATAACCGCTCTTTTGATCAACACCACCAAGGCTATGATCGGAGTTGCAGCATTTGGCACAGGTAATAAGAGAATATCTCTCCTAATGGAGAGGTTGACGAGCCAAGGTATAGAGGATTTCCGGAATTTGAAACCTACCTCTTATGAACACCAAGTAATTGGAAGCTAACCCAATTGATAATTATCTTGATACAAGATAGAATACATCTGCTATTTAATAGTAATAAGGACGATTAGCTCAGCTGGTTAGAGCATCACATTGACATTGTGGAGGTCACAGGTTCGATCCCTGTATCGTCCAGTTTCTATGCAACAAATGCAAGAACTAAGAATAGTATCCCTAAAGATAGAAGAATTACTGGTAACAACCACAACGCTCCAGCTTTCTTAATAGATGCATCCTGTGGCTTTTCCTCTAAATATATCACTTCTACAGAATCTCCCACCTTAAACTTATTCTTACTTGCAAATCCATGTCTAGATTCAACTGTATACTTCTCTCCATTTTTATCTGTAAACTCAAATACTGGCGCATATGAGTAGGATGTAGATGTAAATCCCTCAGAATCCTGAGATACAGATTCTTTCTGCCTAACTTCTGTAATCTTAGCTGTAGTGGTAATTCCGTTCTTTACTAATTTATTCGTTTTTACAAACTGAATTATTCCAAAGATTAAGAACCCTGCACCAAAGAGTAAATAGAAGATCATAATTAAAGGAAATCAATTTAGATTTTTAATTGTACCATGAAAAAGGTAATATACAGTTATGAATGTTAAATTCTCAAATTCCATATTGATTTTACCAATACCACCTGTTTTCTTTGCACTCGCATTCTGGTGGACATCTATATCTTTCATATCAGAATCATTCATTAAGTACTTGATACTGGCAGGATTAGTTGTTGGTATTCTGATTGATATTTTGTTGTACAAGAAATATCTTAATGCAGAATTATCTACATATGTACTCTTGCTTGCCTATATCTTCTATATGATCTGTGTATTTGGTTTCTTTATGGGTGTTCCTGTCTTTAATATTTTTGTATGTATTCCATTTGCAATATATATTTTTAAGTATCACAAGGATTATGTTAAGAAATTCACGCTAGTTTCTACAATTTCTATGTTTGTTATATGTTTTTCTTCTGCATTTATAGCTTTAAACAGTAGTTCAACATTGAATGATTTAAATGGGATGTTAGGAACGAGGGGATATATAACTAATACAGTATTGTATTTAATAATTGGGGCAGGGGGTGTTGGATTAGTTATTGCGAATTTCTTTTTAGCAAAGTATTCAGGAAGGATATACAAGAAACTGTTTAAAAAAGGTTAAGCTTTTTCTACTTGAGTACGATACATCTTGGCATAGAGACCATCTTGTTTCATTAGATCTTCATGCTTACCATCTTCTACTATTTTTCCGTTATCTATAACTATGATTCTTTTTGCTTTTCTAACTGTAGCAAATCTATGAGAGACTATTAATGTTGTTTTGTTCTTAGCATTTTCTCGGATATTATCAAAGATTTTTTCTTCTGAGAGTGCATCTACTGCGCTAGTAGGTTCGTCCAAGATTAAAAGCTTCGCATCTCTATAAAAGGCACGTGCGATTGAAAGCTTCTGCCATTGACCTCCAGATGGAACGACACCTTGTTTTACCTCACGAGAGGTGAATGTTGCATAACCCTTGGGCCATTTCTTAATGACATCATGGATGTCTGCTCTTATAGCGGAATCCTTTATCCTATCCGCCGATTTCTTTGAGAACACATCTCCAACCATAATATTCTCACTCGCAGTAATTCCCAAATGAACAAACGCTTGAGAAAGTATACTAATGTATTTATGATAATCTCTTAGATTATATTCTTTTATATTTGTTCCATTAACTAATATTTCCCCACGATCAACATCGTATGTTCTTAGTAGCAATTTGATCAGAGTTGTTTTGCCTGCGCCATTCTTACCAACAATAGCGATATCTTCATCTGTATCTATTTTTAGACAAAGTTCTTTGAAAATCCATTTTTCCGTGTCTGGATATTTAAACCATACATTTCTAAACTCGATTTCCACACCGTTTGAGGTCGTAGGTATCCTTTTTTCTCCTCCTTGAATTTCATTCTTCCAGTTTTGAATAAAATAGAATTTCTCTAAAAGACTTTTATCCGCAGATATTCGTGATGCATAATTTAAGGCTCTTGAGACGTTGCCATTAAATAAATCGTATGCCGATATTATGAAAGTCAACATACCAACAGATATTTGCCCATCTATAACGGAGTTCACTGTCAATAAAACAGCTGCTAAATAAATCAGAATGGATATTATCGAGGATATTCCTGTCCAAAAGTATCTTTTTTTGTCATTCTCCTCAAGTTTTTTAGTGAAATTTCTGTTTATCTCTTTTGCCTTCTCTAAGAGATATTTGCCATATCCAAAGACATAAACTTCCTGGTGTCTTTCAGGATTTTGTCCCATAATAGCCTCACGATATAAATAGTATCTAATTTTATCTTCCCCCTTGTCCGCCCATATTCCCCAAACCTTCCCTCCGAATGTTTTTATTATGATTGCGGTCGGGATTGCCGCTAAGACAGCAAACAGAGCCAAAACCCAGTTAACACGAAGTATTGCGAGTAGAGAGATTATAACCGCAGGAATCATCGCCGCTAGAGAAACTGCATTGAAAACAGCTGAACCAACAGCATTGGAATTCCAACTTATTGCATTTCTATACTCTACAAATTTCGGATCCTCATACGCCTTCGGTTCTATTTGCATATACCGTCCTGCATACAGATCATCCTCCACATAAGGTCTCCACATCGATAACAAACCCGAGATTCTTTGCGAAAAGTTTTCAACTATTGTCCATATTAAAAAAGATGCGACCATCAAACCCATTGTGGGGAGAACATCCACGATACTACCTTTAACATTTATTATTTGAATTACCTTATCTACAACTTTGGCAAGCAAGAAACTAGAGAGTAATGGATATACATATGACAATAGTTCAAAGAGGATCGTAATCCACATATGTCTTGCAAATCTCTTTTCGCTATAGTACTTTTTGTATACAAACCAAAGAAGTTTAAGGATCCCAGGGGCTTTTTGTATTTGTTCCATGGAGTTGATTATACAACGGAAACGGCGCTATCGTATATACTTACCTTACCTAAAAACACAAAATAAAGAGACTATTCCAGCTTAACTCCAAATACCCGCAGAAGATATACGGCATCATCCTTAGAAAACTTGGCATTCTTACAGATATCTTCTCGTATATCAAAGAAATAATTAATAGCAGTAGTAAAATCACACTCCGTAAGATCACATCTTAGGAATTGAGTATCCTTGAAATCACATTTTTCAAAAGGAACTTTCTTAGCCTTAATATATTCAAAATATGATTCTGTAAGTTTGCAATTATGGAATTCCGTTCCCAATATATCTATATCTACCAAAACAGAGTAGGACATATCGCAGTTTGTAAAAATATTTGAGAATCCAAATTGGCAATCAAACTTGCTCCATTCAATACCAATTAACTTACAGTTATTAAATTTACAATCTGCTAATTTAGAATTAATAATTTTAATATTACTTATCAAACACCCATTAAACGTACAATTTGTAAAGATACATTCTTTAAGTTCTATACCTTCTAGATCACATTTCTCAAATACACACTCCTCATATTCACCGTTTTCTATCTTTTTTAACTCATTAAATGTTTTTTTGTAATTTTCGCTCATATCCTAATGTTATCAAGATTATCTACACACATCCAAGCACAAGCATTGCCAAAACCTTTCTTTGAAACATCAAACGGTTCAACAGATCTTACATTTTCTAAGAATATGAGGATACAATAGTTTTTAGATTGATAATACTCATCATATTCCCGAGAAAGTAGTTGGATATCCTCCGCATATTTATCCATGATCTCCTTGAATGTGTATTTATCCAGATGATCAAATTGCAAAACTTTGGATACTACAGCAGAAGCGGTAATTGGCTCTCCTGCATTTTTTAAGAATATTTTATCGCCTACATTAATACTATTCCATGGTTTAATCCTATTTACATACCATCTACTTTCGATGGTCTTACTACCATCTAATATCTTCGGTATTAATTTCCACCTTTTATTCATTATCGCTACATGATCCATGAGCAATCTCCCTTAAACTATTACTATCCTCGGCACTCATTAATTTTTGTCTTAATTCAGCAGCACTATTAAAGCCATTAACATATGCCTTAACAAATTTTTTAGTAATATTAAAGTTTTTTCTCTCACCCCAAACATTCTCGAAAAACTCACAATGTTTTACCAAAGTATTTAATCTCTCTTGTACAGAAATTTCCTCTATACCACTAAATAGCCAAGGATTAGACATAATACCTCTTCCTACCATATATCCATCAGTACCGTATTTCTTTGAACATTCTACACCCTGAGTAGCACTCACAATATCTCCATTTCCAATCAAAAGAGTAGCGGGGGATATTTCATTTCTTAACTTCACACATTTTGCTATTTCATCCCATCTTGCAGGAATATCGTATCCTTCCTTCGCAATACGTCCATGTACAGTAAGCATATCTAAATTCTGTTTAAGTAAAAACCCAATCCAATTCTCAGTATTAACCTTCTCATATCCTATCCTTGTCTTGACACTCACAGGAATATCTCCAGCTTCACTCTTCACAGCTTCGATTATTCTTTTTGCAAGGTCTGGATCTTGAATCAATGCAGACCCACCACCAGTACTTGTAACATTTCGGACTGCACATCCCATGTTAATATCAAATCCATCAGGTTTTAATTCTTTCAAATCCTTAACAGTTTCGGCAAAATTCTCAGGATTGTTACCCCAAAGCTGTATAACAATAGGCCTCTCTATCTCCTCAAACACCACCCTGTGGTCTACACCCTTCTTTCCAACAGAGCAATATCCGTCAACATTCATAAATTCGGTAAAAAATACATCTGGACGACCAATCTCACATAACATCCTCCTAAATACCGAATCTGTGACATCCTCCATAGGAGCAAGCATACTCAAAACACCCTTCTTTTGTTTTAAAGACTCGAATATATTCATATCCGTAATTCTACCATACAGGCCAGGCTAAGGCCTGACCTGCGTTCATAACTCATTAATGCACCTTCTCTCGTGTACTACCGTCGTTTTCTACTAGATCAACCTATTGATCATCGAATATGAACAACCTTTTAAATATTCGATACGCAAAAAGGCTGTACATAAAAAGAGGTTTTGTGATTATGAACAACCTATGAACCAAGGCCAGGCTATAGCCAGGCTTGCACAAGAAAGGGATTTACAATAGACTTAGATAACAAATAACTGCCCAGATAATGGAAGTCAAAAACAGCGTCTCGGATAACTCGGGACAACAATTACTCTCAGGCACTAAGGTCGATTCATATGCGGCTATATTTTTGTACGCTATACAAGATTTTTTAAGATGGTGGTACATAAAAATGCCAATATGGCATCTAAGACAGTTGAATCGTTTAAGCACAGTAGTGGATGATAATCTCTCGCTATCGATATTAATGAAGACATTCTTCATACCATGGCATAGGGATTACTCCTTAATGGGTTTCCTTTTTGGCGTTGTAATGCGAATATTGTATGTACCAATCGCTCTCACAATATATCTGATAATAGTAATATCATACCTAATTATCCTCTTAATCTGGCTCATACTACCAATTGCAACTATTACATTCATAATATCTTCATTAATCAAGTAACATGGCACTAGACTTCGAAATGCAACAAAAAACAATCTGTGGATATCACAAGAAAGATACTAATAGAGTAGGGATAATAGAAAAGAAATACCCAATCATAGAGAATGAAAACGAAGCAACATTCTTAGTGACAAGAGATCACTTCTTCTCAATATCTACACAACAGATAGATTCTGTAATTAAAAATTTCTTTAGATACAAACGTTTCAAGGATGTTGGAAGAATTATTGCAAATATACTCATAATACCTGGTGTCTTTGTAGCATTAGGATTCATATTCAAATATGCAAAATTACTTGAAGATCAGGCCTTTATAACCAGTATATTAGAATCTAAGTGGAGTGGAGTATTATTCGGACTCTCTATCATTGCCGTTATAATCCTCTGGTACGATTTCTATGAGGAAAAAAGCCATCCTGTACAACTACCACTAGCTAAACGTATTTCACAAAAAGAGATGGAAGAAATCAGAGCTACTGGTTTTAGATTTGGAAGATACGGACACCTAGAGGTTGTCCATTTCGCAAGTGAAGAGACGCTTGAGCTGTTATGTATTTTTACAAAAAGCAACCAATTCTCTCTCTATGAGATTTTCAAACACTTGCTATCCGAGAATTTTGAAGTACAACAATTAGTAAGAAGATCTGGGATAGAAATTGATATCACAGATTTAGAAAATAACTTCAAGATATCAGCTGAAACTCTGCCGTCATATGGAATTACCGCATATCGCAGCCTTTTAACCTATGCCGTAGAAGAGGCACTCCTAACTGAAAGCCAAGATATACAACCTCAGCACATATTTCTTGCAATCCTCCGAATCAACCCTTTCTTACAAAAATATCTTCAAGCAAAGAATATAACAATAGATATACTAAGAGAAATCTGTCTTTACAACAACAAACTTGTAAAAAAGAAGAGTAAAGCTCGACTGTTAGACATCAATGTTCCATATTTCAGGAAAGGTGGTATAGCAAAACTTTGGATATATGGATATACATTCATTTTAAGCCATTTCAGTAAAGATCTTACAGAAGAAGTAGCAGGCATTCAGGATGTATACGGTATAGGACACGAAGAAGAAATCGACAATCTTGTGTCAGTATTAGGGAAAATTTCAAACAAAAATGCACTTTTAATTGGAGAACCTGGAGTCGGTAAATCAAGCTTAATCCTTGGGGTAGCACAAAGAATAAATACAGGAGATGTACCAATACAGCTTAAGGGGAAAAGGGTCGTACAATTGGATATAAATGGTTTGATAGCACAAGCTTCTGGAGAAAAGAAAATTGAAGAACTGATCATTAAGTCTATGCAAGAGCTTGAGAATGCAGGTAACACGATTCTTTATATTGATGAATTCCAAGAGTTAATTCCTGCCAAAGCTGAGGAATCAGGTCAATCCATAGCTGGCATTATGCTTCCATACATAATGAACAGTAAATTCCCAATTATTGGAACTATAAACTACGCAGACTACAAAAAATATCTTTATTCCAACGAATCTTTAAGGCAAAGCTTTACCAATATTGAAGTAAAAGAGATCTCGACTACTGATACATTAAAGATCTTAGAAACGAAAGTAGCAGAGTTAGAAAGAAATTTCTTATGCTTCATAACATTCCCTGCATTGGTCGCTTCTGTAGAATTAGCACAAAGATATATCCGAGACAGAAAGTTACCAAGTAGTGCAGTTCAGACAATAGAGGCAACTTGTGCGTGGGCACAGTCAAACAATATACAGAAAATAACATCTGAGCATGTATCCAAGGCAATATCTATTCAAAAGAACATCAATATTACAGAGATAGATCAAGAAGAAAGTAATAGATTAAGAAAATTAGAAGAAAATATTAAAGCAAGAGTTATTGGACAGGATGAAGCCGTTATAGCAATAACAGAGGCATTAAGGAGAGCGAGAACGGATATTAGGAATCCAGAGAAACCAATTGGATCATTTCTTTTCATTGGACCTACTGGTGTAGGTAAAACATATTTAGCAAAAATAGTAGGTGAAGAATTCTTTGGGAATAAACAGGATATCGTAAGGGTGGACATGTCTGAATATCAAGAGGTCTCCAGTATTGAGAAATTCCTTGGTACATCGACATCATCCAACATATTAGGGCAGACACAGATAACATTGGCTGATAGAGTAAAATCTAATCCTTACACAGTAGTCCTATTTGATGAAATAGAAAAAGCACACCCAGATGTATTAAATCTCTTCCTCCAAATGTTTGATGATGGAAGACTTACGAATAATGCAGGAGAAACGATAGACTTCAACAATACAATAATTATTTGTACTAGTAATATTGGCAGTCAGATCTTACTCAATGCCCTCGAAAAAGACGCAAACCTTTGGAATGAGGCAAAAGATCGGGCATTATTAGAACTAAGACAATATCTTAGGCCAGAATTACTCAATCGTTTCGACAAGGTAATTGTATTTGCACCACACAACGTTAACAATTTAACACAGATTGCCAATCTGCTGCTTACAGAATTGGCCAAACGTATGGCAGATAAAGGCATGGCACTAAAGTGGACAGACCAGATTCCAATGTTAATAGCAAACAAAGCAAATGAACCTGGCATGGGTGCAAGACCTATGAAACGATACATTCAGGATCACATAGAAGGAGAAATTGCCAAAGAGATATTAGAGGGTAATCTAAAATCAGGTACAGAGATAAATATCCGCGAAAGTTGGATAATCTAGTTGAAAAAGAGTAATATATCGAATATAATCCAAGATTGATAATATAAATATTTTAAGACATGGGAGCCCTTCCAAAAAGAAAAATTTCTAGAAGCAGAAGAGGTGACAGAAGAGCACATAATGCTTTGAAAGTTACAGGTATGTCCAAATGTCCAAAGTGTGGAAATGTAAAAAGAGAACATTTTGCATGCTCATACTGTGGATATTACAAAGCTAAGAAAGAAACTAAGAAGACAGAATAGTTATGAAAAGAGCATCTGACCCAAGGCATTTAGCAAGAATAATAGCATTGCAAAGGCTTTTTGCAAATTATTTCAACCAACAAAACGCTGTAGTAGAGGAACTTCCTCTGAATGAGCTTGCAGAATTGGATGAGATAGAAGAGTTTAACCAAGATCTTCTTAACAGTATTACGGAAGGTGTTCCAACTAAGCAGGCAGAAATTGACGATTTGATTACCAAGTATGCACCACAATGGCCAATTTCTCAGATGAAGCTAGTCGATTTACAAATTCTTAGAATGGCTATTTTTGAAGGCTTCATTGGAAAGGTTACACCTCCGAAAGTTGCGATAGATGAAGCGATAGAGATTGCAAAAGACTTTGGTGGAGAAACTAGTGGGAAGTTTGTAAATGGTGTACTTGGGGCAATATATGAAGAAGCGAAGAAAAATGAATAATTACAATGAATTAGAAACAAAATTAGGCGTGAAGTTTAATGATATATCTCTTTTAGAGAAGGCATTTACGCACAGATCATATCTGAATGAACATAGAGGAGATAGTTTGGAGAATAATGAGAGATTAGAGTTTCTCGGAGATGCAGTACTTGAGTTAATAATCTCCTCCGATCTATACAGGAATTATCCTGATAAACCAGAAGGAGAACTTACAAATATTAGAGCAGCCGTTGTTAGAACAGAGAGTCTCGCGGAGGAATCTAGAGCTTTAGGCTTTGGACAATATTTAAGAATGTCAAAAGGCGAAGAGGATTCGGGAGGAAAAGATAAAGATTATCTTTTAGCAAATACATTTGAAGCAGTACTAGGAGCAATATATCTTGATCAAGGGTTCGATACTTGCGTAAGCTACCTTGGTAAGACTCTTCTTCACAAAGTTTCAAATATAATTGAGAATAACCTTTTTATTGATCCCAAGACTCAAGCACAAGAGCTAATACAAGCACAGTTCAAAGTAACTCCACTGTATGAAGTAGTAAAGGAAGATGGTCCTGATCATGACAAGATATTTACAGTAGCATTAATAGTAAATCAGAAGGAATTGGGACGTGGAACTGGTTCAAGTAAACAAAGAGCGGAAGAAGAAGCCGCGAGAATAGCGATAGAAACGATAAATAACAAGGAGAAATCCTTGAATTAATGTATTTCATCTGATAGAATGCTCGTTATGCTAAAAATAAGATTAAAAAGAACAGGTAGAAGAGGGGATCCACATTACAAGATTGTGGTAATGCAGGACAACCAACCCAGAGATGGCAAAGCTATTGCAGAGATAGGTTATTACAATCCTAGAAATCATCCAACCACATTTGATATAAACAAAGAAGAGGCCGCTAAGTGGCTTAAGAATGGAGCACAGCCTACAGATACCATTGCCCAATATTTCGTAAAGCTAGGGCTAATGAAGAGCCTCAAAAGGGGATCACATAAGCCAAATGTCGAGAAGAAGACAAAAGAAGAAAAATAGTTGTATAATATTCAAAGTAATTTAATTATTTTGAATTCAGAAATGAAAGAGCTACTAGAACATATTGTTAAATCCATAGTAAATCACCCTGAGAACGTTAGTATTGACGAGAAAGAAAGTGTCGATTTTCCTGGACTGACGATCTTAACTATCGATGTTGCAGAGGATGATAAGGGTGTTGTAATAGGAAGAAAAGGGAGAACTATCAATGCTATTAGAGATCTCATTACTATACATGCAATTAGGAATGACAAGCGTGTAAAAGTTCTCATAAAGGATGATAAAGCTGGACATAGAGAACCATCTTCAACAGAAGATAGGGGAGAGGGCACACAACAGCCAGATAACAGTGAGAGCATGCTTTACGACGAAATCTAGTTCAACTGAGAAGCTTTACTTTCGAATATTGAGACAATCTCTGGGTAATTCGTGTATGGTTTGAATTCCGAGTATAGACTTACCGTTGTGTTAGACTCTGGTACATAATACCCCGTCACAGAGAGACTTACTTTCCAAACACCAGTATCATATGATTCTAATTTAAGGTTTTCTATGGTCAATATATATGGTGAGGCAGAGTACAAGCTATCTAAAAAGCTCAATATATTACTTAATTTCCCTTGATATTGTAGTGGTCCACTAACTCCTAGGATATAGTTACCTTCACTGGTCTCCCCCTCTGCATTAACTTTAATATCACCCGCTGATATCTCTGAAGAATCTAAGTTCTTCTGCGAAGCCAAGTTATCAATGTAGTACATAAAGCTAGATACTTTAAGCGTATTAGGTATAACTTTTTTTGCATTAACTAAATCTATCTGAAGATTTCCTTCATCCATACTACCAAGTGCATTCTCTAGATCCTTCAACTTTTTCTCCTTTTCAATAATCTCCGCATGTTCTGCTTGAAATGACATGGCTGATTTAATCATTGGCACAAATACAAATATCCCTAGCAGTGCAAGAATTATTACAACCAATATAGGAATAATAATATCAGAGATCTTTAATTTGGTTTTGTTCAATCTCTCACTTATTGCCGCTATCTCTTTCTTTGTTTTTGATGTGTTATTAATTATTGCCATTTTTTTATTGTACAGAACTTAAAAACTCTTCAATAATAAACTTACCTTTAAAAGAGAATCTCACTGAATTCCCATTATTACCAACCGATTGCAATGCAACACTCTCAACCTTAGGATCACTACTCAGTATATACCAAAATTTCGATACATCTTCCAAATCATTTGCATCACCATCTAAAGAGAAGGCAAGATCATTACCTAACGATAATTTACTTATCTCTGCAGATCCACTCCTTGAAGCCAATGCATTAATGTAATCTACAACTTCTTTGGGAGAATATGCTTCCCCTAATGTATCTTGGTAAAGTTTAATTCTTTCGGATATCTCACTACTCGATATGATTTTCTGCGATACCTTATTTAATTGAGATTCATAGGTGGCAAGTTTATCTTTCTCTGTGTTAAGTACCATTTTAGAAACGATATTGAAACCAACGATTAAAATGGAGACGACAACAAGGATCAAAAGGCTAACAATAGATCCAACGTTTAGTTTTTTCTTCTTTTCAACAACAGCAACTTCCTCTTTTGAAAGGGTAGGTATTAGATTAATACCCTCATCCGCAAGAATATTTTCTGTTACTGGAGCCTGAGATTCTACAGGGATATCTTTTTTAGTAGTATCTACTTTCTTCTCAACAGGCTTCTCAATTTTGGGTGTTACCTCTATCGGTTTATTCATCTTTTAGTGCCAAACCTATTGCAACAGAGTATGAAGGGCCACTTTTTGCAATAATGTCTCTAAATTTATTATCTACATTTATCTCATTCCAAGGATTGGCAATCGTGACATTCACGCCAAGGCTCTTTGCAACATATTCCATTAAGCCTGGGAGTAGGGCACCATCACCATTTAAAAGATAATCCATAGGAGCCGCAGACAATGTTTTGTTCTTGTAGAATTCAATACCTCTTCTAACTTCAACTAGAATAGATTCAACAATAGGGGAAACAACATTATATATCTTCCCTTCCAGAACATTTTGTACAACACCGTAATTACGTTTGAATTCTTCTGCCCTAGAATATTCAAAATTAAATTTGTTAACTATCGATTGAGTTAAAGAATCTGAACCAATCGCAATACTCTGAGAAAAGACCAGATATCCTTCTGAAAGGATACTCATATCTGTACTATTAGCACCAAAGTCTAGCATTACCAAATCCTTTTTCTTAGTAGCACGATACATTGCTCTTCCCATCGCTACAGATTCTGTTTCTATTGCAGAAAGCTCGAGACCTGCACCCGTTGCAATATTTATATATATATCGATAATCTTTCTTGGCGCAGCAACCAGTAATACTCTTGGTGCGTTCTTCGCTTCGTTAAAGCCAATGGTAATATAGCTAAGCTGGACTTCGTTAAGTGGCATTGGAATATACTGTTTCGCCTCAAAATATACTGCATCCTTTAATTCCTCCTGTTTAACCCCCGGGAATTCTAAGAATCTCGTAAATACAGAGAATTCTGGGAGTGCCATAACTACAGATCTATTCCTAATCTTTGAAGAATCGTATAGCTTTTTGAGAACATCTGCTAATTTCGTTTGATCCGCTTTGTCTTCGCTATTTATTACACCTTTTGGCGTAATTTGAGAGCCGAGATTTTCTAATGCGGGGTTTCCAGAGGAGATATTCTTTAACTCAACTGCCTTAACGGAGTGAGTCCCAAAGTCTATACCTACATGGTCGGACAGTTTCGCCATTTTGAGCAGTTTATTAAGTTAAAGTTTATATATATTACCAAAAAAGAGATACAACAACAAAGCTATTCACCAAGATATTTGTTCAATTCTTTTATCAAACCTTCGTAATTGATATCTGTTTTTACAAGATATGATGAAGCACCAAGGTCAAATGCTTCTTTTATCACTGCATCACTTGTCATATTTGTTAAAACAACAACAGGCATTTCACCATATTTGTCAGGAGAAGCCTTCACAGCTCTCAGTACTTCAAGTCCATCAACGCCTGGCATCATCAGATCCAGGAGAACAAGTCCTATCATTCCACTTTGCTGGGCTAATGCGTCCAATCCATGGTACCCATCATTTGCAGTTACACAGGTAAACCCTGCATTTTCTACAAGTTCCTTGTATGAATCAAGTAATTGTTTATCATCTTCCACTATTAATACTGTTTTTGACATATTGTTATTATTTATAAATTAGACTGATGACCACATATACAGTATAGCCAAAATCTCCTGTACATGTTAAGTACCAAAAGAGCAAGCTACCAGACAATTCCCTCAGTTGAAACAACTGCTTGTCTATGGACTTCTTTCCTTACGGGAGCCCCAAAACCAAGATACCACTCGGTCGGTTGTGCGTCTATATCAAATCTTATCATATAGTTTGAATCATCTAGCACCGTGTATGCTATCTCAAATCCATCAATATCAACAACCTCTGAATTAAGTGGAATCATATATCCCGTGTATTCCTCATCAAAGCAATTCTGGTGACGACCTGTTAAATCTGCTGCAGTAGTCTTGACTATGTACCCCACCTCGGAATCTAGAGTAGATGTAAAAAAAGCAATACAAACCCAACTTTCATAACCATACGGCCTAAAATGTATCTCATTTCCTACCTGATTTTCTCCAAGAGAAGAGCTATATACAGCGGGGAGATTTGCGCCGAATTCATCTATCACCGCATTATCATCAGGATCGTATTTTCTCGCATTGGAGGAATCATATATATACACATCCGATGGATTAGAATTTCGTACTGTTCTTCGTACAAGTTCCAACACAAATTCACTTTCTGCCCTTACTCTAGTCTTATTACTCGAAACGGTAGATATCTTTATAAGGGTTGTTAGTGTGACAGAAGCAATAAGCATAACAATTCCTATTATCACAATAGTTAAAAGCATTTCTACAAGACTGTAGGCTTCATATTTTTTCAAAAGTTTTTTCATCACAGTGTTGCTACTGTAAAGTAAGAATAATCTTTAACCATATTTTTCTTTGTCATTGATCCATCACCAACTTTAGATTGTCCTACAACAATTTTTATTATTGCGAAACGATTTTCTCCGACATAGCTATTTATACATGCTAATCTAAAAAAATTGTCATCTGTTGGCATCTCGGTTTCTACTTTATATGTATCTCTATCTCTCGCTAAATCATATGATATATATTCACCCGACTGATTCTTTCTAAATGAATACACTCCATCTTCCACATCCATTACATAACAACCTTCCACATCTGGGAAAACGTCTACTTCTGATATACGTTCCTGTGTCGCTAGATCTTGTACCATTACTCCAGCTTCTACTGCATATTGTGTCATTGTATCTATCACCTCATTTTGCATCATCTCTTGGAGCGTTTGTGCTGCAATCTGCATCAACACTACAGATGAGGCACCAACAACCATTATAGCGATTAATGCTTCTACAAAACCCATTCCTTCATATTTTTTCTTCGAGAAAATCCTCATTTTATACTTTGGGTACTAATTTTACCTGAAAGATTCCCAATAGATATTATTCTCCTGTTTGCATTACTGTATGGATTAATTGTAATAACAAAGTCATCTGGCTCTTCCACTAAATTTCCCTCAGTATCAAAATTTAACAATATCCCCTCTGAATCATAGAAAAACGCTCTCCCCGAGACAGATTCAAATATCACATAACGTGGTTCGTCATTGCCATCTATTGGAGACTTCAATATTTCAGCTTTTGGAGTAGATGAGGTTTGAGTATATCCACTAAGTATACGTAAAGTAGAAGAGAACGACGACAATTCGCAAACACTACTTGTAGAGATCCCCCCCGTTATATTCATATATCCATTTTGATCACTTCCTAATGGGGAACCGATATCATAATTGGGGTCATATGCTGGGAGGGAAGATCTCGTTGCGATATTTCCATAATCGGAGAAGGGGGAACACCACTTAAATACTTTATATCTCCCATCATCTTGCATATCTCCGAAGTCTATTCCTAGCCCATATACCCATTTTTCATTTGTGCTTCGTGTAAGAAGCATTGCCGCTCTCTGTACAGACCTAATATCCTGTTCCAAGTTAAGGACATATTCATTTATCTTTACAGTATTCTGTAAACCACCAAAGGAAGAAAAAGTGATTCCAGCTAAAATCGCAAAAATACCCAATACAATTAGAAGCTCCATGAGTGTATACGCAGGGTATTTATTGGATTCTAATCTAAACGACAAGGCAGTAAGTCATCAATTCAACTATTAAATTTAGCATAGAAAGGATATTGTATCAATCATTAAGAGAGAAGCCCTCTTTCGGATACCAATCTGAATTGTCCATACTTTTCACAATCACAGCTAATGGGTCACCACTTGCTTGGGAATTAATATCACTATCAGTAACAGGAGTTATCTCTGGTAGGATTCCTATCCCATCTCCTACACAGTAGAAGCCACGCTCTCCTTCATCATCTATACCTCCGAGGGAGACACAAACAATAACGAACTGTTGATCTATATCATCTACATCATAGTAATATGTTGCTTCTGCTCCCCCATCAAAGATACCATCCTCATCTGCATATTCTTTTAGTATGTAGTTATTTTCTGTTCCATTATACCCGAGAGAGTAGGCGAAGAATTCTCTTTCTATACATCCTGTACAGCTACCAATTCCTGGGTATTTCCCATTGATATTTTTATATTTAATTAAAGAGGAATATAGCGTTCTAACAGCATTCTTGTGCTTAACATCTTGTGCTTTTTGTATGGCATATCTTGCTACTAACACACCAACTGCCAAAAGAACGATCAGGATCCCCATAACGATGAGCATTTCTACGAGTGTAAAAGCTTTGTATCTTTTGGGCATGTTTTGTGTTTTCTTACAACTGGAGTAATTTAATAATATACCAGAATATGGTATCACCGTACATTAATGATAGAAGATATGCTATTGAAAGGAATGGTACCATTGGGATTTTAGCTTTCTTGAGTTCAGTATTCGTAAGTGCAATATATCCTAAAGAAAAGAGAAGGGCAATTATTATTGATAGCCAGAAGAATACAATCGCTTGTTTCCAAGTTATCAAAACTCCGAGTCCTAAGATAACAAGTATGTCACCAATTCCAAACGATTTTTTAAAGAGATTTATCAAAAGAAGAAATACTGCTATTGCTAATGGAAAATATATATTTGATAGCTGGAAGTTGAATAAAAAGATTATGATACAAAATGCTAAAAATACATGTGTCACATCCTGTGGAATTGCCATCTCTTTTACATCAAAGAAACAGAGTATGAATAGGAATATTATGATTACGTATGTAAATGCTGGAAGAGAGTAGGCATAGACTGCTAAGAATGATAACCCTAATAGGAATTCTGATATTGGGTAATAGATATTAACAACGGTCTTACAATATTTACATTTTCCTTTGTTAATAATAAATCCAAGTACAGGTATAAGATCTATCCAAGAGAGTGAATGTTTACATTTCTCACAATGAGATCCTTTCACTAATATCTCCGGATATTTGTATTCGTTATCGATACGGTACAGCGTAGCATTAATAAAGCTCGCTAGTACTGTACCTAAGATAAAAAAGAATATATACATCATGATCATAGTTCCATTATATACTGTCAGAAGAAATAAAAAACCCCTCAAAAGAGGGGTTTTAAAGACTAAATAATCCAGAGATTACTCCCACGCTTTTCCATCCCAATCTGCACTTGCATTCGCAGTATCTGTAATGATCGTGTTATAAATACCTGCTTCACTATAAGGAATTGTTTTCTCTGTTACAGCACCACCCAACAATAGGGTATCATTAAATCCATTTCCATTACAGTATAAACCTCTCTCTTTCTCATCATCTCCACCACCAAGCGTCACACAAACTAATACAGATTGTTGCTGCGTACCTTCCACATAGTAGTAGAATGTAGCTTCAGTCCCACCATTGAAAGTACCCTGATCCATATAATCATATAATGCACCTGTTTCAGCTAACATACCAGAGAGTGTACAAGCGGCGGATGAACATTCTGCTGTACCTGGGAATTCTCTATTATCAGTATAATATGCCTGCAGAGCAGTATACGCCTGATCAACAGCATTCTGGTGAGCAACATCATTAGCTCTATTGATAGCAAATCTACCAGCAGTAATACCAACAGCCATCAAGATAATAAGGATACCCATAACGATAAGCATTTCTACTAACGTGAATGCCTCATAGAGATTCTTTCTCATGTTTATAACAGACAGTTTTAATTTAACTAAATAAAGATTACATAACTTTAGATACCTTGTCAATGACTCTTTTTTAGCCGATTGCCGAAGAGAGTTGGAACATTGGCATATATACACCTAAAGCTATAAATCCTATTGCTAGACCCATTATTATAAGAAATACAGGTTCTAAAATTGACGCCATATTTGTAGTAGCAACATCAACCTCTTCTTTGTAATACTGAGATACTTTTGTTAATACTGCATCTATCTCACCTGTTTCTTCACCAACAGCAATCATGCTACTCACAAGAAGAGGAAAATACTCACTTCTAGCAATTGGAAGTGCCAATGCGCCACCTTTTTCTACCTCAGATTTGGCTTCCATTACAGTATCCCTAAAAATAGAATTGCTCAAAGATAAACCAGTAAGCTCAAGTGCCTTAATAATAGAAAGACCACTACCTAAGAGTAATGCAAGGATTCTTGTAAACTGCGCCAATTGCATCTTAGTAACTATCATGCCAACCACTGGTATCTTTAAAACAAGTTTGTCGAAATTTCTTTTTCCTTTTTCAGAATCAAGATAAAACTTTCCTCCAATTATTAAAACTGCTAGAACAACCAATATCGCCCACCAATAATGGATGAAGAAATCACTCATGCTCATCAGAATCTTGGTTACAGCAGGAAGTTCTGCATCAAAATCGCCATAAATAGTTGCCATAGATGGGACCAATACCATCATCATTAATATTACAACGGCAACAATGACTACTAAGATAATAGTAGGGTAGATCATTGCAGATTTCAGCTTGCTCTTTAAGCTGTTCTTTTCCTCCAACTCAGTAGCCAATCTTTCCAAAATAGTTTCTAAATTACCACTTTCTTCACCAGCTTCAATAAGATTTAATGTCACTTCATCGAAAATTTCTTCCTGTGAACGAAATGAATTAGATAAAGATTTCCCCGATTGCACAGACAAGAGAACATCTTTAAGCACTCTTCTGAACATAGGGTTTTCTGTCTGCTGAGTCATTATCTCCAAAGCTCTTGAAAGAGGAAGTCCAGCGCCAACCATAGTAGACATCTGTCTCATGAAGATAACTTTTTCTTTCATTGGAACACCACCAATATTCACCTCAGACAATCTCTCAAGATTCAATCCCATTGATTCTTTAACAGAAACAACAATCAAACCTCTATCATGAAGGATATCTGCAACTGAATCATAATCTTTTGCCTCTAAATTACCTAAGACGATTTTTCCTTGTTGATCTCTTGCAGAATATTTAAATTTCTTCATACTAACTCTTTAATAATCTTAAAACTTCCTCTGGGAATACAGCATATTCCTGTGCTTTTTGTACAGAAATTACGCCTTCTCTAACCAAATTCACCAAAGATTTTTCTAAAGATACCATACCAATATCTGAGCTTGTTCTAATGACATTATCTATCTGGTTGGTTTTACCTTCCCGTATTAGATTGCCAACAGCAGAGTTCTTTAACATAATTTCTGATACTGCTCTTCTTCCACCTTTATCCAGGGGCAGTAGTCTTTGTGCTACAACCGCTTCCAAAATATTTGCCAACTGCGCTCGAACCTGTGGTTGCTGGTTTTCTGGGAATACATCAATTACACGATCAATTGTCTGAGAAGCACTATTTGTATGCAATGTAGCAAATACCAAATGCCCCGTTTCAGCAAGAGTGATAGTTGCGGAGATGGTCTCGTAATCTCTCATTTCTCCCACAAGTAGAACATCAGGATCTTGTCTCAGAGCACTTCTCAATGCTATTTCCCAAGAGTGAGTATCATCATTCATCTCTCTTTGATCTATAAGCGATTTCTTCCCCTCAAACACGTATTCAATAGGGTCTTCTATTGTTACTAGGTGACAGAATCTTGTCCTGTTTATATCTTCTAGAATACTTGCCAAAGTAGTACTTTTTCCATGGCCTGTAGGTCCTGTTACCAATACCAAACCTTGCTTTAATTTCGCAAATTGATGGTACATCTGAGGTAGCATCAATTCTTCTATTGTCCTTATCCTTGATGGAATCAATCTCAATGCTGCGCATAGATTCTTCATAGAATAGAACGCATTGACTCTGAAACGTGCATTAACTGCTCCCTGATATGTATATGCAAAATCTATCTCTCTATTAACTTCCAATAACTCTTTCTTCTCATCATTTAACACAGAGAATATTAATTCCTCGGCATCTTCAGGATTAAGGATTCTATCACCAACCTCTTCTAATTCACCATCTATCCTGATGATTGGGGGATAACCTGCAGCGATATGCAAATCTGATGCATTTCTATTGATAGTTAAACTCAACAGGTCTTCCATTCGATACTTACCATCATTGGTTCCATTAATCGAATAGTTATTAGTGCTAGTATTAGACATTCCATCTTTCAAGGTATCAGCCACATCATTTACCTTAACAGGGGCAGCAAGATTACTTTCCTTTGGTGCTCGCTCCATAGCCTTCGGTTTTTTGAAATCAGGCATGATCTCCTCTAGACTCCCAGCGGATCTTCCTAAAGAACTAGATGTCATAGTTGATGATGGTATAGGGGCAGGGGCATCTGGAATTATGCCTGCATCTACTGTAGGAACTTTTTCCTCGAGATTTGGCAATGGCGTGGGTTGAGCGGTGTATGATTTTTCATCATTATTTATCTCGTCAATCTTTTGAGCCAATTTTGCGATATCATCATTTGGGTTAGTAGGAGTAATAGTACTTGGGCTAGGCATACTTGTATACCCGAATTTCACGCTATTATCTTGTACTGGGGCAGTATTATTATCCATTCTTTATATGTTATATCAAAAATTTACTCTTTTGACACTCTCATTACTTCCTCAATCGTGGTAATACCTTCTAGTGCCTTAAGGTAACCATCTTCCAACATAGTTAGCATTCCTTGTTCTTGAGCAACTTTCTCAATATCTTTATCCGTAACACTCTGCATCATCATCCTACTGATTTTGTCATTGACATCTAGAACCTCAAAAATGCCGATTCTTCCAGAATATCCTGTCCCTCCACATTTATCACAGCCTTTGCCTCGATAGAGGTAGAAGACAGGTTGTCCATCCGGTCCTACTTCTGGAGGTCTAAACACGGGAGGTCTTTTTACGAAATTAGATTCTGTTTCATTATTACCTGCATTCGCAACTCTCGATAGATATTGCACGATATCGAAATTAGGGATACTGCTTAATTCTTCTTGAATATCCTTAACTAATTCTGGTGTCGCTTGATATGCCTCAATACAATGCTCACATACCTTCCTAGGCAATCTTTGTGCTGCAATAGTTCTGATTGTAGAAGAAAGAAGATATGGTTCTATACCCATGTCCAAAAGTCTTGGTATAGCTGCTGCTGCACTATTTGTGTGCAGAGTAGAAAGAACCAAGTGACCCGTTAGAGAAGCTTGGACAGCTAACTGTGCTGTTTCTTGATCACGGATTTCACCGACCATAACGATGTCAGGGTCTTGTCTTAGCACGGATCGTAAACCTGTTGCGAAAGTTAAACCAGCATCTGGATTGATCTGTACCTGAGTAACACCTGGGACACGGATTTCAACAGGGTTTTCCAATGATATGATATTTACTTTAGAGTCATTTACCTTCATAAGGGAACATGCCAATGTACGAGTCTTACCACTACCTGTAGGTCCCGTAACCAAGACAATACCATTGGTTACAGACAGGCCATCCAAAAATAGCTTGTATGCATGGCCTCTGAGACCAGTAGCCTCTAAAGTAATACCCGCAGTATCTGATTCTAGAAGACGCATAACTACTTTTTCTCCATATATCGTCGGCATAGTAGATACACGCAAGTCTATCTTTACACCATTGACTTTAATTGGGAATCTTCCATCTTGAGGAATACGTTTTTCATCAATTTTTAAGTTAGAAAGAATTTTAACTCTGGATATAATTGCGGGATTTAGAGTAGGGGGAAGCGTTAGTCTTTCTGTCATAACACCATTGATTCTGAATCTTACCCGAGTCTTCTTTTCCATTGGTTCAATATGGATATCTGAAGCTTTGGATATTGCAGCATATTGAAGGATGGCATTCACTATTCTTGCGATAGGGGCAGCAGCCAAATCTCCGCTTGCCAAAATATTGGGGTCCTCATTTATCTCTGTAACTGGCATCTCCACATCTTCCAAAGCAGCAGTTACCTCCGTACTCATTGTTTCTCCAACTCTTCGATCCAGGATATATCCTATGCTATCTGGAGTTGTAATATACACTTGTATTTTTGTTCCAGTCGGATATTTTCTCTGCAAAGCCTGTGTCGCTTGGATATCAAATGGATCCTGCATTGCAATCTTTACAAAATCCTGACCTCTTTCAAATGGCACCGCACGATATTTCTGTAGTGCATCAACACTAACCTCAGCAATTATGCTTTCTTGGATAGTAATTGTCTTAAGATCTACATATGGGATTCCGAATATTTCTGCTTTAGCTTGAGCTATCTGCTCTTCGTTAGCCAACACTAACTCCCTGATTATGACTTCCTCGCTTTTTTGGCTACGACTACGTTCAACTAGAACTTTTCTAGCATCGTCTTCTTTTATAATTCCCTTTGCTTGGAAATATTTTAGGAGTGAGCTTCCTGTGACCATTTGGGCAGTTATATTCGATTATGTAATACTCATTCAGTTTATGATAATAGAGGAGGGGAGTCAATAAATATACTAGTTTGATATTGGGGGCAGACCTAGGTCTGCCCTGAGCATATGGTAGAATGAGATATGACATACCTCTTGATCAGTAAAGATAATCAAACACAAGCAGAATATTTAAAACCATTCCTTTCGGGGATATTAGAAAAAGATATCCTTGAAATTCAAGAATCTCCAGATATACACATACTTGATAGGCGAGAGGAGAACAGTATTGGTATAGAGGATGTAAAAGATTTTCTAAAGGAGATGATTTACAAGCCTTTCAATGGAGAGAGGCAGATTGCAATAATATATGAAGCAGAGAAACTCACACCACAAGCCCAAAATTCGCTATTAAAAACACTCGAAGAGAGCAACGACGACACGATATATATATTGTGCGTAGACAATGAAAAGAATGTTTTACCAACGATATATTCTAGATCGAAGCCAGTATATATTGCGCAAGAATACAAAGCACAGGAAGTAATTTCAAAACCACAGATTTTCGATATGGATCTCGTTGAACAGTTTAATCATATTGATGTAATATCTAAAGGAAAGCAGGCATGTTTAGAGTTTTTAGACTCTATTGAGACATATATTAAAACAGAACTTGAAAAGGAAATAAAAAATGATAATATTAATAGCTCTAGAGTAATATCAGAGCGATTGAAAGAGATACAAGATACAAGAGAAAAAATAAATAGTAATTGTAACAAAAAGCTTGTATTGGAGGCATTAGTTATATCTCTAAATGCTTCACATTTTCACCCATAAAGGGTAAAATATAGGGTATTTTGAACCAGTAAATTAAATTGCAAAAATCAGATTAATGGTAAAGAAGGACGAGTACGGAGCATCAAATATTCAAGTATTAAAAGGATTAGAGGCCGTAAGAAAAAGGCCAGCAATGTACATCGGTTCTACTGATAAATTTGGGTTACACCATATTTTCACTGAAATTTTGGATAACTCTGTTGATGAAGCAATTGCAGGATATTGTTCACATATCTGGGTAACATTTAATAAGGACGGATCTCTAACTGTAAAAGATAATGCGCGAGGTATTCCAGTAGCAATTCACCCAGAAACAAAGGTCTCCACACTTGAAACCGTTATGACTAATCTTCATGCAGGAGGGAAATTTGATTCAACCGCATACAAAGTATCAGGTGGTTTACATGGTGTTGGTATGAAATGTACAAATGCACTTTCAGAATGGATGGTGACAACTGTTCGAAGAGATGGTGGCATATTTCAACAAAGATACGAAAGAGGTGTCCCTGTAGCACCAGTAAAGCAGATTGGTGAATCTACTGAAACAGGAACAGAACATACGTTTAAACCAGACAATGAGATATTTAATACTATCGAGTTTGATTTTCATACTATTGTTAAAAGTTGTAGACAACATGCATATTTAACAGCAGGATTGAGGATTTCTGTGATAGACGATAGAGGAGAAAAACCAAAGACATACGATGTATATTTCGAAGATGGTATTAAATCATATGTACAGTTCTTAGTAGTTGATGAGAAACCTATTGGCGGAGAGCCATTCTACATGAACAAAACCGACGAAGGAGTAGTCGTAGAAATTGCAATGCAATACACTGATAGTCTAGAAGAGGATGTTCGTTGCTATACCAACAACATTACCAATCCAGAGGGTGGTACTCATTTAGTTGGTTTTAGAACAGCTTTAACTAGCGCTCTCAATTCATACGCTCAGAAATCAGAACTCCTAAAGGGGTTGAATAGCGGATTAAGTGGTGATGATGTAAGAGAAGGATTGACAGCAGTTATTTCCGTAAAAGTTCCAGATCCTCAGTTTGAGGGGCAAACTAAAATCAAATTGAATAATCCTGAAGTAAAGAGTATTGTCGCTAGAGTTGTAAGAGATGAATTACTGACATATTTAGAAGAGCACCCGCAAGAAGCGAAATCCATTATCGGAAAAGCTGTTCTTTCTAATAAAGCAAAAGCTGCAGCAAAGGCTGCGAGAGATGCTGTTATTAGAAAAAGCGCGTTAGAAACAACAACACTGCCAGGTAAACTGTCTGATTGTAGTAGTAAAGATCCATCCGAAAGTGAGCTATTCATAGTAGAGGGAGATTCAGCAGGTGGAAGTGCAAAACAGGGTAGGGATAGACATATTCAAGCTATACTCCCACTTAGGGGGAAAATTTTAAATACACACAAGTATAGAGTAGATAGAGTATTAACAAATGAAGAGTTTAACAATATTACAACGGCACTTGGTGTTGGTATTGGCGATAGCTTGGATGTAAAGAAATTGAGATATCACAAGATCATAATCATGAGCGATGCAGATGTTGATGGTTTACATATTACAGACTTAGTATTGACCTTACTATTCAGATTCTTCAGACCATTAATAGAGCAAGGTTATGTGTATGTTGCTCAACCTCCTCTACATAAGGTAGAGATTGGAAAGAAAAAATACTACTTCCTAAGTGATGGAGAAAAGGATGATTTTGTTAAAGAAGCGAAGAAGGAAGGGAAGGTTCCTGTTGCAAATAGATTTAAAGGTTTGGGAGAGATGAATCCAGATCAGTTATGGGAGACTACTATGGATCCACAGAGAAGGGTGCTAAAGAGAGTACATATTGAAGATGCAGAAGAAGCTGAGAAGACATTTGAAATGCTTATGGGTAATGAGGTTCCTCCTAGAAGGAGATTTATTCAGACTTATGCTACTAAAGCTAATTTAGATATTTAAATTTTTTATCTTTATATTATGAATTTTTCACAAACAGAATCTGACAGTATGGGTACAGAATCGACACCCGAATACAAACTCCTTTACGATACACATCTAGCTACGGAAAGAGGGGTAAACACAGATCAGATAATTGGAGCATTAAGCGAAGATCCGAATCAAGCACCGTATAAAGTTCTTACTTATGTTAAAGAACAAGGTTTCCTTATCTCTATCTCTGAAGATCCGACATTACCAAATAACCTCCAAGCAAATTTCATAGATAATGTGAATACTCCACACGGAAGTATTCTCCTCGCAAGAACTGAGAATAAAGAAGATGCGGCACGTCATTTTAAAATAGAAGATAAGACATTTAATACTCTAACGTCTTTGATTATAGACCCCGATGTCGCTAAAGCTAATGTAGAAACAAAACTAGGACACGCACGCTAAAACCATGTCAGACGAAGAATTAAAAACCAAAATTGAAGAAACAACACAACCGGAATCTGTACAAGAGGAAAGTGGTGATATAGATTTTAACCTATCATTCAAACCAGGAGAGATAGCAGAACGCTCTATCGTGGATGAAATGAAGTCTAATTATATAGACTACTCTATGTCCGTCATTGTCTCTCGTGCATTACCAGAAGTGAAAGATGGTCTTAAACCATCTCAAAGAAGAATTCTCGTCGCAATGAATGACTTGGCCTTAACACCAAGTGCACACTACAGAAAATGTGCAAAGATCGCAGGTGATACATCAGGTAACTACCATCCACACGGAGAAGTAGTCATATACCCAACACTTGTAAAATTAGCACAAGACTTCTCCACAAGATATCAATTAGTAGATGGCCAAGGAAACTTTGGCTCAATCGATGGTGATGGTGCAGCAGCAATGAGATACACAGAGGCAAGAATGGGTAAGATGACAATGGAATTGCTTAGAGATTTGAATAAAGGAACTGTAACCTTTGTACCAAACTATGATGGGACAAGATTAGAACCAACAGTACTTCCAGCCGCATTTCCAAATGTATTAGCAAATGGTGGTGATGGTATCGCAGTCGGTATGGCAACTAAGATTCCTCCTCACAACCTTAAGGAGCTAATCACTGCTTTGCAGGAGATGATAAAGCTTGGGAATACATGGGAAGGCAATGCCGTTTACAATGATTTAAGAAAAACGAAAGAGGCAAAGGAAGTAATCCCACAGACATTGAGTTCCAAACCTGAAGATTACTATGAAAGCTATATAGATACTAATGATCTTGACTATCACAATACCCTTAAAGAACTCAGAGAGAAGATCACATTAGAGAACAACGTTTTGTACCCAGAATTTAAGTCCGATATTACACCGTCAGATTTGATTGAAATTATTCCAGGACCAGATTTTCCAACAGGTGGAATCATCTATGATCAGAAAGAAATTCTTAATGCGTATGCTACTGGAAGAGGAAGAATATTACAGAGAGCAAAAGCTTCAATCGTAGAGGGAAAGCAAGGAAGATTTAATATTGTTGTAACAGAGATACCATTCCAGGTAAACAAAGCACATATGATTGAAAAGATCGCAGATCTTGTCAAAGAAAAGAAATTGGAAGGAATTGCAGATATTAGAGATGAATCTAACCGAGAAGGTTTAAGAGTCGTCATCGTACTCAAGAAAGATGCTCAACCCAAAGCTGTATTAAACAAACTTTACAAATACACAGAGATGCAAAAGGTCTTCAATGCAAACATGATTGCATTGGTAGATCAACAACCTAAGACATTACCATTAAAGAGAATTTTAGAGCTATTCCTTTCTTTCAGACTAACAGTAACAATTAGGAGATATGAGTTTGATTTAGCAGATGCAAGATTTAGAGCACATATATTAGAAGGCTTGCTTAAGGCCTTAGATCTTTTAGACGAGGTCATTGCAACAATTCGTGGATCTAAGACTCAGGAAACTGCAAAAACCAACCTTATGGACAAGTTTAAATTCACGGATGTACAAGCACAAGCCATCTTGGATATGCAGTTAAGAAGATTAGCTGCACTTGAGAGAATGAAATTGGAGAATGAGTACAAGGAATTACAAGAGAATATTAAAACATACAATGAGATATTGGGTGATCAATCCAAGATTCTTGAGATTATTAACACCGACTTAGAAGAGATCAAGACCAAACATGGAGATGACAGAAGAACAAAAGTTGTGAAAGGAAAGATTGATGAAATCTCCGAAGAAGATATGGTCGCATCCGAGGACACCTTGGTCACAATTACACACACCGGATATGTTAAGCGATTACCACCTGATACATACAAATCACAAAAGCGCGGTGGAAAAGGTGTAAATGGAGGGGATACAAAAGAAGGTGATTTCATAGAACACGCCTTCTTGTGTAATACACATGACGAGCTTCTTCTTTTTTCAAACAAGGGAAGGGTCTTCAATTTGAGAATATTTGAAATACCTGAATATGGGAGAACTGCAAAAGGATTACCACTTGTAAACCTAATACAGCTAGAACCTGATGAGATTGTGACTTCTGTATTAACTAGAAATCCAAAGGGCGATATCTCTACAAATACCGAGGGAGATTCTGTTAAGTACAAATACTTCTTAATGGTAACAGATAAAGGAACCATCAAAAAGACAGAATTGGCGGAATTTGCAAAGATAAGATCTAATGGACTAACTGCTATCAAACTTGCTGCTGGTGACCAACTTTCATGGGTTAAGCCAACCACAGGAGAGGATGAGGTTTTGATTGTTACTGCAGAAGGTAAATCCGTAAGATTCAAGGAATCAGATGTAAGACCAATGGGTAGAAACACAATGGGTGTTACTGCTATCAAATTCAAGTCCCAAACAGACTGTGTATCTGGAGTAGGGATAGTAAAAAATGATGAAATGAAGGTGCTTACACTTTCAGAAAATGGTTTTGGCAAGATGTCCTTACTTAAAGACTATCCATTACAAAAACGAGCGGGAACAGGCGTCTTTACATTTAGAGTAACTCCTAAGACAGGTAGAGTATCTACAGCAAGGATTATTGAGCCAGATCAAGAAGAGATTGTTGTAATATCAGAGAAATCTAAGGTTATACGATCTGAACTTAAAGCAGTGCCTACGCTTGGGAGACAGACATCTGGTGTAAAGGTGATGCATTTAGATAATGAGGATAGGGTGGTGACAGTAGCACTGTTATAGAATCCTGACAATCTTAAATTTCTTTACCTGGTTATTCTCTACAGCAATTGAGACCTGTTCGTTTAACTGATCGTATGTGATATTTGAAGGATATTTTATATTCCCTCTCTCGATCTGCTTAATAATATACTCGAGCTTTTTGTTCATAAGCTCCATGTTAAGAGCCATCTTTTTGATATCAATCATTTTTGATACTCCTAACAATTTATACACTTTAAGTATATTCCTTTGAAAATATATTTCATGACCGAAAATATGATATACACACCTTGTAATATTTTAGGATATAATGGGGGATGAGAACTGCGCTTTTGGCTGTTGTAGCCTTTCTATCAACCTCTTTGAGACTATCTCCTGAAACTGCAACCACTATTAATATCTCGGATCAAGGAAATAACAACTTACCAGTAAACCAGCAGATTGTGGAATACACACTTAGTACAGAAGTTAAGCCCATAAAAGCTTCAAGCGGGGGTATAAGGTGGTGGGGATATCCAGCAACTATATTAGAAGCAACTAGAAGTGGGGAGGATCTATTAGTTTTAGTTAATAAAGAATACAAGCTACCACAATCATATACACCTTCTGATTTAGTATTAGCTAGTAATGCAGGCATTAGAAGGGGAGGTAGCTACTATCTGAGATCCATATTAATAGATGACCTTAGAAATATGGTTAATGCTGCTATAGCAGATTCGATCGATCTAAGTATGGTATCGGGATACAGATCATACAGTACACAGGCTAGTACATATAACTATTGGGTAAGTGTTAATGGGCAGGATGGGGGAGATAAGATTTCTGCAAGACCTGGCCATAGCCAACATCAGTTGGGGACTGCGATTGATTTTAGTAGTAGCGAGGTGTCAGATGGATTGGGTGGGAGTTTTTATACTACAAAGGCTGCAGCATGGTTGTATGAAAATTCATGGAAGTATGGTTTTGTTATTAGTTATCCTTCTGGTTACGAAGCAGTAACAGGATATAGTTATGAGAGTTGGCATTACAGATATATTGGGATTGCGAATGCAAAAGAGATGCATGATAGTGGTATGATATTAGAATTATATTTGAGGAGTAAGAACTAACTATGAAAAATCTCAAACCGCAAAGTTTACTATCAAAGGTCAGCAATATCTATGTAATCCTAGGCTTTGTATTCATAACAGGAGCATTAGCCTTGATCGCGACTCCAATAATGCCATATATCATATACAGGATTAATCCTGGAGAAACAACAAACGAGGTAGAGAAGATATCACAACCAGTTGCTGATAACAATGAAATAAAAGGAGATAATACAAAAACTTTGCCACAATTAGATTCAACGCTTCCAGAAAAACCATATGTTCGGATAGGTAAGATAAGTGTTGATTCTCCAATCTCTACAGCTTCTGATTATACCGAAGCATTGAAACAAGGGACATGGCTTGTATCTGGGTATGGGACTCCAGAGAACGGAATTTCTCCAATAATCTTAGCCGCACATAGATTTGGATATGTATACTGGGATAATGCAACAAGAGAAAGAATATCATTTTTTAATCTACCTAAAACACACGAAGGAGATACGATAGATATAATATGGAACCAAAGAAAATATAGCTATGAGATATACCATGAAGAGGAAGGAACACAAATCACAGATTACTCCGCAGATCTCATTTTATATACTTGCAAATACTTTAATTCTCCTACAAGGATTTTTAGATATGCCAGGTGGGTAGTCCCATAGTATTTACAATATAGGGTGCAACTGATATAATATTCTCAGATTTAAGTTAAGTTGCCCTTAAAAATGAGAAAACTTTTATCAGTTCTATCTACTGTAGTTATTCTCTCCATTTCGAACATTACAATGGTATTAGCCGATGGCAATCCTTATGGTCCTTATGAACCACACAAACCTATTGATACTGGTTTTGAGGATACAGGGGTATTTTACATCTTGGCTGGTATCGTATTTGTTTTAGGAATGGGTTTCCTAACTACAGCTAAAATCTTGAAGGCTAAGCTTTCCTTACAAAAGTAAGGAAAGCCCCTTCGAGGGGCCGACGGCCTAAATCTCACTATTATTTAAATACATATATATGATGAAACTATCCTTAATAGTTCCAACATACAAAAAAGAAGACATCGTCCTGGATCAGTTAGAAAGATTGTACGGATATCTTTCTAGAAAGAATCCAGATTTCGAACTCATCTTTGTAATTGATGGGTATGTTGATAATACTAAGGATATTCTTAATACATATATTAATCAGAATAGATTACAGAAGGTTAAGGTTGTAGGTTACAACAAGAATAGAGGTAAGGGGTTTGCTATTAGATATGGTATGAAGAGAGCTACCGGGGATGTCATCGGTTTTACAGATGCAGATATGGATATCCAGATCAGAACATTGGGCTATGCATTAAACCAAATTAAGAGGGATGGCATTCATGTAGTTATACCTTCTAAATTTCATATTGATTCTAATGTTGTAATGTCTCCTAAGAGAGTATTACTTTCTAATGGGTTAATATTCTTGAATAAGATGTTGCTTACTTTCCCAGAAAATATTTCTGATATTGGTTGTGGCTTAAAACTTTTTAAAAGAGAAGTTGTTAAGAGTATATTACCTAACTTACATGTAGATAGGTTTGCTATTGACTCTGAGATATTAAATGAAATTGGTAAGTTTGGATATATAGTTGTAGAAATTCCTTTCTTCTTAAACAAGAGTAGAAGTGATAGTACTTCTACAAATATTAAACAGATTGTTTTAATGGTTAGAGATATTGTTGGTATCTCTTTGAGAAACAGGTACTTGTTTGGTTCTATATATAGATTGTTAAAGAAGTCGGAGATCTAAACCGATAGAATGCCTATACTAATATATAGGTATTCGTTGCTCTTTAAATACATAAATGCGGGAGAGGAGTAGGGGATATTTACAAAAATACCAACCTATAGTATAATGTATACATAGTTAAAGACTGCTCTTTAATAAGTAAAAATATTTTCCCACAAGAAATGTGTGCGTATAAGAATTCATAGATAGAGATGTTTATCTTTAGTATGAGTTCTTATTTATAAGTACTCAGAACTTTAAAAATGTTTGACTATATGTCAAACAAAAAGCACGATGTGGATTAATAATATATATCTTTGTATATATGTTATTAGAGAGAATAGTGTGATTCATTTTATTATCCTTATTCCTTACTTCTCGCATTAATTACATAAACAATATTTTGTGTGATTGATGTGGGAAGTGGAGGAGACTCGTTCGATTAATCAAAAATTATTCAGAAAGATATAGGAGAAAAAAATGAATACAAAGAAAGCAAGTTTCTGGTCGGTTATGGGGATAATTTTCGTATCCCTGATTGGGGTTGCAATGCTGGTAGTGATCTACGGTGGAATGTACTTATGGTTGTCAGGAAAAACACTTTCAAGTGTTATTCCTACAGGCATTAAGACTGTATCTGCTGAAACACTCGAAGCAGCGGCAATCGAAAACATCGGAGAATCAAACGGTTGGGTATCTTTGCCTCTTACGGGTGAAGTCCCTGCCACAGATGATCTTGTTCCTGACTTTCCAGCGTCAGTTACATATACGATGGTTCTGAAATTTTCAGATACCTCGGAGGAGACATTGGTAATGGGAACAGACTTCGACCTTGAAGACAGACAAGAACTCTGGGACCGAATCAAATTGATCGGCCTGGACGATGTTGTTGTCACAAGCGATTCAAACCTGCTGTGGTTCTATAATGGCTACGTGGCTACACTTCCCGCCGGAGAGAATTCTCTCGGTGAGATCTGGAGAGTCGCGATGTCGAACGACCCACTATATGATGCCGGATTCTCAATCAGAACTCTTGCAAATGGTTGTTCTGCAACCGCTAGCAAGGGTGATTGGGGTTCTCAGGCTCAAACAGCTGTCTCGAAAGAGGTTTCAGATTGGCTCTTCGCCAACTGTGCTCAATCTGAGATGGATGAATGGTTAGCTATTCGACAAGAACTTTCCATGCCGGAAAATACTTGGACGAAATAGCCCAAAATGAAAACCACACGAACCGAGTTGACTAATAAGTCTCCTCCTCTCTCCCACATCGTGCTTGGTTTTCTTTTAAATATATAAAAATATATATCTAGAAGAGAACTATTAAAATTGAATATACTAAGTAAAAGAGTAGGGTAAAACCTACTCTTTTTTGTTATTTAAACAACCTCCTTACAACTTCAAACACCCCCATGAACATCTTCGGAGGTAAAATACTAAGAGAATATACACCAACTGTCTCAACCTTCCATTTAACATATTGTCCAACAGTAGGTTTAATATTTAACTCCTTCATAGCCCACTTCCTAACCTCATTAGTCCTCTTAAAATGATCAACCATCTTAGATTGGGATTGAGTATCAAAAGTCATACGATACTTAAGAATAGTATCGGGCATATTATGGAATTCTCCCTTCTGGCTAAGTAAAAAGAAAAACTTAACATCTTCAACCTTCCACATATTCTCTGGATACAAACCCACAGATTCAACAGCAGATATTCTTAATGTAACAGCTGGATGAGCAAATGGTTGAAAAAGAAACATGTTTTTCTTAATATCCTTATCTTCAATAGCATATTCTCTATGCCCAGTAATTCTGCTTTCTGCATCTATGATATCTATCTGACCACCAACAGCCACACAGTTCTGGTTGTTATTTAAATATTCCACCTGTTTTTCCAATCGAGTAGGGTACATAACATCATCTGCGTCCATACGTGCAATATATTCTCCTTTTGATTGCCTAATCCCTATATTGATTACATTCCCTAATCCATTTTGTTTAGAAACAGATATTATCTGAATACGATTATCTTTCTTCTCATATTCCTTAAGAACATCTAATGTCCCATCCTTGCTATCGTCATTCACAATTATTATTTCAATATTCTGATATGTCTGATCTACACAGCTATCTAAAGCTTCCCTTATATACTTTTCTCCATTGTGTACTGGTATTACTATGGATACTAATGGTCTATTGTCTGACATATCTTTTATATTTAAAGATTTTAATTAATATTAGTACAAATTCCAACACTAAAAGTATATACCCTATGTACCCCAAAAGGTTAGGCCAATAGAGAATATGTATATTATTAAATTCCACATTAGAGAGATCCCAACCTTGCTTCCATCCGTTAATAGTTACTTTGTTTTTAAGTATTTCTAACTTATCTGTAACAGCTAACCAACCACTATCTTCCGCCTGTGGTATGGTAAGAATCGTTCCTTCATTATTACCCATCTTATATATATTTGCTTTGTAATATGTAGAATATATTGGAGAACCAATTACAGTTGCCTTAAGTTCAGAAATCTTTCCCGTCTTAGATCCATTATATTGTATGTTCAACCAAGCATCTGGGATATTCATAACTACAAAGTGTTTAAGGACATTAATTGTATCGGTAGCATAGCTTGTACTATTGTACGATGCATCCAGATTTGCGTAGCCAGATGATGATCTGAATAATCTTGAAACTATACTAGATTTGTCATCATAGAAGATATCGTCAATCCAACATTTATCATCCCCTTGATATGTTAAACATACTGAAGCCGGGATATTCGAGAGATTCTCTCCCTGCCATACCCACATATATTCCTTATCTGGCATTGTGTAGAGGATATTTTCATATTGATTCAGATATTGTCCATATACTTCCTGGGTTATCCCTTCATCGAAATATACCTTAAATATTTCATCACTGAAATTTGATTTGTTTAACGCCCAAAGCGCTTCTGAAGCTTGATAATCATATGCAAATGAATTCTTCCCATATACTACTGGAATCTTAATCTCTATCTCATCACCAGGCATGACCGAAGCTACAAGCAAAGAATCCTTGGAATCTTCTGATATCAGTGGATGTTCAACGAATGAATTAGAAAGTTCCAATGATACATTTCTTATAGTTACTTTTGATTTCTGATTAGTAGCATTAAGGGCATATACAGAGATTGAGAGATCTTCAGAATTAGATATTAGCACTGGGATTAATATTTCTTGAGCGCCATACCCATCCTTTGAGTTAAAATACTTGTCTTTGTTTAAACACTTCTTAGAAGAACCGGAATAGAGACAGACTCCAATTAAAGATTCATCTGAAGATTCCCAGTTAAGAGAGAGTTTTGCTATGTATTGTTTGCCATAATCTAATGTTAGTTTACTCTGAACACATGGTAAATCAGAAGTCCCTTCAATTATGAATCCGGATGCTATCTTTTCTGGAGTTACACTGCTGAATGAAGAGAATTGATCGCCAGAGCAATCTCCAGCAGTACTTTCAGACAACTTCGTTGTTAAATCCATGCTCTCAAAAGAGGAATTCGAGACAGTGTATAGATAGGAGATAGAGCCCCAATAGCTATCAATGGTTATTCCGCTTCGTATATCTTGTTCTTTAAATACGTAATTTGATGCGACAAGATAATCAAATGTACCTATTGAGCCAAAATCCCTCTTACTTCGCAAGTTTAGTTCCGCGACGAGAGGAATAGATGGAGAGGTAGCAAGATGAGAATTACTAACAAAGATGTTTGTCGGAAGAGATTTCTGATCTAGATCCTTAGGATTAAGAGTTAAGAATGTAGAATTCCCAGTATATGTTATTCTTTTGTTAATATATTGATCAATGCTATTCACAGGGACAGTATCATCAAATATCTCAATACCTGTATTTGAAACAGATACTGAAGACGTTTCAGACTTTAATTTATATAGTTCGAGGAAATTATCTTGCCACACCATCTCCCAGCTTTTGGTATATGTGTCTAAGGCTTCCCAATTTAGAGAATGACCATATCTGCCTTCTACCAAACTCCTATCAACAAGCACATACTCAACATCATAGGCCAGAAGTTCTTGTGTGAATTCTCTTCCATTTCCAGTCTCAAATAGATTTGCTAGTTTTAGCATAGCACTCTCTGAATAGGAGGAACCTATCGACAAAGACATATCCATAAGCGGATTAGGAATTATATATCCTAAAAATTGAGAGCCAATAAAGCCCCAGTTATACTCCCTAAAGTACCCATTATTCGCAGGGGGTGCATAATATATTCTTGCATCGGTGTCATTCTTTAGATACTTCTCCAGCTGGTAATATTCATTTGGGAGTAACACTGTTGCTCTCTTCGTAAATAAATCCCCCGTAAAAAGGTACTCTGCGTAAAAGAGAGAACTGACAGAAACTAATAAAGAAAGGATTGTAATTGGGACATATTTCCACTTACCTTTAAGGAAAGAACCCAAGAAGTTCACAAAAAGTAAGAATCCAATACCCGCAGTTAATATCAACGTAATCAGGTATGGCTGTAATAGCTTGGAAGATATCCAACGGAAGACTTCTTTAAATACTGGAATATTCTCCTGCAACCATATATATATCACTCCTAATGGCTCATTTTGATTTTTCAGCAAGAAGAGACAACCTAACATTACAATCCAAAGAGGTATGAGAGAATATTTTTTCTTCGTGACAACAAAAACCAAACCTAATACAGAGAAGAGTAGGGGTACATACCCTATCACTTTGTAAAAATCATATTTATTGTAATCTGTAGAAAAGGGGAATATATACGATCCAGTGGTAGGATCATCCGTAGTGCCCAATAATCTAGTAAAGAATCTTGCAGAGTTATTTAAAGTCATCATATCTTTTTCAAGATCTATCGTGCTCGCTGTAATACTTCTATTTGTATATGACCCTATCAGATTGTTACTTGCAGAGATTGTATAGCCCACAAATGGTAACAGCCAGAATAGCTGAGTCACCAATACAATACAGATTGTTAGAATAATTTTTTTAAGTTTGTATTTAAATAGCCAACCGAAAAAAAGCACAAAGAATACAATAAGTACGATATCCACGAAGAAGAGGGTTGCAATAACTGATGTTGCAGTGAACAATATCAAGGCAAGAAATAGATACAGTAATCTACGATAGGACCAATTTTCGAATAGTAGATAGATACAGAGTATGACTAATGGAAGAAAACCAAATTGAGTAATGTACGGCATCATATTGAAATTGAATACCCATGCAGTCCAAAGAGTTGTGATGTATAGAATACCCGCAATTAAGAAGGATATTTTTGCATACTTAGTTTTTACAAAATCCCTCACCAATAAATATGTTAAGAATGCCGTAGAGAATGTACCTACCCATATACTTAGCAAGGAGAAGATCTGAGCAACAGAGCTATTCGGTAATATGAGATTCATAAATCCTAATAATCCTGCCCTAAATATGTCTGCCTGTTCACTATCTGATGCAAAACCTAATCCCCTGTAGCTTCTCCATGCAGGAGATATCAACGACCTAAATATTGTTAGTTTAGGATTTAGTTCTGGGGAATAGTTATCATTACTTAATAAGTATCTGTCTGGTACGAAGGAGAGTATTGAGACTATTAAAAGGATTATTCCAAGTACAATTATTGGCCAATATTTTCTTAAAAAATTTTTCATACTCTTTAAATATATCAAAATATTTGACTTTAGAGTAATCATTACAATATATTAGAGGTATATAAGTTTACTGCTCAAAAGTTATGCCTACTTCAACAGGAGATGATAATGGATCAGATAAAACACTTGGAGTTGTAGAGTCTGCTAGTCCTGTAACAGGATTTATGGTTGTCCCAGAGACAGATAATTCAAGCGAAGTGACAAAGACACCCGAAGAAAGAATTTTAGAACTAGAAAAACAACTAAAAGAAACAGATAGACAATTAAAAAGTGTAAAGACAAAGCTGAGCAAAACAAGGGAACATGTTAAATATTTGCAAGAAGTTCTTAATGATGATTATGAACAAGATGAGGAAAGCTATAGGAATCCTTTATCTAGAGATCCAAACGCCCCGCCTCCAATACCAACAGAGGAAGAGAAGATGGAGATGTTCCGTACAGTTACTCCACCATCATTATCTCCTATGATGCCACCGCCTTTACCAGGGAGTCAGCAGGAAACAGTACCTATTCAAATGAGTAACCCCACTTTTATATCTCCTATAGACCCGAACACTTACCAGGGATCGCTTGAGCCAGAGGGATTACAAGCTCTGAATGCAGATATTCATACACACAATGAAAACATAGCAAATGGGAATCCATATGCTCAGAATCATGAAATAAATAATAGCCAAGCACAATCCAGCATTGATGATACTCGCCCAGTAACACCACCACCTCTTCCAACACCACCACCACCACTACAAACGACCCCACCATCATTACCAGGTTTTACACCAGCCTATTAGGTAACCGAAAATCTTGCTCTTATCATAAAATATAGTTGTTTGACATTTTTCATTTTTAAACATATATTGTTAGATGTATAAGTTTACTGTCTATATATATGAGCTTTGACCCAAATTTACCAGAGTCCGGTAATTCTGCAACAGTCGATGGGGGAACTCCTACTTCAACATCCACAGCCGTTGAAGAGACTCCTGTTTTAACACAAACATCCAGTATATATGACGAGCAAGGGCGAATAACTAATCCCGATATTGCACAAGATATCGCAAATAATGAGAATGCTGCTAGAGATATAGAGAACAAGTATTTAGGAGATTCAGAACGGGGAATGACAGAACAAGAGAAAACTAACTTAGAGATTGGGGCTATGCTCTTTGAAAAATATCCTCATGCAATAAGAGTAGATATGGATGAGCAAGGTCAAAGATTTTACACAATGGTATCTACTGGGAATCAATATAAAGAAGAAATCGCACTCGACCAACAAAATCAAAGAACCAATGGAATTGGAGTTGCCCATAAAGCCCTTGTAAATGATTTGACTGGTATGGTAGGTAATTTCGCAGGTATAGATTCTAACATTAGAGAGATCTTGCGCCAAGCTCTTACAGAAATTTGGGCAACAACACGCTTCTCAAAGAAAGGTCTTGAATATAGAATAAACAACCAGAATAAATGCATTAGCAATTCTCTTCTTCCATTGAAAGAAAAAGATATCTTTGCTCTTAAGTTGGTATTAGAAAATAATGAGCAATTAATGATAAACGAAGCAAAGAGAAAGGAAGAATTCGACAATAAGAAAGTTGGGTCTCTTGATAAATTGAAGTCCTTACTAGGATAGCTTTACAAAACAGCTATTTCAACGGATGATTCTTCCTTACAGTTTCCTCTGCAAACTTCTCACTAGCATGTACATACCTTGTAGTAGTATTTAAACTCTCATGGCCCAACAATACCTGCAAAGCTGCAGGGCTAGCACCATCCTCTGCCATATACGTAGCAAAACCATGCCTCAAACTATGTGCAGAAGTAGGAATCTGAATACCTAATTTCCTTCTGTATTGAGCAATCTTCTCTTGAAAATAATTAGTCGAAATCCTCATATTATCTTTCCCAAACCTTCCACCCGAAAAAGGAATAAACAGGGCAGGGGAGTCGAATTTTTCTAAAAATCCACTCTGCCTGTAACTCTCTACCAGTTCAATATATTTCCTATTCCCTTTATCAAATATCTCCAAATTTAAATCATTCTCAGATGTTTCACGCTCAGGACCAATATCCGCCAACAATCTATCTACAGTACCAGGTTGTTCATTCTCAGCCCTATCTGTGAAAGCAAACTTTAACCTTACACTCAGATACTTATTCAACCAATCCAAACTTCTCTCAGTTAAAAAAACCGATCTTTCCTTTTTACCCTTACCAATAATGTACATCTTACCCTGGGTATTAACATTCTCCAGATCCAGATTTATAAGTTCTGATATACGCATACCACTAGCAAACAACATCTCCAACATACAACGATTACGTATAGCCACTTTCTCATCCTTCTCAAACTCCATTGGAGACTCTATCAACGACACCAGCTCCTTTAGAGAAGCAACCTTCTTCATACGCTTTTCTCCCTTCATCATATCTACAGCATCAGCCGGCAAAGGAATATCCAAATCCCATTTAACCCTAAATTTCAAAAACGATCTCAAAGATGACAACATCCTGTTAATACTGTTAACATCCAAACCAGAATTTTTTCTAGCATTGGTATTCATAGGTCTTTCGAATATTCCAAGTGACCCATACACATGGTTGTACACGCCGTCCAGGAAACTAACCTCAAACACTTCGTCCTTGGCAGGACTTTCTATACCACCCAAATCGCTATCGTTGCTTAAATCGCCCCTAGGAGCCTTGCCCTCGGATTGTCTTGGTATATCGGTACTTCTTACACATTCCTTCCTAATTTTATCCAAATCCTTCAAATGTTCACCCGCTTTTAGGTATCCCTTGTACACAGAAATGTCCTTTTTAGATACATCCATAAAGCTAACACCCCTGAACTTCAAAAACACAGCAAATATACAAAGATCTCTGGCATAGTTACGCACAGTCTGAATACTGTAGTTACTGTTCTGTAAGTCCATCAAGAAGTCATCTTGATCTGGTAGCTTAGGGAATTCTTTCTTATTCATATTAAATTATGTTACTACAAAAATTATTTTTAACCAATCAGGGTAGGGGGCCAATTTTTTAATTTTCAGATATTAATGAAATATATGTGTAAAAAGGGAACTTGAATAGAAATATATAAATCATGGATATCTGAGAATTAATTAGAAATATAAAAAGAGCTACACAAGAGGACTTTCATCAGTTTTTAGATATAAGACAGCGTATAAGGGCGATTATACTCGGTTCCATATTTCAGAATTGTAACACATATTCCTCTGGAGTAGAAGTCCTCCACCTAAATGTATAAACAGATACATATATGCGAATATCTTAAAATCCTCATACTCTACCACGGTACTTCAGAAAAAGAGAATATTAGCAAATACTTATCCACAGTGTCAAACTATAGGCTTAGTGAAACTATGGGCCTCGTGCAACTATCGGCCTCCTCCCCCTACTCTCTGTAAGGCTACCCGTAATTTATGAAATTACATTTAGGAAAATAGCAACAAAATATACAACAACCAAAAGAATCATAGAGAAAGTTAGACTCACAGAATTCCTTCTAAATATCTGCTCCTGTGTAACCATGCTCACTCCGAAGTAGTACCCTAGCGCTGGAGCTATAGCCGTAAGTTCATGAGTATTACCCGATAAGAAGACACCTAAGAATAATGTTGAAACAAGAACAAGTGTCAGAAGACTCTTTCTCCACAACTCCCCCTCCTCTATTCCCATATTCATGTAGTGAATAAATATGACAACGAAATATATCGCGAGGATCAATGGTATAAGCACATATATAGGCAATTCACTATAAAGGAACCCAAACGTAAAGAAGTAAATCATCAACAAGGAAAGAAGATATGAAGAGGTACGACCAACTTGCACAAGTGGCAATTTCTTAAAAAGATTAACGTTGAAAACATTTGCCATCAGGAAGGAAACATATATACCTATGAATATGACTACCAATATGAGCAGTAGTATAAAGGCTTCATATATACGGCTAAATTTCTGAAAGAAGAATATCTCTACAAAGATTGCAACTGAGAAAACAAACAGTGCTGATTGAAGAATATACAATAGTGATTTAGCTTTAATCTGAAAATTAAAAGCCCACAACAAACCAATAAAAGTGATAATGACATACACTCCGCCATCCACGTATACTCTCCAGAGAGGCACCTCTGCCTGGCCTTGTAAGACTTTTGTCAGAAAGATTGCAAGTGAAATTATTCCCGCTATGAATAATAACTTTCCTCTCTTCTCACTATCTGTGTTTAAATCATTTCTATCCATTTAACTCTTCAAGATATTTTAATCCTTTTGTAGTTATAACTCTACCTCGGGACGTACGCTTAACAAAACCACATTTCATCAGATACGGTTCATATACATCTGCGATTGTGGATATATCCTCAGAGAGAGACGCTGCTAATGTTGAAAGCCCTACTGGTCCACCATTAAAGTTGTTTAATATGGTATGGAGTATAAGCCTATCAATATTCTCTAATCCATTCTCATCTATATCTAATAACTTTAACGTTTGCTTTACTGCGTCAACATTAATTGTGGTCTTAGATGACTGTTCAACATAATCTCGTACACGTTTGAGTAATCGCAATCCAATTCTAGCAGTACCTCTTGAAGACGAAGCTAATATTACTAAAGCGTCATCATCAATTGCGATCTTCCAAAGATTGGCAGCTCTTTTAAGGATGGAGATCATATCTTCATCTGTAAAAAAGTCTAATCTCTGCACCAATCCAAACCTATCTCTCATTGGTGAGCTTATCTTCCCTATCTGTGTTGTTGCTCCTATCAAAGTGAATGGCTCTAAACTTAATCGTATAGTTTTTGCAGACGGGCCTTTTCCCATTACGATATCTAACACGCCATCTTCCATGGCTGGGTATAAAATTTCCTCTACTACTCTAGATAATCGATGTATTTCATCAATAAATAACACATCGTTCTTCTTTAATCCCGTAAGTATTGCCGCAAGATCACCCTGGTGCTCAATTGCAGGTCCTGAGGTTATTCTTATACCACCCCCTATCTCCTTTGCAATAGCCATCGCAAATGTGGTTTTGCCCAATCCCGGAGGACCGTAGAAAAGAATATGATCTACAACTTCTTTTCGTTTTCGAGCCGACTCAATCATCATCTTGAGAGTCTTCTTTTCCTGACTTCTACCTATTATTTCATCAAATTTGGAAGGTCTGATCCTCTGCTCTTGTTCCAATACCTCTGGTATTTCCTTTGTAGGTATAGCTGGAGATTTTTTCTTGCTTTTTGCTAACTCTGAACTGGATTGAATCATTATTCTGTTAATACTTTTTTAATTAGTTCTTCTATCTCAATCTCTTTGTCTTTTTTCATAATCTTCTCACCTTTTTCTATCTGTTGTTTCAATCCTTCTCCACTGAATCCCAATGCTTTGAGTGCATTCTTAAGATCTGTTAATTCTTCATTGTCATTAGTATCCATCTTCTTGAAATCTATCTTTCCCCTCAATTCTAAGATGATCTTCTGTGCACCCTTGCTACCAAGCCCAGATGTTTTACTTAATCCTGCATCATCCCCTTCCACAATCATTCTTTCAACCTCTTCTTTTGTATATGTACTTAGGATAGCTAATCCTAGTTTCGGGCCAATTCCTGATACTGTAAGTAGTTTTTCGAAGAAATCTCTTTCGGATTCTGTTAAAAAACCGAAGAGTGTTTGAGAATCCTCTCTGACATGGAAAGAGGTAAAAAGAGAAACCATACCGCCATCATTTACGATATCGGTTTTACTTGTGAGAGATACTCTGTATCCTACTCCGCCAGAGGTTAATATATCTACAAAATTATCCTTTCCTGTATTTATCTTGAGTATTGTACCGGTAATGTATGAGATCATATGTCCATTATACAGTATTACCCTCTATTCCTCGAGACTAGGATTTGGGTAGCTATGGCTATAGCTATAGCGTCTGCGGCATCGTCGGGTTTAGGTATTTCCTCTAACCCACATAGTACTTTTACGTTTTGTTGTACCTGTTTTTTGTCTGCTTTTCCATATCCTGTTATGGCATCTTTTACTTGTAATGGGGTAAATTCTGTTAATGGGATATTGTTCTGTTCTAATGTTAAAAGTACTACTCCCCTAGCCTCTCCAACTGAGATTGCAGTTTTTGCATTGTTGCAAAATATGAGTGTTTCTACTCCTGCATACTCAGGCTTAAATTTTTTGATTAGTTCATTCAAATCTGAATATATTTCAGTAAGTCTTTGAGATATTGTCAGCTCTTTCGCTGTAAGTATGGCACCGTAGTCTACGGGTATTGGGTTGCCATCTTCATTGAAATCTATGATTGCCCATCCAGTAGTAGCTACTCCTGGGTCTATTCCTAATATTCTCATGGATATATTGTAGCATTAAACTCTCATGTTCTTTAGTATGGCAATTGCTTCTTTGCAATCATTCATAGCCTTAGCTTATATCTTCTGGAAATAGAAGCCGTAGAATCCACATCTATTCTAATACAAGATACTTTGCTAGTAATCCAATTCTTGATATTATAATGTTCTCCTATTTTTTCAACATTTCCAAATCATTGATAACGTCCATTCCAGCCCTTACAGCCTTTGAATCTTCCTCTTTTAAACATTTAGTATCTATCATCACCGCAAGAAGACTATCTTGATTATATAGGTCATCATTCCCACAAAAATCCTCATTTTGTTCGGGGATATTCATAACAAGTGGATGAGACCTTCCCTCACCAACTGATTTACGTGCGAATTCCATAAAGTAATAATCCTCTACTCCACTATATTCCTGCATCGAGTACGGGTCCATTGTACTTGGATCTAAATCTATTGCTCTTTCCTTAAAAGGGATTTTCCCCTCGGGTAGTTTTGTAGAGAATATTGCATATACATGGTAATCCTTATTTTCCTTTTCATGGAAACCACCATGGATCCACTTTAATGATAGAGAATTCAAACTCAAGCGAAGAATATCGGAACTCTGAAATGTTGAGCCTTCTTTCAGAAACTTAGCCTGTCTTCTAACCCCCTTTATACCAGATAATTCACTTAAAAAAGCTATCACAGATTTTCGCATTTCCACTCTCAAGAGCAGTGTCCATTCTCCACGAGCTTCTTCATCGAGTTGATGCTCACTAGCATCAGCTCTCTCTATTAAATCTGAGAGATAAGGCGCCATATATAGTATAATTATATAAGTTATATATATTAATAATATATACTAATAATCTAGGTCTGTCCACACATTCTGGACATCATCATAATCTTCCAATTTCTCAATCCCCTCTTTTGCTTTCTCAAGTGCTTCACCTTGTAATTCTTTATATATCTTTGGCTCTTTAACAATCTCAGCTTCCTTCAAAACAAAACCTAATTTAGAAATAGCATCCCTAACCTGTGTCAACTGATTATATTCGGTATATACCTCAAACCCCTTTACCCCATCCATATCAATCTCATTAATATCAAGTATCCCAGAGATATCCATAAGCATCATTATCACTCCATCAGGATCATCAGCGACAAAAGTATCCTCGCCACCAAACTTCTCAGATTTTTGCATATGACCAGACTTAATAACAATATAACCCTTAGTTTCAAAATTCCAACCTACAGAACCTTCTGCTCCCATAGTTCCACCAATTTCTTCAAAAATTTGCCTTAATTCAGACACAGTCCTATTCTTGTTATCACTCAAAGTATCAACAATCAACTGAATACCATGAGGACCAAATCCTTCATATGAGGCCTCTTCGAACACTATGCCACTATCCCCACCACCTACACCCTTTTCAATAGCTTTCTCAATTCTATCCATCGGGAAACTAGCCTCTCTTGCCTTGTCAATATACAACCTTAAATTAGGATTCATATCAGGATTACCACCACCTTGTCTTGCTGCATGAGTTATCTGTGTTGAGAGCTTGGAAAATGCTTTTCCTTTTTTAGCATCATTCAATGCCTTCTTGTGTTTAATGGTATCCCACTTAGAATGTCCTGACATATATTACAATCAATGTGAATTTAGACATCCCTATTCTACCACAAAAGCCTCTAAAGCTTTACTGTATACTTCTTTTTATCTTCTTCTTTCTTAGGCTCTACCTTCGGCTTCTCTTCAGTAACATCTTTTTTCGCATTATTCTCTTTTGGGGCATCCTCTTTCTTTGGCATAACAGATCTATTTCCCTTCTCACTGTAGGTTTGATTACTCCATTTTTGGATTTTTTCCTCAATCTCCGCTCTATCCACACCATATTTTTCTCTTGATCGCTTTATAATTTCATCCTTACAATCAAACTTCTGATATCTCACAGGCAAAGATCTCCCGCTGAATGGTACAGATGTCATTCCATCTATACAAAGCTTAATATACAAAGCATGTGCATCCAGAGAGACCAAATCATCTGATGACACCACTGGTGCGAATTCCTTTTCCAGTATAGAGGCATCTCCTTGGCTAACAACAAATGATCCCAAAGTCCCAACATTACCAAAGATAGCCTGCCTTACTGTTAAAGGTAACTGATCAATATATTGGTTAGTCATTGTAAGATTCAAATGGTATTTTCTTGCCTCGGAAAGAATTTTTGCGAACGAATCTGTAGCAAAGTTCTGGAACTCATCAACATACAAGAAGAAATCCTTACGCTCTGACTCCGGCATATCTACTCTTTCCATTGCAGTTGCTTGAAGTCTAGTGATTATCATTCCACCAAGCAAAGAAGCCGTCTCCTCTCCTAACCTACCCTGGGCAAGATTGACCAACAAAATCTTCCTATTATCCATAATCTCTCTCAAGTCGATTGTAGACTTCACCTGCCCTATTATATTTCTAGTAACCGCAGAAGACACAAACCTTCCAACTTTGTTCTGTATAGGTGCTACAGCCTCCGCAAGTAGCCTTGGATTTTGTGCCATCTGAGCAAACTCCTCCGTCCAGAATTTATACAATATTGGGTCATCTACCTGTTTTAATATAAATTTTCTATATGCGTTATCTGTAAGCATTCTTAAAATAGCCAGCAATGTAGTCCCTTGTGCTTCTAGAGCTGTGGCTGCCGCATTAGTAAGAATATATTGAAGCCTTGGGCCCCACGAATCACCAAACTGCTTTTTAAACACCTCCACTACTCCATCAGCTATTAGATCTCTTTGGGATTTGTCCTTTAATTCCAAGAGATTGAATCCAACAGGATGATCTACATCTGTAGGATTGAAATAGATGACATCATCTATACGATTAGGAGGGATATGATCCAACAAATCCTCTACCGTATCACCATGAGGATCTACAAAACATGCGCCATCCCCGGCTAGCACATCTGAGATGAACATGTTTTTAAAGACAGTCGATTTACCAACACCTGTTTTGCCCAAAAGATAGAAATGACGAGCACGATCAGCTCGTTTCAGACCAAATTGTACAGTAGCACCACGATAGTCTGTCTCACCAAATACAGTGACATCATCTTCTGTAGCCTTAGGCATATTCATAGGTGGTTCTAACTTCTTAGATCTACTCCATGCGATATTTGGCGTTTCAACAGAGATATTTGGCAAGTGATACAAAGATGCTAGTTCCTCAATATTAAGGATATCTGGTTCATCCTTATCCATATGTCTAATAACATACTCATCATATATCTCCTTCCCTGTTTTTGTTGGTTTAGAATGTACAAAGTTATTCAAGTGTGCAGTAGTAAACTGTTTAAAACTTGCTGCCACATCTCTAAGTATCTGTTCTGATCTCTCTTGTGTTCCTGCTTTTGTTACTACACGGATTTTAACTTCAAATCCAAGTTTCAGCATTTTGGTTTCAATTTCTTTTAATTCTTCTTCTTGTCCTGGCTCTAATTTGACAACCTCTTTCTTTACAACAGTCTCACTAGCTGAAAGACTTTGCCCCATTTTCTTCAATGCTCCAGCAATTTTACTCAAGATAGATTCTCCATTAATATCTTTCCCTTCCCTAATTGCAGTGATATATTTTTTAGAGTTCTTCTGCCAGATATTTGAAACTGGTCTAACAGAAATCTGTAACCACGCCTTCTCCCCTTTCGCGAGATCTGACATAGCTCCTGTTATTGCTGCCAAAGGATCTACTTCGAAATTTCTAAATGTCTTTATTGGAAATATGGAGTCCTTCTCCATCTCTATCTCTCCACAGGTAACAAATGTATCTTCTTCTGCACCATTTCTTTCTGTGTAATCATTCACATAGCTGATATCGGCATTAGGATACTGTGCATACATTTGACCCTCAACAAATTTTGCTAGATGCCTTGGAGTAACAACATAGAAGCGAATGCCATCTTCATCACTTGAGACAATCTCAAAACTAATAATGTCCTCACCTTTTACAGCATCTCCCAACACTCCATGTACTGATGCGAACATCTGTTCCGCTGCCAAAGCTGATTTATCGTTCTCTCTTGGGACAAGAATCTGTAACACAAGCGGACTTCGTATGTCTTCAAATACTTCTATCTCAAGCTTGTTAACCTTCTTACCCCATATCAGAACGAAGGCTACAAAAGCTCCAGAGAACGCCAAAAGTATTAGCATGACGATAACCATATCGAAATTGTAAAGTAAAAATGTTATTTAATCAAATATATTTAATTCCTCCCTTACGGGGCAGACCTAGGTCTGCCCTAGAAGCTATACATCTGCTGTATATCTTTTCCTAAAAGGACTACGATATCACCTGTGGTCATAAAAGCTGGTCTTCCCTCTGTCAAATCAAAGCTTCCCGAGAGGATTTCTGTCACTATTTCCAATGAATTTTTATAATTTTCTTTATCCGAGACATAGACCACAGTGCGTTCGGTCGTACTTGGAGCGTTTTCATACCTCACTACATCACAACCTGAATTTTCTATCTTTCTTCCAAATTGTTTTGCAGCTCCTGCAACTCCACTACCGTTATATACCTCGACTCTTACACGTTCTTTTTCCAGAGCTCTGTCAACCACTTTTGAAATTAAATCTCTGTAAACAGTATCGAATTCTGTTGTATTTAAATATCTAATCTGGCCACCACTACTTGATAGATCTTCTGTCGAATATCTGTAATATGACAGATCTATGCCATATGTTTCAGTTTTGGCAATCTGACTATTAAATGTCTCCCAGAATGAAAGGTACTGTCTGAATGACATATTACTAAAAACAGTACTTTGCGCCTTAAGCATTGGACTTAGATGAGTCATATTATCAACCGCCGAATACTTTGAGGCAAACATATTTAATTTATAGAAAGAATCGCCTAAGGTATCGGAATCAACAGTTTTGAAATACTCTCGGAACTTATCCTCTACCCCACTGAAGTCACCATACATTTGGGAGTAATTTGTAACACCCTCTGGAGAAAACCATATGTATCTATCAACTTTTGTACCCAACATTTGCCCGATTTGCCAAATAGCATATTCCACTCCCCTTCCCTCCTGCAGGAAATCTCCTGCATATCTAAATGATGACAAAGCGATACTATTCCCGAAGTCTTCTTCAAGTCCCGAAAAATACATCCACCCAGGAACATATATTAAGATGGATTCCTTCTTGCTTTGATTAGTTAAAAAAAGAAATATCTCAGATATTTTCTGATTGGATTCACCTCCTCCCTCTATAACTACAAGTGTTTTTTCAAAGTCCCCAGAGGATTTAGAGAGTAAATATTGGTGTGACCCATTTTGTTTTGTAGGGTCGTCAAATTTTGCTGACAAAACAAGAATTAAATATGTTGAGAAAAAGAGAATAATTAAAAGAAGAGCTGCATATACAAGTATTTTGCTCCAATTGATATGGGTTGTTTTTTTTGACTTCGTTTTTTTCCTCATTTTAACCTATATATAGCTAACCTACCGGAGGGTTCTTCAAATGATAGGGATATTGATTCCAAAGCAATTGCTTCTGGAGTCCCCTCGCCTTTCAATGTTTTAAATAAAGTATCCCCCTCTATATGTACTCTGAAATATTCTAGTGATGCTCTAATTTGATACATTCTCCCAGTTTTAATAACAACCAAGACTTCATCTTTACTTAAGAATCTAAAATATGAGAGTGCATATTTCGCATTATCAAATGGGTATGGTTTGAAAGTCATTTTTCTTCTATTAATACTACTCCTACCTATATACCCTTCTACTTTCAGCCATTCGGTCCCTAACTCTTGGGTCCTGACAAAATCATCTATCACCTCTGTCGCAGAAATCTTCGTTTTTGGGAGCTTTTCAAAAACCTCTTTACTAGTGTTCTCCTTCAATACTACTTTGGCATAATACATTTTTTGCACATTATGTTTTTCAAATTGTTTTTGGAGATATTTTTGAGTTTCAGAATTTTTGGCAAAAAGCATCAACCCAGATACTGGTTTATCTAATCTATGAACAACTCCTGCCCTGTCCATGGTAGAGTCATACCCTCCCTTCTTTGTTAGATATCCTGCGACATAGTTAGCTAATGTATCTTTTGGATTACCTACACCTGGGTGTGCAGAGATTCCCTTTGGCTTGTTTATGACAATATACGAGTCAGATTCGTAGATAATATTAAGAGGATAATCTTGCGGAATGATCTTGTCATATGTTGTTTCAGAAAGGAGCTTTTCAATATCTTCCTCTTTCACAGACACGTTATCCCCTACCTTTAACTTGCACGATGGCTTACTTTCTTTACCATTAATCGATACTAACTCTGTCCAGTTTTTCGCGAGAAAGCTTCTACTGTGTACATTAAAATGTTCACAGATGAATGTATCCGCTCTTTTATTTTCATCTTCTTTACCAACTTGGACAGTACTCATATGTTATTTAATTGGAGATTTAAATGAATGACTGATACCAATCTCTCTTACTGAGGAGACTTTTTCTATTACAACATTCGCCTTCTTCAAATCCCGCACGAAGAGTATTAGGCCAATGAGATCCCAACCGAAGAATATATAAATCGTTATCTGTTCGTATATATTCAGCTCTCCAGATAGATAGATATACCCTATTATTGCTGTAGAAAGACATAGCAGGATTACATTGATAACAAGATATATCCTTTTTTCTGCAATAGGTTTCTGCATTTTGTTTACCAAATTTATGAAAAACATCGATATAATTGGGAATATCAGCAATATGCTTCCTTGTAAAACCCATTCCCCGTTTGAGCCATTAAGGCCTAGCAAGATGAAAGAGAAAGCTAGCATAGCCTCTCCAGAGAAATATATTGTTGGGAACATCTGCCCCCATCTCCACTTCTTTATTCTCGAAGACCAGAAGCCTGCAGATACAAGATATGTTACAAACATTGAAAGGATGTTCAATCCTCCATCAAATATATTCAAAAATCTCCAAGGTAAGAGTCTGAACCAATATACCTGATCACCATATTTTTCATATGGTAGCCAATACCATATATAACCAGAGAAATCATCATAGTTAGAAGCTATATATATCACTCTTCCAATTAAGAAACCTAAGAATATAGAAACAAGAAACAGATCAAATGTAGAAGATCGATCTTTACGTGTCTCCATTGCTCCTCTCCAACAAATAAACATTCCGAGGATAACGACACAGAGAAAAAGCACAGAAGGGCTGAATGTTGAAAACAATTGATATATCCAATTAACAATACTGTCCACCGTATCTACATAAAAATTTATACAGTAGTATATGATATCACAGTATTAATGCTTTTTATTCTTCTTTTTCTTTTTGTTATTTTTCTTACTGTTTACAACATCCTTCTCTGGTTCAACCTTTTTCTGGAACTTACTAATGAAGGCTTCATAGCCATGTATTAGGGATGCTCCCAATTTTACTGTTAAACTTCTTTTCTTAGTGCTGTATCTTGTTTGCTCTGATTCTACAACTTTTGCAGCCTCTTCTTTTGAAGCTTGGATCTGTTGCTCCATTACCTCTTTAGAAGGAGCTTGTTCTTCCACTACTACATCTGCCACTACTTTCTGACCACAAAAAGCACAGTACTCACTATCCTTCTCGATGTACATACCGCATGCTCTACATTTATTCTTTATCTCCAATCCACACTTAGGGCAGAATGTGTAACCTGGGTATAGCTGAGCACCACACTTTATACAATCCCCCAACTCTGCTGTCTCATATTTAAGATATCTTCTTTCTAGATCTGCCCAATATATCTGCTCTATTGTTTGGGATGGTCTAACTATCAAGTAGATTATCCATCCAAAGATGTTTAGGAAAAGAACTAAAAGTACATATATTACCCTGGCCTTTTTATTTGTAGTTCTCTCACCAGAGTCCATCCATACCCAATCTAATACAACAATCCAAAAAACAACGAATATCAAAATAAAGACTTTTGATACGATTTGAAAGTTAATTTGTCCCACACCATTGAGCAGATTAAGCAAGAAATCTTCCATATTTGCCTAATAAAAATTGTAATATGGTCGGGGAGGGAGTTGAACCCTCATGCTATTGCTAGCACGGGATTTTGAGTCCCGCGTGTCTGCCAGTTCCACCACTCGACCTTAGTGATGGTATTATACAAGATATTATTGATATATTGAAGACTTTAGGATGTTTTTATCTTGCAGGGTAGACCTAGGTCTGCCCTCAAAACACGAGGAACCTACTTCTCCCCTTTATAAAGGTTTCGGAAGCTCGCAATTTCATTTACAAATGCAAGTTTAATAACTCCGGTTGGACCATTCCTATGTTTTGCCACCACTAACTCCCCTAACCCCTTATTCTCTGTATCTGGATTCCATGTTTCTTCCCTATCTATGAACATTACTACATCTGCATCCTGCTCGATAGATCCAGATTCTCTAAGATCAGACAACTGAGGTCTTCTTCCCTGTCTCTGTTCTACTGCACGATTTAACTGGGAAAGTGCAATTACTGGGACATTTAGTTCCTTTGCGATATTTTTCAATCCCTGAGATATCTCTGTAACTTCCAAGGTTCTACTTTCAGTGCTACTACCATGCATAAGCTGAAGGTAGTCTACAAAGATCATGTCTAAGCCATGCTCCAAAGCAAGCCTTCTAGCTTTTGTCCTAATAGCATTAATATGCTGTCCTGCCTGGTCATCAATGAAGATATTCGTATCACCAAACTCTCCCATTGTTTCTGCTAACTTCATCAATTTCTTGTCACTTAATCTACCAGTTCTAATTTCCCAGAAAGGAATACCTGACTGCATACCGATAAGCCTATCCATAATCTGTGTCTTAGACATTTCCAAAGAGAAGAAAGCCACTGTCTTTTTCTCAACCATCGCAGCATGTCTCATCATATCTAAAGCCAAAGATGTTTTTCCAACGGATGGCCTTGCAGCAAGAATAATTAAGTCAGACTTCTGGAAGCCTCCGAGAAGATCATCCAAATCTTTAAATCCTGTTGATATTCCAAGGTAAGCTTCATCATTATCCGCTCTCTCCGCTCTTTCATATGCTTCTTTAAGCAAATCTTTGATGTGTACGAAATTACTTTTAGTTCCAGACTGGGCCACATCAAAAATTTTCTTTTCGGATTGATCCATCACAGTATCAATCTTCATCGATTCATTGAATGCGAGTTCCGTAATATCTCTTGATGCAGTAATTAACCCTCTTCTTGTAGCACTCTCCTTAACAATTGCGCCATATTCCTCTGCATGTGCCGAAGTTGGGACCATAGCAACAAGATCTGCAAGATATGTTTTTCCTCCTATTTTAGCCAACTGTTTTTTCTTTTTAAAAAGGTCTGATAGTGTTACTAAATCTATTGGAAGCGCATCATTAAAAAGTTCCAAAATCCCAGCATAAATAATTCCATTTCTTTCATCATAGAAATGATCTGGAAGAAGCCAACCAGAGACAGCAATTACGGCATCCTTATCTATTAACATAGACCCTATGAGTGATTGTTCTGCTTCTAAGTTTTGTGGCGGGACTTTTTCTACCATTTAATTATTTACAAAAATATTACTTCAACACTCTGTTGATCTTCTTCGTCAACTTTCTTCTTCGTAACATTGATATATCCCTCTTCTCTTACATTGGCAAATCCAAAATGTTTTATGAATTCTTCTTTGCTCTTTAATGTATTACCTTTAGGACCATCCTCTGCATATGCGCATGGTAATAATACTGCAGGATCTACATCAGAAATTACTTTTTCCATAGTATCAAAATCCATGAAATTTACTCCATCTCCCACTGGTAGAATTAATACATCGACATCTCCAACATTTTTAATGTTTGCAGGATCAAAATTCTTTCCAGTACCACCAAGATATACGACCCTAAGATTATTCTCATCGATAATATAGACATCAGAGTCTAAATCTCTTCTAACCATTAATCCCCCTATTTCAAATTCCCCGGAAGAACTAATTTCTATGATTTTCTCCCTATGCTCTGGTACAACTTTCCCATCTAATTTTGTATCTTTCAATATACTTTCCTTGATCTCTTTCTCATAATTAGTAACAGCTATGATATCCGCACTTGTTTTGGGGAAACTTACCCCAGATTCAGATAACAGAATAGGATCTGTTATTGCAGAGATATTCGCATTTGAGATTAGGAAGCTTGTCCAACCAATTTTCTTGATTTTCATATATTCTAGTATTTAATTTACGTTATTACTTAGTATATCAGATTTCTTCTGGGGCAGTAGAAGAAACTATTAGGATAACCCTAATGATTTTTTAACGTCTTCTACAAGAGAATTCTTCATCTCTTGTTTGATCATTTCTACTTTTAGACTTTCCATTGAGGATATACATGCTTGTAGTTGTGTCATTACTTTTGTATCTGTTTCTCCTTCCATTATCATTTTCTTTACACCTTTTACCTGTCCTTCTACTCTACTGATTCTATTTTGTATTACCTTTGGATATGTCATTGTAAAAGTATATGGGAAAGATATGGGGAGTGCAATATTGTTTGCTTTCATAGGGGAACAGACACTTGTTTGTTCCCCTATTTGGGCAGACTTTATTATGGTAAATTAAAGATCTAATTTCTTTCTTTTTGAAAGTTTGATGAGGAATTCCCCAGCTTCACGATATGCGAATCTCTTCCATTCGGTAGGACATTTCTCAAGGAAATTGATCCAGGCAGGGACATCTTCTAATGTCTCAATCCACATTTTTACAGCCTTGAGCTTCTTTGTAACCCTCACAACATCTGGAATTACCGAATCAAAGTTTTCGAAATCCATATCCAAGAGAAAAACAATCTTCTCCCACAAAAGATCTCTTCCTTCAACCCGAAGCTCATACAGGTCCAATAACTCATGCATTATCAGTCCATGCTTTCGGGTCTTAAGAAGATAAAGACAACGATTATACGCTGATAGGCCGGCCTCCGTACCTTTGACTTCTTTTGCAACGAAACAGCAGAAGTTGAAATCACTTGAAGGGGGATTTTGCTCTAGCCAAAATGTTTCCTTAGTCCAATCGTACAACATTTTAAGAATGTAAGTACGACCTCCATCAGCCAGTTCCAATATTTTGGTACGAGCCTTTATCTTATTCTCCTCCGAGAGATTGTTCCAGATTCCGTAAACGAAATCTTGGATATATTCACGATTCAATTTATCTATAAGAAAACTATAGATTTTTTCTTTTTCTACTTCGTTTTTCTCCTTTCTTGCAAAATTCCAAAGCGTTGGGAATGACCAATTCTCGTAATCTCTTTTTTTGAACATAATTGTCCTCCTAAGACAATTTCCTGATTTTTAACGATCTTTTAATTCACCCAGGTATATTATAGGCCCTTTTGTAGTATAATTCTATATATGTTCACTGATTTCAAAGATCCAATAAAAAATTTAAAAACGAATCCAATAGAAAGAATACTAGTTCGCAATGATGTGCCCTTCCTCTTCTACAATGAGCAATATCTGTTCTGGTCTCAATTCATAGACTTATACGAATTCAAAAGACACGGAATTGGTTTTATTGGGCAATATGCTCCTGAAGATCTTCCCTTGAAAGCACAGATTCAAATTGGGAAAACAAGTCGGCACGAAGATATCTTGGGTTTTAGCCTAAAAGCGGCATATATATACTGTATAGAATTAGGTCTGACTCTCCCACCCGACTTCTCAGAAATTCTTCACTTAGATTCTATAAACGAAGATATCTTCCCATGGAAAGAGATTATGGTTGAACAACAAATAACATTCAGTCATGACGAAGGTATCTCATCAAGGTACGGGGTCTCAGCCAACATATGCACCCCTTGTGATAGCCTGTCTGTCACGAAAGTAGATGACTGGCCAGTAGAAGTTGTTTCGCAAATAAAAGGCCAGAGAATTCTTAATCCAGAGAAATATATTTCTAGACAAGCCCAAAATCATCTGATATAATCCTACTCGCAATGAAAAAGAATATTCATCCAGAATACAACAATAAATTAGAAATAATATGCTCATGTGGTAACAAATTTGTTACCGGTTCTACGCTATCTGTAGACTCCATAAACGTTGATATATGTTCTAAATGTCACCCATTCTATACTGGTGAGCAAAAGATTGTAGATACAGACAACATTGTGAAGAAGTTTGAGGAGAAGATGGCAAAATCCAAAGGTATGTCTTACAGAACCAAAAAGGAAAAGATGCAAGCAAGAAAAGAGAAATTCTCCAAAACCTCCTCTACTCCAACAAGTACACTCACACTTAAAGATCTTCTTGAGAACGCAAAGGTCTCTAAGTAACAAATTTTCATTCTTAATCTAACATGATATATTTATCCATATGGATATTGCATTGTTAAAAGAAAAATACAGAACCAATGATGCTCAAACTCATGTAGATGAATTAGAATCTCAGATATCTACTGCACATACCACAGGCGCAAACATCTCCAAACTCAGTACAGATCTAAGCTACTACGCTCAGCTATCAAACCTCACCTCATCCATACAGAAATCCATAAAAGATATTGAAGAGGCAAAAGAACTTTTAAAAACAGAAACAGATGCAGAGATTGTAGAAATGGCGAATGAAGAAATTGAACAGAAAGAGGAAAACATCAAGAATAAAGAAGAAGAGATTCTTGGTATAAAGATGGAAAGACAATTCCAAGATGAAGACGATGACAGAGCTGCTATTTTAGAAATACGTGCCGGAGCCGGAGGAGAAGAAGCCGCACTGTTTGCCGCAGATCTATTCAGAATGTACAAGAACTATGCCGCTAACAAAGGTTGGGAAGTTCAAATAGTGGATAGCAATGTAACAGAAGATGGTGGATACAAAGAGGTAATTGCACATATAGCAGGAAAAAATGTGTTTAAGAATTTAAAATATGAGAGCGGTGTACACAGAGTACAAAGAATACCTACTACAGAATCATCTGGGAGAATTCATACCTCAACTGCATCCGTAGCAATATTACCAGAAGCACAAGATATTGATATTAGAATTAATCCCGAAGATATTAAAGTCGAAGTAATGAGGGCATCAGGGGCAGGAGGCCAGTGTGTTAACAGAACTGACTCTGCAGTAAGGATCACCCATCTTGCTACTGGCATTGTCGTAAGTTGCCAAGAGACCAAACATCAAGCTCAGAATAAAGAAAAAGCAATGGCACTCCTAAGATCTAGGCTGTATGACAGACAAAAGCAAGAAGAGATGGCAAAGCGATCAGATATGAGATCTTCACAGATTGGTTCCAATATGAGAGCAGAGAAAATCAGGACATACAATTTCCCACAGACAAGAATAACTGACCACAGGGTTAAGAAATCTTGGTTCAATGTAGAAAACATAATGGCAGGAGAGATGCAGACAATGATCGACGATGTCCGAAAGGGAATCCAATTAGAGATATTAGCTAAGCAAGAGAAGAGTGAATAAAGAACTTAAGGATATATTCCATATTCAAGAAGTTTTAAAATCGAATGGTTATTATGACATCTCAAGAATTGCAAAAGAGATCTATGACTATTCCGCAGCGTCCTCCACCCCATTAGAATCAATATTGAAAAGAATCTCATGCAATGAGCCATGGGAATATATAAAGGGGGCGTGTGAATTTAGAGGAGAAATTTTCAAATTAAACACATCAACATTAATCCCAAGAATTGAAAGTGAGCAGATTATCGACATACTTAAGGATGAATTGAAAAACACCCCTTCTCCATTTAATAGTGTAATTGACGTCGGCACAGGAAGCGGATGCCTGATAGTCTCAGCTGCAAAAGAGCTTGGTGACAAATATGAATACTACGCTACAGACATATCACAGAAAGCACTTAATATCGCAGAAGAAAATGTTCGAAGAATATTACATGACAATGGGATCTGTTTTGTTAATACCAACCTTTTAGAAGATTTACAGTTGGATGTAAAGATGAACTATTTCATAATCTCTAATCTTCCATATATCCCTACTTCTCAATATCTCGAATTGGAAAGTAGCGTGAAAGATTATGAACCGAAAACTGCTTTGGATGGTGGAGAAACTGGGACAAAATACTGTTTCGAGCTAATAGATCAAATAAAAAGGAAGAAACTATCCTCTACCCTACTTCTAGAAGTTGAACCCTCAACAGTATCACAGTTTGAGAAACTCAATCCAACCATTATAGAAGATATATATGGTCGAAAGAGATTCCTACTATTCCGCTTCAGCTAGTGTAACACTTACAGTCTTTGTATCTCCAGATCGATAGTATTCAACATCAACCTTGTCTCCTACCTTATGCTTCTGTATCAATGTTAATAGTGAGGTATCAACATCATCTTCTCCGAACTTGGTTATAATATCGCCTTTTCTGATACCTGCAGCATATGCAGGACCTCCTGCATCAATACTTTGCACAAAAGCTCCTGCTACAATATTTGTATAATAGTAAGCTTGAAGCTCTGAAATCATCTGATAAGTAACACCTAAATAAGGCTGTATGAACTTACCATAGGTTCTGTATTCCTCAATTTTTTCTTTAACAACATTAATTGGCAATGCAAAGGATATATTATCTGCATCTGAAGTAGTTGCAAAGTTTATCCCTATCACCTCTCCTAGGCTATTTAATAATGGCCCTCCAGAATTTCCTGGATTAACTGCAGCATCTGTCTGAATCACTCCCTCATATGTCTTAGATGTTCCTCCGTACCAAGAGCTACTTGTAGAAACAGTCCTATCCAACCCACTTATGATTCCTTTTGTCACACTTCCAGAGTACTGGCCAAGAGGAGTACCAATTGCAACAACATCTTGACCTACTGCTAATTTGTCCGAATCACCCAATGTTAGAACTGTTAAGTCTTTAGCTTCAATTTTTAATATCGCGATATCATTAGCATCATCTCTAGCAATCTCTGTTATATCATACTGATCCCCACTACTTGTGACTACTTTGTAGTCCTCTGTTGCAGAGGAAACAACATGTTGGTTTGTGATAATCCAGCCAGAGGCATCTACTACAAATCCCGTACCAATGTTACTATCACTCGTAACTATACCCTGATCTTTAGAAAGTGATAGCTGAGAGACTGCTATGCTAACAACCCCCTTCTGGACATCCTTTACCATCTCTATGGTGTTAGTCTCTTCCTCAGAGACTACAAGTGATGTATTGGTGTCATCTGTCGTATCAGCTGTTATCCCAAGCCAGCTATTAATAACAGAGACATTCATAATAGTGATATAGGTCATCGTCATAGAAACGAGTATGATCCCCAATATTGTTCCAAATATGAAAAGGAACTTTAATGGGAATCTTTTTTTTGTTTTAATTGCTTCTGGCTTTTTTGTATCTTCCATTATTTTTAAATAAAAAATTAATTATTCAAAATCTCAATTGCCTTATTCATCTGAGTATCATTCCCCGCTTGGAAATCTTCACTTGAATAAACAACTTCTACATCTGGGGTTATTGGATTATCCTTGTTCAACCATCCTCCATCAGGAAGCAACCATTTCAATATTGTGACATGTAATGTAGATCCATCTGAGAGATCTAAGACTGTTTGAGCAGTCCCTTTTCCATAGGTTTGTTCACCTACAATAGTAGCTCTACCCGCTTGCTTGAGTGCACCAGAAAGTATCTCTGATGCGGAAGCACTTCCACTATCCACAAGTACTACTAATTCAATATCTGTTAATTTCCCACCCTTTGTCGAGTTGTAATCTTGAATTTTACCTTCGCTATCCTGTTCCTTCGCAACAACTTTACCAGCATCAAGGAAATCATCTGCCGCATATATAGCAGCATTAAAGAATCCACCTGGGTTTCCTCTTAGATCAAGTACCATCTTCTTAACTCCTGATTCAACAATACTATTAACCGCATCATCCCAATTCTCCGTCCATTCATTGTATGTTGCATCTGTAAATCTGTTAACTTTCAAAACTGCTATTTCGCCATTACTCCCTTTGTATGACAAATCCATGCTTGGAACAGTTATCTCACTACGAATAATCTCAATCTCGACAGCTTGAGCAGCTCCCTTGTGCAATATAGTCAGAGTAACCTTGGTACCAGATTCTCCACGAATCTTTGCGACAACATCATATACCGTCTCATCAGCTTTTATCTCTTCCCCATCGATAGCCAAGATTGTATCCCCTGCACGAATACCCGCAGCTTTTGCAGGAGATCCCTCTAATGGCGATACTACAACTATCTGTTTGTTACTATCATATCCTAACTCAGCACCAATACCTTGAAAGAGTTTCCCCTCGCTTGCCTCATTGAAGGCCTGTGTCTCTTCAGGATCTAGGAAAACAGTAGCCGCATCGCCAAAAGAATTGACCATCCCTTTAATAGATCCATACAACATATTCTGTTCATCAATCTTTGAAGAATCTACGTACTTACTCTCCATCAGATCCCAAACATCCCAGAAAAGATCAAAACTTACATCCGATTTTCCAGAGATTAGGCTATCTATAGATCCCTTGTTTGATTGGAATACTCTTCCAGAGACAAACCCAATTGCAAACAGACATACCGCCAAGATTACAATCCCAAGATTTCTTGTGCTTTTCTTTTTCTCCATTAGTAGTTCTTTTTAAATTAATATGATATGAATTCCATGCTTCCAACACTTACAATCCCTCTTCCACCGTTCTCCCACTCTATTGTGGCATAACCATTACCTTCCACACCAACTATCTCACCACTCATTCCATAGCTTCCTGATGCTCGAGATACTATTTTACTACCTATTAAATTTTTTACAAAGACAGATTCTTTCTCCCTCTCTTTTCTTGTATCTTTAAGGAAGAATACTTGGCTTTCTTGGAAATCAACTACTGTGTAACAACCTTCCAAGTCTGCGAGTGTTTTCAGAAGTTTTTCTCCAGAGTATATCTCACCAAATCCTCCTACAATACCAATGGGGAGTCCTTGATTTCTATAATCTTGATAGTCCATGGAGTATGTAAGTACGAATTTTGCGCCTTTTTCAAAAAGATCTTTTAACAATCCCTGATGCAGATGCTTTCCAACAAACACAATCTTGTCCTGATAGCTATTATCATCCCCTTTTAATTTTACATCTTTACCCGTATTGATTGTTTTAAATTCCCCTGTTAAAGTAATATTTTGTGTATTGGAGATACTAATTAAATCTAAAGCCAATGCAGAAGTTTTGAATGTAATACCATCCAAAGGATTAACATCCACAATCTCCGCTTCAAATGTACTCTTGTAAAGTGATTCTTGTTCTTCTCCCAATATATCTATATATCCGTGCCTGATTCTGGCTAAATCTACAATCCCGCTCGATGGAGAGATTAATTTTTTAACTGTTAATCCTCCTGAGGCTATTTTTTCGGCTAATACATCACCATCATTGATAAATTCTCCATCTATACAGGTTATACAATCTGGTATGTTTGATATGTTGCAATTCAACTGCTCTGGGAGATAAAAGGAGTGTCTTACATAATTTCCTTTCCTGAAGAACATCTCTGTCCCGACTTCTACCTTCTCTCCTGCCCTTACCAAAACCTTGTCTCTGCTACTTACAGGTATCTTAAATGTATATTCATCATATTTTTCTAGTAATCTGTGCTTTAGTATCATTTAAACCATTGTTGTAATTTTAATCTGTTTTGATATACATCAGGGCCATAAACCACAGGTTTAGGTCTCCCGTCAATTAGTAAGCTATCATATCGCAATTTCCCTGGTACAGAGAGGAAACTAATTTCATCTTTTTTCTCAATTCCACGTATGAATGCACCATTCTTAAATTCTCCTTCCGTAACCAGATTATCTCTGTGCAATGGTAATTTCTTGAATGTGAATTCTGGGTAAAGTGCGAAAATGTCTTGTTTTTCCCCTTCTAAAGAATCTGTATACCCATTAAATATGATCTTACTTTTTTGTCCTCTAATCTTCATATCAGGAATATATACCTTAGTAGCTATTGCAACTATCTCCTTCCTAGTAAGAACCAAATCTGTAGAGTTAGGACCTAATATATAGCTTTTACCGAAAGAAAGGATTCTTTCCTCTTGATCACAATATGCATCAAATGTTCCTGATATCTCCAAACCGTCAATGAGCGTTAAGAGTGTTTTTTCTCTTCCTAGGACCAAGGGTATATATCCTGTAAGTACAATACCTGTGTTGCCAGAGATTCCCAATGATTGCAATTTCTCCATATTGTCTTGGTACATCGAATGTAATTGCGCTGTCGTATATGCTCTTAAAATATCCATTAGATTAGGATCCTCAGAGAAGGTTATTCTATTCAATACAAAGTTACTCCAATGATTTAGCATATCTTTGGAGGTCATGTCTGTAGCTAGAAATGCCCTGAATCTACCATCTTTTATGGCATCTATAACTCCATATTCGTTATTCCAATATATTTTCGCTTTTTCAGTTTCTCTTTTCTGTGTGTTAGGATCTTTGTAAGATCGATATATTCTAAAGTCTTGTAGATCTAAATTGGCATATACAAAATCATCATATCCTAGTTTTTCTGCCATCCCTTCTACAAGATTCCTCATGTAAATATCATCTGCTACTCGTAATGCGATATTTATCGAGAAGGCTCTAAGCGAAGCGAATATTTTATTAAAATATTTTTGATTCTCATCCATTACTACTCTGATACCAGAGATACCATCTCCTTCTTCTGCGAATTTTCTGAATGAGAACATTCCCAGTATATTTCTATCTACAATATTCCAATTGAATATTTTTTCTAGGTTATCGAAATATTCACACCAGAAATTTTTAGTAAAGAATTCATCATCTAATCTTTGCTTGAGTGGGTTTAAATCTGTGTAATCAGAGAGTATGTACTCCCTATTCGCATTGTGATCGGTATATCCTAGGTGTGCCCAGATATTGTTATCTGAGATTACTAGGCTTAGGTATGAGTTTTTTTCTAATATTGGCAGTATGGACATTCTTTAAATATATTACTTTAAAGAGATAATTGTTGCAATGAATTCTCTGGGGCAGACCTAGGTCTGCCCCTTGTCGGTTACAAAAAAAAGAGGACCTTTCGGTCCCCTTCTCAATTCAAAAACATATTCTAATTATTCATTAGAAGAATATGGAAGTAATGCCATATATCTAGCTCTCTTAATAGCCCTCTTTAACATCTTCTGATGCTTGTGACATGCACCAGACTTCTCAACAGATATAATCTTACCTCTAACAGAAGTAAACTTCTTTAATTGATATACATCCTTGTATGTAACAGTCTTAACACCTGATTCACATAGAGGACATTTGAGATTCTGTATAATCTTTCTCCTTCTTCTTACATTCTTTTTACCATGAGACTCAAAACCCTCATCTGCTGAAGATTCTGTTTTCACCTCTTCAATATTTTCTCTTACTTCTTCTGACATTACTTAAATATATATCAAATTAAAATGGCAAATCTTCCTCTAAAGGATCTTGATCAACTGGAGCTTCTTCCTCTACAGGTGCAGATTCCTCATCCTTAGGAGCTTCAGATTTCTTGGCAGACTTCTCTGCAGGTGCAGATTCCTCATCAACACCAGCACCCTGCTTACCCTTGCTATCTAAAAGAATCATATCCTCTACTCTAACCTCAGTCTTGTATCTAGTAGAACCATCCTCTGCTTCCCATGATCTGGTATTTAAAGAACCCTCTACATAGATTTTCATTCCTTTTGCTAACAATTGCTGACATATCTCAGCCATCTTGTTCCATGCTACGATATTGTGGAATTCTGCTAATTCCTTAGCTTCTCCATTTGTATCCTTCCATGATTTGTTTGTAGCCATTCCAAATGTAACTACTGGAGTCCCAGAATTTGTATATCTCATCTCTGGATCTCTTGTAAGGTTTCCAATCAACATTACCTTGTTTAGTGATCTTGCTGCCATTTGTTTAAAAATATAAATTTAACTTCCCTAAATATACACAACAATTATTAAATATCTATTAAATCTCAATCTCTTTTTTCTTAATTCTCTTTCCAATCTCTTCTACATCGTCCACTTCTACAACTATATATCTTAATACCTCTTGCTTTAATTCCATCTGTCTTCTGATTTCAGAAATTTTAGATGGTTCTACAGTAAAGGTATATATGATGTAATATCCTTCGTTATGTCCATTGATTTTGTATGCTAAATATCTCTTTCCCCATACATCAACATCTAATACTTCTCCACCCATTCCTTTTACCAAATCAACGAAATCTTTATGCATAGACTTTCTGACATCATCTGGTAATAGTGGCTTTAATGCGATAGCCATTTCATAGTTATTTAGCTTTTTTACTTCTTCTACTGACATTTAACAAATATATATACAAATTATGTTTGTGACAGGAAAGGATTTTAGCAGATATTATGAGGTAATACAACTAGGTATTACAGGAAAGCAGGAGGAATTCACTAAATGAAATAGAGATGAACTCCTCCACCTGTTTGTCTTTTTGTTCAATGAATCATCCTTACCTCCTCTCCCTCAATCCTGTATCTCGCCATTGGCGGGAAATCAATATACAACTCCCCGTCAAGAATTTGTGCGATTGTGTCTCCTGGGTATACTCCTATGAGGTTGAATCCTCTAACGGAGAAAAGGTTTCCCTCTTTCACTATGAGATATCTCTCTCCGTCTAATTCCGCAGCAGATAGGGTATACCCTACAACTTTTACTTCGAAAGTTATCCGAAATAACGAGAGAATCTCAACTTCTCCCTTTGAGTTGAGAGACATCTTCTCCTTACCTGGAAGGGAAACATTCCATTTCCCCATTCCCTCGGATTCGATAGTAAGAATTCCATACTTCTTTGCTTTTTTGTCCATTTTTTCTCCTTTTTAGAGAGCTGATATAGAACATAAGTTCCAACAAAAAGACCATATATTCTATAGGATATCGCGTTTATTGTAAATGCCTACTAATACAACATTTGTTTTTATTTATTCGCTAAAACCACCATATAATCACCATCCTGCATAACATAATCCTTACCATGATTCTTAATCAACCCTAACTCCTTCGCTTTAACCCAACCACCAGCATATAACAAAGCATCTACATTAACCACATCTGCCGTTATGAAATTATTCTCTAAATCAGTATGTATAACCCCTGCAGCCTCTTTAGCATTAGCTCCCTTCTCAATAGTCCATGCATTACATTCCTTCTCTGAACCAGTATAGAAGGTAAGGAGATTAAGAGTATCATATGCCCCCTTAATAATATCTATAACAGACTTAGGAACATACCCTAATAACTCTGCATAGTCATTCGCATCCTCCATCTCCCCTATTAACTTCACATCTACCATGATAACCAAATCTCCGGTTTTCTCTTCCAATTCACTCTTCCATTTACGAATCTTTTCACTTTCTAATCCCTCTTTGCAATTCAAAACAAACATTCTCCTCTTACTAGTTAATAACCATAGATCATATACCATCTCTTTCTCTGTGTCTGAAAATTGCATCTCCACAACAGGAATACCCTTGTTTAATCCATCAAGTATTTTTCCCAGAAGTACCTTCTCTTCTCCTGCAATTTTGTCTCCTACTCTTGCCATTTTTTCTACTGCCGCAATTCTTTTCTCTACAGTTTCAATATCCTTGAATATCAATTCTGCTTGTACAATCTCAAAATCTTCAACAGGATTTACTCTCTCATATACATGTACAATTTCCTTACTTTCAAATGCTCTAAGCATATACATAATTACATCCGTTTCTCGAATATGTGAAAGAAATTGATTACCTAAACCTTCTCCCTTAGAAGCTCCTTTTACTAATCCAGCAATATCTACAAATGTCATAGCTGATGGAACTATCTTCTGCGCACGGAAGAACTCACTCATTCGTTTTAATCTCTCATCCGGTATTTCTACCACTCCTACATTTTTATCTATTGTACAAAAAGGAAAATTTTCAGCTGGTACTGTTAATTTGGTTAATGCATTAAATATTGTAGATTTCCCTGAGTTAGGAAGTCCTACAATACCCAATGATAGTGAATGTGATCTTTTTACTGACATAATGGTGAATTATACTACATAAAAACCAATTCTGTGAGCCTCGGGGAATAATCCCATATGAGGCCCACAGATCGAGCAGCTTATTGTAATTACACAGAGAATTTTTCTAACCTTTTATTAATATAATCCTCTACCCCGGGATTATCTCTCAATAAATCCCTCGTTGCCAACAACTCCTCTTTTGAAGTCGCCTTCTTCGCAAGTATGCTCTGAAGCATATTCATAAGGAGTCCTGAGGGGATTTTGCTTTCTTCTAAATAACCTTTGAATGTTTTCCAATCAGAGTCCCAATGCTCAGACTCTATTCGACGGAAATCATTACCGACCTCTTCATAATAAGAAGTCGTAGGATCAAACTTACGTTTCTTGGATTTCAAAATACACCTCCTCTTCTCTCTGTAATTTGCCCAGCATTATATTCCACCTTCCCTTCTTTTTCAATTCTGCTATCATATTAAATACATTAAATAGCCCCAAAATATAAATGAAGAAAATCCTTAACGTAATAGTACTAGCTGCAATCTTTCTTACATTAGTACCAAGTAATATATTTGCAAAATCCGCAGATTTTTCAATCTCTTCTGATACCAATATCTCCTACACTACCGCAAATGATTACGTATCTGTTACAACCAAATATACAAGAGTAGTAAACAATAGTAGCTATTACTACCCTGCTACAGGAGAAAAAGTCTTCAATATCCCTGACTTACCAGATAGTACAACAGAAGAGATAGCAGCCGAAAGAGAGTACAAGCTTAACTCACTCAAAGTAACTAACACACAAGGTGGGTCAGTTTCTTACACAGTTGAGCAAAAAGAATCTGGCGAAGGTATATATATAAAGGTAGCTAACTACAAACAAACCACTTCAAGTTCTGCCTATGTAATCAACCTTTCTTACAACACACATGATTTTGTTAAGAAGGTTGTAAACCATGTCACACTCCAAGCTCCTGCATTACCATCAGATGTAACATTTGAGGAAACAGATACTTCAACTGGAACAGTAACAGAGTACAAATATGGATTAGGTTTAACAGTTGATAATGCGATATCAGAGTTAGCAAAAGCATTTCCTTCAAAATATACAACTAATACAAGTGGAGATAAAACTACATATACATTTGCACAAACAGATAGAGTTGGTAATTCCCCATACTTAGAGTTTGGTACAAGTACAACCTACAAATTTTCGCTTACCTACACTACTCCAAAGACGGATACATTCCTTTCAGAAAAATATACAGAATATTTCAAAGCTCTCTCAACAAATATTTTTGAAATATCCTTGCCAAGAGAATTTGATGAAACTAAGCAGAAGGTATATTTCTCAAATGTCTCACCTACTCCAACTGATATATATCAAGACACAGAGGGAAATATCATTGCATCGTTTGAGGTACCTGCTAATACCATCGGAGAGATAGTCATAGAGGGATATATAACAGTTAACCAAGATCCCTACTCCACAGATTCCACTGATATGAATTGGAAAGATTATCAGAATGCCATATCACAAACTTCTTACCTCTCCTCATACCTTAAACCTACTACATATTGGCAATCTACAGACTCATTCATTAAAGACGAGGCTAATAAATTAATGGATGGTAAAACAACAGTTATGGAAATTATAATGGCAGATTATGCACATATTGGAGAAAAGCTTACATATGATTACAACAAAGCGAATTCTGAGAATGAAAGGATTGGTGCAAAAGCTGCACTCGAAGGTGGGGCTTCTGTGTGTATGGAGTATGCAGATGCTATGATTGCATTACTTAGAGCTCAGGGAATCCCTGCAAGAGCAGCATTGGGTTATGCAAATATTACAGAGACAGAGGAATCCCCAGTGAGACATCAATGGGTACAAGCTTGGATTCCAGATTATGGCTGGTTATCTATTGATCCTACATTGGAGAGTAATAATATGAGGATTGGGAAGACGATAGATAGGGTTTTGTGGGAGGTATTCGATGGTGATACATTATCAAATATCAAGGTATTCTCAGCAGATAATATAGATGTGCTTACTACAGAAGGATACAATTTGAGTATATTGGGCGTAGATGCTAGTGGTATAGATTTTGATTCTTTAGATACCTATATATCATTAATACCTGAGAAGGGATATGAGTCTAATGATGATCTTCCAAGTGGTTCTTCTTACAGTATTGGGCAATGGTTTAATACTTTCTTAAAGACTACTACCATAGGGAAAGCATTATTAATTACAGGGCCGGTATTAGTACTTGTGTTACTTATATCAGTAACCATTATTACAGTAAAGAATGTTTCTAGAAGAATTAAGATGAAGAAACAGGCTGTAACAAATCTTTAAATATATCTTTAACTACTCCATTATATAATTTTCTAAGAAGAATATCAATACTATGGGCTATGCTAACTCATACATCTTACTTAAATTCACCGCCCGCTTACCATTCTCTAACCTATCTTCTGACGTTGCATACATTGTAAAGAGAACATCCCCCTTCTCCACCTTCTCACCCGGCATCTTGTGAATATACATACCCGCCTCCTTAATACGAGGAGTACCAAGAGATCTTGCAACACTAACCACCTCAAGACTACTAATCATCTTTACAGTACCACTCTTCTCTGCCTTAACATCAAAACTAATATTTCCAGGCTTAATCTCTGAAGATTTCGTTATTCGCTTCGCACCCTGAGCAAAACCAATCTCCCAGAATTTCTCATATGCCTTCTTCGAATCAAGTAACTCCTGAGCCAGAACCTTTCCCTCACCCTCCTTTGATATATGTGTCGCTTCAAACAAAATACCAGCCATATCAATAACTGCCCTTTCCATATCTAAAGATGCTGCACAGTCTCTTTCCAAGATCCTTAGTGCCTCTCTTATCTCCAAGTTAGGGCCTACACCCCTACCATCAGGACCATTAACCTTACGAGTTGTTGTCTCACACTCAATGCCAAACTTCTTAAACAGTTTCTTAAATTCCTTAGCCAATACAAACACATCCTCGGTCTTCTCAATCTTGCTCCCCTTACCATATGGAAGATCTATGAGAATGTTCTCAATACCAAGTGCAACCTTCTTAGCAACAATACTCACTAATATCTTTTGATATTCTTGAATACGCAAGGATCTCTCAACATTAATAATTACATCATCTGCAGGAGAAATACTCAAAGAACCACCCCAGAATAGACATCCTCCTGTATCTCTCACCACATCCATTATCTGATCTTCGGTTAGAGACACAGGCATTACAACCTCCAAAATGTCAGATGTCCCCGAAGGTGCAGTTATAGCTCTAGATGATGTATTAGGGACTATTAAGCCACCCGCTACAAGGATTGGTACAAGCACAGGAGTAATGCCCTTCCCTGCGACACCACCAATTGAGTGCTTGTCAGCTATAATCCCTTTATCACCTTTAAATTTTTTAAACGAAAGGATATCTCCAGAATTAGCCATACCCTCTGTCATCCAATATATCTCATCATCATTAAACCCAGGATTGAAGAAAGTTGAGATGAAGAAAGCAATCTCTGTTTCTCTCAATCTTCTAGTTGCAATATCATTCATAATTAATTCCAAATCTTCTTTTGAGAGATCATGCCCTAATAATTTTTTGCTGATAGCGACCAATGCCTTGCTTCTCTCTGGGATATCAACAAACACACTTGCATTATCTTTCACCTTGTACGTTTTCCATATCTCCTCAAACAGCCCTATTTCACCAGGTACCACCTTGTCCTGAGTTTCCATTACATTTGCATACAATTCGACATCTCCAATACCAACATACAAAAGTTCGCCCTCTTTTACACCAATTCTCTCAGCATCTTTCCTATGCAACACAATGTTAAAACTATTATCCTCACCCAAATCAATATTTTTGCTTCTTAAATACAAAGACATAGTGAATCAATACCAAATTTAATTATCAAAAAGCCATGGATATTTCTCCTTGGCTAAATTATCTATTTCGGACGGTTTAGTAATACCAAATTCGGTCACGAAAGCAGTTATCAACGAGTTATCCACAATTTCAAATGCCGGGTTATATATCTCTAAATCTTTTGGTGCATCCGGCCATATCTCAGCATCCTCACGAACCTCAATCTCGACCTCTCTGTTAAAGGTTGTCTCATCTATTTTCAGCAAAGGGGTGATTATATACAAAGGCTTGTCCGCATAATGTGCAGCAATCCCTATACCCCAACTCCCAATCTTGTTTATGGCATGTCCACCTTTCACTATCTGATCACACCCTATGAATACAACATCTACTGGCACATTCCCTCTATTAATTATGAATGATTCCGCAGCACTATCTGCGATCATAGTAGTCTTAATACCTGCATCTACTAAATTTTTTGCTGTTATCCTTCCCTGCATTCTTGGCCTAGTTTCTGTACACACCACTTCAAACTCCTTGTCCCCCTGAGACAATTCTTTGATCAGATTTACAGCCGCTGAAGAATGACAATGAGTGAATATTTTGTCATAGTTTTTTAGATATTCTTTAGATTTCTCAACTAAATTTTTCTTGGATTCGGAAAGAATTTGCATATATTCCTCACAAAGCTCTTCAAACTTTGGTTTCATAGTGGACAATGGTGGTAAAACAGAGAATTCTTTTTTAAAAAAATATTTAACATATTTTACCCCGTTTCTAGCTAGTGGCTCATTTGTTCTAGCTTCTGAAAGCATCTTCCCTACCTCAAAGAACTCATCAAACGTCTTTTGTGAGTCTGTTTCTTTGGACAAGGAGATGTATGATTTCATACCTTCAAACACCGAAATCGCAATATTCGTAGCCCCCTGTATGTTCAACTTTTGTATATCTTCATATATTTTTTGTACCTGAGGATATTGTTCCATTACTTTAGCTCCACCTCTTCATTTAAGTTAGGCACCAGCGTATCTATCTGTAAATCATGGTAAACCTTCTCTCCAAAGCCCGTAACAATACTCTCTTCACCATGCGTTAGGAAGATTCTTTTTGGTGTATGACCAAAAGAACCGAGCCAGTACATAAGGTCACGCTCATCAGCATGTGCAGAGAACCCTCCTAAAGTATGTACATGTGCATTATTCTCATATTCTCTTCCCATTATCCTTACAATCTTCTCTCCATCCACTAACCTTCTTCCTAATGTACCCTCTACTTGATATCCAACAAACACTATATGTGTCTTACTATTCTCAATGTTGTTTTTCAAATGATGCACTATCCTTCCTCCTGTACACATTCCGCTTCCTGCCATTATGACTATACCTCTTTTAGCTATTAGTCGTTTCGATTCTTCAGAATCCTCTACAATATGCATACCAGGAAATGAGAATGGATCATCACCTTTCTTGAGAAGACGTTTGGCATCTTCATCATAGAAATCTGGGTACTGTTTAAACACTTCTGTAGATTTTGAAGCCATTGGGCTATCAACATACATCGGGATCCCTGAGAGTAATCTACTCTCAACAAAGAGATTGATTTCATACAGAATTTCTTGTGCTCTCTCTATGGCAAATGCTGGAATTAAGACGTTTCCCTCTTCTTTTTGGGCTTGCTGAAGTATAGCTAACAGTTCTAATATTGTCTCATTTCTGTCTCTGTGTAACCTATTACCATATGTAGATTCACATACTACATAGTCCGCTTCTCTAATCATATCTGGATCTTTAACTATACGTGCTCCTGGTTGTCCAAGATCTCCAGAGAATACCAATTTTCGAGTTCTTCCGGCTTCAGTCTTAATCCAGAACTCCATAATGGAAGAACCTAAAATATGTCCTGCATCTCTTAATCTAAACTCAAAATTCTGATTGATATTTATAGATGTACTGTATGGATATACATCCACCAATGGCATCATAGCCTCTACATCTGCAACAGAAAACAGAGGTTTTTTGTTTGCATACACAGCACCTTCTTCTGCGTATCTTTCTGATTGACCCTCCTCCTTTGCCCTAGTAATCCATCTTTCATATTCTTCTTCCTGCAAATTTGCAGCGTCTAGAAGTACAATTTTTGCTAACTCTCTTGTAGGTTCTGTACATACTATTCTTCCATGGAACCCTTGCTTTACTAATATTGGTATTCTTCCACAATGATCGAAATGTGCATGGGTTAGAAATACATAATCTAGTTCTGCAGGATTAAAAGGAAATGGCTCGTAGTTAAGCGCTTCTTGATCATCAGAGCCTTGATATATTCCACAATCTACCAAGAATTTTATTTCCCCTGTATCAACATAATAGCAAGATCCAGTAACAGTTTTTGCAGCTCCACAGAATTTCAACTTCATTAGGCAGTATGGTTAATTAAGCTATGTATATGATAAACGAAAAAGAGGCTAATTGCCAACAATGGGTGAATAGTTTTTGTTCATCCTTATTACAAAGGTGTTAGATCCTGGGTCTACAACTTCTGAGAGATTAGATTCATCTACCAAAGTTATTGTTATCTGCCCATCATTATTTCTATTTGATTCTGCAACTAGAAGCATATCCTCTCCTCCAACTCTTGTCTCTCCTATTATTACCGCGACATGACCTATATGTGTTTCCCAGGCCTTACTACTTGGGGTTTCCAAGTGTATTATTCTCCCCCTATTTCCTAGAATGATGACATCTCCTGTCACAAAATCTTCTATCTCAAAATCTGTTGTTCGAAGTGTTACTCCTCCATATCCATTTGCCACAATATCCCTATATTTTTTATCAATCATCTCAAAGGGAACAAATTCGATTGCTCTAACAGCTTTTCTCTCCCCAAGATCAAAGGCTGAAGCTCCTCCTATATTTTGAACCTGAAGATCAGAGTCTTTTAAACTTCCCAGAAGGATAGCGAAAACTACACATTGTAATGGTTGCCCTTCAACTTTTGTTATATTCATAGTATCAATAGCTCCTTCAAATACTGAGTTTTTCTCAATGGAAGCATACCATTCAGTTTGGCGGAGATAGTTTCCAAGTTCTCCGTCAAAATCCTCTGGAAGGTTATCTATTATTTTCTTTAATTCAAAGATCTCATTAAAGTATTTATATGTATTTATCTCATATGAGAAATAGTCTTCATAATTTCTGGCTAAAATTCCTGCTTCGTGTTTGAACCCACCTGATATACTTGAATCTTGTAATTCAAGTACCTTGTTGTTTTTACCCCAACTAGAAATATCCGAATTAGGAAGAGGTTCAGTTATCGGTTTAGGGTCTGCAGATATAGAGGCTTGCCCCTCGTCTTTATTCTTCCCAGCACCTAATATCTGAGAAGCAAGCATTGTTCCTGCAAGAACAATTGGCAAAGTAGTAGCCAATGGAGATTTCTTTTCACTACCTTCTCTTGAAGCCTGGGCTGCTGTTTCTGGTTTGATCTCTAGTTTATCTGGATTCATTCTGTTTTTCTATATATTAAACGCGCTTTCTCCAACAACTTTTCTTTAGTATTAAGCATTGGATCTTCCACTACCGTATCTAAAAGTTCTCTTAAAATCTTTCCTAGCTCAGGTCCTTTCTCAATTCCTAAAGATGCAAGATCCTCTCCATTTACTTTCAAATCCGTTATCTTCAATGCCATATCCTGATGTATGACCTCTGAGATTCTTTTTTGAAGTAAAGTTATCTCTTCCGGCTTAAAAGCTGTCTTTGGATTAGCTTGAGCATCGGCCAACCTCAACCTAAACAGATCATCTACATTCTCCATCCCTACCCTTTGTAAAAATCTCCTAACTGCAGAGTCTGACCATTCATGTATTTTAATATTCTCCACCTCCTCATCTGTCATGTCCTCTTCTACATGTGGATAGTAGAACATATGATTTTTAATTAGTAAAACAGTTCTCTTAATCTCTGCCTGTGGGAATTTCATTCGCTTTAGAATTGCTTCCGTCATCTCAGCACCCATTGCATCATGACCATAGAAATGACCATTACCCATATCAGTACGTGGCTTAGCAATATCATGAAGTAGCGCTGCCAACTTCACACTATCATGGGCCACATCACAGCTTCGGAGACTATGCCAATATACATCGTCACTATGATATAGCTTCTGCTCTATTCCCATCCCCTCAAGAAGCTCAGGCATGAATAGTTTGAGTAGTCCAGTCTGTCTCATAAGGTCAATACCAATGGATGGCTTTGGAGAACGAAGAAGAGTTTTCATAAACTCATCACGGATACGCTCCATTGAGACTTGCGCAGCAACAGGTACTGATTCTGCAATCGCTTTTAATGTTTCCTCTTCTATACTAAATCCAAGCTGAGAAGCCATTCTACACGCCTTAAACGCTCTTAGACCATCTTCCTTGAATCTTTCAATCGGGGTACCAACAGCTCTTACGACCTTCTTTTCAATATCTGCCAAACCTCCAAATGGATCATGTATCTCCACTTCTAACTCAGATTCTGTACCATCCGGTTGAAGAGTACCAATATCGATAGACATTGCATTCCACGTAAAATCTCTTCTCCCCAGATCCTTGTCTATCTCTGTTACAAATTCAACATTGGTTGGCCATCTTCCATCAACATAGTCCGACTCGCTCCTAAAAGTCGTAACCTCTACCTCATGTGTTTCCCCTAACCCATCCTGCACGAGTGCCATGACGGTACCAAACTTAGCGCCCACAGAAACAGACCTTGGAAAGATATTTAGCATCTCATCGGGTAATGCATCAGTAGCTAAGTCATAGTCATTTGGAGTTTTTCCCATTGCAATATCCCTAACAGCACCTCCCACAAGATGGCATTCAAAGCCCTCTTTGTTTAGCATTCTTGCTACTTTTTGTACATAATCTGGAATTTGTATTTTTACTTTCATATATATACCAAGAATACCAAAGTACAACATCTACAACAAGCAAGATTCCAATTATCCACGAGACCTTCCCTGTTTTAGGAAGAATACTCTTCTCTTCGATATTTTCATCAGTAACCCCAAGTACAGATTCTCCTGTACCCTCTTCTACAGACTCTTCTTCTACATACTCTTTTTCTGCAAACTTCTCTACCCAATTATCATAAGACATAGTGTACGGAATTCTCTTTACACACAAGCTCTCTCTTGCTGGTTGTACAGAGGCACCTGGGACAATAGCATCTCCTCTATATGCGAATACAGATACTGCGTTAGTATCTGTGTACGTGTAGTAAGGCGAGCCATATACCGAACAAATTTCCTTAATATTTGGATTGTATATTGAAAACACTTCTAACTCCTCGGGAACATCACTTAAAGAGAATTTGACTACATGTTCATCCCCTGCGCCTAAATCAAATTTCTCTTCATGTGTAAGATATTTGAATACAAGATTATTTAGATATTCCTTGCTCATATTACGAATATATACACTAATATCTACAGTTTCATCATCATTTCTAATATACTCTGCTTCCCCTATTTCCAACGGATTCTTAATCTTCGTACTCTCAAGTATATATCCTCCTTCTTTACCATTGGGGATTTCTCCAATCCCATCATACTGTTTGTAAATTCCAGATTTAATCAAATTCTGATTAGAGTATTTGTACAAAAGATTTGTCGTGTTTACATCTGATATATTTAATACATCAGTTAAATCCCCCATCTCTGAATTATTTCGACTTAATACTAAATTTACCTTAGAAATATTTATACTATGTCCAGCACTATTTTTTAAAAGATATATCAAATCTACGCTAGTACCTGGAGGACCATATACTCGATCTGCCACCACAGGGATTCTCCTTGGGAAATCAAAATCTATATATCCTGAGATACCAGTGGAAAGAATCCCACTGGTACTTTCAGCCATAAAGTCTGAGCGTACATATTGTATATCCTCTATATCAGGATAGCCTTCGGTTCCTAGTGCTACAGCTTGATAGTACTGATTAGCACTAGCATCTTTACTTACATCAAAGCTATCTGCATACACAGGAGTTGCGAAAATTATGAAGAAGTACAAGATCATTTTGAGAATCTTTCTCGCCATAGTGAAGGTATAATAATTTAATACCTCCACATTACAGTACTAAAATGAAATTCCTCTGAACTTACTTTGCTATCTTTACCTTGTCAGTCACATAGAAATTACGCTTGAACTTCGATAGACCCAACATCATCTCTGTCTGAGCCTGCACATATGGTATGAAGCCGAAGGTAAGCATATTTACAGTAACAAGGAATGTTTCAGCGAAATCTAAAAGATGTCTCCACCATTTCCAATTCTTTGGCACAGAAGAAAGCTGCCTTCTAAAAATCACCAGCGGAATATTCGTAAGAGTAATAGCAGTAAAGATATAGCTTAACGCTTTTTGCAGATTGTATGCCAATACAGTGTACTGGTAGCTCGGACTTAACCATCCCATTATTAAAAGACCAAAGGTTAAAACAAATACCACTGTCATATACCAAACCTGATACTCAAAAATATTCTTAAGCATAAAAGCTCTACGATATACAGGGAAACCTTCATCCTTTTTGAAAAGAGATGCCATCGTAATTGGGACATTCACAGATCCCCATCCCCATCTATGCTGCTGCTTGTAATATGATACATGTGTCTTAACAAATGTCTCATTTTCTACAGCATCATTGTAAGTCGGGATATATACCTCTTGGCTTTTAAATGTACCCTTACTTCTCACCATAGCATTCCAATAGAAAGCTGTGTCATCATTAGCGATCTCTGGATCCCAGAATTCAAAATCCTTAAGTGTTTTCAGATTTACAATATATGAAGAGAAGGTATCTCTAACATATATACGCTCGCCTAAGAAAGGAATCCTTTTGAATTTATCCACTACCCAGTTCTGAAGTAATACCAGTGTCAACATATTAGACTGCGCTCTGATTAAAGGTGGAACTCTCCAGATATTGTTGTTAAACGTGTGAACAGCAGTCGCATAGTATGTATTATCTCTGTCCTCTGTATGCAAGTATTTGTACAAGACGGCAGAAAGATACTTAGGGTGAGGTCTAAGGTCAGAGTCGCAAGTTGCAACCATATAGTTGGCAATATCTTTCCCCTCTTTCTCAACATCTTGAACAAAATGTCTTGCAGCCCAGTTAATGTTCGCACCCTTCACACCTGCGACCTCTCCTTCAATGCCTGCAGGATGGATGTAGTACCGCATACTTCCAAATTTCTTTCCATATTTTTCTTTGAGATGTTTAAAGTTCGCCTCTTGTAAATCTTTTTTCCTTTCTTCCATAGCTACAACTACATCTATCCTGTCTGCCCCAATATCACTCTTTGACCAAGCATCAAATGTTGGCTCTAAAACATCTAAAGATTCGCCATACACTGGACATAGATACATAAACCTGACGGTTTTTGCTTCTTCTCCTACCTCCTCATTAATCTTTTTTACCCAGTCTGTAGTTGTCTCTTTCTTCATTCTCTTAAGTCCAATTGCTATACCTGTTACGAATTTAATTGTCCTAAGAGACCAATATGCAACTAGGAAGGCAATATATATGGCGAAGGCCTGATTCCACCTAAATATGGCAAAGATGAATGGTGCGAGTAAGAATAGCCACATGAACATACCAGGAAGAAATTCATAGAACCTTCTTAGTGCCGTGGAGGTGCCTTTAGGAAATCCCCCCTCTTTGTCTCTTGGTTTGTATGGGTTCTCATATTTAATAACTCCACCTAAAGTACCATAGAGCCTGCTGCTAACTTCATTTACCTTGTAACCAAAATCTCTAGTCAAAGGTGCTCGAACCAATGATATTGATATGATGCCCAATACTCCTGCAAGGAATGCTTTGACACCAGCTAGAAATGATCCGTCTCTTTCATTTCTTCCTGTAACAACCAAACCTACTTTCTTTTTAATAATTCTGTATCGGAATCCCTTTGCCACTATCTTCTGAATTAGTAATGTATCCTCCATATATTTAAACTCAGCAACAAAACCTCCTACTGCTTCAAAAGCCTCTCTCCTAACAATCACAAAACCTGCATAATCCCATTTAAGCCCCTTGATAGGATTCATAGCACTAAGATTCTTTGCCACATTAATAAACTTGGTTGCCAAATCTTTGTTCACAGATCTTTCACCTGTGTATTCAAATTGAGAAGTAGCACAATCCAACTTCATATAGTTAAATTCATCCACAATTTCTTTTAAATCATTTTCCCCTAAGAACTGAACATCCGCATCCATGAATATGACAATGTCTTTCTCTGCAGCATTAAAACCATTGTTTCTCCCTACCGCTGGAATACCACCTTCGACGACTTTTGCTCCATACTTTTTAGATATTTCTCTTGTGTTGTCTTCTGATTTTGCGTCTGGAACTATTACTTCATATGGTTGATACGTCTGTTTTTTAATACTTTCTAATATCACCGGCATATTCTTTTCCTCATTCTTAACCGGTATAACTATTGAAACTGGTAATATCTTCTTTTCCATTTAATTGATTTTCTTAAATATGTTAAGCACCCACTTTGTTATCTTCTTCTGATTAGTTTGGTATATGAGGAAGAGTACTATGAATATTATAACAGCGATTCCAAGTACCTTGAAGATATCATATACCTTAGCAAATTCCCCTATTCCTTTCCCTACCATATATCCTAGAAATGAGAGTAATGCTGCCCTACTTCCCGCCACTATGAATGCATATTTTAAGAAGTTACCAATATTCAAAGCTTTCACTTTCCCCATATACAAAAGACCTGGAATTGCCAATGGCCCAGCAAACTTAACCAGCATTAGTGTAGCTCCAGGATGGGTTTTGTATGAATTATCCAATGTTTTAAGGAATTCACTTTTACTACTATCTAGATTTTTCTTTACAAATTTCGAATTGGAAAGTTTTCTGCCTAAGAGGAAGTAGAACATATCTACTATTAATTCAATAACTATTGCAGCTACACATATTATCCATATGTTTAGAACTCCCGTAGCAGCTAGTGTAGATGCTATGAAGTTAGTTGATGAGCCATCTATGAAGAAACATAAAAAAACAACAGGGTATCGGGCTGTGGATATTAGTTGGGTTATGTATGTAAGTATATTCATAACGGTATTCTTGTAGATGATACATTAAACGGGGTGTAGATTACAATTAACCGTTTTTTAGTTGAAAATCTTTACGAATTGGACCAGTGTGGTTGTTTTGGAGCAACCACACTGGTTACTTCGTCGTTAAGGGAGAAGCTGTCATGCCTTTTTGCTTGCAACCCCTTTTCGGATTGAGAGTGCCTTGTAGTAAAGCATCCTCAGAAAAGCAAGAACGCACATGAAGCCTTTGATGATTGTTTTTTGGATTGCTTTCTTGAAGAACAACAAGTCCGTTAACCAAACAATGAGGATTGAGATCAGGATTATCTGATAGATATCCTTAAGGATGATCAACATTACCAACTGAGCAATCATCATTCCCAGCAGGGTAAGTGTCAAAGTCGCAACCTTTCTCATGTTCTGATAAATCTCAAGCAACTCCATGAGAACGATGAAGCCTAGCACGATTGCACCTACTGCCGTTACACCGTACGCTATTTTAAGAGCTAACATTTTGCCTCCCATTCAGCAAACGAAGTTTTAATTCCTATCGAGGAATTAATTCAACCTAATTATACTATAAGTTTTTTGGAATGCGCAATTAAAAGGTTTACGAGAAGAAAAACGGCACCCGTTAAATTGCCGAAACGGATATGTTGTTCTTTTTTTGAATGATACATGAAAGCACTAGGCTAGTAAATCTACAAATCCGTTGATTTCAGGAGATTACCGCTTATTCCATCTAAGTAGCTAACCCTTGTTCTTAATCCTTGTGAGTACTCATTTGTAGGATCTTCTAATTTACTTCTGCTATATTCATTTACCTGCCATACAGGTGTATTTCCATATTCTCTTTGAACATCAGATAGCCCGAAATTGTAAGTAATATAGCTTGAATTAAAATCTAATCCTGAAGATATCATCTTTGTATATATATCCTCCGAATTTACAAACCCTTCCGGATTAAAGAAATTCCTAACATCTGGATCTGCTTCGAACTCTGTTTGTCCCCATGTGACGACACCTCCATCTAAATATACAGTCCCATCCATCCATCTAACAGTTGCGTCTTGTTTCAGGGATTTGGAATATATGAAGCAACTCCAGGTTGGCATTTTTCCATCTTCTCCACCTACATATATTTGTTTCCCATTAATCTCATATGGGGTTACTACTCCGGAGCAGCTGAGATATTGTACATCTGGTGCCCATTCTAAAGCGAATTTCTTCATATAAAAGAATGCGTCCGTACTATCTATCATTGCGGGGGTTGGTATTGATTCCGCAAGATCTTTTGCTTGCTTATTTTTATTTATTAATACTAGGGTAATAGATGTTCCGATTGCTAATGTTGCTATTATTATCGCAATAATAATAAGAAGTTTTTTCTTCTTTTTATCCATTAGTTATGAATAATATATTAATATACATATATTATCATATTAATCCTTCTTTATTTTATTACTAACCTTTTTTGCTGTCTTTTTAATATCCTCTACTATCTCATCCACTTCTTCCTTAATTGCTTTCTTAGTAGCTTTGACTTCTTTAATTGGTTCGAGGATATCAATAATCTTGTCTAATTTTTTGTTTAATTTTTCAATATCTGCTTTTAGATCTCCACAATCACAGTTACAACCTCCACTACTCTTCTTACCATTCTTTACTTCGAAACATTCGCTACATAGGACAGGTTTGCTGCTTTGTGGTTTGAATGGTACTTCACAGTCTTTACCACACTGATCACATACTACAGAGAACATCTGTCTATCTTCCCTACCTCTAAAGCTATCTCTTCCATAGCTTGGTCTTCTGTCTCTACTTCTTCCTCTGTCATCTCCACCTTTTCCTTCAAAACATTCACTACAGTATGTTGGTTTGTCTCCTGATGGTCTGAATGGTACTCTACAGTCTTTTCCACATTGATCACATACTGCATCGAACATTTCTGGTCTATCTCCTCTATTGCCACCAAATCCTCTTCCTCCACCACCAAAGCTTCTACCACCACCTCTATTATTTCCACCTGATCTATTAAAGTCTCTCATTTATATATATTTCTTTTTAATTTATTAACACAGTGAGTATATTCTAAAGCTGTTGGAATAACAATGAAGATTAATATGGGGCATTACAAAGAGCCAGTGGCAATATATCAAAGCCACTGGCTCACCTTGCACATCTGATCTACTCGTCGTAATAACCTGGCACAGGGTAAGGACCATCGTCAAGGTTATTCGCTAGGAGGAAAAACAGCGAAGCGATCACGAATATGATAGCCAAAACCCAGACCCACCAAGTATGGATGATTGCGCCCATCACAATGTCTCCAATACTCGATACAAGCCCCACCAATCCAAACACGTTGGCTGTTTTGGTTTTACCTTTCGTCAAAAGGATCAACAAGCCCACGAGTCCAACGACTGCAAGGACGGCAAAAACAGTTGTTATCACAATTTTTGGTTCCATCTCTTTTTCTCTCCCTTTTTAGAGTGCAAGGTCTATACTTCCCACGGAAGTAATTAACTGGATTATACTATTAAATAAAGAGTTTTTACATATCTAATGGTTATGAAGATCAATATTCGGTATGGTTGTTAAAAGAAAAACGGCACCCGTGTTTTTTTTACGGATGCCGTAGTTCTTTGTTAAAATCACTTCTCAATCCAATAGACTGAAATCGCTTGCCATTGGATCATTTTTAATCTGTTGGATTCGCTCAGAGTATTCCTCCTTCGACCACTCAGTAACCCACCAGGATTCCTCGTCTTCTCGATATTTATATTTGCAGAATGGCTTGTAGCCAACAACCGCGGAGAAAGCATCAATCATTCTCTGACAATATATTCTACAGACTACAATCAGAAGATTATCCTTTATCCACGTAATATTCATTAAATTCCCCGCTCCACATAATCCAGTGTACCTACTCCAGCCAGCCATACTTGTATGAATTAAGAAAAAGAAATCATCCAAAAGCCCTGTTGCTCGGAGATCTTTCTCCATATCCTCTGGCACCCAAACCTTTCTTCCTAATATATCCTTGATTGTTTCAGACATAGCTTTCTCCTTGGAAGTTTCTAAATATGATTTTTGAATAAATGAGTACAGTTTAAGGTCTCAAAGGCCCCAAATTGTACTCACTTAAGTAAGTGATTTTTAAAGAACATCACAAGATTGAAAATATGTATATGCATATATTTATATAATCCTGTATATATAAGGATTATATATAATTAACAAAGAGAAATCCACATTATAGGTTACTATCACTAAGGAAGGTTATACACTTGCGATATATTTCTCTATCTTCTCTGATACTCCATCTAAATTTTCCCAAGAGAGAATCTTCAAACCCTCTTCTATGTTCATCCATACAATTTCCATTCCCGTATCTGCTTCTGCCTTTGTGAAGGTTCTTTCTATTCTTTTATCACTTTTAAGTACAACTAAGAAATAGTGATCTGTTTTATGTACGTCCTTGTTCCAAGATAATATGTAATCATTTATAGCTACTGGTTCTATTATTTCAATATCGTTATACCCTGTTTCTTCTCCTACTTCCCTTTTAGCAGCTTCTTCTAAGCTCTCATTTCCTTCTACATGTCCCTTAGGTAATACATATTTTTCTTCACCCTGTAGATTATGCCTATGGATTACTAGTAGCTCGTATATATCCCCATTCTTTCTCAAGAGATAGCAACCTGCTGATGTATGTTCTTGCATAGTATTTTATTTATATAACAATATGGTCCTCTTTTGTCCAACCTGGTATCGAATGTATAAGAACCCAACACTCATCTCCTTTTGCCCAGTGTATATTACTTGGTTCTATTGTATATTTATCTCCCTCTTTTAGATTAATAACTTCATCCTCGATATGTAATTCCATATCTCCCTTAAGAATTGTATAGTACTGTGTCATTTTTATATGTTTATGTGGCTTGCTATCTATTATTACCTCCACTGCTTTATCATATTCTGGATGTTCATCTACTGGTTCTATCTCACATACAAAATGTAATCCTCTTCCATCTAAGTCATATGCTTTCTTTGAGGGATATTTCTCAGATAGTTGTTTGAGTATCCTTTCTGATCTTTGTTGTAAGGTTTCTTCCATAGCTAATTATATTCTAATTCATAGTATAAACCCATCCTGGTTCCCACTTCCCTATCTTTCTCCAATCATTTTTAAATGCTTCTTCCCATGTCATATTCTTTAATATTGTATCTAATGCTAATTGTGGTGCTTTATGTGCAACTATTGCTATATGTTTACCCTCATATTTCTTTTTAATATCTTCTAAGAAAGATATCATTCTTTGTTTTACATCTTCATATGATTCTCCATTCGGGAATTTTGTATATATCATTTGTTCTTGTAATGGTTCTACAATATCTGATGGTTTACCATTGTAATCACCATAGTTACATTCTCTTAATCTACTGTCTATTATTATTGGATATCTTTCTTTAAAGGATAGTTCTGTAGAATGTACAGCTCTTTTTAAATCAGAACAGAATACAATATCAAAGGGAGTAGTGTTTAATAATGGTAATTCTTTAGATTGTTGTATACCTTTTTCTGATATATCTACATCTTTCCAACCACTGGATATGTGTTGTTCATTATCTGTAGTTGTACCATGAACGAAATAGGTTATGGTTAACATAGGGTTATTATAGCATGTATAATCTAAGCAATGAAACAAGAACTTAAGTATATTAAAAACAAAAACGATAATATAAAGTACGTGACTGTAAATTTAACTGAATCTACTGATTTAGATGAATTAGAAGCTATTTCTAAAGATACCACTTACCCTATTTATGCGATACCAGAAGATGTAACAACAGAGTTCAATGAAGGTGGGTGGTTAGTATGTGCAAAAGGTGTAAATACCAAAAATATCTGGCAATTTGTTAATGGTTGGGCTATGCCATATGAATGTTTTGTAAATGGTTTTCCTTTTCCAGTGAAGATGGAAGATATGTGGAAATCGCAAACAAAAATCGAAGTAATCGATATTGATGAAGTAAGATGGAATCTCAAATTACCCTGGTGGTCCACCGATGGAGAAATTCCTTACAATTTAACCCCACAAGAAGTATTAGATGAAATAAATAGATATCAAGAACATAAGGATAGAATATACAAATCGGAATTAGAATATCCCCTATTATTAGTACCAACTAAACAAAATAGATGGTTAATATATGATGGTGTACATAGGTTTGTTAAACAGTTATTAGAAGGTAAAAAAACTGTACTTGTAAAAAAGTTTGAGATAGAGGAAATGGATGAATATATTCATGATATAGATAAGAAAAGGTTTGAGGAATGGAAGAGGTTGGAGATTACTCGTTAGTACAACGTTTCAGAAGGTTATTGTAATAGTATTTGAGTCTTTCCTTATCTTCGTTCTCTTTTACACCCTTATAATAAATTTCAATAAAAACAATTTTTAATTCTTTGGGAATAAAAATATAAATAAGCCTAAGCCCCGTATTACTTCCTTTACTTTTAAAAGATTTTGAAGCGATTTTTTTAACTTTCAGAGAAATTACATCCTCTGAACAAAAACTTGGGATGGGAAAGATCCCATTACTATCTAGTGATTGTAAATGATAAAGCTCAATAGATGCTTTTTTGAGAACCTCGATGTCATCCTCTAATGTGCGATACTTTTTACAAAGCTTCTTAAGATCTTTATTAAACTCTGTTGTGCTTTCATAGCTGATTTTCTCCATAGTTGCGTACTGAAGTTTTAGGTGTTCTATAAAATACAGATTCATAATCTATTGGCTTACCTTCCTCAGCAGCAATCCAAGGAACATCCTGGTGAGAATATGCACTCAATTCTGTTGCATTCTTATCTGATAATCGAGCTAATACCTCATCTATGTGCTTAAGCTCTTGAGCATTAAGTAACTTAGCTAGGTTAGGCTCTCTAACAGCTAAGTATTTTGTTTGAGGATACTGAAATGACTTACTTTTAATAATTTCCAATTCACCTTCATTTATCATCCTCTCTGTTAATTTCTTAAATTCAACAGGTGTCGGACCAAAATGATTTTTTATGTATGTAGCACCTATTAACTGCTCCTCGTACTTTTCATAATAATCAAAGTCGATAAAATACAGAAGCTTATACAAAACCGTTTCCCCAACATTGGGCTTGCCCCCTACTTGTGAAAGAATATATAACAAGATTTCTCTAAATTTATCGAAGTTCCTCTGTGGAACACTAATTCTTAATTCTTGCGACTTACTCTTATCTACCGTGCTTTCTTTAATATCAACATTAATAGAAGACTCCTCCTCGTTGATAAGCTGGTTAAATGTAAGATCTAATAGCTTTGCAATAACCTTAACTTCACGCAAAGTCATATCCCTTTCTCCCTTTTCCAGAGCAATATACGTTGGACGAGACATATCCAATTTTTTCGCAAAATACTCCTGTGAGAGGCCTTTTTTTTCTCTCATTTTTTGGATGAAATTTTGAATCATAATATTTAGGCAGTTAAAAATTTAACTTCTATTTCTTTGATTTTTCTCTTTGGGACAATGCGCTTGCGGCAACAGATTTCGTTTTTTTTGTTGTCCTTTTGTTTCTTAAAAGCGAGGAAGCTTTCTTAGCAACTCTTGCACTGGTTTTCTTCTTAGCCATAGTGTATTTCATATATAATTTATCGTATCTACACATTGTATCAATGTAAACCGGGTTTGTCAACGCATAAGTAAAGTATATTTTACAAAGGCCCTAGCACTTCTTGGTAAAATAATACCCATTTTTTTCAAACCCATTCGATTCATAGAATCTATGAGTATCTGTTCTCTTTATATTTGAATGCAACTCTACTCTGTAACACCCTTTTTCTTTTGCTAGTCCCACTGCTTTATCTAATAGCATCTTCCCAACTCCATGATTACGATAAGTTTTGCCAACAATTAACTCATCGATCAATCCTATCCTTAAATAATGGATATTATCTTTTATTTCCAAGGTACATAATCCAACAACTCTATCATTATCTCTTGCTACAAGGTATATTCTTCTTCCTGTTTCCAAATCTGTTTGATAAATAGCTTTAAGTTTTTCTTCATCTAAAAGATCCCATCTAGGCCAAAGTTGCTTATACAAACACATGATATCTAAAAAATCTGCGTTAACCGCATCATCTATTTGAGTTTGCATAGAAATTTGAAAATAAAAATTGTATGGCGGAGAGGGTGGGATTCGAACCCACGGTACGAATACTCGTACAACGGTTTTCAAGACCGTCTCATTCGACCACTCTGACACCTCTCCAAACAAAAGGATTATACCAAACAAATCATTAATACTAAACTATACAATCTCCCCAATCTCGCTCTTCACCCTATTAGCCTTATCTTGATCCCCATAGTCAAGACCCCAATCAAGAGCTTGTTTAGCATCCCAACTCTCAATACCAGTCTCTCTAGTCGCTGTAATATCTGGCAATTTTTCAGAATATGTAAATTTACAAACCTTTTGGGGTAAAAGTGTCAAAAAATATGCACCCGTAATACCCGCGGATTGCTTAACTTTATTCTCTGCTGATTCCCCAAGTCTTCTCATCTGTTCAATAGTTTGAATACAAGTAACAACCTCGCATTTTCTTGCATCTTCGAAAGGCTCACCCAGATCAACCATTACATTTCGTTCTTCCCAGTCTTGGAACATAGTGATATTTATAACAACTTATAGTAATTATTATATCACAAGCACCCTATTTAATCTCATATCCCCCTTCAAAAATAGCCTTAATAACCTCTTCTAAATTAGGTTCACTAATATCCAAATCTTTTACCCTAAAAGAATTAAGTAACTCCTTAGACATATCGCTAACCCTCTCCCTATCTACCTCCAAAATCCCCTCATTATTTATACACTCCTTCAAATACCCACTCCCCTCAAAAACCTTAGGATCAATATCCTCATCCAAAACAAAATGAATAACCTTCTTCTTAGCATACCCCTCTATCAATTCAGAAATTCTACCATCATACAAAACCAACCCATTATCTATAACTATAACTCTCTTACACAAATCTGAAACATCCTCCATATTATGACTAGTCAATATAACGGAAGCATGATATCTCTTGTTATACTCCTTTATAAATGCTCTCAAGTTATGCTGGGAAACCACATCCAAACCAATAGTAGGCTCATCCAAAAACACTAACTCAGGAGTATGAAGAAGCGCAGATATAATCTCACAACGCATACGCTCCCCTAAGGAGAGATTCCTCGTAGGCTTCTCAATCACATCCTTAACACCCAACACCTCCACCATATCATCCAAAATATCCTTGTACTCCTTCTCCCCTATACCATATATCTCCTTATTTAATTTGAAAGTCTCAATAGGAGCTAACTCCCACCACAATTGACTCTTTTGTCCCATTACCAAAGCAATCCTAGAAAGAAAATCATTCTTACGTTTTGAAGGAGTAAAACCCAAAACATCCACCACACCACCATCTGGATACAACAAACCCGAAAGACATTTCAAAGTAGTAGTCTTCCCAGCCCCATTAGGGCCAATGAATCCAACAATCTCCTCTCTAAAAATATCAAACGAGATATCCTTAACAGCTTCAACATCTCCACCCTTCGTACGATATATCTTCCTTAAATTTTCTACATGTACAACAGCTTCTTTCATATTTAATTGACTATTACTTAACATTTACAATATCATTAATAATGAAAACTGCCAACATATCAAGAATAGCACTCGCCCTTATCCTAACCACATCTCTCGCATCTGGAGTACTAGCAACAGACCTAGGATCAACCAATTACAAAATAGTAGGTGCTACCACATCAACAGGAGGAGGCTTACTAGATTCAGTATCTGGCAACTACAGCCTCATGAATTCACTCGGTAACATATCGGCAGACCCCAGAGTATATTCAACTAACTACAGACTCCAACAAGATCCATCTTCTAATTTTCTAGCCGCTCAACCCACTGTTAAATGTTTCGAAACTACCACCAATGGAAGTACAAGCTGCGAATCAGGACCAGCAGAACTACTTGCTGGAGGTATGGTTGCAATCTGTGGAACAGGAGGATGTTACAACAAAGCTAGATTTGAATTAACTCCAAACAGCAACCCCTCAGACACCCTGTACACCGTTGCCATCTCTACAGATAATTTTACAAATGATATTAAATACATAGATGGAGCCACATTCTTACCTGAAAGTGCAAGTAATCACAATATTAATGATTTCAGAACAGAAACATATTGGGAAACAGAAGTATTCAATATACAGGGATTAATGGCTAACACACTCTACTATGTTCGTATATCAGCCTTAAGTGGTGACTTCACACAATCTGATTACAGTATAGCTACGAGTACAACCACTGGAAGTGGAAATATATTCTTTGATATTGATATAGCACCAACAAGTGGAGTTACTACAGAAACTTCCTCTCCATATACAATCTCATTTACAGGCAATGATGATCTCATGGCAGGTGCAGCAGCTACAACCGCACCTAATTTAGTATGGCTAGATATTTCAAGTAATTCGGCAGGAGGAGTTGCAGTTATACAGTTTGGTAAAAATGGAGGACTTTATAGTGCAACCACAACCCAAACCATTACATCTGCAGATGCAAATCTAGATACTGTGACTGAGGGCTTTGGGTTACAAAGTTACTACGTTGACAATGACACCTCTGCATACCTTGGAGATTTAACTGCAGAGACTAACTATGGTGGAAGTATTAATACGGTGGGAGCTGTAGAAACAACCGCAAACAAAATATATGATGGAGACGGGCCTATCCAAAATGGCCGTATAGCAATGTATTTGAAGGCAAGAGCATCTACTAGCATGACCCCCGCTACAGACTACTCCGAAGAAATATATTTCATATTAGTACCACGATATTAGTATTTGACAAGAAGGTGAGATTTAGATAGATTATTAATGTATTATTCGCCCTACTATATTATTTCTGCCCAACAATATGAAAAAGAATACAATAAAGGCAAGCAGTCTGATCGCAGTACTCTTATCTATCATCATCGTCGCAATGTATCCTGCATTCAGTTCAAAAGCAAATGCTTTAAGTGCAGTATATTTCTACCTAAGTAGAATACAAGCCAATATTAATGGATCCTCAGCTACCATTGAGTATGTTTTAGCAGTTGATACAAGTCAAACGATCCCATCTGGAGGTACAGTAACCATAACCTTCCCAGATAATGATGACGCTAACTGGTGTAGAACCGCAGGTTCATTAACAGTAACCGCAGTAGCTTCGTCAATTGCAGATCTTGCAACCACAAACTGGGCTATAGATAGTGCATTACCAGATTCAGGAACTGCCCTATCTGCAGCATGTACACAAGGATCAGGATCTTCTTCTGTTGATACCATAACCATATCTAATGTTGGTGCCCTAACAGGTGGTACTACATATGGTGTTAAACTTGCAAATGGAACCGCTGCAGGAGTATTAGGAACAGATGATACAGCTGGAGAACATGAGGTAACAGTTGAAACAAAAAATGGGGCTACCATAGACTCAGGAACCTTTAAGCTATACCTCGTATCTAACGATACAGTTACTGTATCTGCCACAGTCTCTTCAGTGCCTTCGGTCAACTGTACAATTAGCACTAACAGTGTGAACCTAGGTTCTTTGTATCCAGGTGGATCATATTCAACCATCACTCACGAGATATCCACAAGTACATCTACAACCACCAGTGGCTATTACTGGGCAGCATATGGACATGGTGATAGCTCAACGGATGCAGGACTCTACAAGTCTTCTGCCACGACATACCTTATACCCTCAACAGGAAGTAGTACTATCGACCTTACTGGGGTTGGAGCCGAAGGCTTCGGAATGACAGTATCAGATCCAGATGGTGCAGGATCAGCAGCAGTTGCTACAGATTTTGGGAACGGTACTACAGGTACATTCGGAGCATTGAACATGGGAGTATCAGGAGCACAGTTAATCTTGTATCAGAACGGTTCTCAATCTACCTCGGAAAGTTCAACAATAACATACGGAGCTAGAGCAGGATCATCAGCTGTAGCAGGTAGCTACTCAGAAACAGTGACCTTTGTCTGTGGTGGATACTATTAGTACAAATATGATTAAGAATGTATATACCCACACTGCCCAAATCCTGACAGTATTACTGTCTGTTTTTGCACTCTCATTTCTCTTTGTCCGCCCCACCCTTGCAAACAGTATCTCTATTGGTACTGCACCTACATCTGAAAAATTAAAACTCTCCCCAGGACAAAAATATAATGGAGAGCTAGTAGTATGGAATCTTACAGAGAAAGCCATCGATTACGATATAACAATCCGCGGATTCAAACAGATTGAGAATCAGCCTGGTACAGCAGTTTTGCTAACAGAAGATGAAGAAGCTCGATCATTGTACACCGCCACATCATGGCTAAAGGCTAGCATCTCCGAACTCACACTTGTGCCTAACAAAAATGAAAAAATCTACTATGAAATCAATGTCCCAGCAGATGTAACAAAAGGAGAATATACTGTAATGATAGCGTTCATATCACAGAATGAAGCCCAACTATCTGGCACAGGAGCACTCACTACACTCTCTGCAGGTATGCCAATCTTGATACAAATTGGGGATGAATTCGTCGAGAATGCAGAACTCCTAGATTTCTATACCACAGAAAAACTTTTTGAATACCCAAATCTCACCTTCTACACAAGAATCAAAAACCTAGGAGACACTCACATCTCGCCAGTTGGTGAAATAATACTCACAAATATATTTGGGCAAGAGATCACAGCCATACAATTTAATCCAAATGGCCAAAGTATATTAAGAGACAATACTGGAAACTATGAAACCACTTGGAACCTTGGATCATTCTTAACTAAAGACAAAGCTATCGTCTTAGGTCCGATCAAAGCAAAGCTAATTGTTACCTACCGTAGCTTCCAACCAGGCTTCGCACCACTTACATCAGAGATATCGTTCTGGATATTACCTTGGAAACTCATATTGATAGCATTGGTTGCAATAATCACAGTTATTGTCATAATAAAGACAGTAAAAAAGAAGAAGAAAAATGTATCTCGTCCATTGCCTAGATGAAGTTGAAATTTACACTAACAATTTTCTTTGCAGTAATACTGTTACTAATTAGTAGTAACCTTGTATTTGCGGATTCCTTAACACCATCCATTTTTGAGAAAAGTATCCCAGTTGGATCGAAATCCACAGGAGAAGTGATATTTAAAAATGAAAGCCCCGATGAAGTTACAATAAAGCCATATGTATCTGCATATGATTCTAAACTACTCCAATTGATATCCGATGAGAAAAGTATATTCATCGATATGGATGTAGAAACATACAAAGTACAGCCCGGAGAAACACTAACATTGGCATATGAAATAACTCCGCCAGCAAACCTTCCCCTTGGGACATATTTCAACCTAATAGTTTTACAAAAAATAATGCCTTCTACATACTTGAGTACAGAGAATACAACAGGCACCATTGATTCCCTCTCTCAACTAGTTGCCATTCACATACTAGAGCAATCCGAGACAGGTGTTTTAGGTATTAAAGCAGATTTTGCTTCAATAACAATGGATGTGCTAGATAAGGGAATACCTTTCCTTAAACCTACAGTAGTCAAATATACATATCAAAATACTACAAACTATGTGCTAGATCCAAAAGGAGAGATACAGGTTTTTGATGGAAAAAGTACTTACTCGCCAATATACAAACAGATAAATGGAGAAAACAAGAAACTATATCCTAAAGATACCATAGAAGAGACTCTCTCCATCAGCGATTGGCATCTTTCTGATTTACTTTTTGGGAGAAAAATCGTTGGATACTTCTACAATGGTATTGATGAAAACTCAATAACTTCTGGGCCAGTTACAACAAGCTATTATGCCTACCTAGGTATTCTTGGTGGGATAGTAATATTGATTGGAGTATTGATAAAAGCAATAGCATCAGATAATAAAAAGAAAGGGACTAAATAATATCCTTTGTTGTTTTAAAGGATATCTTAGAAACATTCGGCAATTCCTTCTCTCCATAAAGTTTTAGAAACTCCCTACCCTTCTCTATGACATTGGAAGCTCCTTTAGGGAAATCAAATTTGTATCTCTCAGACATACTCTTCATCTCATTTAAGAATATCCCTCTAGCAATGACAGATGCAGCAGCCACAGCGATATCTGACTCCCCTTTATGATGCTGATCTATATCTGCACCTTGTCCGAATCTTCCAAGTTCATTCAAAATTCTAGCCTTACTGTTTGAGAACTGATCAATAACCACAGTATTGCATTCAATATTCTTAGACTTAAGATCCTCTAATCCCATCTCAATAACTTTGGAATGTTGCCTTGCAAGCAATATCGCCACATTCTTAGTTTCCTTTTGAATTCTGTTATACTCCTCAGGCACCACAATACTTGCATAGTAATATGCATAATCTTTTAACTGCTCGTACATCTCAAGAATCTTTTTGTCTGAGAATTTTTTAGAGTCACCTACACCAATGTTTTTAAATATTTCTAGATTGTCCGAATTAACAAAATAAGAAACTACTACTAATGGACCAAAATAATCACCCTTTCCTACTTCATCTACTCCTAGGTGAGGAGTAATCTTTTCATCTTTACTAGCTACTTCAAATATATCTGAGAAATCTTCGTTACCTTGTAAAACTAATTTTCCACTGGTATATAGCATAGCAGTAGAACCAAGATAGCTTTTCATTCTCCATAATACATACTCGTTGGGAGCTTTTTCATTCTTCCAATCCAATTTAGAAAGGATATCTTTGTATTTGTTAAATTCTTCTTTTGATATTTGTATTGTTTTAGTATTTTGCATATTTGGTACCTTCTGGTGTATCCATTACTTTGTAACCCATATCTTCGATCATTTTTCTGTAGTTATCTGCTTGAGCATAGTCCTTGTTAGCCCTAGCTTCATCTCTTTTCTTAGCATATTCTTCCACTTGGGTATCTAGATTAACCTCTTCTTTCTTCACCATATTCAATTCCAATCCTAATACTTTGTCGAAATCCAATATGGTAGCCAAGATATCTTCTCGGGAATTATTAGATTTTAGCAACTCATTTACAATGGCCATTACTTCAGACATATTAAGATTGTTGTTTAATGCATTTTTAAATCTTTCTACATATCCAGAAAGCAAATCACCTTTAATATCTCCTAATTCAGCTACCCGTTTGTTTATATTTAACCTAGCATTCCTAGCCCCATCTAGAGCCTCTGTAGAGAACTGTAGCTTTGTATGGTAGTTAGTAGATGCAAAGAGGTATCGAAGATCCAATGGATCATATCCTTGACTTACAACACCTGGTAGGTCATCTGCATTGCCTGCGCTTTTTGCTAATTTTTCGTCATCTTTTGTAACCACCCACTCATTATGTATCCAATACTTAACAACAGGTTGTCCAAAAGCACCAATATTCTGTGCTCTTTCGTTAGGATGATGTACAGGCACATGATCAATACCACCTGTATGGATATCAAATTGTTCTCCTAATGCTTTGGTACCCATTGCAGAACATTCAATATGCCATCCTGGGAAACCTACACCCCATGGTGATTCCCAATGCATCTCATGATCAGCATACTTACCTACTCGCTTCATCCAGAGTACAAAATCTGCAGGATGTTTTTTGTTAGGATCTACTCCAACCTCTTCCCTTACTCCTACTTCTTTGTCCTCAAGTTTTTGTCCTGTGAATATGGTGTAATCAGGTATTTTGTTTACATCAAAATATACTGCTTGTTCAGTTTCGTATGTATATCCATTTTTCTCTATCATCTGTACAAGCTCTATCATCCTATCAATGTTGTTTGTAGCCCTCATCCATCCGTAGTTTTCAACATTTTTGTAATCCATATCTGCAGGAATCACTTGTCCGTCTGGTGCAAGTATATTTAGTGCCTTGAAATCTTCTAATACTGTATCTATATATTTATTTGCTACATCTATTGCCGTTATACCTTCCTTCTCTGCTTCTCTATCCATTTTATCTTCTCCGAAGTCTTCATCGTGGCTCATGTGTCCTACATCTGTGAAGTTCATCACTCGTTTGACGTCATAGCCTAGATATACCAATGCTCTGTGGAGGATATCCCAGTTTATATATGCACGTATGTTTCCTATATGCATTCTGTAATATACTGTTGGTCCACAACTATATATGGAGATTTGGTTTTGTTTTATGGGTTGTATTTCTACAATTCCTCTGTCTAGGGTTGAGTATAATTTCATGATTATTGATTATATCAGATTCGATAAATTATAGAGGTAACTATCCTAATCTGTTCATTATATCCCAACTATATTAAAGGCTGTATAATCTGAATATGGTTACCATACAAGAAGCAAATATAGCTCAAGCTGAAGAGATTGCAGATGTTGTAAGACAATCTGTTCTTTTTGAACATCCAAAAGTATATCCAGAAGACAAGATACAGAATGTATTAAGTATATATACTCCTGAAAAGATTGAAGGATATATTAATGATGGGAAATATTATGTAGCTATGGAAGATAATAAGGTTGTCGGTTGTGTATTTACCGGTAAGGAGAGTGAGATGGACTCTTTGTATGTACTACCAGAATATATGAGGAAAGGTATTGGATCTATGTTAGCTGAGAAGGCAGAACAACGTATAAAGGAATTGGGGTATGATCATGTTTGGATATGGGCCAGTTTGTTAGCTGTAGATTTTTACAAGTCTAGAGGATATGTTCAAGAATCTGATATTACAGACAAGAATGGAAATACTTGGTACTTAGGGATGAGAAAGAGGTTTTAGAAAATAGTTTTCAAATATATCTCTTAAATACAGATATGCAATTCACTCGTGTGCCAGGTTGTCTTTTGGACAAGAAGGCACACGAGGTGCAGAGGGAGCTTACGCAGGTATTTTCAAAAGTTTTGGGATAGGAAAAATTGAATGGAGAAATGCTATTACAAGGGTAATACACCCAAGTGTACAGGAAATCAATAGAAGAAAATTCCTGAGAATAAACATTCCCCACCAACCAGTGTACCCGGCTACCGTTTCAGACAATGTGCCTAAAATCAAAGCTGCCATTGGTAAAAAACCAAGGATAGCAAAGAATATCTTGTAACCTTTTTTCTTGACCCAAGACATTTGGCACACGCCCCAATACAAAGCCCCGAGGAGAAGTATAGATATTAACCAACCCTCGTTGGCCCTATATAAAGGCCAGGACAGCAGGAGACAAACCCAAACAAACAAAATCTTTTTACCTTTTTCCATCATTTCCTCCATTTGTATTCGACCACCAAGACGGTGTGCGATATACATAACATCAAATATATTGATATCAAATAAATCGCACACATCCGTGGGAATATTCTGAAGTGAGTATTAAATAACTTAGTATCTAATACAATTCCCTCTGCATTTAAGAAATATATTTTTAAAGAGCAGCTTTAAATATATAACTGCTCCATTATACAATTTTTAAGAAGAAATTTCAACACTATAGGGTTGGGTTAGATACCTCTTCTCCCCTCCAAAGCTCTCTTTAACGTCAATCTATCAGCATATTCCAAGTCAGCACCAGTAGGTAACCCCATTGCTAACCTAGTAATCTTAACCTTACCTTCCTTAAACTCATCCTTAAACAAATCAATAACATAACTAGCAGTAGCCTCTCCCTCAAGACTTGGGTTGGTAGCAATAATAATCTCAAGAACATCCGTACCCTTAAGTAGTTCATCTACCCTACCCTTCAATTCCTTAAACCTAATCTCATCCTCACCAATACCCTCCGCAGGAGATATAACGCCACCGAGAACAAAGTAAAGACCATCATAGATACCAGAATTCTCGAAAGCTACAACATCCAAAGGTTCCTCTACCACACAAAGCTTCTCCTGCTTTCTTAACTTACTAGAACAAATATCACATACATCCTTGTCTGAAACATTAAAACACTTAGTACAACTCTTCACCTCCTTATCCATCTCCAACAAAGCATTAGCTAATTTAGTAGCATCTAACCTAGAAGAACGAAGATAGTGGTAAGTCATACGAGAAGCAGATTTAGGACCAACACCCGGTAATCTACTAAATTCATTAATTACATTTTCAACAGACTTGGGAAGTACAGACATAGTTATTTACCTAAAAGTCTCTTAATATCATCCATATTAATATCCTGTTGCATATCCTTCTGAAGCTTCTTCTGATAGTCTTTGAAAGCTTCTTTAAAACCATTTCTAACAGCCTCTGCCATATCAGGATCTAAATACTGCTCATCAATATATACATCCTCTAATTCCTGAGCACCATTCATGAAAATTATCACCATACCATTTTTAGACTCGCCTTTTATCTTTCTCTCCCTCATCTTGGCCTGCATCTTCTTGGCCTCACTCTGCATCTTAAGCAACTCAACTGGATTAATCATTGTAAAAAGAATAACAAGTAAATATGGATATTATATCTTTAAAACTACATACCTTCAAATATTGCCTCTATTTCTGCAGTATCTTTCCTACTCTTAGAAAAACTCCTCTTCTCAACAGGAGCCGCTTCCTTTGGTTTCTCTTCTTTCTTAGGCGGTTGTGGAAGGTTTCTTAAAACAAACTCTGCATCAGATTTCTTCTTCATCTGATCATTAATATTGCAAACAATCTTACATGAACACCCAAAAACTTTTCTAAACACATTAGAAACAATCTCACGACTCTTAGGAATCTCGATCCTTTCCTTGTGGAATGAGAACGGCACATCTATCGTAAGCACTCCCTCACTAAAACCAGTGATATTCGCATTCTCAAGGAATGCGTAGAGGTGGTTATTAAATGGCCTTACTTCATTAACAAATGCTTCCCATCGCTTCTTAATATCATCCACGGATATCTCCTCATCACTAATATCATCCTCTTCCTCTTCAGAATCCTCTGCAACCTCACTTGGGAGAGGTTCTTCCGCTGGAGCAATCTTTTTCTTAACATCAGTATTAACAATCTTCACCTCTTCTTTCTCAACAGGAATATCCTTCATCATCTCCGGGATTATCATCTCTAAAACTAAGGCCTGATTACTCGCATATTTAATCTTGTTCTCAGCCTCTAAAAATAGATTTATAACTCGATGTATCATCCTAATATCCCAGCTACTAAAATCTTCCAATTCTTTTGTAAATTTGCCTTTGATCTTCCCCACCAATATCTCTCTTAAGATCATTAATGAATAGCTAGTGAATTGCTGTAGATTAACACCCTTTTGTTCTAACCCTTCTACAATTTCGAGGCATTTCTTTCCGTCACCTTTCTCTAAGTTCTTCAACAGTACCACCACTTTATCAAAATCTGGCAATCCCAATATCTTCCTTACCTCTTCGTCCGTTATCTCCTTCTTGCCTTTGTCTTGCCCACTGTAAACTACATCTAGCAATGAAAGTGCATCTCTGTAGCTACCCTTAGCATTCTGAACTAACAACGCCATAGCTTTGTCATCAATTTTAATCTCTTCCTTCCTAGCCACATCTGAAAGTACATTCTTTATCTCATCATCTGTACCTAATCGGAAGTCATATCTCTGACATCTAGAAAGAATCGTAGGTGGGAGCTTATGCACATCTGTAGTAGCCAATATGAATATGACGTGGGCAGGAGGTTCTTCAAGCGTCTTTAAAAGCGCGTTGAAAGCCTCTGTGGTAAGCATATGCACCTCATCGATGATATATACCTTGTACTTACCCTCTGATGGAGAAAACTCTATCTTCTCCTTCAACTCCCTAATCTGGTCTATACCACGATTGGAAGCCGCATCTATCTCTATCAAATCAAGCAATGACCCATTGGAGATAGCTTTACACACCTCACACTTATTACATGGATTTCCATCTTCCTTAGGCTGGAGGCAGTTAACAGCCTTAGAAAGTATCCTAGCCGTACTTGTTTTACCCGTTCCTCGAGATCCAACGAATAGATATGCCTGTGCAATTTGCCCTGTCTTTACCGCATTTTTCAAAAGCTTTGTAATATGATCCTGCCCTATTAACTGGTCAAAATCTTGTGCTCGATATTTTCGGTATAGTACGGATGGCATGTATACATACTAGATGAAAAGTAGATATTTTAACAAGTGAAATTTTTGTATTCATGAAGAAATTAAGTCCCAAAAAGACAAATTTCTATATCTTTTTTCGTCTTAATTCGTCTACTGCGTCCTGTAGCATTTCTGTATACAATCCATAACCAACTGAGTTTATTGCCCCGGATTGATTGCTTCCCAATATATCTCCCGACCCTCTTATTTCCAAATCCCTATTAGACAAAAGGAATCCCGAGCCCAAAGATTGAGAATCTTTCAGTGCAAGAAGCCTCTCTTGGGCATTTCCTTGGAGGGTATCATAGAAGAAATAGGCATATGCCTGTTCTAACGATCTCCCAATCCTCCCCCTGATCTGGTACATCTGTGAGAGCCCAAGTTTAGTAGCATCATCGACAATTAGTGTGTTAGCATTAGGAATATCGAGACCATTCTCTATGATTGTTGTACAAATTAATATATCAATCTTTTTATCTACAAAGTCACTCATTGTCCTTGTTAATGTTTCTGTATTCATCTGCCCATGGGCGATTTCGATATTCAATTTAGGAAATAGCTTCTCCAATTGTTCCTTAATTCTATGAATATCTCCTACTCGGTTATGCAGAAAATACACCTGTCCACCCCTATCCAGCTCCTTGGTTATGGCTTTTAAGATGGAATCCCAGTTAAATTTCTCAAAATGATTAGTTATTTCCTTCCTTCCCAATGGTGGTATTGCCAATACACTAATATCCCTGATGCCCGTCAATGCCATATTTAATGTTCTTGGAATTGGTGTTGCTGTAAGTGAAAGCACATTGGTGTCCACTCTGGCTTCTTTCAATTTTTCCTTTTGTTTAACACCAAATTTCTGCTCTTCATCAATTACTAATAGCCCTAGATTTTTGAATTTGACCTCCTCAGATAGTAGCGAATGTGTCCCTATGACAATATCGATGGTACCATTCTTCAATCCCTTTAACGTAGTTTCTCTCTCTGCTTCAGAAGAGAATCTAGATAGCGAAGCGATGGTAAATGGAAAGTTCTTAAATCGCTCTTTAAATACCATCTTGTGCTGTTCAACTAATATCGTTGTTGGTGCCAAAACTGCCACCTGATATCCTGCATTAGCTACCGCATATGCGGCCCTCATTGCGATTTCTGTTTTTCCAAATCCCACATCTCCAACAAGTAACCTATCCATTGGTCTGTCATTTTGGAAATCATCAGCTATATGTTTCGTAGCCAATAACTGATCATCTGTATCTGTGTATTTAAATTGGTTAGCAAACCCCCAGAAGCTATCAAGCTCATCTTCTCCATTAATTATGATCTCTGTGCTACTTGCTTCTCTAAGGGCATACAATTGTAAAAGCTCTCTCGCTATCTCCTCTACTTTCTCTTTTGCACGCAGTGATATTCGTTTCCATACACCACTACTCAACCCGGTAAGTACAGGTTTTTTCTTACCTGCGCCAATGTACTTTGTAACCTTGTCTGCAGCGCTCAGAGGTACATACAAACGATCTAAACCTGCGTAAGCTACTTCGATGTATAGGCCACCTTCTCGTTCGTGTACACCTAAGAATTTACCAATACCGTGATCTTGGTGGACGATATAGTCGCCAGGGAGAATTTTCTTTAAAATCTCAACGCTACTCGTATCAACATTCTTTTCTGCCTTCTGGTATATAGAAAGATCTACTTCCCCAAGTATTTCAAAATCTGTAAGCACCAATACCTTCAAAGCGGAAAGTACAAACCCTCTTTCCAACTTCATATCTGAAGAATATTTTTCATCCAATATATCGTCAAATGGTGTTACTTCAGAAATATTCTTCCTTGTAACATACACTATCTCAAAACCTTTACTCTTAAAATTTCTGACGATCTCTCTTAAAATCTTTTCATTACTGAAGCTCTCGATACCCGGAATTGTTCTAACACCAAGATCTACACATTCCTGGTCATCTCCAATCCTATGCTCAATCTTAATCTCTATATCCTCCTCTGCCTCCTCATTTCCTAGAAATATTTCAACACCAGGAGAAAGAAAAAGCCTTTCATTTGCTCCTTTGATTTTCTTTCTCGTCTGGACATCTAGTACATCAATATTTTCAATGGTATCTACATACAGCCCTATTCTGACAATACTCTTCATGCTGTAAGGCCATACAATCACAACATCTCCCAATATTGATATTTCACCTTCATTCCAAACTCTTTCCACTCTTTCATATCCGGCATCCAAGAATTGTTGAATGTTAAAGGCATCACCAACTTTAATCTTAAGAATCTTTTCGGCGTTCTCTTCCAAGCTAGAAAAGAGAAGCCAAACTCTCCTGTCCAGAGTCTTACCTAAAATCTCCGCAACAAGTTCATAGAATTGGGAGTCTACTCCTGAGATTTTTTTAGAATCAAGCAATTCGTTAGAGAAATCCTTTAATCTGCTTGATATTGTATCTATGAGATTTCTTTCCATCGGCATATTTTACCACACAGGCCAGGCTATAGCCTGGCCTCAGTTCAGGAATAGTTCATCACCTCTATCGCTTGTACTACCCTTGTTTTTTCTAGATCAACAGAAGATACTAAGAAAAAGTACAAACTTTTAAATATTCGAAACGCAAAAAGGTTGTACATAATAAGCGGTTTTGTGATTATGAACGACATATGACACAAGGTCAGGCTAAAGCCTGGCCTTGTGGTATAATCGAGACAGTAATTTCTAGAACCATTTAAAGATGTTTTTAGCCCATGCCCCCATCTCTTTTTTGTCTAATGAGGTTATTCAGAAAAAAAAGATCTCCAAGCTAACACAAAACGAACAGATTTTCGTTGGAATATTTGCTTTACTTGTTGGTATAGCACCTGATTTAGATATTTTTGTACTTCAAGGATTAAACCTACCTACGTTCATACATCATGAGATCATTTCTCACACACTCATCTTTTATGTTGGAGTTTGGCTTCTCCTTAAGCTGATCATTTTGATTCTCTACAGAACTTTTAACAAAAAAACTGCGAAGTTCTTAAACAAAGAATTTCTGAATATATTGTTAGATACATTTCTAATTGGGACGATTGTACATATTCTTGCGGATTACTTGGTGGGGGAAATTATGATTCTTTACCCATTTACTACTCAAGGGTACAGTGTCTTTGAGAAGCTATTTGAACCAAATCTTTTTGCGGGATACTTCTTCAGCATCTCTTTTGGTATTGAGAAAGTTATTTTAGCAATATTCGTAGCATACCTACTCAACAAGATTTTGAAGCCTTCAATTATCCTAAAGGTATTCAATATCTCTATTATTACTATCTGTACTATATTCTTAGGGCTGAATATCTTTACAAGCTTTAATACATACAATAGAAGTATACCTTTGGATTCTAATAATACTCTTAATTATGATATTGATTCGGATTTTATTATAGATGATACAGATATGGATGTAGATAACGACGGAAGAGATAATCTACTGGATGTAGATATCCGAAAGCTCGTAGAACAAGTTCAACAAATTATATCTACCTCGAAATGGACTGCATACGAAGAGAGTGCTTTCATCAGTGAGTACAAAAGGATATACGGTGGATTTACATCTTACAGATTAATATCTCAGGCATATTTCAATCTCCGTTCCCCTCTTACTCCCGTGCTTTGGAATCAAGCCGTAACTGATCGAGAGGCAACCGACTACACAGATAGATTAGACGGGTTGGATAGTCTACACAGTTATTTTAGTAGTAAAAATTTGCTAACCAAGCTCACACCAGAAGAGACATTATTCCCAATGGGTACTATCTTCTTTGTATCAGATGTTGAAGGTAAGGTTCGCAATGTTGGTATAGTATTAGGTGAAGATTCCGTGGGAATAGTATTACCCTATGATCAAAGAACAAAGATACATTCCTTCTCAGATGTAACTAATTATTACGGAAATAGCGTGGTTGTAGAATTTACAAAATAATATCGGAAAGTATACCTTGAATTGCAGATTCTATCTCTTCATCAAACAATTCTCTTTCTTCTTTTTTAAATTTGCTCAATACATAGTCCATCCCAGATATATTTTTCTCTTCGCGATTGTCTACACCCAACCTAACCCTTCTGAATTCTTTTGCCTTAAGTGCAGATTCTACACTTAACACACCGTTATGACCTAATGGTGATTTCCCAGATTGTATCTTGAAGTCTCCTAATTTGATATCTAATTCATCGTGTACAAGTGTAAATTCTTGAAGAGATATATCAAACTTCTTCATTATCTTCTCTACTGCTATACCAGAGTTATTCATAAAGGTTTGTGGCTTTTGAAGTATTGCTACTATCTTAGACCCATTCTTTATGAACGCGATCTCCGATTGAAATGTATTCTCCATCCTCCATTCTGTCGCTATTAAGGTGTTCTGATAGAGGAATTTCTCACGTAATGCATCAACAAACATAAAGCCGGCATTATGCTTGGTATTTTCATATTCTTTTCCTGGGTTTCCTAATCCTGTGATTAATTTCATGATATTACATTTTGCAATATCTTCTCCTGTTTTACAAACATTTCAATTTTGTCTTTAGTTTCTCCATTCAATTCCACCTCATGATCATATCCAGTAAGGTGCAATATCCCATGTATGATGAGTCGAATGATTTCTTCTTTAAATTGCTCTCCTTTGAAATTTGTTTTTACATATTTGGGGCAGATGTATATCTCCCCTAGAAGTTCTTTAGAATCAACATTAAAAGATAACACGTCCGTAACAGAGTCTTTATTTCTATACTCTCTGTTCAGCGTTTGCATTTCATTCTCATCAATGAAAACAACATTGACGGAAGGGATGTTCAAAGCAACAAACTGAGCTTCGATCTTGAGTACAAATTCTTGGAGATTAAAATCTAATACTTCTTGGTTGAAAAGGTTTAGTTCCATTATTTCAATAATCCTGAAACGATATTCTTTACTGTATTTCCATCTGTTCTAGAACCTGCCTCTGCCATTACAGCACCCATTACTCTTCCCATATCTCTCATTTCACTTACACCTAGTTCGGCAATCTTTTTCTTAACTATCTCTGTAACTTCTTCAACAGAAAGTAATTGTGGTAAATATCTGTTTAAAACTTCTAGTTGGGCTTTCTCAGTATTTAAGAGATCTGTTCTACCCATCTTCTCATACTGTTCAATCGCATCTGATATTTTCTTAGTTTCTTTTCTGAGGATTTTCTCTATTTCTTGATCTTCTAGCTCTTTCCCAGATTCGATCTCTGCATTCTTAATAGAGGCTATAGCCATTTTAAGGATGTTAGACTCATCTACCCTCCCTTCTTTGGAAGCGACAAACATATCTTTACGAATATCTTCTGAGATTGACATATATGTTAGAGAGTAAAATTAAAAGCTTATTTTGCTCTTCTTGCAGCAGCTCTTCTTCTTCTCTTCATCTTAGCCCATTCCCTTCTCTTTTCAATTTTGAGAGTAGATGGGATGATTCTAAAAGCCTTGTTTCTGTAAGTCTCAAGAATCTTCTCTCTTAATACTTCTCTATGAAGTCTCTTAAGAGCGCTATCTATGTTTTCGTTTGAATGTACGATAACTGACATTTGTACTCCTTTGTTTAATATATATGCTCGGTGATTATATCATACCCCTTTACTTTTTTACCACTTTTTTCTCAAAATTCTTTTTTCTAGCTTCATCTTGCATGTCTAAGACAGAAATTCTCAATTTTCTGCTAAACAAAACTAGTTTGTTGTAGCTAAGGCCGAAGATTATTAACACAATTCCACCAAGTATCTTAGACCAAGTAGAATCAAAGATGCCAGTTTCTGGCGTTTCAGGTGTTTCAGGTGTCTCTATATCACAATCCGCAGTGATATCAGCATCTGCAACCACATTATCTCCACTCGCAGGATATGCTGTTGCTACGTTGACATATTTGCCAAAGGCTTCTTTAGGCACTGTTACTTTGTATGTATATGTTCTCTGCTCCTGTGGTGCTAGGGTCTTGTCTGTTAACGTCCAGGTTATATCTCCTCCAGAGTACACTCCACTATTTGAGATATTGCTGATATATGTTTCTAATACTTTTGTATCAAGATTATCTATTATTTTGTTTAAAGTTCCCTCTGCCTCACCAACATTCTTTAAAGTGATTGTGTATGCTAATTCTGAGGTTGGATTTTCTGTATTTTCATTCTTACATACTTCTACTGCAGATTTTGTTAGAGTCCATTTAGAATTTGCGATAGTACAATTGGCTGTGATTACTGCGTTAGCTACTACATTATTTCCTTCGGATGGGTATGCGGTTGCAGAATTGGAGTATTTACCAAAGGCAGTTTTAGGTATTGTTACTTTGTATGTATATGTTCTCTGTTCCTGCGGTGCAAGAGTTTGGTCTGTTAATGTCCAAGTTATTTTTCCGCTTGAATATGCTCCACTGTTAGATATATTACTTATATATGTTTCTAATACTTTTGTATCAGGAGCGTCAACTATCTTAGTTATTGTTCCTTCCCCATCGCCAGTGTTTTTCAAGGTTATGGTGTATGTTAATTCTGATGTCGGATTCTCTGTATTATCATTTTTACATACTCCTACAACAGATTTCGTTAAAACCCAATTGGGATTTGTTTCTTCTTGAAGAACTGTAAATGTGGTGCTTAGGGCACAGTCTGTACTGGTAGCACCTTTTGCATCTGCCCAATCTAGTTTGAGTGTGTATGATCCGGCTGGGAGACAGCTTGTACTACTACTTAGTGTTTCTGTTATTGTTGTTGATGTTCCACTTGTTGTTTTTGTAAATGTAGTTCTGTCTGTATTATTTAGTTTTGATTTTATTGATGATTCTTTTATACCATCACTATCTGTAGCTTTAACAGTATATTTAATTCCATCACAATATTTGTATGTTCCAGATGGTTTAGTTATCCATGATCCTCCATCACAGGTGTTTTCATCTACATCACAATCTATTGTGTATGTGTAGAGGTTGTTACATCCAGAGCATCTTGCAGTACAGGATGCTGTACTGTTGCTACCTGTACATACTGGTGTACATGTTGGTTCATCATCATTACACCCATTGTTACTGTTGCTATTACAATCACAGGTCCCATCTGATTTACAATATGCTACAGCAGGCCATTGACATACATTTGAACATTGAGAACCAACATTGCAATCAACACCCCCTACAGGTTCATCATCATCGGGGGCGGCGTGAAGACAGGACGGACATAGGGTAGCACCATCATCAGCCGACGAGCCATTAGGTATAGGTATACTCGCACCATCTCCACACTTTACTGTTCCATTAGCTGATGGACAATTGGGGGAAACGCTTCTTGCACAATACATACTACCAGAGGTTGTACATTCCCAACCATTGATCTCGCCAGTTTTGCTTTTTCGGATATCGATACAAGACGCAGGTTTATCCCCACAACAATAGTGACAAGTACCATTCCCGGCCTGCCCTGCCTCACTATCCTCCGGAGCCACAGTATCCTCTTGATTAACTCTCCATAATAAATATCCCCCTGTTCCAGCCAAAACTAACATAAAACAGATGAGGATTATAATCTTCCCTTTTTTTGTAATATTTAATCTAACAGCCATTATTACATTCTTTCTACAATCTTAAACCCCTTACTGCCTGAATTCATACTACAATGGACAGCTTTACACTCACAATTTACTTGAACATATTCTTAATATCTTCAATATTAAGAACATCTTTTATCATAATAAATATAACAAGAATCATTAAGAAAATAAAACTACCATTAATGATAATAGTCTTTATCCTCTCATCTAGGTCTTTTCTAATAAATGATTCAATTAAGAGTATCCCTACCCTTCCACCATCCAATGCAGGGATAGGTAACAAATTCATTATCGCCAATGAAAGAGATAGATCTCCCATTATATTTATGAACGTTAAAAATCCTAAATTCTTAAAGTAGTCTATAAGGAAATATATCCCTACCAGTCCTGATACAGAGTTAGAAAGCTCAGAATAGTCTCCAGTCGTCCTAGCCTGAGTAAACAGATCTCCTAATTTCGTCCCAATTAACCTTAATGTATTCACCATATGTGCGAATCCTGAAAAAACCTTGCTATCTTCATACGAAATAATTACATAATAGTTGGTATATAGAGCAATCCCTATCTTGCCTTCCTCTGATACTTGTACTATATACTTAGAACATCTGTCATTACATACCTCAATTGAGACATCCTCCCCTTTGTGTTCACCCAATATCTTTCCTACATCACTAGAATATGCAAGTGCTTCTCCAGCAATGGTCTTAATAACTCCAGAACCAGGCATTCCAGAATCTTTGGCACTACCACCTTCCACTAATTCTGAATACTCAACATCTTTTGCCACTACCTTTTCGATATTAGCTCCAGTAGGTTTGAAATTCTCAAATTGCCAATCTAGCGTCATCTGCCAATCGGATGTTGCAAGAATTATGTAATACACAATAACTGCAAAGAGGAAATTCATTATAACTCCTGCCAACATAACAACTATTTGGATAATTCTAGGTTTGTTTTGCAAATTCCCTGGATCTTTTTTCTGTGCTTTCTTTTTCTCTTTTTTCTCAGGATCACCATCACCAGCGATTTTTACGTATCCACCAAGAGGTAGTAACCGAATGCTATACAAAGTTCCTTTGTATTTTTTAGAAATCAGTTTGGGGCCAAACCCTAATGCGAATTCATCTACTGTTGCCTTGGCTAATTTTGCAGTTATGAAATGTCCTAATTCATGAACAAAGGTTAGAATACCGATAACAAGAATGAGCAAGAGTACATTTACTAAGATGGAAAGCATTGATATATTTTCTAAATTAGATAGTTAAGAGTTCTTTTTCTTTAGCCTCACGTATTTCCTCTATTTTCTGATTTGTTTCTTTTACCATCTTTTCAATCTCCTCTCTTACTCTATCCGCCTCATCTTCAGAGAGTCCGCCTAACTGTAAATCATCTATATCTTTCATATACTTCTGCCTCACCTGTCTAACTGCAACCCTACCATCCTCGATTCTGTCCTTCATGACCTTTACATATTCTTTTCTTCTCTCTTCTGTAAGATCAGGAATCTTTACGATGACACGATCACCTTCGATCATTGGAGAGAGCCCAATGTTTGCTATATTAATACCCTTGGAGATATTTTCTAGAATACTCTTGTCCCATGGTTGGATTGAAAGAGTCTTAGCATCCATTGCGGAGATGGTTGCGTAATTTTTGATTGGTGCTTGAGTTTCGTATGCATTTACTATTACCTCTTCTACAAGCTCTGGTGTTGCCCTTCCTGTTCTAATTTGAGACAGATCATCGTGTACATGGTCTATACACTTTTGAATATCTGACTTAAATACATCTATATCCATTTTGTTAATGCCCCTAATATTATTTACAAAATTGTACAACATCCTACCAGGCCTGGCTATAGCCTGGCCTGGGTTCAGAAGAAGTTCACAAACCTCTGTTATTGTTTATTTATGGGCAAACCCAAGAACTCAGCGATTTACAAACCGAATTCGTTTTACCATATCTACAATCGTGGTAATCGCAAAGCCAAAATCTTTCATTTGGAAGAAGATTACGAGACATTCCGTCGTCTTATGTATCGTTATCTAAAGAAATCTCACATTCTGCTTATCACCTATTGCTACATGCCCAACCATTATCATTTTGTTCTAAAATGTGGAGAGAACTGGAAAGAGATTCCTATTTTTATGCATGCCTTCATGACTGGTTATGCGCTGTATTTTAATAGACGATACCAAAAGATTGGAAGAATATTTCAAGGGCCATTCCAAGTTAGAAGAATAATTGGGAAACGAGACCTTAATAATACAATCGAATATATCGTGCACAATCCAGAGGAAGGTTCAGCGGGAGCAGACTTAATAGAAAGCAAGTACAGATGGTTATTTGTTAGAGAAAGGTGAACGATTCCTGACCTAAGGTCAGGCTATAGCCAGGCCTGTTTGGGTTGTTTACTTTGTTCCAAATTCCCAGAACAAGATTCTGGATATTGTTAATGGCTCCCCCATCTTTTGAGTCGCTTCATCTAAAAGATTTGAGATGGTCTTGGATTCATCTTTAAACCACTTCTGTTCCAAAAGACATTTTTCAGAACAATATTTTGCGAACTTACCTTCAACAATCTTCTCAATCATCTCTGCCGGTTTTCCCTCACCTTGTGCTTCCTTTGTGAATATATCTCGCATCTTGTTCATCTCTTCTTCGCCTAGGCTCTCCTTAGAGACGTACAAAGGCTTCATAGCTGCAACCTGAAGTGCAATCTCATGTACCAATACTCTGAAATCATCATTTTTTGCAACAAAGTCAGTCTTACACTTGACCTCTACCATTGCTGCGAGCTTGTGATCTGTACCATGTAAGTAGGTTTCGATTACTCCCTCTCCTTTTTCAATTTCATCATCTCCCATGGGTTCGTTCCATCCTCTTTCATTGATTAATGCAACTGCTTTTTCGAAATCTTGACCTGCTTCCTCATATGCTAATTTACAAAGACCAATCTTTGCACCTGTGAGATTTCTCAATCTACTAATGACATCGCTTCTTTCATTGATGTATGCAATTGCTTTTGCCATATCATTGTCAGATTTCTCCAATGCTTCCTTACAAAGCCCCATCCCTGCGGATGTCTTTGCTCTTAATGTCTTAATATCATCTACTGTTACTGCCATCTTAGTGGGGTTCTAAAATTATTTAAGTGCTTTCAATATATCTGCTGCTGCTTTCTCACCTATTCCTTTGATCTCAACAAGATCTCCTTTGGTTTTGCCAGAGAGATCGCTTACTGTTTTGATTCCACCCTCATTGAGTGCTTTTACTGTTCTTGCAGAGAGTCCTAGATCCTCAATGCTCTTGGAGTCTGCTTGTTTCTTAACTTCTTCAGCAGCTGCAATTTCTGCACTAATATCTTTCTTAACAACTCTTACTACTGTCCCTTTGGTTTCAGCAACTTTTCCTTCTCTCAATGCTTTCATTCTTTCTCTGTCCTCTTCTTCCATCTTTGCTTGTCTTGCTTTTTCATCTGCATATTGCTTACTGTACATTGCAAGGTTAGCTTCGTGATTTTTTCTCAATGCAACTACTGCTTCAGATTTCTTAGATTCACCGATAACTTCACCCAAGATGTTCATCAAAAGTGAGATACTCTTTAGAGAGTCATCGTTTGCTGGGATTGGATAGTCTATGAGGTCTGGGTTGCTGTTAGTATCTACTAATGCAACTATTGGGATTCCTGCTATTCTAGCTTCTTTGATAGCTAATTTCTCTACTTTGCTATCTACTACTATCAATGCTGATGGTAGTTTGTCCATGAATTTGATTCCTTTGTAGATCTGGTTCAATTTGATGATTTCTGCTTGTGCTTGTAGTCTTTCTTTCTTAACCATATCTTCTCCACCTTTTGCTATGCTTTCCTCGGTTTTTACCAATCCTTGGATACTCTTTTTGACTGTATCAAAGTTTGTGAAGAGTCCACCTGGCCATCTTTTGTTTACGTAGAATGCGCCTTTTTCTAATGCAATGTTCTCAACTATGGATGCTGCTTGTCCTTTGGTTCCTACAATGAGGATATTTCCTTTTTCGCAAAGTTCTGCGAGTGATTTTACTATAGATTCTAATAGCTCCTGTGTTTTTACTAGGTCTATGATATGAATACCATTTCTCTCTTCATATATGTACTGTTTCATTCTTGGATTCCAAGCACTTTTCTTGTGTCCAAAATGACAGCCTGCTTTTAGTAGATCTATTATTTCTGGGAGTTTTACGTTAGAGACTTTGTTTTGAGTCTTTGTCTCTGTTAAGACTTCTTTTGTTTTTTCCATTTTTATATCTTTCCTTTTATTAATATCTCTGGTGGGTGATATATATATCATCCAGGAAAATTACAGGGATATATGAGATTAAATAACAATGGGATTATATATGGTAAACGTTATTTTTTCAACCCTAATTTCTCAAACATATCATTACTCTGTGTCTTGTGGAAACCATCCTTCTGACCATTATACCTAGGTAAAGTAAAAATGAATTTACTACCCTTACCTAATTCACTCTCTACCCTAACATCACCACCCATCTTTCTAATAAGGTTGAAGGTAACAAATAAACCTAGACCAGTACCACCAGGTCTAACAATATCTACCCTACCACTATCACTAGATTCGGTATAGTTACTAACTCTGTAGAATTTTTGTCCCAATTTGGGGAGATCCTCTTTAGCAATACCCTTTCCTGTATCTGCTATCGTTATCTCTACCTCCGCTTCATTATACGTACTAGACACAGTTACACTACCAGTATCAGTATATTTAACACCGTTACTTACCAAATTATTAAGGACCTCCACTACCCTAGCCTTATCTGCAAATACATTAGGTGTATTTTGATCGGTATTGTTTATTATTGGTAAGTTCTTATCCTTAGCCTCTCTCTCATTACCATGTATAGCCATCTCTATCTCTTCTCTAATATTTATCTCCTCCGGTTCTATTACAATCTTATCTCCTTCTAATTTCGCACTACTTAGTAATGTATTTATTAACTTTATTTCATTCTCTACCGCTATCTTTATCCTATCTACATATCTCTTGTATGCTTGGGGATCACTATCTATCTCTTTATCAAACTTATCCAATAGTTGGGCATTTAATTTAACAATGGTAGCTGGTGTTCTTAATTCATGTCCCATTATATCTATCATGTCATTTTCTTTTTGTCTTGCTTCTTGTAATTCTACTATCTTTACTTGTAATTCCTTTGTTTGTAGATCTACCTTTTGTTGAAGAGTTTGGTTGAAGGATTGGAGCTCGGAGTAAAGGAATGCCCTTGTGAGAGCCATATGAGTGCTTTGCATAACACTATCCAGGAACTCAATATCATTAGCAGTAAATAGATTCCTATCATATTTTTTGCCTATTAGGACAACACCATTGAATTTGTTCTCATCACTAAGTGAAAAGATAATCTCAACCTTATTATTCTCCATAAATTGAATTATCGCATCTCTCTTTGAATCAATTCTCCTCTGCCCCGCTTTTCTACTTTTCTTCAATTCAGAATATATTAGTATTCTGTTGCTATTAAGGTTCTTCCAAACATCTAAGGCATTAACAATTTTCGCGATTTCGATATATCCATCTCCAGAAGTTCTTTGAATTATTACCTTATTCGCCGAATCAAAAAGGATTACAGACACGAAATCGGCCCCAAATGCTTTTATTATTAAACTAATCAGATTACGTACAACATTCTCCAAGGCCACAGCACTTGCATTCTCGTTAACATAAGATCTCAAAGTTTTAACTGGGTGATATTTTGTATATATAAAGCGAGAGGCAACGATATCATCAATGAATTTGAATACTTTATCCGCAAATATTGTAGCAACAACAGCTATTGGCAAAAGTTTTACAAATCCACCAAAAGTAGCATCTATCTCCAAGAGAGGTAAAAGCCAAACATAAGAAACGAAAAAGAGTGCTAAAAGAAAAACTGATTTTACTATCGCAGCTATAACAGATCCAAAGATTACTTTCACATCTAGAAAACGTGTTGTTAATATTGAGTAGCCTACTATAACAGTCCAAACAGCATTTCCTATTGTACTGAATTTGTAATATTCAGTATTTTGAAATACCAATGGTAAGATGAAGTCAAACAAGAAAACGGGTATTAACATTATGATACCTCCGGCAACATAGAATTGTACCTGTCTTTTTTCAATTCCTTCGAAATTCTTAGCCTGTTTAATATAATAACCAACAACATAGAATGCAGTTATGAATTCCGGCAGACCATAAAAGAAATATAAGGGCCCCATCTGCGCTATTGTGTTGTATTGTGTTGGGAAATATTGAGTATCTACAAGAATGTATGGTGTGAACCAAAGTATTAAAGTCACAATGAGCATGTATACGCTCATCAAAACGAAAAATATTTTAAACTTCTTCTCCAACTGTACTGGATAGACTCGTGCAAACAAAATCAGCCCTAAGGTCATGCAATAGGCAAACGTATAGACGATTTTCAACCAAATAGTGGTATCAAACCATATAGGATTTGCATAAAAAAAGAGAGAGATAGACCATAAAGCAAGAAATAACGCCGAGATGAAGTAATATCTCTTTATTCTATCCTCTCTGTTTGACAGAAAAGTGAAGAGACCCATCAAGATCTGTAACGCACCCGAGAAGATGTTTATATACCCTATTGTATCTGTCATAGTTCTATTACTTCTTTATAACGAACGCAGCATTTGAAATATAAAGAGGAGATTTCGGTTTTCCATCTAACTCAACAATATTGTTACCAAGATTTTTTTTCTCAATCATTCCCTTGAGTAGGTATGATGGGAAAACATCCTCGCGATATTCCTCAATAACATCGGTCGTTATACGCATAGATTTCAACATTTGAAGCATGTATCCGAATCTAAAATGCTTCAACAGGTAATTATTCCAGTTGTAAAAATAGAATGACTCTTCGTTATTAACCACAACAAGCTTTTTCACCTCTTGCCCAGGAAAATATTTTGAGTTGCTAACAAGGCTTTTACCATAGTAATATTCTTTCATCTTGCCTGCCCGAGAGGGATTAATTGAGCAACGAACAAGATGAGTTGTTCGGAGCTTTACTGTGTAAAGAGGGTCAAGCGAATCACATACAAAAACCGAGTTATTTGTTCCCTTTTTTATCAAGGCATCTAGTAGTTTTGAGTACTCAGAGTCTGAAAGATAGGCAGTTCCATGGCTTGAGAAGAATCCATCAAAGTAGTTATCGTCCGCCTTAGATAATATTCCTACAAAATCGTCTAAAACCAAATTAACCTCCCCTTCGGAGATATGTATCTCTGAAAAATTCTGCATGTTAGATAATGTTTGCCATGGGATCTGGTAATAGTCTAAGGAATTTTCTGTAGCTACCAAGGAATGTGGCGATATATCAACTGAGTAGAGCTCTATCCTCTTTTCGGGGAAAGCTTTCTTTAATTGGTTGTAAAGCATGATTGTTGACCAACCGGATCCAGGTCCAAATTCTAAAACTCTTACAAATTCTCTTTCTGGCAATAGATTCTTAATTAGAAAATCAATATCATTAAGCGCCGTTTTTAGTGATGTTGGGTTAAGTCCCTTTCCAAACATTCTTTCTATCTCATACTTATCCCATCTTTCTATGCTTTGAGTGTCCGAATTGTTTTCTACAAATTCTTTAAAGAATGCTTCGCATCTGTCTAAAAATTTATCTTTGTTGGTGATATTAAGTAGTGGGATATTGGGGGCTATTCGTGCATATACTTCTTCGAGTTTGGAATCTCTATTTTTCAACCAGAATTCCCTACTCTCCTGCCTACTCTTTATTATATTCATGGATTACGGGGCACTTATTTAATTACCTTAGAATATAGCACAGAAAGAAGAAAAGTGTCCAATAGAACTTACTCCACCCCAAACTCCTTCCCTAATTCTAAATAATCATGTATTACAAAATCAGGAACAATCTCAGAATCAGTCTCTTGCCCTATTACATTACCATCAACCTTAGGATCAAACATACCCGCTCTGATACCCAATAACTGTGCTCCTCTAATATCCCCCTTGTAGTTATTACCCACCATAATAGCCTGATGAGGCTCTATACCTAATCTGGATAACGCAAGGGTAAATATAGCACTAAAAGGTTTTTCAAAAACAACCTCCTCAGAAGCCACAACCTCGTCTACATGTACCAACAAACCCGCAGCCTCAGTCTTCCTTATCCTCAATGACAAATCTCCATCAGAAACAATCGCTATCTTAATCCCAGCCTTCTGCAATCTATCCAATACATCATGTGCATGATCATACACCTCAATATTCTTCAAGAAATAATCCCAATACATATCCTCTAACCTAGGCAAATCAGAAAGCTCATACTTTAACTCCAAAGAATCCAATGCTGCTCTGTACAGCAATATCCTACTATGTCTTGTATGTACATTAGGAAAACTCTTGGAAATAATTGTGTACTGTCTCTTTAGATTCTCATACAACAAATCTAAATCAATCTTGTATTTAGAAGACATATACTTAGCAGTGTGCAACATAGCACTATCATATATCCTCCCTGATTTTATCAATGTGTCATCTAAATCTATTAATAATCCTTTGTATTTGTTCATGGGATAGACTGTACCATATTACCCGATACTCTTCCATTCTCCATCACCAATCACCATATGGTCTAGTAATTTAATACCCACTAATTCACAAGCCTTACCTACCCTCTTAGTAACCTCCATATCCTCATCACTAGGCATACAATCCCCAGAAGGATGATTATGTGCCAATATCACACTACTAGCATTCAATTCTAAAGCTGGAATAATTACATCTCTAGGTAAAAGACTCGCCCCATCAACAGTACCAATACCTAATGTCCTCTGTTCTAACAATTCAAATCTAGAATTAAGGAATAATCCAAGAATATATTCCTGCTTCTTTTTACAAAAGTCCCTAAGTAACACAAAAGCTTCCTGAGAATTAGCTATCCTAACCCTCTCCTTAGGATTAAGATCATACAACCTCCTACCCAATTCAATACCACACAAAATACGCATAGCAGTAGCTAAACCAATCCCATGAATATCTAAAATATCATTCAAAGAGATCTCGCCTCTCTCTCTTACGACCTTCCTCACCCTATTCACTACCATTTTAGATACAGACATAAATGTATGTCCCTTTATCCCAGAACCAACTAATATGGCTATTAATTCCATATCACTAAGGTTATCTATACCCATTTCTAAATATTTTTCTCTTGGAAGCATACATATATCATAGAAGATATATATGAAATATTGATGAACTAGAATTTCACAGAGGGATCCGTTATAGCCTTGTATAAATCTGGAAATTCGTAAATAATCTGTTGCTGAATACAACCTTTTGAGACTAAAAATGTCTTTTTGATATCTTCAATAAGTATTTGAAAATGCTCCAGTACCATACAGTCTACTCCACCCCAATCTTTTACTCTGCTATTTACAAAATTCTTTAATTGTTTTTGTGGCAAAAGAATATATGGAGCTAAAAAACTCGCTTGTCTTTCCAAAATTGCGTATCCTTTACTATTTTTCTTATTAAGTGAATCTTGAAATTCTAAATATTCTTCTACAGAGTTAAATTCTCTATTTTTAAAAATCTCTCCATGTAACAATACATGAGCTAATTCATGTGTAATTGTAACTCTCGCAGAACATTCGTCATCATATTCCTCCGCATCAATATATATAGCTGAAAGGTTAGGATTAATATAGCTCCGAATACCAAACTCCCTAAAAAGTCGTGGAATTGGTATCACCTTTAATTCGAAATCCTTAGCTACAATATTTTCAATATCAACTGGGATAACATCATTGGGGTTATACTTTTTAAGGAAATTGGAAGCAGACTTTACCAAATCAGCATTATCTATCTGAGGAACAATAATTCGTTTTTCTCCATTTTTCTTTTCAAGAATTACTGTCATCCCGCATTAATTTGACCAAATTATTAATATCCTCTTTGGTCATTTTCTTCTTTTGGGTTGTTCTGAAAAATGCGGGTAAAAATTTGACCATATTAGGGAAATCATTCTTTATATCATCTGGGATAGCGACTCTAGAAGAAGCGGCTAAGGCAAAAAATTCAACCCATTCTTTTGATTCTTCTTCTAGTCCTAATGCCAATGCCAACGCAGAAAGTCTTTCCTTGTTACTAGGAGCGTTTAAAATTGAATTCTCAAGACGACTAATATATGAAGGTTCATAACCATATTTCCTACAAAATTCTCTTAAAGACAAACCTAGGTTCATCCTTTTCTGAAGAAGAAATTCTCCGAAGTTATGAATATTTTGCTTCATACATATTGAGATATTTGATTTAATTGAAAACATTTTACTACTGTTGCAATTGTTATGCAACACTTAAATTTAAATATATGGATATATCTATTATAGTGAAAATATATGAAATATTTCTTAAATCCTAGTCCTAAATACCTTCTCCCTCTTAAAATGCTTGCTATTATACTTACCATAGAATCCCTCTACCCTCTTTAAATACTTAGGACCATTCATCTTAAAATACTTAAATCTTTCAACATAGTAATCCTTAGAAATATCAGAAGGTCTAACCCATCTCCTACTATCCAATTCTTCAGAAATATATACCATCTGCTTCTCTGTAAAAATCTTCTTAAAAGTATCCTCTACCCTTGCATTAGTTTGATTGAAAATGTAGGCAACAAAATCTCTAAAAAGGCTAAAATCAGATATGTCCACTTCTCTTCTTTTAATCTTTAACAAAACAATATCAACATTTGGAACAGGAGAAAAATCTCTAGAATCAAACCTCTCAACTACACCAACCTCATGTCTAAAATTCAAAACAGTAGCAATTTGGGTATTAACAACATCCCCCATATATCTCTCAGCAGCTTCTTTCTGAACAAAAAGATACGCTTCTTCCAGAAGTGAATCCTTGTCTGTAAGTTTGGATATTACAGCAGATGTTAATGCAAAAGGGATATTACTAAATACTTTAAAACTCGTTGTTGGTAATTTTGTTTTTAGAAAGTCTTCATTTCTAATATCAATCTTTAGCTCCTTCTTAAGCATTTGGGAATATCTAGAATCCAATTCATAGGCAACAACGTCTGGGGAATATTCCAAAAGTGCTTTTGTTAAGAATCCATTTCCAGCACCAATATCTAAAATTAAATCATCTTTTGAAAATGAAATATCTTCTAAAATTTGGTGAAGCTTTTTAGAATTGGTATAGAAATTTTGGGAATATTTAATATCTAACATACCTAATTATACACTTTATTCCTCCTCTTTCTCTTTTTTCTCCTTCTTCTGTTTCTTGATGTATTTACACTCAGGATAGTTGCTACAACCCGTAAAAGATCTCCCCCATTTACTCCTTCTCTCTACCAAAGGATGACCACACTCAGGACATTTCTCAACCAGAAGCAAAGGAACAATACCCTTACACTTAGGATAGTCCTTACAAGCCCAGAACTTACCATACTTACCATTTTTCAATACCAATTCCCCCTCACACTTAGGACATTTCTCTGGCTTTAAGTATTTATTAAAATCCAAACTATCAATATTCCCAGACAAATCCTTCATACCCTTACATTCAGGGAACTTAGCACAACTTAAGAACTTCCCATACCTACCTACTCTAATAACCATCTCGCCACCACACTCAGGACATTTCTCATCGGCCTTTCCCAATATGACAACATCCTCCTTGTTTACACCCTTCTCCGCCTTCTCTATCTCTTCTACCAAAGGCTTATACTGTGCATCTATAACAGGAACATACTTAACCTTACCATTTGCAATATCATCAAGCTCTTGTTCCACCTTTGCGGTATATTTGTAATCAACCAATCTCTTGAAACTACCCCTTAACAAATTCGTTACAATTCTTCCAACATCTGTAGGAATCAATGCCTTGTTTTCCTTTACTACATAACCTCTCGCTTCAATTGTAGAAATAATCGTAGCATATGTCGAAGGTCTTCCAATTTCCAAAGCCTCGAGCTTTTTAACCAAAGAAGCATCCGTATATCTTGCAGGAGGTTGAGTGAATTTTTGCTCCTTTGAAAACTTAACAAACTTCAAAAGGTCACCCTTTTCAATCTTTGCCACTTCTTGAAGGTCGTCAACTGCCTTATGACTATCAAGTACTTTTCTAAATCCATCAAACAAAGTCATCTCACCACCGAGAGTAAATACATATTCAGGTTTCTTAACATCCTGACTCACCAAAGAAACAGTCAAAATCTCAGCCTTCTTGTCAGTCATCTGGCAAGAAACAGCTCTTCTCCAAATCAAATCGTAAAGCTTAGCCTCTGCACTACCAAACTGTTTCTCAATCTGTTCTTTGCTAACCATAAAGTCGGTAGGTCTGATAGCCTCATGGGCCTCTTGTGCCCCTTTATTCCTTGTTTTGTAGTAATTAGGCTTCTCAGGAAGATACTCTACTCCATATTTATTCTTAATCAAATCTCGAATGGAATCTACAGCCTTGCTACTTAGATTGAATGAGTCTGTTCTCATATATGTAATGTAACCCGCCTGATACAAAATCTGAGCAATAGCCATAGTCCTCTTAGAAGAGAAACCCAAAACATTGTTTGCTGATTGTTGAAGAGTAGATGTAGTAAATGGTGGATATGGATGTTTTTTAATATTCTTAACCACAACATCCTTAACTACATAGTCAGATTTTCCCAAGAGCTTTTCTATTCCTTCTACCTCATCCTTATCCTTAGGAACATATTTCTTTCCGTCTTTCTGAGCCAACTTTGCTTTCAAATCGTTACCACTCTCATCTTTAACATCCACTCCAAAATCCCAATATTCTTCAGATTTAAAAGCCTCTCTCTCCTCTTCTTTCTCAACTACTAATCTCAATGCTACAGATTGAACTCTACCTGCAGACAATCCATACCAAACCTTCTTCCAAAGTACCTCAGATACTTTGTAACCAACTAAACGATCCAGCACTCTCCTTGCCTTCTGGGCTTCTACCAGATTCTCATCAATAGCCCGTGGAGTTTTAATAGCTTCTAAGACAGCATCTTTTGTAATTTCGTTGAATGTTACTCTAGTAACATTTTTTGATTTCAAAACACTGTTTACATGCCATGCAATAGCCTCTCCCTCACGATCAGGGTCCATTGCCAAATACACCTTGCCTTCTTTTGGAACAGCTTTTTTGAGATCCTTGATGATCTTACCCTTGCCATATATCACTTCAAAAAGAGGTTCATAACCATGCTCAAGATCTACGCCTAACTTACTCTTTGGGAGATCAATAATATGGCCAACACTAGCCATGACCTTGAAGTCATTGCCAAGATATTTGTTGATGGTCTTTGCTTTCGCAGGAGACTCAACAATTAATAGATTTTTGTATGTTGATTTAGTATTTGCCATTGTAAGTCCACTTAAAATACATTAAAGATATTACCATTGTCAAACATGTACACAAAATCTCCCCTAGCTATATCATCCTAAATTGATGGTTCTCAAGCCCTAAAATTGACATGACGTCTTCCGGTGAAGTTATTATTTCTGCCCCCTGTTTTATGAGCATGTTACAACCTTGTGACGTTTTTCTGGTAATATCTCCAGGCACAACAAAAACGTCCCTCCCAAACTCAATTGCCAAATTTGCAGTTAAAAGCGATCCACTTTTCAAACCCGCCTCTATTACAACTACCGTATCAGATACCCCTGCGAGAATTCTGTTTCGCATTGGAAACATTCCCTTGTGCATCTCCACTCTACCATCATACTCAGCAACTACGAGTCCTTTCTTAGATATCTCTTTATATATATATTCACTGGATGAAGGATATATATTCTCAACTCCTCCCGCAATCACAGCTATCGTAGGAATCCCCAATTCCAAACATCTGCTATGTACTGCGCAATCTATCCCTCTCGCCATACCACTCACGATACATACATCTAACAATCCTATATATTTCTTCAGCAATATATTTAAAACGGCATAACCATACCTAGTTGCTTCCCGAGTACCTACAATGGTTATACAACGCTTAGAAAGGAAATCCACATTCCCTCTACAAAAGAGATATCTCGGAGGATTATGTACTTCCTTCAAAAGCTCCGGATATTTCATTTCGTTGATTGTGATAACAGCCATAACCAAGTATGGCATATCAAAATGACAAAACTATGAACTACCCCCTAACCTTGCGGGGCAGACCTAGGCCTGCCCCAAGGGTTTAAATTTTACCGTTTTGCACCATCCACAGTATCATTTCGCGGATTACCCGAACTGCATTGATACTTTCCCCTCCGTCTTCTAAGAATATGGTGAATGAATATTTTGGATTATCATATGGGAAGAACCCTCCTACCCATGCATGTGTATGTTCGTAACTACCATCCTTGTTAAGTGCACCGAATTCTGCTGTACCCGTCTTCGCAGCTACCTGTGTTCCTAATCCGGAAAGAGAACCAATCGAAGCCCCTGACCCATTTACTGCAGACCACATCCCTTCTTTTGTAATTTTAAATGCCTCCTTCTTAGCAATACTATCCTCCAATACCATTACCTGAGTATCTACCTTGTTTCCCCCTTGATCTACCATATATTTAACCAAATGAGGCTGATACAATGTCCCCTCATTGGCTATTGCTGCCATCCAATTAGACATCTGTATTGGTGTAACCAAAGTGATACCCTGACCAATCACAGAGTTACAAGAATCTCCTTCCGGATACCATATTGGATCTAGCCATGGACTAGTAGTATTAGCCAAAAGCAACTTATTCGCAGGAGATGGAACCCTTCCTGCCATCTCCCCAGGAATATCTATCCTTGTAACACTACCCAAACCAAATTTCTCGATATATGGCACCAGAGCCTCCATATTCCAATTTCTAATCAACTCGCAGAAATATATATTAGAGGAAACGGTTAAAGCACCTACGACATTTAAAGTCCCATATGCGTGATTGTGATATTCCTGAAACGAAGCCCCATTGGAGAAAGTATAGCCAGCACGACTTGTATACAATGTATATCTGGTTATAGCCCCTGCATCTAAAGCCGCCGTGGCAACGATAGTCTTAAATGTCGAGCCTGCTGGCACTTGTGCCGCAATCGCCCTATTCATCAGCGGATTAGTTTTGTCATTAAGAAGATTAGAATAGTCTGATACTGAGATACCACCTATGAATAGATTGTTGTCATAGCTTGGGTATGTAACCATTGCTAGGATCTCTCCTGTATTTACATCCTCTATTATTCCTGCCCCTCCTGTGGCCTTAGAACTACTGATGCCTGATTTGACAGCCTCATGCAGTTTAGTCTGTAATGCTAAGTCCAACGTTAGGTAAAGATTTTGTCCTGCGACAGGTTTAGAGAGCTCTAATCCTTCCTCCGCTATCTTTTTACCAAGGGAATCAACCTCCCAAGCAATCTTTCCATCTTGCCCTGCAAGTTGCTCATCATATTCTCTTTCAAGTCCTATTCTTCCAACAACATCTGTAGAGTTTAAATATGAGAACTTTTCCAGATCCTCAGCAGTCACATCTCCTGTATAACCTAAAATACTCGATGTAACATCTTTAAAAGGATATGAACGTTTACTACCTTCATCAACATAAACTCCCGTAAGACTCTCCGCCTTTATTTTGATAATCTCATCATTGCTAAGATCTGAGGCCACCAATATATCGGTAAAAAAAGGGCTTTCTTCATGGATGGCAATGATCCTATCCAATATGGATGTATATTCTGTTCCAGAGGAAGAATTCTTTTTCCAATGATCGCCAAGAATACCCACGAGGGTATCTGTTGATATTTGCAGGGCCGCCCCATTTAGCTCGTTATCCTCTATATATTTATCTATCATCACATACAAGTTTGCAGATGTAACATTCTCTGCAAGCTTACTCCCCTCTCGATCGAATATGACACCTCGTAGTGCCGGAGTAGTCTCTACTCGCACCTGGTTATTCTCTGATTGCGCATACATCTCGCTTCCATGCTCAACTTGTAGTACAGAAAGCTGCCATAGCAAAATGGAAAAGATACCGAAGAAGAGCACAAATACCAAGAGATAGTTCCACTTCGAGAAAGTTTGATCCTCATGCGCAGAGCTCAGCAGTTTTTTTAACCCATGCCTAATATCAAGTTTCTCAAATTTAGGCTTGATCGTAGCTCTTTTCTTAATTTTTAGATTCTTTGAGTATTTTAGCTCCATTGTATGGCTTATCCTAGCTTCAATTTGGTTGAATTATCCTTGCTTCGCACGTTACTAAGTACGATATCAAACACAAAGCAGATTCCGATTGTAAATAGGCTTTTTAAACACGCCAACCCTATTATGCTCCAAGTAAGTATCCCCCATGTCCCGTTGCCAATTAAAGACGGTATAAGTGCAAGGAGGATATAATAAAGGATGAAGCCCAGATATTTAAGTGCATAGCTTCCGATGTTGCTTCCGAATGGTACAAAGATCGATACTATTCTTCCTAAAAAAAGTATTATTGCTAGTATTAAAAGATTGGTTCCTAACACATAATGATAAACAACATCTAGAAGCAAAGACGACAAAATTGAGAACAGTGCTATATATTTCCAGTTCACTTTACTGTAGATTGCGATCACGATTACGGGAAGGATTCTAAAACCAGCAAGTGCAACAAAAAAGCTATCCAAAAAAATGGTTAATATTGAAAACAAAATTATCAACGCTACTATCATTTTGTTGCAATCTTAATTAATCTAGCTTTACAAAGACATTCATCAAAGTATCATAGTCAAGCACAGGGGAAACATATGCAGTTTTGTACGTGCTTGCAGGGTTATTCGAGAGCCCCACTACGTACCCCAAGGCAAAGAATCCTCCAACTTTTGAGTCATTTACATACACAACATCCCCATCTGCCACTTCTGAGTTCATAGAGATATTCTCTATCAAAATCCCCTCTTGCGAGCCACTAACTACACCCTTACTGAGTATATGTGTACTTGTATTTGGTCCTGTCTTTAGAACAACTACCTCATAATGAGAGTCTAAATCAACAGGAAGACGTATTAAACTCCCCTTCGCATCTATATTCGATACAATTCCTATGAATGTATTACCTATTGTTACAATATCTCCCTCTTGGACACCATCCTTGCTACCTTTGTCTATGAGCATTGTACCTACTACATCATCCCTCAGCACACTAGCCATTATATATTGGATATCTCCGTCTTCAAGCGCAAGCTGTTTTTTCAAAGCTTCGTTTTCATTTACGATCACCATATATTCAGCATATTTAGATTCCATGTCATACATCTGAGTTTTCAAATCGTTGTACTCTTTCCTAAATTTCCCAAGTTGTGAGAATGTCTCTAAATATGACCTAACTGCAGTACCTCCATTGTTCGCGCTATATGCCATAGGTTGAGTAACAAATGCAAGAACATCTCTAAGGCCATTAAGTCCCCAAATACCATCCAAAAGCAAAAATAGAACTGCAAGAAATGCACATACATACACCGCAATCTCCGGCCTTTGTTTTCTTTCTTCTGTATTTATCTTCATAGTATTTAAACCAATTCATTCCAAGATCTTTGGACTCTCTCAAGAAGTTCTATATGATCCAACATAGCGGCAGTACCTCTTGCAACAGCAGAAAGTGGATCATCCACTACCTTCACGGGGAGGTTTAGCTCATTCGTCCAATACGAGTCTAGTCCTCGAATTAATGCTCCCCCTCCAGTCAAATGAAGTCCCGATGTCAGAAGATCTTTTAGAAGTTCTGGCGGAGTATCTTCGATTGCATCTTTAACCGCTTCAGTAATCTGATATATGGATGTCATTATCGCTTCCCTTACCTCTACGCTACTTAGCTCGACTGTCTTTGGCAAACCAGTAAGTAAATCTCTCCCTTGCACTGCCATCTTGGCTTCTTTTTTTAATGGGATAGCAGATCCAATTGCTATCTTTACATCTTCTGCACTTCTCTCCCCTATTAAAACATTGTATTTTTCTCTTACGTAGTTAACGACATCTTGATCCATCTCGTCTCCTGCTATTCTGATTGTGTTATCTACAACAATATCCCCCAAGGAGAATATTGCGATATTCGAAGTACCTCCACCAATATCTACAATCATGCTGCCGGAGGCGTCCTCTACTGGCAATCCTGCACCAATTGCTGCCGCCATTGATTCTTCTACAACAAAGACTTCTCTAGCTCCAGCTGTTTTAGCCGCATCTATAACTGCCTGTCTTTCCACCTCTGTAACAGAAGAAGGCACACCTATGATTACCCTTGGGCGAGGGAGTTTAAAAGAGTTCCCAAAATATGAATGTGCACGATGTATGAAATGGTGAATCATAGCTTGGGTGGTATCAAAATCTGAGATTACACCATCCTTTAGAGGTCTAACTGCAGCTATGTTAGCAGGAGTTCTCCCTATCATCTGCTTAGCTTCCTTGCCTACTGCAAGTACAGTCTTAGTACGTTTATCTATGGCTACAACAGAAGGTTCAGACACAACAATACCGTGATTTCTCATATATACCATGGTGTTTGCTGTACCCAGGTCTATTCCTAGATCATATGTAAGAAGTTCCCAAAAAGAATTAAACAGTTTCATAAACTGATTTTACCATTAACCAAGCCTAGAGAAAAGTTAAAAAACGATTAAAACTTCATATAGTCATTGAAAGGATACGGGATTACGATGATGCGAAGCATCTTATATGAACTACTCAGCTTCTTTTCTGAGCTTCTTGTAACACTTCATACAAACAGTAACATTCTTTACCTCGCCATCAATGTCTAGGTCTATGTTTCTAAGGTTAGCCTTAAACTGTCTTGCGACATGTGGTGCCTTATATCTCCAACCCACAGAGTGCTTGTGCTGGATACTTCGACCTGCTATTGTAGATTTTGAACAAA
>CAYOEG010000002.1:0-140098 GCA_964403155.1 uncultured Candidatus Saccharibacteria bacterium
ACCACATGCAAAAATATTTTGTAAGACACAAATTAACAGTAGGAGACATAACTCATCTCTCCGATTCGGACAGCGAGCTCTTAATCAAGTCTGGGAATACAAAAATTGAAGATGTAATCGAAATAGAAACATACGAAAATACATACCTAGCTCAGGTAACAGACATATCTAAAACCTCAGTAGAAGTGGGGATATTAGAAGAATTAGGACAAAGAGAGAAAACATACACCCCAAGTGTTACCATTATTCAATCCCTAAGCAACGATTCCAAATTTAATTACTTCATTGAAAAAAGTGTTGAAATCGGAATTGAAAAAATATTACCAGTAGAAACTAGATACTCATTAAAAACAAAAAACAAAGCCATCAAAGATTACGGTCTTTGGAACAAGATCGTAAGAGACGCTACAGAACAATCTAGGACACAGTTCCCTACCATCATCGAAAAGCCTATTTATCTCAGAGAATTACTCACATACAAATTCGAAAATAATGCATTAAAACTCTGTTTAGCTACAGAGAATGTTGATACCCAATATCTCTCCGACCTTAATATCACAGATCAACCAGTATATATCGCAATCGGACCAGAAAAAGGTTGGGGATCTTCAGATATCGAAGTATTAAAAGAATTAGACTTTACATTTGTAAAATTAAAAGGAAATATATTAAGAACAGAAACCGCAGGGTTAGTAATTGGAAGTATAGTTAAATATATTAAAGAAGAAATATAATGAAGAAGCCATTAAGAAGCAATTTCAAAAAATCTAGAAAAGCACAACCTCTTACAAGGAAGCCATTCTTTACAAAGGAAAATCTCTTTGTATCTAGAATCGCAAGCATATTAATGATTCCAAAACAAAGAGTGATTGGTATATTTTCTCAAAGAGCAATTACAACTATAAGACTAAATCCCTTAAAAGGAGATATCGAGGAGACTAAGAAGTCATTAGAATCAAAAGGGTATGAGTTGGAAGCAATCGAATGGGACAAATATTCATACTTCATAAAAAATCATGATAAGTCGGAGGTATCTCAGGCAATGGAATATCAAGATGGAAAATTTTACATTCAGAATCTCTCAAGTATATTAGATACATTGGTTTTAGATCCTAAAGAAGGAGAAAATATATTAGATATGTGTGCTGCTCCTGGGAGTAAGACTACACATATAGCAGCAATAACGAATAATAACGCGAATATATTGGCCAATGATGTTGATATGAGTCGTATAAATTCTTTAAAAAATGTACTTAATCAATTTGGTACCAAAAATGTAAAAGCAACATTTAGCGATGCTACTGAGTTTGGAAGAAAATATCCTGAATATTTTGATAGAGTCCTTTTAGATGCACCCTGTAGTGGAGAGGGAATGATATATATGAACAGTATGAAGCCTTTGAGATTCTGGAGTTTGGAAAAGATTAGAAGATGCAGTTTCCTTCAGAGAGACTTAATAATCTCAGCATTTAGGACATTGAAAAAGGGTGGCACTATGGTTTACTCTACCTGTACATTAGAGCCGGAGGAGAACGAGGGTGTTGTTACAGACCTTTTGGAGCATTTTCCAAATGCAAGTGTAGAGGAATTGGGAGTAGAGATTAACAACAAGAATGTAATGAAAGGTATCACAAAATGGAGTGGTCACCTTTACAATCCTGCTGTTAAGAAGACTCTAAGAATCATTCCTAACAGCAAGATGATGGGTTTCTATATTGCTAAGATAAAGAAGAATTAGAATTCTTCTTCAACATTCTCAGCTTTCTTTTCTTCCTTCTTACCATCCAAGCCTTTCATACTAAGTTTGATCTTACCCATGTTGTCTATACCAACAACCTTTACCTTGACAATATCGCCTTCGTTTATGAAAGCTCTAACATCTTTTACAAACTCATCTGACAGCTCAGATACATGTACTAATCCTGAGATTCCAGGTGCAAGATCAACAAATCCACCGTATGGCATTATTGATGCAACCTTACCTTCATAGATCTCCCCTATTACTGGTTTGAAATCATATTTTCTAATTATTGAAACTGCTTCATCAATTGAAGCTTGTGAAGTAGCATAGATATTTACTGTACCATCTTCCTCTATTTCAATCTCTGCACCAGTTCTTTCAGAAAGCTCTCTAATATTCTTTCCACCTGGCCCGATGATTTCACCAATCTTGTCTACTGCAACCTTCTCCTGAGCTACTCTAGGTGCGAATTCGGACAATGTTGTTCTTGATTCGCTGATTGTCTGACTCATCGTATCCAAAATCTTTAATCTTGCTTCATGAGACTGTTTGAATGTCTGTCTGACAATATCCATAGATAGGCCTTGAGTCTTGGTATCCATCTGAACAGCAGTTACACCATCAGCTGTACCTGCAATCTTGAAATCCATATCACCATAGAAATCTTCAACACCTTGCATATCTGTAAGGACTTTGAAGCTTCCATCTTCTGCTGTGACTAATCCACATGCAATACCTGCAACTGGTTTTCTGATTGGAACACCTGCTGCCATCAATGACATTGTAGATCCACAGACAGATGCCATGGAACTTGAACCATTCTCTCCTTGAATTTCACTCATTACCAAAAGGGTATATGGGAATTCTTTTTCAGAAGGAATTACTGGTACCAAAGCCTTCTCAGCTAACATACCATGACCAATAGCTCTTCTGCTTGGTGCGAATTTAATTCTGTCACAAATACCATATGCAAATGGTAAATCATTGTAGAAATGCATATATCTCTGCTCCCTCTCACCTTCCATATCATCAACTAATCGGACATCTCGAAGACTACCTAATGTTGCGATAGTTAAGGTTTGAGTTACGCCTCTTGTGAACAGTGCAGAACCATGTACTCTTGGAAGTAAATCTACCTCTGTATACAATTCTCTAATCTCTTCAATTTCTCTTCCATCAACTCTCTTGTTTTCTTCCAATACTACTTTTCTGAGAGCCTTCTTCTGAAGATAGTCATATGCTTCTGCAATATCTGCGTTGCTGTATGTTTCTCCGAATTTTTCAAATAGCTCTGATTTAGTAGCTTCATGAACCTTTTCATTTGCGTTAACAAGATTTTCTTTAATTCTTTCTTCTGTTAAGAATTCTTTAACACCAGATAGTAATTCTTCTGAGATTTCATGCTTTGGATATTCTTTTGCTTTCATTTCTAATTTGGAAAGGAATGCCTTTTGAGCTTCAATCCATGGAGTCATTAACTTCAAAGATTCTTCCATTCCACTTATGATTTCATCATCAGATACTTCATAGCATCCTGCATCAATCATTGTGAATGTTTCTCCATCACCTGCTACAACGTAGTTCATCTTCTCTTCAGGAGATGTTAAGTCCATAGACTTAAGAACATTCTTGAATTGTCCATCCACCATGCCCATTCTGACACCTGCAAGAGGGCCACTAAATGGTGCGGATGAATACATCAAAGCTACGGATGCGGCATTAATTGCCAAAAGTGCAGGATCACATTCGCCATCATATGACATTACTGTCACGATTAAGTTCAGATCATTTCTGTAATCTTTAGGGAATCTTGGTCTGATTGCTCTATCAATCATTCTTGCCTTAAGTATTGCATCATCACTTGGGAATTTCTCTCTCTTAACAAATCTTGAGCCACTAATCTTGCCTGATGCATAGAATTTCTCTATATATTCAACCGTTAGCGGGAAAAAATCTGATTCTTGTTTTGGAGTAGCAGTATTTACATTTACTGTTATAACTGTATCTCCCATTCTTGCTAATATTGCAGATTCTGATCTGAGGGCTAGCTTCCCTGTTTCGAAAGTACATTTCTTACCATCGATTTCAAATTCGTGTTTAACTTCTTTAAAAAGCATTTTAATTATTTAATTGTAAAATTTAAATCTAGACGATATACGTCCATTAATATATATTGTTTGGAAAGTTTTTACAAAGAAAGAGGATAAAGGTAATTACACCTTTAATTTCTTTGATAGTTCGCTGTATCTATCAGCTTCGTTATCCTTAAGATACTGTATCAATCTTCTTCTCTTACCTACCATCTGTAACAAGCCTCTTCTAGAGTGATTATCTTTTTTATTGTCCTTTAAATGCTCACTTAATTTCTCAATTTGATTTGTTAATAGCGCAATCTGAACCTCTGGGGAACCTGTATCACCTTCATGAATCCCGTACTTATTTATTGTTGTTTTCTTTTCTTCTGCTGTGAGAGACATATATTATTCTAGATTATCATTATGTTTTCTTAAATACAAGCAAAGTCCACAAAAAAGGACAAGGATTATTGTATAATTTTATAGGACATCTGTCAAGCACTATAAGTAGTGGGCTACTTAACTACTTTGAAACAGTATATCTCATCTCCCTCTCTGGCTTCAATATTTGAATCAAATTGGATTCCACACTCAAAGCCGGATTTTGCCTCTGTTACAATATCTTTATTAATTCTCAAAGATTTAATCTTTGCATTTCCAACGATCTCATCATTGCGTACAATATCGCATCTACAGTCTCTTTTCATAATACCATTCTCCACCTTACTTCCAAAAACTTTAGAGCCATCAGAAAGTACAAATATTGCCTTAACTTTTGCCTTCCCGATCTCTTCCTCCGCATCCTGGGGTAAAGACATCATAGAGATGACATCATTAACCTCTTCCAAAAGCTTGTAGATAATGTCATAGGTTCTAACTAATACTTTGTTCTTCTTTGCATACTCATTGACACCATTTTCCATACCAACTTCAAAACCCAAAACAATAGCCTTTGATACGCTACCCATCTCGACATCTTGCAATGTAATATTCCCCACTCCAGATTGAACAATCTTCACAGAATAGCCTTCCTCTTCAACTTTGTCTAAAGCATTTTTCAATGCTTCTAGCGAACCCTCTGAAGAACTCTTAACAATTACGTTGAAGAGTTTATCCTTACTTACCTGCTCATCTCCAAAGAAATCATCAAAAGAAGCATCTTCGGTTAATGATTCTGCTGAAACTTCTTTGTACATCGATTTAAGTAATTTCTCATCCTTACTTTCTAATACAAAAACCTCTGTACCAAGCTCTAGTAAGTTAGAGACACCAAGAATCTTTCCACCGCAACCGCAATCTAGCAAACAAAGGTTACTATCATCTTCTGCTATTACTCCTTTAACCTTTTCGATGAAATATTCATTGCCGATTTTGTAACCAAAGAGATCTCCTTCACATATATGACCTTGTATTAATGCCAATGTTGAAACATTCCCTTTAGATCTATCTTTTATGGATTCCAACACAAATGCTTTTCCCAAGATTCCTTTCGGTAATTTCTCTCTTTCCTGCAAACCTTCTACTTCGGCAACAAGTAATATTAAATCCAAAAGTTCGGGTATATTTTTACCTGTCTTCCCGGATACTTCAATCACAGGGATGTTTCCACCCAAGCCTTCTACCTGCAATCCGTTGCTTACCAATTCTCTTTTTACTTTTGCAGTATCAACATCTGGTAAATCACATTTGTTAATTACAACGATTGGTTTTGCAGTAGAACGATTAATTATCTCGATTGATTCTTTGGTCTGTGGTTGTACTCCATCATCTGCTGCAACAATTAGTAAAACAATATCTGCAATACTTCCACCTCTAGATCTCATCAAATCAAAAGCTTCGTGCCCTGGTGTATCTATGAAGGTGATCTTCTTGTCATCCTTAACATTAACCGTAAATGCTGATACCTTCTGAGTAATACCACCAGCTTCACAGCTCTGTACATTACTCTTACGAATACTGTCTAGTATTGTGGTTTTTCCATGATCAACATGCCCCAATATCGTCACGATTGGAACTCTACCACACTCATGAGTTGTGTCGATATTTTTCTTAGACATGTTTTAACTTTTAAAATTATTCCTCTTTTGCAGGAGCTTCTTCAGCTACAGGACTCTCTTCTACAATGTCTACTGTAGTATCCTCTGCTGCTGTTACATTCTCTTCAGCAGCTGGTGCTTCCTCTGTTACGATTGCTTCTGGTTCTGGAGTTTCTTCTGTTACGTTCTCTTCAGTTACAGGGGTTTCTTCTTTCTCTTCTACTTTGTTAATTCCATTTCCAACGATATCTATCTTGAATCCGGTCAACTTCCATGCCAATCGGACATTCTGTCCTTCTCTACCAATAGCCAATGATAGCTGATCTTCGTCAACAGTTACAGTAGCTGTCTCTTCCTCAATCTTTACAGATGCAATCTTTGCTGGGCTGAGTGCATTTGCAACAAATCCCTCTGGGCTCTCATCCCACTCAATGATATCAATCTTTTCCTCACCAATTTCATTCATCACATTTGCAATACGGATACCTCTCTGACCTACGCATGACCCAATTGGATCTACACCATCCTGATGAGATACGACTGCAATCTTACTTCTAGAACCTGCTTCTCTTGCAACAGCCTTAACTTCTACAACACCTGATTCAATCTCTGGAACCTCAAGTTTGAAAAGCTCGATTAAGAACTTAGGATCTGCTCTTGAAACTATGATTTGTCCATCGTCAATGGATTTTAACAATACCTTGTATCTCTCTCCCAATCTGTAGAATTCATTAGAAATCTGCTCTTCCTGTGGCATTATTGCCGTAGCTTTTCCAATCTCAAATACTACCTGACCTTTTTGCATTCTTTGCATCAAAGCACTGAATACCTCTCCAACTTTGTCGTTAAATTCAACCAATACTGCTTCCTTCTCAGATTCTCTCATCTTTTGTAATATAACCTGCTTTGCAGTTTGTGCAGCAATTCTTCCAAAATCTTCTGCTGGCATCTCCAACTGAATACTGTCTCCTACCTCTACATTTGGAGAGATCATTTCAGCATCAGATACAGAGATTTGCATATTGTCATCAGCAACTTTCTCAACAACTTCTTTAGTTGCGATTAGTTTGAATTCACCTGTCTCTCTGTCTAATTCGACTGTAAGGTTTGCTCCCATCTTCTCTTCTTCCTCTTCAGAAAGATTCAAGTTCTGAAATTTTTCTTTCTTGTAAGCTACAAGTATTGCTGATTCCAAGGCTAAGAAGATTTCTTCTTTTTCGATTCCTCTTTCAGCAGCTATTTGATTGATTGCAGCGACAAATTCTGATGTCATTGCCATAGTTTTTATGTTTAAAAATTATATTTTTAATTTCGGTCTTTCAAAAAAAAAAGGTGAGAATTCTCATCCTCACCCTCCTCTTTGTATAACTTTCAATTGGTAGTATAGCACAATCAGGGGATCAGTTCTAGGGCTTATCTATTTATGCATTTTTAATATCACTATGTATCTCCTGAATCCTTTCCCAATTACTTGTTAAGAACTCTCTGTCAGTGGGATCAGTTAATTTTTCTAACGTTTCATCGTATGAAAACCAACCCGCTTCTTTAACATTCTCATCCACAGGGCGGAGTTCTCCTGTGTAATCAGTTTGGAAAAGAAACATATGAATTTCCATTGGGTATGCGCCAGGGGTGTCTTTAGTAATACCAGATGGATACCTTTCGTAAATTCCCAATTCATCAACAGAGGAAAACTCTTCTAATCCAATTTCTTCAAAAACTTCTCTCTTTGCTGCAGTTATGTAATCTTCTCCTTCATCTACACCTCCTCTTGGAAATCCCCAGAGATGCTCATTTGCTAATGCTATTTTACCTTCAGAATTAACAACTATCCCACCAGCTCGATATGATTTCATAATTACATTTAATAAATTATTTCTTCTTTTCGACCTTTATCTTAGAAAGCAATTTACCAAGCCTGTTTGGTGTGTTTGGTAAATATGTTGTTTCAAGGATACTTCCGAATCCAAGCATCTTCATCAATACTCTCTCAGTACCAATTGCGAATCCTCCATGTGGTGGACATCCATATTCGAAATATTCTAAATAGTCTTTCAACTGTCCATCTAATGCCATGCCTCTTTCGGTTGCATTTGCTTTTAGTTCCTCTATTCTATGCTCTCTTTGAGCGCCGGTGGTAATTTCAATCCCTTTCCAGAAGAGGTCATAGCCCATTGCTAGTTTGGTATTTTCTGGATTCTTCATATGGTAGAAGGCTCTCCTTGCGTGTGGGTAATCTACTACAAATACAAATTCACAACCTGTTTCTTTTTCCATAATCTCACCCATTGCTCTTTCTTCCTCAGGTGAGAAGTCTCCAGTATCTTTACTTTCTACTCCTGCTTTGGCTAATTTTTCTTTAGCTTCTGCGACTGTTAAATATGGGAAATCTCCTTCCGGTACTTTGATGTCTACATCAAATACTTCCTTTATCTTCTCTCCATATTTTGTTTTAACCTCAGCAAGCATTTTCTTAAGCATTTCTTGTTCGTAATGACATATATCCTTATACGAATCTATATATGCCATCTCTACATCGAAGCTTGTGTATTCTGTTAAGTGTCGTGTAGTAAATGATTTCTCTGCTCTAAATACAGGTCCCATGTTGAATACTCTTTCTAAGTCTGATGCCATTCCCATCTGTTTATGGAATTGTGGGGACTGTGCTAGGTATGCTTTTCTATCAAAATATTTTACCTCAAATACACTTGCACCTGATTCACTTGCGGCACTGATTACTCTTGGGGCTTGTATTTCTACAAATCCGTTGTCTACACAATATTGTCTGAATGATGCTCCCATTGTTGTAGCTACATCCATCATTAGTTGGTTTCGCTTACTTCTTAGATCTATCCATCTGTAGTCTAATCTTTTGTCTAATGCACTTACGTTATCTACGTGTTCTCCTTCTATGGATATTGGAAGTGGTGTTTTAGATAGTGAGTCTATTTTTAGTGTTTTTATTCCTATTTCATATCCACATGCGACTTGTTTTGCTTCTTTTACTTCTCCTGTTATGTCTACAATTGATTCAGCGGTTAGTGATTTTGCAGTTTTGAATACTTCTTCGTCTCCATACCATGCTACGGTTTGTACTATTCCACTTCTGTCTCTAACCATTATGAATATGATTTTTCCTTGATCTCTTATGGTATCTACTCTTCCTCTTATTCTTACTTCTTTTCCTATGTTTTGGGAGAGTTCTCCAATATGTGTTCTTTCCATATGTGTTATATAGATATTAATAATGGGAATTATAGCATAATTATATCGTGATATAATTAAATTATGAATGATTACAAATATACTCAACTAGCAATTGAAATGGCGAAGAAGTCTTTCGATGAGGGCGCTTTCCCTGCTGGTGCAGTAATTGTCAGAAATGATGAAGTTGTAGCTCAGAATACCTCTGCTAAATATCCACAAATCAACTTCCATGCAGAATCAAAAACTATTGATGAAGCAATTAACAAATTGAATTCACAGCTTACAGATTGTACCTTATATTGTTCTATGCAACCTTGTTTAATGTGCCTTTCAAGAGCATATTGGGCTGGTATTAGAAGAATAGTATATGTAGTTGAGAAAGAAAAAGTAGATACTAAGCTCTGCTATGAGAGTCCATTAGATCATGAAAATATAGCCAGTAATTTCAATGAGAAGATCGAGATTATACATTTGCCAGACTTAGAAGATGAAGCGATGGAAACATATAATAAGTGGGTGCAAGCAAATTCCTAAGCTATTTCTTCCCCAACTCCTCCCACAACTGCTTCTCTCTCCTGTCTAACTTCGTAGGGACATCCAAATTTACTCTCACATAATGATCACCCCTCTTACCATCACCATTAAGAATATATGCACCCTTACCCTTTATTCTAAAAATAGTACCTGATTGAGTACCCCTAGGAATCTTTAACTTAACACTCCCTGCAACAGTCTCTACCTCAATGCTACCCCCTAACACAGCCATAGGAATATCAATACCAACCTCAGAATAGATATCATTACCTCTTCTCTCAAAAATATCTGAAGCCTCAACCTCAATCTCAACATACAAATCACCAGAAGGAGTACCATTCCTACCCGCATTACCACCACCTCTAAATCTTAAAACCATACCATCATACGAACCCGCAGGAAACTTAACACTAACCTTCTCAGAATCACTCTTAACACCAGAACCACCACAACTACCACAAGGGGACTTAATAGTCTTACCAGTACCATGACACTTAGAACAAACACCCATAACCGCCATCTGGCCTAAAATAGTATTTCGAACCTGCCTCTCCTGGCCAGTACCATGACACACAGGACACTCCTCAACCTTACCATCCTTACTACCAGTACCATCACACACATCACAAACTACATCCCTCTGGACATTAATCTTGTATTCACCACCCTCCATAGCCTCCATGAAATCTAGCTTCACTCTGTAACGAATATCACCCCCTCTCTCTTCTCTAGTTCTTTGATTACCACCAAATCCAAAATCAAACCCACTATTTCCTCCACCAAAGAAAGAATTAAAAATATCACCCATATCAAAAGGAGTACCACCACTAAAATCTGAATATCCACCACCACCAGGATTAAAACCAGCAGTACCTGCGAAACCATACTGATCATATGCAGACCTCTTAGTCTCATCCGAAAGCACTTCGTATGCTTCCTGTACCTCCTTGAATTTATCCTCAGCACCATCATCCTTATTCACATCAGGATGATATTTCTTAACTAGCTTTCTGTAAGCCTTCTTAAGTTGATCTTGTGTAGCTTTTTTCTCTACACCCAATACTTCATAGTAATCTCTTTTTTCCATAGCTCATCATTTTAGCAAACGTCTTTTTAATTTGCTAGTGAATACCACACAAATATTTGTTGAAGTTAACAATCTACCCCTGCTTACTTCTTTTCTTAATTGTGTTTTTTACCCATTCCTCAGGATCTATACCCATCTTGTTACAAAATGCGAATATTAATGTAAGTAAATCTCCTACTTCTTCTGGGATTGGATCTGTGTCTCCAATACTTTTCTTGTATCCAGGATGCTCTGCTAAGAATCTTGCACTAATTTCTCCCAGCTCTTCTTGCATAGCAATAAGAAGAAGCTCTGGTGCAGTATCCCAACCATTATTCTTGTACATCTCCTTAACTTTCTGCTGTAATTCTTTCATATATTCTAAGATTCATTTTAATACATACAGTATACCGCACAATTGTTAAGAAATCTGGTAATATATCACTATGGAAAATCCCCAATGGAACATACAAACCGAAGACCAAAACAAAATTAAAAAAACTAGGATATGGATATCTGCCATATTTGCAGGCATAGGGATAATCATTATAGCGAGCCAAGTAGTACCACTAGCTAAATCTTACATAGACGGATTAATAGAACAAACCAGAGCAAACTCCAAAGTAGAACCAGTACCCGAATCATACAAAACATATATAGAATCACAATTAGCCTACTATGATCCAGGCAAAAGCTACTTCGCTAATCTCACATCACAGCTAGGAGTATTAGGAGTTTCAACAGAATATTACGATGTAACCACACAAACAGAGAAAGCAATTATCATAGACAAGGATTATGCAACAAACATGGCCATCAATATTCCAAGCATAGGAATATCAAACATCAACATAACCCCAAACGTAGATAGCTACAATGAAGAAACATACAACAAATACCTCAAACTAGGATTAGCACATTTCAGAGGAACTCCCTTGCCAGGAGATGGAGGTAACTCCTTCATATATGGTCACAGTGCAGTAGAAACCTTCTTCAGTACACACCAAAACCTACCAGAGACAATCTTCTCAAGATTGAGTAATATAGAGGTGGGAGAAGAAGTAGATATAACTAAGGATGAAAAAGTACTAAAGTATATCGTAAGAAGTAAAAAGATTGTCTCCCCTGATGACTTTTCCATACTAGAATCTCAAAATGGGAAAGAAACCTTAACCATGATGACTTGTTGGCCACTTGGCATAGGAACTAAAAGATTAATAGTAATAGCTGAAAGAACAATTTAAAATATTAAAAAGAAGATATGACACTAGATCCGAAGAAGAAGAAATTTGTATTAATTGGAAGTATTGCGTTGGGAATAATGGTTATACTTGCGGTAATACTTTTACTCGTTAAAACGAACTCTAACAAAAACGAGGAAGATGAGCTTGGTACCGCAGAGCTAGTATATTGGGGTCTGTGGGAACCATCATCTGTAATGCAACCACTCATAGATCAGTACGAATCAATGCATAATGGGATAACGATTCTTTACTCTCAACAAACATATACTAACTACGAAAGCAGGTTGTATACAAGACTTCAGCAATCTACAACATCCTCAGAACCTGCACCTGATATCTTCAGAGTACACAGTACTTGGACTCCAAAATATTACAAATATCTCTACCCACTCCCAGCATCTACAATGTCCGCGAGTACGTATGCCAGCACTTTCTACCCTACTGCAGTTTCAGATTTTACAGCCAAAGATGGAAATATCTATGCAATGCCATTAGAAATCGATGGGTTAGTTGTGTATTACAACAAGCAAATTTTGGCAAAAGCTGGTGTTACAGAAGTCCCAACAGATTGGGATTCTTTCGTAGAATTAGCACAGAAGTTAACAATCAAAACATCTGCCGGGAAAATCACACAATCAGGATTAGCCATAGGGACCTCCTCAAATGTCACTAATTCTGCAGATATTCTCTCATTCCTAATGCTACAACAAGGAGTATCAATAATAGATGATGCTAGAACTACCGTTACTCTTAATACTACCAAGGTAAAAAGTGTTGTCGATACATACACAAGTTTTGCCGTCGGAGATGATGCCATATGGGATTCAAGTTTGGGATCTGATCTCAATATGTTCTACCAAGGAAAACTTGCAATGATGATAGCTCCAAGTTGGACAGCGTTTGATATCTTACAATCTGCTACTACAATTGAATTCGGGATGGCTAAATTACCACAATTAGGTGCAAATGAAGATGCCGTCTACTACTCTACCTACTGGGGAGAAGCTGTAAGCAAAAATTGTAGTAATCCTAAAGCTGCATGGGATTTCATAAACTTTTTAGCACAGAAAGAACAACAGAAAACGCTATTCTCTAATGCTGCAAAGATACGAGCATTCGGAGAGCCATATTCATTAGTTGAGCTTAACAGTACGCTTGGGGAGAATACATACCTCACCGCAATTGCAGAATCTGCACCTCAGATGAAATCTTGGCCAATGGGAGATGAATCATTTGTAAAAGCAACATTAAACGAAATGATTACGAGTATTGTAGAAGATGGAACTAACACACAAGTTGCATTAAAAGCAGCAGAAGAAGAAATCAATACACAACTTGCAGAAACTAATAAATAATCGCTATTATATACTTAATGAAATTTCGAAATGCCCCAAGAAAATCCAAAAAGTTTTTAACCATATATCTGACTTTTTTCCTTCTGTTATCAATCCCACTTGTAACGTGGGGAGTTGTTACAGGATCCTTTGATTTAAGAAATTTCGCCTTCGATGATCTTGTCGTTAGTGATGAGAATCCCTGTATAATTTCACTCCCAAATGTTAATCCATACACCCTTGAGGTTGGTAAAAGTATAACGGTACAGGTAGATGCAGAAATTAAGGATTCGGGCATTGCAGAATTAAGAATAGTAGATTCAAAGGGGAATGCAATTCATACAGAAACATTTGATGATGCACCAATAACTCTAGCAACTAGTTTCAAATTCACACCTATGTCCTCAGGAATAGTTGATATGTTGGGAATGATAAAAAAGGTTGGAGGTGGAAGTGTCGCTTGTAAAATTAGTAGCGCATATGATGTATTAGGATTAAAAGCTTTAGCAAATAATAGTGCACCAGAATTTACAACCGTACCTGCTGGCTCCAAACCATCACAGGATATTACAACAGAAACTACATACGAATATACACTTGAGGCTAAGGATGTTGATGGGGATCGTATAAACTACTCATATTCTTTTACAAAAGGTAATGCTTGGCTCAAGCCAACAGTTATTGAAGATGGATCAAATGGGAGTCTAACCATAAAGTTCCAAGGTTCAACAGATGTGGCAGGAAGCTATCTCGCCAACGTATTCATCCACGATGGATACAGTAAGCATCTTGATGGGCAAGCATGGGTTATAAGTGTAAGCCCAAGTCAAAACGATGTTCCACTAGTCAGGATTATTACACCATACTCTGCAACCTCGGTTAATCAGGGTTCCCCTATAAGCATCTCATGGGAAGCATCTGATTTAAATCTAATTACAAAATATTCCATCTCTTTAGCAGAGAATCCCGCAGATGAAGATAGTTGGATACCTGTAAACACAAGTATTTCTGCACAAACAAATTCATATTTAATAAATACTTCAAATATCCCAAGCGGAGTATATAAGATTGTCGTAAGAGCTACAGATAATCAGACACCTGCATTAACAGGGACTACCGTATCCGCTCCCATCACAATCATCGGATCATCGAACCCCAATGAAGAAGATGATGTAGCCATAATTGCAGATCCACAAGTCACCAACATGACCCCTACTACATCAGATACCATCTTTAACAAGCAGGTAACTATAAAAGCAACTTTAATTGCTGGAACAAATGCCAAAATAAAGGATGATACTGTTGCTATCAAGTTAGACGATAAGAACATTACTGAAGAGGTTAGTATTAACAAGATATCTGATACAGAGCATACGATAATATATCAGACAGAAGAGGATCTCACAGTTGGGTTACATAAGGTCGAGGCTACTTTTGAAGATACAAATGGAAATACTGTAGAAAAGGATTGGACATTTACTATTCTCGAGGATGAGACACAAGTTGCAGAGGGCTATGTAAAGCTTTTTGGATACCAGGTAAGTCAAAGGACATTGATAATAATCGGGATTGGTATTTTAGTGGTAATAATCGCCATAGTAGCCCCAATAATTATTTTCTCAGTATGGAAAGAGGAGCAGAAAAAGAAAGATTCTGAACCTGAAGATAAAGGATATCTCCCAAATATTCCTTCAGAACCAGTACCTACAGCAGATGTAAGTATTAATGATGTTAGAAATCTTGTGCAAACAGAACCTGAGGTAAAAGAAGAAGAAAAGAAACAAGATGTATGGGATAACTATGCAGCACCAACTCCAATAAAAACACCTAAAGAAACAATTGTCATACCCGAACCTGAAGTAGAGATTCCAGCACCCATTGTAGAACCAGAACCAAAGGTAGAGGAAGTCATTCTAGAATCTGTGCAAACAACTACTCCTACTCCAGTAATCGAGCCAGAAGTAGTTCAACCAACAGTACCTGAGGTTGTGGAGGAGAAGACTCCTGAACCAGAGCCAATAGTTACAGAAGTTCCACAACCAACAACGGAAGAAGCTCCTATGCCTACCCCACCTGAGCCAGATCTCTCACAAGACTTGGATCAAACAGATGAATTAATGGCAATATATGAACAGATCCAACAGTCAAATCAAGAGGAAACTCCAAAGAATAGCCAATAGCATACAGAATTGATATAATCTGGACTATGAAAAACCTTACATACAAAGAGATTAGAGATCGATATATAGAATTTTTCAAAAAGAACGGACATACAGAAATCCCAAGTGCTCCACTCGTACCAGAAAACGATCCATCGGTACTCTTTGTTAATGCAGGTATGTTCCCATTGGTGCCCTTTTTGCAAGGAGAGAAACATCCTAATGGAACAAGATTGGTCGATTCACAAAGATGTGTAAGAACAGGAGATATAGAAGAAGTAGGAGACACATACCATTACACAACTTTTGAAATGCTTGGGAACTGGTCACTCAATGACTACTTCAAGAAAGATGCAATATCTATGACTCTAAAGTTTTTTATTGAAAAGTTAGGATTTGATATTAATAAAGTATATGCAACTGTTTTTAAAGGAGATGATACTGCTCCAAAGGATACTGAATCTATCGAGGTTTGGACGAATCTTTTCAAAGAGTATGGCATTGATGCAAGGGCAGAAAACAAAATAATAGAGAATGGAAAGGAAGACAACTGGTGGGAACTAGCTACTGGTGGTCCATGTGGTCCAGATTCTGAAATATTCTATGAAATAGGTGGGAAACTTGTAGAGGTTGGTAATAATGTCTTTATGGAATATCTCAAGGTGGGCAATGAATACAAGCCATTGGGAAGGCATAATGTAGACTTTGGCGGAGGATTGGATAGATTAGCTTCAATATGCCAAGGGGTTAATGGTGCATATGAGACAGATATTTACAGACCCGTATTTGATGCGGTAAAGAAGCTATCCAAGAATGATATTCTAGAATCCCAAAGAGTCATAACTGACCATATTAAGGCTGCTACGTGGATAATTATGGATGGTGTAGAACCAAGTAAGACAGAACAAGGTTATATCCTTAGACGTTTAATTAGAAGAGCAGTAAGACATGGTAAAAAGCTTGGCATTGATGGATTATTTACTAGAAAGATTGGAGAGATAGCTATTAATCAATTCTCCCCTATATGGAACAAATTAGAGACAGACAGAGAAAGAATTTTAAATACATTGGAAGAGGAAGAGAAGAAATTTAGTAAAACATTAGACAATGGTTTAAAAATGTTTAAACAGTATTATCCTGATACAACAGAAAATGGGATGATAAAAACCACAAAAATTAATACCGAGATGAGTTTTGGTGAAGCGGCTTTTTATTTTTACGAAACATATGGTTTTCCATTAGAGTTATTCATTGAAGAACTGACCCCTTGGTTGAGAAAACAGAATCTTTCTACACATGAAGAAGAAATTCGTATTCAATTCGAAGAAGAGCAGAAAAAGCATCAAGAACTTTCGAGAACGTCATCTGCAGGACTCTTTAAAGGAGGCCTCGCAGACACATCAGAAATATCTACAAAATATCACACTACAACCCACCTACTCCTTGCAACACTAAGAAAAATACTCGGAGACCAGGTATATCAAAAAGGAAGTAATATTACTCCTGAAAGATTAAGATTTGACTATCCAGCAGATACAAAACTAACACCAGAACAAGTAAAACAAATAGAAGAAATGATAAATGAACAAATACAAAAAGGATTACCAGTAACATACGAAGAATTCCCCAAAGAAGAAGCATTAAAACTAGTACCATATGCAGCATTCTCTGAAAAATATGGCGATATCGTAAAAGTATATACCATAGGAGATAAATCAAACCCCTACTCCATAGAAATCTGCAATGGGCCACACGTACAAAACACATCAGAACTAGGCAAATTCAGAATAGCTAAACAAGAAAATGTGGCAGCAGGTGTAAAAAGAATTAAAGCTGTATTAGAATAGATCATGGTAAAGTACCCAATATTAGCAATAGATTACGGTAAAAAGCACTTTGGATTAGCAATATCAGATTCAAAAGGAATCATTGCATCACCATTAGAAGTACTCTCCATAACCGAACACCAAGGAAAAGATGAAATCATTCAAAATATAGTTGCCATATGTGAAGAATACAAAATCCAAACAATACTACTTGGATATCCCCAAGCATTTGTAGATAATCACAAAACCACTCAGAAAAATATTTCAAGATTCGAATACAAACTCAAAGAAAAGCTTACCCTACCTATCATTCTCTACGACGAGAGCTTTTCTACAACTTCTGCAGAAAATATGCTAATATCTTCTGGACAAAATACGAAGGGGTTTAGGACTAAAATAGACAAAGTGTCGGCAGCAGTATTTTTGCAAGAATTTTTAAATTCAAACAACAAGTAAAAATGTCAAAACCTTTAAGAAGTATCATTAGGATTTTTTTCTTTGCCCTATTAACTGTAATCGTAGCAGGAGTAATAATAAAGCTTGATTATTCTAACGCACTCAAAACATCCAATAGTGATAATACAGACAAAGTCACAGTTGAAATACAGTCTGGGGAAACAGTAGAGCAGATAATACAGTCATTGATTGACCAAGGCTTACTTAAAGAGAAGTGGGCAAACTATGTAAAAATATACGTAAGGCTTAACGATTTAGCATCTAAGCTTCAAGCTGGTACATACAATATCCCACAGAATTTAAACATAGTTGAACTAATACAAACTTTACAGATGGGTAAAAATCCAGAAACATGGGTTACTGTTTTAGAAGGATTACGAAAAGATGAGATAGCAGACAAGTTAGTAGCAGAGATAGGTGGAAACTTCTCAAAGGAAACATTCCTAACACTCACAACGGACAAAACTCTAATCTCTTCTTTTGGTTTAAACGCAGAAATTAAAGATTTGGAAGGCTATCTATTCCCAGACAAGTATGCATTTGGGCAAAACGTAACAGAGGAAGATGCTATAAAAACCATGGTAGAGAATTTCAAAACGAAGGTTGGTACAACTGACAGCTATCAAACTATTAAGTTAGCGAGTTTAGTTGAGAAGGAAGGTAGAAAGGCAGAAGACCGTGCCCTAATTGCAGGAATATTTTTAAAAAGATATGAAGAAGGTTGGACACTGGGTGCAGATACAACAATTATGTATTACTTAAAGACATGGAAAGAGGCAGACATAACCGCAGCGGACTTAGCAGATAGTAACCCTTACAATACTAGGATTGTCACAGGCTTCCCTCCTACTCCAATCTGCAACCCTGGACTCGAATCAATCAACGCTGCTCGTAATCCCGTATCCTCAGACTACTATTACTTCATTAGTGACAAAGAAGGTAATATGCATTATGCTAAAACAGCCGCTGAGCATCAAAACAATGTCAGTACCTATCTTTATTAGTTAAATTAAGACGCTGCCCGAATGACTCTTGATATGCAAATAACAGATACAAGTAAAACAGAAATGCCACTTGTAGAGATCCCAGAAAAAGAAACTTCCATTGTCGAGACCAGGACTCCAGACAAACCAAAGAAAAAAAGAAAATTGGGATGGTTAATAGCATTAATCATAGTCCTAATAATTGGTGGTGTAATAGGATTCGCAGTATGGAAAGGTGTATCAATATTTCAAAAGATAGGGTTAAAAATAGATGCAGGCTCATTATCAATCACAAATCAGGAGCCAGAATTACAAAAAGATTCATCTGGTAAATATACAAATGCGCTAATAATTGGCATCGATACAAGAGAAAATAGTGGTGGGTTAAATACAGACACCTTAATAGTATCCTCTTACAACTACGAAACAAACAATATTACAATGATCTCCATACCAAGAGATCTCACTGTAGAGATCGGCGAAGATTCTGATTGGTACAACAAGATAAATGCCGTATATGCCTTTACTAAAGAAGATGATGACGAAGAGAAAGGTATCTTAGAGCTCAAAAGAACAATTGAAGAGCTTACAGGAATGGAGATTCAATACTACGCAATGGTTAACTTTGAAGCATTCACACAAATTGTCGATGCTGTGGGAGGAGTAGATATCAATGTAGAGAATAGCTTCACGGACTATCAATATCCTTTAGGTAACGGATATCAAACAATCTCTTTCAAAGCTGGAGTTCAAATAATGAACGGAGAAACTGCATTGAAATATGCAAGATCAAGACATTCATCAGACAACGGAGAAGGTTCTGACTTCATGAGAGCAAGAAGACAACAAAAAGTTATAATGGCAGTAAAAGATAAGATATTAAGCTCTGAAACTCTTACAAATCCAAAAGCCGTAATGGGAATATTCTCAGCCGTAGCTGATAATATCAAGATTTCCGCATTTACAATTAGTGATATAGAGGCAGCTTTAAATCTTGCAGAAGATTTTAATGAAAACAATGGAATGTCATACTCTTTTGTACTAGATCCTTCTGCAGGAAATAGTCAATTAGTCGCAAATCTCTCTACATACAATGCAGATGGCTCCCTCGCATCCTATGTAATCGGTCCAAAACTAGGATTAGGGAAATACACAAATATCAATGAATATGTTGATCATATTCTTGTAAAGCCCGGGATATACTCAGACGATGCAAATATCTACGTTTACAATACAGGTCTAGGCTCACAAGAAGTCACAGATTTAGTGAAAACATTAAAAGCAGACTACCCATACATAAACATCATAAACAAGGGAACTCTCTATTCTGACAAGGAAGGTACATACATCTATTCACATACTGAAAATGAATTTACTGCTACCGTGGATGAACTTGCAACAAGGTTAGAAATTACTAACAAAGTAAAACCAGAATATGTAACAAACAATTTAAATGGAGAAGATGTTACAATATTACTTGGTAAAGAAGTTCAGTTAGTAACGGAGTAAAGAAGTGATATACAAACTGTATCATGGTTCATCGCCATATCTGTCCCTTAGGGCTTTAAAACAAGATATTACGAATTTTACTGATATTAAATTTCAGGTAATTAATGCAGAAATTCGTGACTCTCAAGAAATATATGACCAGGTTGGAAGTAAATCACTTTTTGAAGCACAGAGAGGAATAATCATTAAAAGGCTTTACAAAAACAAAGACAAAGATCGACTGATTGAGAGCATCTTAGCCATTATCGAGAAAAACCAATCTCAGGACATAATATATTTTTGGGAAGAGGAGAAGATCAGAGTAAATACTAAATATCTAAAGTTTTTCAGCAAAAACTCTGCAGTTGAAGAGTTTGATGAATTAAATAAAAGATCATTTGCGACATGGTTAAAAGAAGAACTTGATAACAACGGATTAAAGATGGACCTCCCTCTACAAAAGCTTCTCGCAGAGAAAACTAATTACGATCCTGAAAGATGTATTAATGAAATAAAGAAACTAAAATTAGATCCAGAATCAGATCTTCGCTATGTTACAGATACTCTAGAAAGAGATATTTGGGCATTGATAGATGCAATAAATCACAAAGATAGGGCTCAAAGCATGAACATATTAGAAAATCTATACAAACAGAACAACGACCCTAATTACATACTCTCTATGCTTGCAAGAAATCTAAGAATCATGACCCTTGCAAAATACCTAAACGAGCAAGGTAAGTCCTTCAAAGAAATTTGTTCAATCCTCAGAATTCCACCATTCACCCTCCCCTCCATACTGGATAGTTCTAAAGGCTATGAATGGAAAAATATCCAACAGATATACAAGAAATTGGCCAATCTAGATCAACAAATTAAAACAGGAAAAATTGATGGGAATCTCGGTTTAACTCTCATATGTCCATACCTATAAATCATTTGACACCATTATATTATTAACTTAAACTGAATAGTGAATATTCATTTACACCTGCCCTAATGGAAGAAGGAATACGAGTCACGCAAGTGAAAGCAAAATCTAAGAAACTCCAGACGGTCCTTCTTGTCATAACAGGGATTTTAGGACTTGCACTTGTCGGTACAGCAATCTATTTCTACACCATCAAAGATACCTCTTCTAATACTGACGACTCCCGTACCATAACCTGTGGCTGTTATTATATAGATCCAAAAGTTAGTACCGAGTGTGGAGATCCAAGAAGAACTTTCAAATTTGAGCTTTCTACAGGCACTAGTACTGATACATGTAAAACAACTTGCTCCACAAGCAATATCTCTACTAATGATTTAAACAGTAGCACCGAACAAGATCTCTATCAAATATGTCAACTACAAAGTATCGCAGATACAAGCTGTCAATCAATGACAATTAAAGATAAGAATGGAAAGATTGTTACGGGCGAAGTAACTTCAGCAGACGAATTAACTATAGAGGCGACATTTGACAAAGAATACACCGATTACAAATTCATCATAAATAACGAATCTGTAGATCCAGATGTAATAACACCCAATAAGCTAACAATACAAAAGGCTATTAGTGACCTCAGCTCCTCAACTGCTATAAACATAGTTGCGACTGGTACAACAGAGGATGGGGAGCAGATAAATACCCCTATCTGTAGAAGATTAATAGAGGTAACACAATCAAGTGAAGCAAATGTTACTAATCTCCAATTGACATCAAGGCTTGCTAGTGGCGTTACCAAAATTTCTAGCGCCAGGATCGCAACAGGAGAACTCTCCTCAACTTCAGATATATCAGTCAAATTTACATTCAGTGATACAGTCTCTGTGCTAACAATGACCAAGGGATTCACCGTAGATAGTACCGCAGGGACAATAGAGATTATAGAGCAAGATCTATACAACACAGCAAACTTCTCCGAAGGCAGAAGTTTCTCTGATCTTGATACATACAAGAGTAGTATGACAATACAATCCGAAGTCTTCGTTTCTGCTACCTCTATTGGCAAAGCTTCCACAAGTGTAGACTTCTCAACAACCGAGGAAAAAGAAGACAATGATACAGAAACAACACTATCTAGCTTCTCTGTAACAAATAGTGCTAACCTACAATGTGTAGAAAGAGTATCCCCTTCCAATGCAATACAGTACACGATTGTAGTAACGAACAAGAGCACTACATCACAAAAGATCACCAATATAACTGACAAATTACCTCTTGGATTTGCATATACTGCAAATAGTACAAAAATTAATAGTGTCACAATAACAGATTCTGGATATGTCGCCACAGCTAATGTCGGAGATACACAACAAATAGTATTTGCGAAAACAGATGGGTGGACACTAAGTGCCAATCAATCCCTTACCATAGTATTTGGAGCCACAGCCGGCTCGGAAACACTCTCTGGAGCAAATAACAACGAAGTTGTTGTTACACCGGAACAAGTTCCTGCGGATCCATCAACACTACGAACATCCAAGAACGTTACCGTTGCCCAAGACTGTGACAATGTAACAGAAGAGGAAGAAGAAACACCTAGCACAGGGATGTTCGATAGCATAGTCGCAAAGGTTTTGATAGGTTTAATTATAGTTCTAGCAGGATGGTTCGTATACAACAAGCCACAAGGGAAGATACTTGTCGAGAAGTTTGTAGATTCTGATCTATACAAAGACACAGAACTTAACACTTGGAAAATATTCAAACCAAAGAAATACTTCGAAGAGATTGTCGTTAGAAAAACGCAAAAGAGAAATTAAAGATCCGCAAGTGAGAAATCTAATGCTTTACCATTGTATCCATACGTTACCTCATCTGAATTTATGAGAAGATAATATCGTTGAGTTGTCAAAAGTTTTTCCAACTTTACCTCGTGTGTTTTTGATCTTACCTTATTAGTCTGATCCACTCCTACCATTACCAAATTATCCCTATTATCACCATACTGGACAAAACCAACACACTCCTTTTTGGTACTCCATTTAACAATCGCAGTGTATTCCTGCTCTCCTTTTTCGATAAAAATATTGTAAGGTACACAATCTCGTTTCAAAGAAGCAAAGATATTCGAACCAAAAGTATTTTTTACAAACAATAAAGAGAGGGAAAGCCCCACTATGAAAATACCAAAAAAACCTGTTATTAAAAAAATCTTAGTTCGCTTCATTACTCTCGATCAAAATATAACTTTCTTTTATAGACGAATGCTCTCCATCTGATACACGAATCTTTAACTTGTACTGCCCTTCACTCCCAACAGAAGGGACTCCGTATACTTTTTTTCCATCAACAGACATCCAACTAGGAGCATTAATCAAAGTAAGTGCCAAATCCTCATCAGAAGTATCACCATCTGAGCACTCCGCAATATATGCGTACTCTTCCCCTACAACACCCACAGCTGTAGGAGAATTTACAATGTATGGGACATCTACAATGTTACTTTTCCCTAACACTGTCTCTGTATCACTAGTATCCTTGTTTCTCTCCATCAGAATAATTCCTACTGTACCAATTATCAAAACAACAAAAACACTGAGAACAACTTTAGCTTTTCTACTAGCATCCATAATACGAGTTTAACACAAAAAAATATGTTTACAAACAATAGATTTACATATATAATACTCCTAGTTTAAGCAGTTTATATTATCCATTGTAGGAAATGCCAAATTTAAAAACATCAATAAAAGATTTAAGAAAGAACAAAAGAAGAGAAGTTGTTAATGACAGATTAAGAGAAAGATCTAAAAAATCTGTTAAGAAATTTAACACACTTCTTTCTGATAACAATATTGATGAAGCAAAGGCTACATTGAAGCATATATATAAAGTCCTTGACAAAGCAGCTAAGAAAAATGTTATAAAAGATGGTAAGGCAGACAGATTAAAAGGTCGTCTTACTAAAAAATTAAACACTATTGCCCAAAATAATGTCAAAGCTGCTAACAAGAGCGCTTAAAATATCTCTAGCACCAGCAATATTGCTAATTGCGGGGAAATTTCTTGGTATTTTAGGAACAAGTCTCGCATACAATCTTAATTTTCAAATCAGTAATGATCTTGGAACGAATTTTTCGGTCCAGATATTCTTTCCAGATGCTTCAATGACTCTCTTTGTAAACTCAATTTCCAATATTGCCATGATTGCCTTCATAGCAATCCCATTAGCGATATTCATAACTAAAACATATCTCTACAATACCGTTGCTAAGAACCCACGAACCATTATTAAAATGACTCGCTTCAACATACTCAAATGGATAACTAGCAAGGATACCTCTTTTCTTAAAATATTCATCTGGTGTGCATTCCTTTGGATAGCATGCGGCATAACTATCGCACATACACTACAAGGAAATACATATGAATGGGTCGGAATAATAGCTGGAAGTCTAGCACTCCTAGCATCTCTGTTTACAATCAAGACATTTGAGATTGAAACTGATAATATATATCCAACAGAACATAACAGATATTACTAAGATGGTAAAAGAGAGAACACAAAAAGCAAAGAATTTCTTTTCTGTAATTGTAGAACCTTTTGCAATGGGCTTACTTGCCCTACTCTTCATAATCCCCACAATCACAGTGATGAATCTTTCTCCAATTACTAAAAAATTGGAGCAATTAAATGTTTTGGGTGTAAATACTGCATCTTCTGTCTCTGTCACATTGGTTGGTGGTAAACATGAGGTGTTTTCAGAAGAAGATCTTGTTAAAGTATCGAGCTCAGAATACAACTATGCTGTAAGATTAAGTAAAAGAGCAGCAGACAGTTACTCAAAACCGATATTAGAAATCGAAAATAAAACATCTGAGGTGCAAGAGATCTCTTTCCTGGGTCAAACAAAAACTTCTACTCAGTCAAATATAAGCCTTCAGATTGATCAAAAAGCATATAGACTAGAGGATGACAAAGGATTCACATACCCACATAGTATTTTCTTAGCTCCTACTGAGAAGGTAATTGTATTCCTCTCTGTTGAAAATCTCACAGGTATTCAGTTCTCAGAAACTTTCGATCTTCAAGTTAAGGTTGTAGAAAACCTTTAAAATCTACAAAAATCCCAAGGTATAAGATATAATGCACCTATGCTTGATAAAATTCGTAACTTTTCAATAATTGCACACATAGATCATGGTAAGTCTACCTTGGCAGATAGGATGCTTGAGGCAACACATACCGATCTTACACATGAGAAGCGAAAAGAGAGAGTTTTAGATAGATTAGAACTTGAGCAAGAAAAAGGTATAACCATAAAACTTCAGGCATGTACGATGCATTGGAAAGGCTATCAATTAAACCTCATTGATACACCAGGGCATGTAGATTTCTCATACGAGGTATCAAGATCATTAGCTGCATGCGAGGCTGCTATTTTACTGGTAGATGCAAGTCAGGGGATTCAAGCTCAAACACTCTCTAACGCTAGGAAAGCAATAGACTTGGGACTGAAATTAATCCCTGTTTTAAACAAGATAGATCTACCAGGAGTGCATGTAGAAGAAAGAGAAAATGAAATTGTTGACCTGCTCGGATTTAACAAAGATGAGATCATAAAAGTATCTGGGAAAACAGGAGAGAACGTAGGCAAATTACTAGATTCAATAATTGAACACGTCCCTACCCCACAAGGCGATAGCAATACTCCCCTTAAAGCATTAATCTTCGATTCTTTCTACGACGAACACAGAGGAGTTGTTGTAGCAGTGAGAATTTTCGAGGGACACGTTAAACACGTTCATGGGAAAGCTATATCTTTAAATATTCTTCAAAGACAAGAGAAATTCAAACCTACAGAAGTGGGAATATTCTCACCAGATTTAGAAGAAACAGGGGTATTAAACACTGGCGAAGTTGGATATATAGCCACTGGATTGAAAGATATCAGCTACTTTACTGTCGGAGATACTATCTCTGATAAAGATGACACCTCCCCACTCCCTGGCTACAAAGCACCAAAACCAAATATCTTTGCAACATTCTTTCCAATTGATTCAGAAGACTATGATAACCTTAAAACTGGATTAGCAAAACTTGCGCTTAACGATGCATCACTGACATACACAGATCAGAGATCTAACTTACTTGGATCAGGGTTTAGATGTGGCTTTCTAGGCCTCCTACATATGGATATCATTCAAGAAAGACTTGAGCGTGAGTATGACGTCAACTTAATAATTACAGCCCCTACAGTTGAGTACCAAGTAACAAAGATGACTGGTGAGGAGATAGAGATACAAACTCCACAAGAGATGCCAGACCCATCGTTGATAAAAGAGATTAGAGAACCTTGGGTAAGGATAGAGCTTCTAACACCAGCACAATATATGGGAGATTTAATGAAGCTATGTCAGTTTCGAAGAGGTCAGTATGTAAATACTAAGTATCTTACACATAGTAAGAGTGATATGCAGATGAAGGATCAGTACATTGTATTGGAATATGATATGCCATTGGCATCATTGATCTCTAATTTCTTCGATCAGATGAAAAATATATCCAGTGGATATGCCTCTATGGAATATGAATTCATTGATTTCTTTCCTGCAGATATTGTCAAAGTTTCAGTATTGGTTAACCATGAGGAGATACCTGCACTAAGTTTCCTTGATACTAGAGATGGTGCAAGAGCTAAGGCCGTAAAACTTCTCGAAGAGATGAAGAAAGTAATTCCACGACAACAGTTCCCTATTCCACTTCAAGCAGCAGTAAATTCAAAAGTACTTGCAAGAGAAGATATTAGTGCATTTAGAAAGGATGTTACCTCAAAACTCTACGGTGGAGACTATACAAGAAAATTGAAACTACTCCAGAAGCAGAAAAAGGGGAAAGCTAGATTAAAACAGATTGGAAAAGTAAATATACCTCAGGAGGCATTTTTAGCTATACTTAAGACATAATGATCAAGAGTATAAAGTTAACCAATTTCAGAAGATTCAAAGATTTAAATATTGAGATATCTAAGGATATTGTTGTATTACACGGGGATAACGCGAAAGGAAAAAGCACAGTTCTGGAAGCTTTACATCTAGTTACTAATGGTGATTCTCCATGGGCATCTTCTGACGAATTTGTAAGTAATGATCAAGGAGAAGAAGATAGGTATGCAAGAGTAGAGATTACGACAGATGAACACACATATGCGTTTTTCAAAAATCATGATAGAAGGATTTGTAAGATTGATAACCAGAACACCACTCCTAAGAAATTTTTCCAGAGTAATGCTTCTACAATTTTTAATCCTGAACAGATTGAGATTTTAATGATTTCTCCATCACATAGGAGAGATTTTCTTGATGAAGTTATATGTAAGATCGATTATGAATACAATGATACTTTGGCAAAATTCAGAAAGGTGTTAAGACAGAGGAATGCATATTTAAAGAAGCTAGCTAAGAAATTCTATGATCAGGGGATTATTGCACGTAATGATACTCAACTTAATTTCTGGACTAATGAGTTTGTAGAATTAGCAAAGGTTATTCAAAAAAAGAGACTTGAGTTAATTGAGAAGCTTTCTGATGGGGATTTTAGTATTGAATATGTTAAATCAAATAAGGAAGATATGGATGTTGCAGTAGAAGAAGCGAAGAAGAAGGATATTGTTACTGGGTGTTCTAATGTGGGTCCTCAGAGGGATGATTGGGATATTATTGTTGAAAAGAATATTAAGAAGTTTGGGTCTAGGGGTGAGAAGAGGTTGGCTATCGGTAATTTGATTTTCAGGATTCAGGATGTTTTGAATAATGAGTTAGGGTTCTACCCTATTCTTTTGTTAGATGATATTGCTTCGGAGTTGGATAAACAGAATACTGGGAAGATTTTTGGCGAGAGGCATATTAGTAAGCAACAGACGTTTATAACGATTGTTAATTATAAAGAATTACCTAAAGAGATTGTTGAAAAAGCACAGTTGATTGATTTGAATAAGATCTAAGTAATCGAGCACACATCCATACATGGGCTTTATTCTCCCATGTATGGATTATTTGGGGCTATGGAGTCAATCGCTTCACTCCTCTATAAATATATGTAACCTCTCTAACATTCTTAACCTCAAGAAGTTGCATTAATATTCTTGTCGGGCCAGGGGCAAAACCCCCATGAGGAGGACATCCATATTCAAAGAATTTTAGATAACTTCCAAAATCCTCTAGCTTGAATCCCTTTTCCAGAATTTGTGCTTTAAGAACCTCGTATCTATGTTCCCTGATAGCACCACTAGTAATCTCTAACCCCTTATACAGCAAGTCGAAGCTTTTAGTAAATTGAGGCCTACCCTCATATCTCATACTGTAAAATGCTCTCGAAGAAGTTGGATAATCATAGATGAAAACGAATCCATGAGAATACTTCTCTTGAATGTATTGACCTAAGGCCCTTTCCTCTTCTGGGGATATATCATCAACCTTTTCACTCTTAACTCCAAGCTTTTTCAGAAGACTTTTTGCCTGTGTGAAAGACATTCTTTGGAAAGGCATCTTCGGGATCTTTACTTTCACCTTGTACTCTTCTTGTATCTCCTTTGAATGGCTATGCTTAATCTCCTTTAGCATTTTTACAATCATTTTTTCTTCTTCCTGCAAAAGCTCTTCAACGGATTCTACGAACGATAGCTCAACATCGTACATTGTAAACTCGGTATCGTGCCTTGAGGTAAAAGATGGGTTTGCTCTAAATACAGGACCTACCTCAAAAACTTTTTCTAGCCCAGAAGCCATCGCCATTTGCTTGTATAGTTGAGGAGATTGAGCAAGAAAAGCTTTCCTTCCGAAGTATTTTATCTCGAAAAGTTCTGAACCAGACTCTGTTGATGTAACAGATGTCTTAGGAGAGTGTATCTCAATATATCCCTCTTCTATACAATGCCTTCTGAAGGCACTTTCCATTGTAGTCCAAATCTTAAACACCAAACTACTTCTAGGTTTCCTCAGATCTAACCATCTGTAATCCAATCTTTTGGAGAGTGTTGTTTTACCATCAGATTTTTCAACTACTGGAATAGGTAGAGACGCCATTGGTTCCGAAAGGATTTTTACCGATTCTACTTCTATCTCATATCCCGATGGAGCTTGTTTTTCCTGTTTTACTAAGCCCGTAAGTTCTACTACAGATTCTATCTTTATCTGCTTCAAACTCTTAACAAGTTCTTTTTTCAGGACAACACACTGGATCGCTCCCGTAATATCTCTGATAATTAGAAATCCTATTGCGCCTTGCATTCTTACTGTTTGTACCCAGCCCTTAAGCAATATTCTTTCTCCAATCTTTTCTTTCATTTCTTTTGTATATGTTCTTTTCATTTTTATATTCATAAAATATTAATTAGTAAATTTGTAAGTTGATAATATGTCCTCCTGTCGGAGGATTATTTTTTCTATTATTTAAATTGTGTATATAACAAAAAACACCCATGTACTAAAATCATTAAATAATTTCAGTACAAGGGTGTTTAGATACACGGTGCCACCTTGTTTTAGATAAATATTACTATCTATCTCTTACAAACCTACTCTTGGTGAAGATATAGGTTTAGAGCTATTACAGGCTCACCTGTGAGGTTCTACTTACTTTCGCTTTCTTCCTCAAGCTCATCTGTGTTTGCAGAATCATTGCTGTATATAAAGATTATACTACTTTTATTAAGAAACTGAAAATAAAGGACTATTTAAAAGTGAATCTCAACTACGAGTTTTTCTTTGCATTGATAATTTTTATTGGTGCATGAAGCATCATACAACGTATACTACCCTGCCTAATTAATGGATAATACAACATTGGAATCTGTGTCGTGTAAACTTGATCTTCCCCAACTATTTCATTTAAAAGATCAAGAAGTATTTCATCTCCACTTGTAACAATAACACTACCATTTGCAAATTGCTCAAAATTTAGGGCACAGGGAAGGGATTGATGCTCTCTTTGTACTATGATCGGGATAACATCAATCTTATCACATGCTTCCTTTATAACTTCCAAATATTTCCCATATGGGGGTTTATTTGTAGAAACATAATTCTCATCCAAGAGGAGATAGTCCCGCCTATCTTTTCCCCTAATAAAAGCTGATACTCTGTCTAGATGATCCGTCTGGAAATATTTTTCCGTACCAGATTGGATATCAATTTCCGCCGTCAATGGTGCTGGAAGGTAAGCAAAGTCAAATCTATCAGACAAGTTTTTAATATCATTAATATAACTTTCTCTTGATTCACAAAACCATCTTGGATCCGTAGTTAGCACTTTCTTTCCTACTCTTAAAACTCTCCCCCCTTCTCCGAGTGGAGATCTTTTGCATGATAAATCCGGAATGGACAAATTAGATTCAGAGCTAATATAGACATCATCATCAAAATTGACAAACATATCTCTAGGAAAGAATACTCCTCCTATATCATCGTCTAGTGCAACACCACGAATCTCCATACTTTTCATAATTCTGATAACAAGCTGTTCATCCATCCATTCTTTATGAGAGATAATTATTCGAAAAGGTATATCCATCCGTTTCATCGTGTATAAAATAGAAGTGTATTCCATTAAAAACTTTTCTGCCAAAAAATCCCTATCCATAGAAACTTCAGACAGAGCGGTTACCCATTGTTCCGATCCAACAGGTACGATAAATACATCCTTCTTGCTCTCCTCTTTTACAGGTTCTTTAAAGATTGGGGCGGAAAATAATATAACTTCATTGTTTGGAACAGGATCCTTTGAGTCTAGCGGTTCTCCCATAGTACTACAGTATAAGTCACAGGAGTCTTAAATACAATATCTCACAACCTTTTACAGAAGGCCTCATCATACACCCTATACATCTTCTGTATACCATTCTCTAATTTGTAATAATGGAATATATAGAATACCTCTACAATAAATATTATTCCTGTAAATACTACCATTACCCAAGAGAAATATATCAATATAATAATAAATCCAAACATTAATAACATTGCAAATAACATAGTAACTAAAAGATGTATTAATCTCTCATGTTGCATAAATTGAATATGGGAGAGAAAATCAGATCTATACGTTTCTAAATCACTTTTACTCAAATCCTTATTAGATAGTTTAGATTTAATATATTCTAAATAGGTATTCATATAGTCGATCATAGAAATGCAGATTAAGATTATTTACCATTATACCTTTAAATATTATTCAGAGGTTATTGCAAAGCCCTATAATTATTCTATAATAAATAAACTCCCCAAGAATAATTTATCTATTTAACACCATGCATTTAGATAATAATACTCTCGAAAGGGAATATACTCCAAACCTCCAATCTATCTCTTTCGGAATGATAAATAAAACTGAGGAGATACAACATTTAAATGAACTTGAGCTATATTTCGTACTTGAATCCTGTAATCGTGAGATGTGGTTTACACTTTGTTCTCAAGGAGAGCCCAAATCCGAAGATGATATAGAAAGAATTATCAACGAAATAGTCAGTCTTAATAATATTAAACAGGTATGTCTTTTACAAACTGCAATGTTTGGAACTGATGCACACAAATCAGAAACCGGCGTAACCGTAGAAACAGGTCCCTTATTTGCGAAATGGTATGCTTTCTATAATAACCATTGCAAAGACACATTCGAGAATGTACAACCATACATTGAAGCCAAGAAATCTGGCAAAGATATATCTCAATATTTACCCGAAGGAGACTGGAAAGATTACGTGGTCTAACTACCCTATTATCTTCTTTCTAAAATCCCCATCAAAGAACTCAATTTTCCCTCTCTTGTTATTATTCCATAACCTCGCTATCTCAGGTCTATGTAAAGATATAATCATAAACAAAAGTTGAAGAATGAAGAATTTGAAATTAACAATCTTGAGAAACCAATTACTCCTCTTAGAAACAAATACCCTACTCACTAACAACTCACCCTTAACACCATATACCTTCCTTAACCAATCATTCTGAGAATAGATATAGTTAAGATATTTTTCATTGTATATCGGAATCAAATACATCAACTCATGAAAATTAAAAATATCACTCTCAAACACCAAATCTCTTTCCTCGCAAATCAAATTGACACAAAACTTATCCTTAACCACATCCCCATTTCTAATCCTCCTAATCCTATGATGAAAAAGATTTTTTAATGTAATAATTCCACGATATATCCAAGAAGTATAGTTCTTAACAACAACAAACACATCAATATCATCCTCTTCCTTTGCAAAACCTGCACCCACAGAACCAGAAATACCAACAAACTTTAATAACCCAAAAGCCTTAAGATATTTAATACCATTCTTCGCAATATCAACCTTCCTTACAACCTCAACATTCTTAACCTCTTCATCGAAAGATTGATCATTACTCTTAACAAAACCTTTTCCCCAGATATATTTAGCCTGTTCTCTTGAAACTCCTAATCCCATCCTCAATCTAAACTTCCCTAGTTCTAACAATGCTTTTGTTTCTACTCCCATAGAATATTATACCATCTAATAATTTTCTTAATATTCTGCTAAACTTTAGGTTAGAAAAATAGTAAAATCTGCCTTATGAGACAACATCCAATACCACAAAATATATTAGATGTAGAGTTCAAACTCTTTACAAAGTTTACACTTAAAGAATTCGCATACCTTGCCATTGGTTTAGGAATCGGAGGAGTATTGGTATACCTAATGGTAGGACACACAATTCCAGTAATAGTTGGGATCCCTGGCCTCATACTCTCTGCAGGTGCAGGAATATTCCTGGGATTAGTACCAATAAATGATCAAGATGCAGATGTATTCATAAAAAACTATGTAAATGCAATAACTACACCAACACAAAGAGTCTGGTTAAGTAAAGAGATGCAGGAAGACAGAAACAAGCCTTCTGTAAAACCAGGTGCAGACGGGAAATTAGTACAAAAAAGCTTTAAAGATAAAGTGACCGAGATAATTGGTGGAAATAAGCAAATAGTAGTAGAAGAGACAGCTCCAACGATACCTGCAAATAATACCCCCGTATCATTATCTGAGTTAACAATATCAGACAGTAACAGAAACAAATATGAATTTAGTATCCAGAACTTAGAAAAATTACCTGGGAATATCAATATCTGGCTCTATACCGGAGAAATGACCCCATCCCCAAATGTCATAACCTATATGAAGGATGAGAATGGTAAAATACTCTACGCAAACAGAACAGGGAACAGTGGCTATTTCCTAACTAACAAGATATGGCCAAAGGGGATATATCAATTAGAGTTTGTGCATCCTCAGTTCAGATTCCCAAAGGTAAAGATCATAATCGAGGAAGAAAGTCATAAATTACCGATTAAAATAAAGAACATTTAAAGTGGATCAAAATACAAGGGCAAGAGCTATTGCCTCAACACAAGATGCATTAGAAGTTAGAGATATCCGAGAGGATCTTGTTGTAACTAAAAGCGGAAGTGTGGCAATAGTAATTCAAACGTCCGCCATTAACTTTGACCTTCTAGCCGAGTATGAACAGGATAACAAAATATATGCCTTTGCAGGACTTCTAAATTCACTCAATTTCCCCATTCAAATCTTGATCCGAACAAAGCGAATAGATATCACTTCATATGTTGACTATCTTAAATCACAAAACGAAAGAGAGATGAGCGAAGGGTTAAGAAAACAATTAGAAATCTACACCCTATTTATACAAAACCTCATCGTACAGAATGATGTCTTAGACAAAAATTTCTTCATAGTAGTACCTTACAACCCTGGGCTTACTTTAAACGATGTAGGTTTCCTAAAAAAGAACAGTAAAAAAACAAAAGAAGAGGAAGAAAAATATCAGAACATGGAGATAGACCAATTAGTGGAGAAAGGTAAAATATACCTCTATCCTAAGAGAGATCATATACTCAAACAACTCTCAAGAATGGGATTATTTGGTCATCAATTAAACAATACTGAATTACTTTCTGAATTCTATACAATATATAACCCCGAGGAAGAAGAAAATGCCTGAAGAACTAAACAACTACAACCGAACACTTGATAGCAAAATCTCGCAAGAGCTTAAATCTCAGACTGAGAAACTACAGTCCGTCGGAGAGAAATATCAAACATTCAGACAAGAACTAAAGAAAGAGATGGAGAATGGCAAAGCGAAAGAGGAAAAAGATAAATTCAATGACCCCCTGAAAACAGATGAAGAACCAAAACCAAAGAAGAATCCAATTTTGAAGCTCCTAGATAAGCTAGCTGAAAAAATAAATGGAAAAAAATCTCTTGAAGAAACAACTACTTCGGGAAACAAGATTGAAGATGATGATATAACAATGCTGGATAAAAATATGTCCATCAAAGATATCATTGCACCACTGGATATGGAACTCGACTTTAACGACATGCAGATGGGGGACTATTTCTTCAGAGTATTTAAAGTCTCTGGTTACCCTCGTATCGTTGGACCAAATTGGTTATCACCAATTATAAATTTTGAGCATTCCTTACGTATTAGTACCTTTTACTACCCAGTTGAATCTAAAGTCATTCTCGAAAAACTTAAGCGAAAAATCGGAGAGATGGAAGCCACACTCTACTCTCAAATAGAGGATCGAAAAGTTGTAGATCCTACACTTAAAGTTGCGCTCTCTGATGCACAACAGTTGCAAGACTCAATTGCAGAAGGTTCAGAGAAATACTTCCACTACGGAATGTACATCACAATATATGCACCTAACAAGGATCTATTAGAGAAATATTCTAGAAATGTAACTTCGACCCTAGCTGCGATGAATGTGGTTGCCATACCAGCAATTTTGCAACAAAATGAAGGATTTCTGAGTACACAACCTTTGGGATTAGACAAACTATACTTCACTAGGAACATGGATACCACCTCCCTTGCCACAACCTTCCCATTCGTGACTTCAGAGTTAACAATGGAGAAGGGAATTATGTATGGCGTAAACATGCATAACAAAAGCCTGGTCATATTTGATAGATTCCAGTTAGAGAATGCAAACACCGTAGTATTTGCAAAAGCAGGTGCAGGTAAAAGCTATTTTGTAAAACTAGAAATTCTTAGGAGTCTAATGCTGGGAACCGAGATCATCATTATAGACCCAGAAAGGGAATATGACGAACTTTCCAAAGCAGTAAACGGACTTTACATCTCATTCTCACAGGACAAAGGAAGCAAGATGAATCCATTTGAACTCTCAGGAATTAAAGACGAGGGTGATGACGAGCTAAGAATGAAACTACTTGCATTACATGGTTTCTTCAAAATACTTTTCGGGGGACTTACTAATGTTGAAGAATCCATTTTAGACAAAGCATTAATACTCACTTACAGAGAGAAAGGTATTACCTTTGACCCTGCAACACAGACGAAACAGCCTCCTCTACTTGAAGATATGTACAAAGTACTTAAGGGTATGGCCGAGAATGAAGCTCATGATTTAGCCAGAAGAATGGAGAAATATATAATCGGTAGTGGTGCAGGAATATTCAACGAAGCAAGTAATTTTGAAATTAATAATCCATTTACAGTATTCAGCATCAGAGACTTACAAGAAGAACTAAAACCTCTCGCTATGTACCTAATGCTTGATTTCATATGGACAAAAATTCGAAAAGATCAGAAGAGGAGAATCCTTGTTGTAGATGAAGCTTGGTATATGATGCAAAGTTTGGACTCCGCAAATTTCATGTATTCAATAGCTAAACGTGCAAGAAAGTATTATCTCGGCTTAACAACAATTACTCAGGATGTCGCAGATTTCCTAAATAATGATATGGGGAAGGCGATTATATCTAACTCTTCAATGCAGGTGCTTATGAAACAAAGCCCCTCTGCTGTAGATAAGCTACAAGCAGTATTTAATCTGTCTGATGGAGAGAAGAATTTCTTACTAAGTTGCGATAAAGGACAAGGACTGTTCTTTGCAGGGTCAAACCATGTAGGCATACAAGTTATATCTAGCCAAGCAGAACACGAGCTTATAACCACAGATCCTAAAGAACTAGAGCAACGCCGTGCAAGGTCTGGCATGACTGAGACAAGAACCATAGAAGAATTAGCCCAGATATTTGAACCTCCAGCAGAGCAACAACCTATGAGAGATGGGAACTCCTTGGAAAGGCAACAACAGGTAATACGGGGAGCAATATACAAACGAAGAGATGATCAGGTACAGATTGAAAAAGAAAGAGAACAGTATCAAAAAGAATTAGAAGAAAGATTAAGACAACAGGAGCTTGAACTTAACCCAGAAAAGAGAATATCCCAACAAACTTTTCTTGATAGTTTAAAAGAGAATACTGTTTCTGGGCAAGTTATAAAATCAAGGGAAGATATACAAAAGGGTCGAACACATATAACTCCACAAGGCCCAGTTTCAAGCTATACAAATAATGGGACAGGCAACAACCAACAATAACAATTTAAATCTATTAGAAGAATCAAACTACTTGGTTACAAAAGCAGTTTCAACTTCTAGTATCCCTCAACAAAGAGTCTCTTCTGATTTAGAAATGTTAGAGAAAGCCGAGAAGAAAAGTCTGTATAGAGCTAACATAGCAAAAGGTAAAAAAGACCCACAGGTATATATTGCACTTAGTGCATTAAGACTTTCTAATCCATTTAAAGGATACTAACTCAATGGACCCTGATCTTGTGGAAGATAATGCTTTAAATTATCCGCCGTTATAATTATTGGAAGCGTTGCTCCCTCTACAACATCTCTAGCAACAGCTCTAACCATACCTGCGATATTACGTTCCAACTGCCTAATACCAGCGTCAAAACCTACAGGACGAATAATCATTGGCCAGATCGTATCATCAATTCTAATAAGTTCTTCTGAAAGATTAAGCCCCTTAAGAACCCTTGGAAATATATATCTCTTCGCAATAACCGTCTTCTCCTCATCTGTATAACTAGTAAATCTAATCACCTCCACCCTATCCAATAAAGCCGCAGAAAGACCCCCAAGATTATTTGCTGTACATATGAAGAAAATATTAGAGAGATCAACTGGGAAATCTAAATAATGATCCCGGAATGCTCTGTTTTGTTCAGGATCAAGGATTTCTAATAATGCTGCCATAACATCATTAAGTAATCCCGCATTACCACTTGCTTTTTCAATTTCATCAAGAAGAACAACTGGGTTCATAGTCCCACTTCTCATCAATGCCTTAATAATTTGCCCAGGCTCCGGATCCACAGCATAACGAGGAGTACCACGCAAAGTTCTTACGTCCCCTATTGCACCAAGGGAGATTCTTACAAATTTTCTTCCCATGGCTTGTGCAATAGATTTGGCAATGGAAGTCTTACCCACACCCTGAAGTCCTACAAAAAGAAATACTGGTGATTTAGAGAAATTATTTTGTGAGGGTATTATCATTTCCGGTCTTTCCGATAAAGAACCAACCGAAGAAGGCATAGCAACATATTGATTGAGATTCTGCCTACTCTCGAGCTGCATCGCTGCAAGATAGTCAAGAATAGCGTTCTTAATACCATCCATACCATAATGAGTAGAATCCATTATCTCCTTAGCATTCTTAATATCAAGATTGTCCTTGGATAACACTCCCCAAGGAATAGAAACTACGTAATTTACATATTTGCTTACATTCTCATACTCTGAGCTATACACTCCCTTCTTTGCTATCCTTTCTAATCTCTCAATACTCGAAAGAACTTCATTTTTGAGATCAATCGGGGCATTAGAATTTACAAGCTTGTTCTTAAGTAACAAGATGTCTGAGACATTATCATCCATAGTAATATCTTGTGGTATGGGCGTATTAATATAATCCATATGGGCAGTAAATATATATGTAGAGTGTATATGCTAGATTAAATTATTGCAAATAAATTTGCTCCGTGATAGCCTTAATATGAATAATATTAAACTGTCCATGAGATGAAAAAATCATTCCCAATATTCCTATCTTTGTTAACTATCTTGTTACTACCATTTAGAGTTTTTGCTGCAGATTTAACTACAATCCAAGAAACTGTATCTGATTACCTTCCGTATATTTTAATAGGCGGTGCTGTGATTCTTTTAATAAGTATCATTGGTATCTTGTTAGGAAAGAAGAAAAACAAAAATACAACGTCAGAACCGATCGAGATTGCACAACCTGCAACACCACAACCTATTGCAACAGAGGAAGTAAAAACTCCTGTGATGGAAGAAACTCCTGAAGTTACTCCTGCTGTCAATATGGATACGATCTCAAATAATTTGTACTCACCAACACCAGAAGAATTACCAGAGAGACCCCCTATTCAAGAGACCCTTGGAGCTACACCACAACCCGTACCAGAAACTAGTGATCAAAGTTCCGATCTTCAAGCAATTTTACAACAAGAATCTTCATCCGAACCTATGACACCTGTGACAGATCAGGCCTTTAATTCTGTACCAACTCCTGAAGTAAAACAATCTCCTTTGCCAGAATCTTCCACAATATCTCCTATGGATAACACCTTGTCTACTATGCCAGAGCAATCTCCAGTTCCACCTATCGATACTACTACAAGTACTACTCCTGATTTACAACAGTTTGTGAATAATCAAGTTGCAGAAGTTCCACCAATGGCGGCTCCAGTAGCAGAAACACCTGCTTCAACAGATACAACAACACCAGCTCCAACGGGAACTCCTAGTATTGTTTAATAGCTAGCAAGAACAGCTTCTTTTAGCAATCGTGCAAAAGTTTCAACCTCTTGTTTAGTATTGTATATTCCAAAACTTGCTCTCATGGTTGGACCGACCTTGAATCTATCATGGAGTGGTTCTGCACAGTGGTAACCTTCACGTACACAGATACCCTTCCTACTTATATATTCAACAATTCCATCTCCCTCTTTGTTCTCAATCCTTTTTTCTTTACATCCTTTAAAACTAAATCCTTCTATATTGAATGTTAAACAACCATACCTATCTGTTGCATCTGTTTTTCCAAATGGCTTAAACCATTCAATACCATCAAAGGCATCTAACAACGTTTTCATAAGTTCTTGCTCGTGCTCGATAAGTTTTTCATAACCACCAAACTCTTGGATGGTTTTAGAAGACCATTTCAATGTCTCTCCTAATACAATTCCACTCTCGATATCTGGCGTACCTGCTTCAAATCTCCAAGGTAAATCATTCAATTCGAACCCTTCTCTTGAGACACTCATTATCATTTCCCCCCCACCCATAAATGGTGGTAATTTCTCTAGAATTTTCTCTTTACAATACAATACACCGCTCCCAGTTGGCCCATACGCCTTGTGCCCAGAGAACACAAAAGCATCACAATCAATATCTCTCACATCTACCTTAATATGTGGAACACTCTGAGCACCATCAACAATGACAAATGCTCCAACCCTATGTGCAATCTCTACTATCTTCTTCGCAGGGTTAAGTGTTCCTAAAACATTCGAGATATGGGCAATGGATACTATCTTTACTTTTTCACCTTCTGTTTTGATCAACTCTTCAAACCAATCAAGATCTAAATCATACCTATAATTCACAGGGATATATTTGATTTCAAATCCTATCTCCTTCTGCAACATCTGCCAAGGAACAATATTACTGTGATGTTCCATCTCTGAAATCACAACAATATCTCCAGACTTAAGATTTTGCCTACCATAACTATTGGCAAGTAGATTTAACCCCTCTGTTGCGTTCCTAGTAAACACAATCTCTCTGTAACTGTTTGCGCTGATAAATTGAGCGACTATCTCATGAGCTTCTTTCCATAATTCTGTGGCTTTGCTAGCTAAAACATGTGAGCTCCTATGAATATTCGCATTGTACTCTGTGTAATATTCATTAATTGCATCCAATACAGCTTGAGGTTTCTGAGTAGTAGCTGCATTGTCAAGGTATACCAGAGGATTACCATTAACCTTAGTCTTCAATATCGGGAATTGTTCTCTAATATCATTAATCATCATCAATTATACTACATTAATCCATTCTTAAAGTTTTTCCAGTATTCACTACCCTTCACAGTCATCGTGCCAACATACTTATTACCCAAACCATCAGTACCATACTTCCTATCACATTCCTGATCCAAAAGCTCAAAAATTATCTGGGCAATCTTCATCCCTGGATATATCTTGATTGGCAAAGGGGAAAGATTAATCAAATGCAATGTTAATCTTAGAGAATTACCTGGGTCAAGAAAACCAGCGGTAACATGAATCGCAAGCCCTAATCTTCCAAGAGAACTTTTACCCTCTAACCTTGCAATGTGTTTTCCATCAACACCTGTAATTTCTTTAACATTTGCTAAAACAAATTCGCCTGGGTTTAAGGTATAACCTTCTTCTTCATCTACTTCAACATTTTGCATAAGGTTATCGATCGGTTTTTTAACATCAATAACCCTATCCTTCTCTTTACTGAAAATTAGAAAATGACTATCTAAGTGTAAATCATATGATGCAGGTTGAAGATATTTTTCATCAAAAGGTTCTATCTTTATCTCACCTGTCTTTAATTTCTCTCGTATCGTTTTATCTGCTAGTATCATATTCCTGGAATTGGGTAATTTTTTGCGAATTCTTTTATTTCAGCTTTTATTTTTTCCAAATTATCATCATTAGGATTTTTTAATGCCCTATCAATAAACTGAGCTACTGTTTCCATTTCATCTTCTTTCATTCCTCTAGTAGTTAATGCTGGGGTACCTATTCTAATACCTGATGGATCCCATGGTTTTCTTTGATCGTTCGGGATTGCATTTTTATTTACTGATATATTTGCTTTTTCAAGAAGATCCGAAGCTTCACTACCAGAGAGATTGACACTTTTAACTGTATCTACAAGGAAAAGATGATTATCTGTCCCACCAGATATCACCGAATATCCTAGCTCTCTCATTCCGTTTGATAGTGTTTTTGCATTTAAAACTATCTGCTTTGAATATTCTTTGAATTCAGGTTTCAATGCCTCTCCCAATGCGACTGCTATCCCTGCGATTGTATTATTGTGTGGGCCTCCTTGAAGTCCTGGGAATACTGCTTTGTCTATCCTCTCTCCTAGTTCCTCTTTGCACATTACGATAGCTCCTCGTGGCCCTCGTAGTGTCTTATGGGTAGTTGTGGTCACCACGTCGGCAATACCAACAGGGTTAGGATATTCTCCCGTAGCAACTAGCCCTGCAACATGAGAGATATCAGCTGCAAAATACGCCCCTACTTCATCTGCTATTTTTCTAAATTCATTCCAATCTATGATTCTAGAATATGCCGAGAACCCTGCCCATATTAATTTAGGTTTATGTTCTCGTGCTAGTTTTCTAACTTCTTCATAATCTATGTATCCATCCTCTTTAACATCATAGTTAACCGAATTGTAGTACTTCCCAGAAAAAGAAATCTTGTACCCATGGGTTAGATGTCCACCAGCATCTAATGCCATTCCCATAACAGTATCTCCTGGATTTACTAGTGCCATGTATACGGCATGATTTGCAGGAGAACCTGAATATGGTTGAACATTTACATGTTCTGCTCCAAACAGCTCTTTTGCTCTAGCTATAGCTTCGTTCTCTATTTCATCAATATATTGATTTCCACAGTAGTAACGCTTCCCTGGGTATCCCTCAGAATATTTATTCGTCAGAATAGAACCAATAGATTCTAATACAGATTCACTAACATAGTTCTCAGATGCTATTAATTCAATTCCTTCTATTTGTCGTTTCTTTTCTAGATCAAGTATGGACGAGATTTTACTATCTTCTATCATTCTTTTTGTAACAGGTCATTAAATTAGACATTAGAGAAGCAATTGTCATTGGCCCTACACCTCCTGGCACTGGAGTTATATATGAGGGGATTCCTTGTATTGAATCCCAATCAACATCCCCAACTAGTTTTCCAGTTTCGGGATGCCTATTTGAACCAACATCTACTACAACACAATCTTCTTTTAGGAAACCTCTATTTACAAGCAATGGGACACCAGTAGCAGATATTAAAATATCTGCAGTTTGTGCAATATCTTGTATATTCGTAGTATGAACATTGCATAGAGTTACAGTCGCGTTCTTTTCTAGAAGAATTGCTTCCAAGGGGATACCTACAATTGAGCTTGCTCCAAGTATAACTACATGCTTACCGAACAGCTTTATATTGTATGCTTCAAAAAGTTTTAAAATCCCCAATGGCGTTGCTGGTACAATTGCAGCTGGATCTTTCTGAAAAAGTTTTCCCAAATTGATTGGAGAAAGACCATCAACATCTTTTCTAGGATCAATCGCATCTAAAACTAAATTCGTATTAATCTGATCAGGTAGTGGAAGTTGAACCATATATCCATCCACATCAGAATCTTTATCCAATCCATCAATGAGATTTACAACGTCTAAGGTATTTACCATCGGGTCTAATCTATGGACTACGACATTTATTCCAACATCTTTTCCAACCTTCTCCTTCATACTCACATATTTCTCACTACCATAGTCATTACCGACAAGGATAATATCTAATCGAGGGATTTTTTCCCCATATTTTGTTATTTGAGAGATTTCGTCAGAAATTCCATCCAAAATTGTATCGGAAACAAGTTTCCCATCAAGTATCTTCATGAGATACATTCTACACTTTCCTAATTCTCTTTTACAATCTTGTAGAATTTACCTTTTTTCTTCGTCAATTCATCCCAACTTCCAGATTCTACTATTTTGCCATTTTCAAAGAAGTAGATCTTATCAAACATTTCTAAGTTCTCGATACTTCTAGTTATATATATTAACGTTTTTTCCTCACCTATGAAGTCCAAAATATTATTAAGAATAGTGTCTTTGGATTCTGAATCTATGAATGTAAATGCTTCGTCCATCACGAAAATCTTTCTGTTACGATACAACATTCTTGAAATTGCAAGTCTTTGCCAGTATCCCCATGGAAGTTCTTTTCCACCCGGGAAGGTTTTACCTAGGATTCTTTCATCGTCTATCCCTTCTTTCACCAAAAGATCTTTTACCAGGCCAATTTTAGACACAGATTCATACAATTTTTTATCAATATTTTTCCTTTCTCCAGATATAACAACATTCTCCCTCACGCTAAAGTTGTAATTAATGAAATCCTGGAAAGTGACGGCTATTTTCTTTTTCAGTTGTCCTCTATCCAGATCTTTGACAGAGATATCATCTAATAGATAGTCACCTTTTTTAATCTGATACAAACCAGAGAGTATCTTCACCATCGTACTTTTGCCAGAACCATCCCCTCCAAAGAATGCAACCTTCTCACCAGGTTTTACTACTAAATCAATATGCTTTAGGACCATTGTTTTAGGATCATCTGGGTATGAAAAACTTAAATTCTTAAACTCAATTTCAGGCGTACCTTTCTTCAATTTCAGAGTGCCATGTTCATGATCGCCAAATCCTTCGTAATTCATTAGTTCAAAGAATTTCTCATCATATCCCAAAAGTGCAGATATATATGACATGGAATCAAATATGTTGTACACACTCGTATAGGTCATATCGATATAGTCATACAAAGCTTTAAAAGTACCCAAAGAGTGTTTTCTTACAATTGCCACAGAGAGCATGTATATCACATACATAAACTTTAGACATTGACCAAAGATATTTACAATTGTTCTATCTCGGTACATATTTGCATCCGTCTTCAAATACCCCTTCAGAAACTCGTCATATTCTTCTACGTATCTTCTCTTAAGATATGCAAAGGTATCATTGACCCTTAATTCAAGGAAGTTAGATATCTGGAGTGTCACATTTAAAAGATAGTTCAGATATTTAAGTTTACTTACATTTTCATCCTGATATCCACGGATTTTCTTTCTCCTGATATGAACAACTACAATTTGCGGCAGTACAAAAAGGATCAAGAATAGCACAGACCAACTCATTGTCTCGAATATTATAATTGCAGTGCTGATGATTTTAACTGCATTACCAACAATTCCAGAGAAGCTATCATACGTAAGTATCATCCTGTCTATTGAATATGCAGGTGCGTAGGTGAGTAAATCTTGGAATTTCTCCTGCTCAACATCTTGCAGGTTGGATTGAGATACTTTTGCCACCATCATATACCTAGCATCCTCCCAAACTTTTTCATAGATAACTGTGTACAAATGTAATCTTGCTTGATTACATGCCTGTAGAATTGACCATAGTACAAAGATCATGGCTATATACATAAATGCATCTGAGCTCCAAAATAGGTCCAAAGAAAATGAATTCCAATTTAAAAGGATTTTAGCTACTTCATCGATGAATTTTCCCAAGACCGTTATGCTATATACCTCTGAAAAAGTACCTAATACAAATAGGATATCTCTCGCAATTACCGTAAATGTATATCGCCCATACATAAATTTGAGTACATTTCCCAAAGTAATGAGTTTTTGTCGATATTTTTGTAGAATCATTAGAATATAATAACATGAGAGATAGAAAATATTTAGAAAATTTAATGTATGAACTTTGGGAAAATCATTTTTGCGATATCCCAAGGAAGAATATGGTGTTGATAAAGTTTGGGAAGTATTCTAAGAGACAGCTTGGTAGTATAAAGCTTGCTAATGAATATACTAAGATCAAGAGTTTGATGAAGAAGAATGAGAAAGAATACGAGATGCAAGATGATGGAAGAGTTACAGTCATAACTATGACAAAATATTTTCAAAATGAAATTGTTCCAGAATTTGTCGTAAGAGCAACGATCGCACATGAGCTATGTCATTACGCACATGGTTTTAGTTCTCCTTTGGATAAACAATTTGATAAACCGCACCAAGGGAATGTCATAAATAAGGAATTGGCTAGGAGAGAGTTGTTAGATGAGCAGAAGCTTGCAGACAAGTGGTTGAAAGACAACTGGGTCTCAATTGTGTATCCATTGAGCAAGTCTTTTTAATATTCTAATATCGTTTATATTTGCTTTCTTCCTATTTTTTATTCTTTTGTAAAGAATTTCGAATTGTTGATATATTCCCATCCTTCTATTATCACATTTTATTCTTTCATTTTCTTTTCAGATATGACGCCAAGCGTCTTTTAAACGACATGCCGTTCTATTCTTTATTCTTTTTAATGTAACTACAATTCTATATATATGAACAATAATTATATTGGTGAGAACATTAAGATATATCGGGAGCGACAGAAGCTTACACAACAGCAATTAGCTGACAAAATTGGTAAGACATGGGAAATGATTTCTAGATATGAGAGAGGTGTGAGTTCCCCATTAAACCAACTAGATCCTTTAGCTAAGGCTTTAAATACTACCCCTTCTGATTTGTTGAATGATATTACTGAAAAGAATATTAAATTGAATTTTAATAGGGCTCCATTTTTTACAAATGATTCTAAAGACTTTAAAAAAGAAGATACCTACCTTTTCTACAATACTCCAGATTGGATTTTGAGTTTGGATCCTAATGTTTTTGCCATTGATATGAAAATCGTTGATGGAACAAATGGTGTTGCTTTTATCTCTCCTAATTCAGAAATTAATATGAATGACATGGTTTTGATTAGAGAGGAAAACCAACTAAGGATTGTTATACTTAAGTCATTTAATAATATTGAGATTATTGGGAAGGTATTAGCGCAAGAGGTTAGATTCTAGGTGTGATATAATTTGCATTATGATAGAAGAATTCCCGAATACAACAGATGCTCATTCCAATAGTTATATTGAGAAATCCTCTTCAAATAGTTACTATGATCCCATAAACGAATCAGTAGATTATGCAAGATTTGTAGAAGATATAAGGACTTCCGTGGGTGTTGATCGTGATAAAGTAGTGCAATACCTTTCAAATGATTTGCTCTCTATACAAAAAGATTCCCCACTCCCTATTTCATACTCAGATACCAGTGATGATAATGTTAGACTTATGCAAGAGAAGCTTGCGGATTTAGGTTCGTCAGAAACACCTCTTAGAAACCAAAGCTTTCTTTCAGCACGTTCACTTACAATTTCCACATTCAGAGCATTACAGATTATGCTTCCAGTTGTAAAAGGTTTTAGGTTAAGGGTACAGAATCCAGAGGAAATACTAGAAACGATTGTTAGCGACCAGTTATTGAAGCAGACTACTAAGAAGACTGATACTTTTGATGAAAGCGATATGAGAGAACCTGTAATGAATACAAATAATGTCCTCATATCATCCTCTTTAGATGCTTTTGCAAGAGAGAATAAGATACCTGTAAATGAGAATGGAAAAGTAACTTCAAAAGAGATTGGCACAATTGTTCTACCAACTGTCAGAAAGCTTATTATGAACATAGCAAGGAGAACACCTGCGTTTAAAAAATAACAAAAGAGGAGGTTTTCACCTCCTCTTCATTAACGAAGATTACATCATCCCACCCATTCCCATATCAGGTGCCATAGGTGCTTTATCCTTCTCTTCTGGTAAATCTGCGACTACTGCCTCCGTAGTAATCAACATAGTACCTACAGAAGCTGCATTAACCAACGCTAACCTAGTAACCTTAACAGGATCTATAATACCAGTCTTAATCATATCCACATATTCACCAGTCTTTGCATTATACCCAGTATTATCATGACAATTAGCAGCCACCACAGCACCATCTTCTCCAGCATTCTCTGCAATCTGTTTCAATGGTTCACTTAATACAGTCTTGAGTATTTCTATACCCATCTGCTCATCAACATCATCTAGCTTAATATCATTTAAAACAGCTTTAGCATTATGAAGTGCTAAACCACCACCAACAACAATTCCTTCCTCTATCGCAGCACGAGTAGCATGGATAGCATCTTCAATCCTCGCTTTCTTCTCCTTAGCTTCAGACTCGGAAGCAGCACCTACCATGATCACTGCCACACCACCATTAAGTTTAGCTAGTCTTTCCTGTAATTTCTCTCTATCATAGTCAGAAGTTGTCTTTTCAATCTGTGCTTTGATCTCCTTTGCTCTCTCTTTAACATCAGATGCTAAGCCCTTCCCTTCCACAATGATTGTACTCTCTTTAGAAATCACAACCTTCTTTGCAGAACCTAGGTCTGCAAGTTCTACAGCTTCTAAAGTATTACCTAATTCCTCAGATACAAACTTTGCACCTGTTAATACTGCGATATCTTTAAGCATCTCCTTCTTTCTATCACCAAACCCTGGAGCCTTAACTGCTACAACATCCAATGTACCTCTTAATTTATTAACTACTAAAGTTGCTAATGCTTGATTCTCAATATCATCAGCAATAATGACCAATGGTCTATCTGCAGCACTTAACACTTTCTCTGCAATAGCTTGAATATCTTGAAGATTTGAAAGCTTCTTATCTGTTACAAAGATATATGGATTCTCCATACTTGCTTCCAATGTCTCTCTATCTGTAACAAAATATGCACTTACATAACCATTATCAAATTCCATACCCTCAGTATATTCAACCTCATCTGCAAAACCCTTTGCTTCCTCAACTGTTATTACTCCATCTTTACCCACCTTATCAAATACACCACCAATCATATCCCCCAATTCCTTGTCATTATTTGTAGAGATCGTTGCAACCTGAGAAATCTCTTCCTTCTTAGAAATCTTTTTTGCAGATTTTCTTAATTCTTTTTCAACTAATTCCACACCCTTATCTATACCCCTCTTAATTGCAATTGGATTTGCACCTGCAGATACATTTCTAAAACCTGCATTTGCTATAGCTTGTGCCAATACAGCAACTGTTGTGGTTCCATCACCTGCGAGATCATTTACTCTGTTAGATGCTTCTTTGATCATTTCAACTCCAACATTTTTAAATGGATCCTTGTCAGAAATCTCTTTTGCAACTGTTACACCATCTTTGGTAATAACTTGGGAACCAAATGATTTTGCAATTGCGACATTTCTTCCTTTGGGGCCTAATGTAGTTTTAACAACATTAGAGATAGTATCTACACCTGATTTTAAAGCTTTTCTTGCTTCTTCATTGTAAATTATTCCTTTTGACATAGTAGTACTGGTTTAAGAATTTAAATTATTTTATGACTGCTAGGATATCTTCAACATCTAAAAGAAGATATTTTTTATTTTCAATTTCGATTTCTTCTGGAGAATACTTTTTGAAATATATTTTGTCTCCAATTTTAACGTCAAACACTAATGTTTTTCCGTCGTTATCCTTACCACTACCAAGAGTTAAAATTGTTCCAGTTGCAGGTCTTTTGTCATCACTCGCACTTGGGGGTAAAACTAAGCCACCTTTGGTCACCTGTTCTACTTCATCAGGCTGTACTAATACTCGTTTTCCTAGAGGCTGTATATTTGTTTTTGAGGACATAATAGTTAGCAGATAAATTTAACGATTGCTAGAATTCTATCACGGCGGAAGACTTTGTCAAGCCTAAATAGTACCTTTTACCACTATTTTCTCTTCGAGAAGTTCTATATTCGTAATTGTTCTTCCAAGGAAGTTATTTTCACTAACAAGGATCAGGGCATCACTTATTCCCTTATTTATCTGTGTCTTAAGAGAACTTACAATTTTTTCTGGAATTAATTGATTTCCAACATAGATATTGGATACGTAGAGCTGAGCAGATTCTATGGAATCTTTTGATACATCAAGTCGAATCCATGGAAGAGAAATATCTTGAAGATTGACCTTCACTAAGACATTCCAAACATCATCGTGCGGCATAACACAGACGTTCTCTATCATACCACCGTTGATGATATTGGTATTTCCAAGTAGTAAAGCTGTTTCATCTGGATTAAGTTCTACAAAAGTAACATCCTCTTCTGAAAGCACGAAATCCTTAAATTTCTGGTCTAAGGATATGTCCGCAGAGAGATTACTTTTACAATGAAGCTGGGCCATCTCTTTTTGCAAATTACCTTGCCAAACAAAGTAAGAAATCACTGGGATGGAAACTAAGCCAATTATCAAAAAGAATATTACTAACAAAACATTAAGCACTTTCTTCATCTCCCTTTCCTCTAAAAATTTTAGCCAGCATTCTCTTTATCCATTTCTCGAATATATATACCTCTTCAATCTTAAACACCCTCGAACCTATCCAATATGATAACACTCCATACCCAGATGTTAAGGCTGTCAAAACTATGACATACATAGTTCTTGAAGTATCTAATTTGAAATCAAACAACTTAAATAGCAGGTACATCCCAATACCCATTAAAATAGTATTTAAGAATTTCACAAAGAAAGGTTTTACTGTGTTGTTGAATGTAATCATTTTAGTCTTTGCATTTAACAAAATGTACAGGATGAGAACTTCAACAATATATGAAATACCAAGGCCCAAAGACAATCCACCAACTGCCATATCAGAATCACCCCTGTTTGTACACCATCTTGCGAAATCTTGGAAGAATGATTTGAATACTTCCCAGAAACCAGCACCGTCAGCTACAGAAATTTGTGAAAGCATCTGTTGCAATATTGGTCTCCAGTCATAGTAATGACTAAAGAAATTAGTAAGGAAATACGCCACTGCAATGTTCACTATGATACTGATACCAATCCCTATGAGAGGTAGCCATGTTTCTTTTAATGCGTAGAATGCCCTTAGGATTATCTGATCTATTGTCTGCCCTAGTATGGAGAAAGACAGTAAGATTAAACACCAAGAGGTAAGGATTGTTGCTCTCCAGTCGAATGCACCAGAACCATATATCAATCTAACGATTGGAAGTCTTAAAACTACAAATATTGCAATCATTGGCAACACAAGATACAAAGCAAATTGGATAGACGAATTAAATATTTTTTTAAATTTTTCTCTATGCTCAGGATCGCTATATTGTGCCAAATCTGGCAATGCTAATTGTGCTACTGCACTCCCGATAATATTGATTGGGAATTGATGAAGACTCAATGCATATTTGTATGAGCTAAGAGCTCCAGATGCCAATGAGAAACTAATTAGAGTATTAACCACAGTATTAATCTGTTCCCCAATGATACTGATGGTTCTAGGTATTGCTAATCTTACCGCCTTGGTAACCTTCGAGTCTTTTATAGCTTCTTTGAATGTTTTAAAGGAGATTGAATATTTTTGTTTGTAATCGGAGAAGAAACTTGGAAGTTGCACAACCAAATGCAGTAAAGAACCTAACACTGCAGAGATAGCAATTCCTTCTACTCCCATCTTTCCAAATGCTACAAAGATTACTGGACCAATAATTAATGCCAAATTGTAGAAAAGTGGTGCAAGGGAAGTTACAAAGAATTGTTTCTTAACCTGTAGATAACCCGTAATAATACTGCTGAATCCCAAAAGTATTGGGGATAGCAGAGTTATTCTAGTGATAGTTACAAATAGATCGACATCTTCACTGTTTATCCTCTGTGTAAAATTCAAAGCTTTTTGTAAAAACTCTGAGCTTATTATTCCATTTGTTATCTGGGGTGTGAATATGAAAAATATACCTGCTAATACAATACATAAGACAGAGAGAAGGAGGCTGAGATGATTAAAGAATCTGTCTAATCTCTCTTTTCCATCTTTATACAGTACCTCAGAGAAGATTGGAATTATTGCTGCATTCAAAGAACCAGCTACTATGATTGTGAACAACATATCAGGTATGGTAAATGCCGCCCAAAAGATATCTAATTCGTGGGATACACCAAACAGTTGAGCAATGGTTCTTAATTTTATGAATCCCAATATCTTTGTAACGAGTAAAAGACTCATCACAATAAATATTCCATTTCTATTCAGTCCTAACTTTCTCATGTTTCAAAAGTGGAGTTTATGCGACTAATATCATAATTTAAACTTTACTATTTATCAATTCATATTATTTTAACTCTTTGATAATACAATTTGGTATGTTTGAACATATTATTGATTTTGTCTATCCCCAATATTGTTCTGTATGCCATCGGCATGGTGATTATCTTTGCGATAGATGTAGAAAGAATTTTAAAAGAAACCTTCCAGAATGTTATGTCTGCAGGAGGTTGTCTCCGAGCTATCTAACCCACACAAGTTGCAAAAAAATCTCTTCTTTAAACCGGGTTTTTGTTGCTTGGGAATATAATAATGTTTCTTCAAAAATCCTCAAATTATACAAATACAGAGATGTTAAAGACATTTCCCATCAATTAACTCACCTACTTATTGAAGAGTTACTCCGTTGTGGATTCAGTAGATATTTTGGAGATACGTTATTTATACCCGTACCAATCTCAAGCAAGAGAAAAATTGAACGAGGATTTAATCAGACAGATCAGATAGCTTTAGGTCTTGCTAGAAAATTTAGCCAAGATGTTTTATTAGACTTAGTTATGAGCAAAGATGTTAAGAATCATCGTGCTGGACAAAATATTGCACAAAGATATTTGAATAACGTCAATCCTTTTTATGTGCGTAATGGTCTTGAGTTATCGAAATACACCAGTATCACAATCATAGATGATGTAATAACAACAGGCATTACACTTGAGAATGTTGCCACTAAATTAAGACAGACCTACAATGCTAAGCTTGAAATAAATGCGATCTGCCTTTTTAGAGGAAAACCATATTATTCTGATTCAACTGAGAGCTTGTTCAATTCTTCAACTATTGTCTGATACACCTCTGTACCAGTTTGACTATTGGTTTCAAGTATCTTTTTCGCAGCTTTTAGGTATGATTCATATACATCCATGTTCCCCTTTTGCTTATTAACCTCAGCAGCCAACATTATGGATGGGATATGCTGTGCATTTATACCAAGAGCTTTTGTAAGTGCTGATAATGCATTATCCTTATCACTATTTAAAACATAGACCTGCGCCTCGTTGTAATATATTGCATAGTTTAAAGGATTAAGTTCTACCGCTTTCTCGAGAGAGTACAATGCATCTGTGGCATAGTCATTGAAACCCATTCCTACCAATCCTAGATATATTCCTGATCTCGCTTCCCAGTTTGCATATACATCATTCGATATATCTATCGATTTTCTGGTGTAATCTAATGCGTAATTTTTCCACTTCCCAACATTTGTTATTAATTCCGTATCTTCTTCTGTTCCGTCTTTTGAATACTTCTCTGCTGCAAGTCCAACTAATTCTAAATACATAGAACCTGTCTTTCTGTTAATCAATGGATTGTTTCCATCAAACTTCGCAGCTGTTGCATAGTAATAGGTCATAGAATTAACAAATGTTTGTCTTTGCTCCATCGTCGGTTCAACATCAGCATATTTTGCATTTTGTTCGACATAGAATGATTCTGCTTTTAGCAAATATGCACTAGCAACAAATTTTGACCCCCAGAGAAGTAGTAAACCGAATCCAACACATGTTAGAAATACTGTTAATACAATATTTAAATTGTATGACATCTTACCATTCTCACCATCAGGTCTTAGATTGGCTGTCCAAAGTTTAATAACAAATTTCTCTTCTGTGTTTTTACTTAGAATATCGAGCAATATGCATCTTAAGGCAATAAATACTAAGAGTAAGAGAAGAACCAATACTCCGTATACAGCGAAAAATGATCCCAAGAAAATGTAAAGGATTAACAAATCTAGCGAGAGAAGCATTAGACTCTTTCCAACCTCTTCTTTGTAAATCTTTACCCTACCCAGATCTCTTTTGATAATTTTTATTATCAAGAATCCAAATACTCCCCATGCAATTAACCAAAGCAATCCGTTGTTTGTAAACTGCGTGAATAGTTCACTTGCACCATAGTAGAAATTCACATCGTTGTACTGCAGAAGATTTTGGCTAAGTGGTTTATAAAGGTTGTAAGAAATAGGATATGTATCCATACCCATACCGAAGAGTCCTCGTACGAAAGAAGAAACAAATACTGAAGCAGCGACAATCCATGACACATCTGAACCTAAGGAGACTTGGGCAACAATGTTAATACTATCAGGAATTATTACTTCTCTTAAAGAAGGTATTTGTAAAACTATCGTTGGAATTAAAACTCCCAATAAAACGCCTATTGTTGCGAAGAGGATATTCTTTTTGACCGCAGAGATAATTTTTAATCTTCGAATGCCAAACACCCACATTGCAATTGAAAGCAATATGAAGAGGATTATCAATCCGATCCCCTGATTTATTGAAAATATCCAGATATTTATCGCAGACAAGATCATAGAGATTATTGTAATTGTGAGTACAGTACTCTTTCCTGTTCGTTCTATTATGTAGTCGCTTAAAAATCCTAGATTGATTAGCATCAATATGAAATTAGCAAACAGATGACTCTTTGCGGACCTAAGTAGTGGCAAACCATCTTGTGCAAGATCCTTGTATACAGGTATAAAACCCCATATATTAATACCCAAAAACGAAAGAATACTTAGTATATTCGTGATACTAAATCCAACAACGAAAGCTAATAATGCGATCTCAATCTCCTTGGTTGTTTTTATAAATGTCCTAGCAGAAAGAGATACTAGTAAGATACATACAAATGCTATGATTCCAGTTCCCAATTTCCCATCCATCCCCCATATACTGCTGCTTAAATCTTTGGAAAAAAGAGTTGAGAATATTAGAGACAGGAATATTAGCATAATTCCTCCGTCCAAAGCTCCTTTTAATAGGGTTAATTTCCCATCCCATACAAGCTTAACAATTTCTAATGTAATAATGATTGTGCCAAGGAATAGCACTAACAAGCCAATTCCTCTCTCAGTCCAATCCCATGGGAAAGGAATAATTGATAATGGTGCTAAAAAAAGAATTAGATAAAACAAGTATCTTTGTATCAATGGGATACTAAGCTTCTTTTTTTCTACAGTTTTTGATTCGGTCAGCATATCAGGCAGTTTGGATATTTTAGTTCATAAATCCTACCATAAAAAAAAGAGGAGACCAACAGCCTCCTCTTCTTTCAGAATCTAACAAGAATTATTCTACAACCTCACCTTCTTGTGCTTTTTCTTCATCTTTTTTCTTTGATGAATCATCTACTTTTGGTTCTTCCTTAGGAGCTTCTTTTGCAGCTTTTTCATACATCTTTTTACCGACTTCTTGCATTGCATTCATAAGCTCTTCAGTCTTTTTTTCTACCTCTACCTGATCAAAATCATCTTTCTCGATTAATTTCTTCAATTCATCGGATTTCTCAGTTAAATTCTTTTTATCCCCTTCCTCAATCTTGTCTCCATTTTCCTTAATAAGCTTCTCAACACTGAAGCAAAGAGTATCTGCTTCATTTTTCTTTTCAACTCTCTCCTTTTTCTTCTTGTCTTCCTCAGCATGTTTTGCCGCTTCATCTACCATCTTCTCAATTTCTTCATCTTTCAACCCTGTAGATGCAGTTATTGTAATCTTCTGTTCTTTCTTTGTAGCCATATCCAATGCTTTTACATTTAGAATACCGTTGGCATCGATAGAGAACATGACTTCAATCTGAGGAACTCCTCTTGGTGCAGCTGGGATACCATCAAGTATGAATCTACCCAATGTTTTGTTATCTGCGGCCATTTCTCTTTCTCCTTGAAGAATATGGATTTCAACAGCAGGTTGATTATCAGCCGCAGTCGAGAAGACCTGTTTCTTCTCTACAGGGATTGTTGTGTTTCTTTCGATAAGCTTGGTCATAACTCCACCCAATGTCTCCAATCCTAATGATAATGGTGTGACATCCAACAAGGTGATATCTTTAACATCACCACCTAATACACCACCTTGGATTGCAGCACCAACACCTACAACCTCATCAGGGTTTACACCTTTGTTTGGTTCTTTGCCGAATATCTCAACAACCTTCTTCATTACAGCTGGCATTCTTGTCATACCACCCACCAGTAATACCTGATCAACCTCATTAGCTTTCAAACCAGCATCTTTAAGAGCCTTCTTACATGGCTCCTCTGTAGAATCAATCAAGTCAGCTACTAACTTCTCTAATTGAGCTCTAGTTAATGTTTCCTTCAAATGCTTTGGTCCACTTGAAGTTGCAGTAATGTATGGGATATTGATCTCGGTCTGTTCAGAACTAGATAGTTCAACCTTTGCTTTTTCTGCGAATTCCTTCAATCTCTGAAGTGCGGTTCTATCATCCCTAAGATCCATGCCTTCTTTCTTCTTAAATTCATCTGCTAGGTAATCAATTATTCTCTGGTCAAAGTCATCACCACCTAGGTGTGTATTACCATTTGTAGAAAGCACTTCAAATACTCCATCTCCGATTTCAAGAATGGATACATCAAATGTACCCCCACCTAAGTCAAAGACTACGACTTTTTCATCTTTTCCCTTGTCCACACCATATGCAAGTGCAGCAGCAGTTGGTTCGTTTACAATTCTCTTAACATCCAAGCCTGCAATCTTACCTGCATCTTTTGTAGCTTGTCTTTGAGAGTCATCGAAATATGCTGGGACTGTGATGACTGCTTCTGTAACTTTCTCTCCAAGGAATGCTTCTGCATCTTCCTTCATCTTTGCAAGAATCTTTGCAGAGATTTCTTGTGGTGTATACCACTTATCTCTCATCTTAACCTCAACTCCGCCATTGGATGATTTTCTCATCTCAAATGGAAGAAGTTTGATATCTTTCTGTACCTCTTGATCATCCCATGATCTACCTATTAACCTCTTTACAGAGTAGATTGTTCCCTCTGGATTTGTAACTGCTTGATTCTTAGCTAATACACCAACAAGTGTTTCGCCTTTATCATCTGCAGCTACAACAGATGGTATTAATCTTCCACCCTGTGCACTTGGTATTACATTAGGTTTTCCACCTTCCATGTAAGCCATTACGGAGTTTGTAGTTCCTAGGTCTATTCCTATTATTTTTGACATATTATTTGTATTAAAAAATTATTTACTATTTAGATACAACAACACGAGCTGGTCTAATAACTGTGCTGTCTAATATATAGCCTGGTTGTATCAGGTCATATATTTCACCACTGTTACCTTGTTCGATTGTTGTTACCGCTTCATGTACATTAGGATCAAATTTCTCTCCCTTTTCTGGCAGGTACTGTTTTAATCCAAATTCTTCCAATGATTTATTCAATGAGCTAAACAATGAATCTGCTCCAGACATCCAGGCTTGTGCTTGTTCCTCTAGTTTCAAATCTTTACCGGACTTAATTGCCATACTTAAAGAATCCAATGTTGGGATTATGGAATCACATAATCTCTTTCTAGATTGGAAGAGCATAATACTCATTCTTTTCTCAGAGCTATCTGCAAGATTATGATAATCGGCTAATGCTTTTTTAAGCTGATTGGTTAGAATAAGCTTTTCATCTTCCACTTTGTCGATATTAAGAGCTAATTCTTGTATCTGCTTTTCTAACTTCTCGCATTCTTTGCATTTGATATTTTTCTCTTCTTTCTTCATGGTTCTAGTTTTCTAATGTTATCTCCATCCTGACATGGATGACTCTAATGTGGTTTTAACCTCTTTCAATGCAGGGATTACTTTCGAATAATCCATTCGTTTTGATCCTAATATTCCAACATACCCTGTCTCTCTTCCCCAAAATGGGATTTTGGTAAATGCCATTGCACAGTCTGCAAGTGTTCCAACTCCAGACTCGCCACCAATTAAAAGTGAGACTCCTGAGCCTGAGTATTTTTCCGTTATGTTTTTTAGAAACACATCATCTTCCAATATGTTCACAATATTTCTTATTTTTTCTATTGATTGGAATTCTTCAAAGGTTAGTAATGTGGAAAGGCCAAAATATCTTATATCTTCATCTAAGATCAGGAAAACTACAGAATCGGTTTCTTTAGACAAAATATGAAGCATTGATTTGATAACTATATCTTTTGAGAATCTATCTCTAAATATTCCTTGTCTAATTTCTATACACATAAGCGGATTAACGCTGTTTCTACCTAGTAAATCACTAACATACAATCTTAATGCTTGATCTGTTGGTAGTCTTCCTGAAGAGGAATGTGTCTTTTCTAGTAATCCTAAATTCATTAGCTTGACCATTTCGTTTCGAATTGTTGCGGAGCTTACACCTAAATCATATTTTTCTACCAAAGATAGTGATCCCACTTCTTCAGCGTCTCCCATGAACTCTTTAATTATGGCCATTAGTATGGCTTTTTGTCTTTCCGTTATATCCACGTTAGCAGATACTAAGATTAGGTGCTAAAGTATATGGTAGAAAATATGGAGAGTCAATACCTCAGGCCTGGCTAAGGCCTGGCTTTGGTTCATAGGTTGTTCATAACTACGAAACCCCTTATTGTGTAAAGCCTTCTCGTGCATAGAATATTTAATAGTTTGTTCATATTCGATAACCAGTAGGTTGGTCTATTAGAAAACAACAGTGGTGCAAGCGAAGAGGTACATTAAGTAGTTATGAATGTAGGCCTGGCAATAGCCAGGCTTGGTCAGAGGCAACAAGATTATTGTCAAAACCCATATTCTTTGATATACTCCTACTCATCATGGAAACAATTACATTACAAAAGAGAGATGTTCTGGGCAAAAAGAGTAAAAACCTACTCGCACAAGGACTTGTACCAGCAGTTATGTATAACGCAAAGGGTGATTCTACAAATCTTGAATTAGATTCATCCATTGCAAAACAAATTCTAAAAATTGCCACATCAACAACAATCTTTGATGTAACACTAGATGGAAAAACATCCAAGGTATTGGTTAAAGATATTGATTTAAATCCTGTTACAGAAGAGATTCAACATATTTCATTCTTTGAAATTGATGAAAGTAAAAAGATGGTATTCACTATTCCTTTCGAAATTGTTGGAATATCTCCAGCAGTTAAGAATAACCTTGGTACATTGGTTAAGGTATTACCTTCCATAGATGTAAGATGTACCTTAGCAGAACTCAAGCCAAATATCGTTATCGACATCTCTGGCTTAGAGCATCCAGGTCAAATAATTGGTGTACATGATATTCAACTTCCAGAAGGTATGGAATTGATTAACAAAGAGATGGAGCAAGCAACAATCATTACCATCACAGAACTTCAGAAGGAAGAAGTCGTTGAAACACCTACAGAAGGTACAGAGGCAGTTGCCACAGATGCTACAGCACCTGCTGCTGAAGAAGAAGTTAAGGCTGAATAGCACCTTTCTCAATATCAATAAAACAGATATAATGGTCTATGATTAGCGTAATTATTACCTCGCTTAAAGAACCAAAAACTATTGGGAAATGCATCAAATGTATCGCAGACAGGAAGTATTCTGGTATATCTACCCCATTCGAAATTATCCAGGTATCCCCTGACGAGTTAACGCTAAAGGCAGGCAAGAAAGCTGCAAATGAGCTTAAGCTATCAAAAAAAGAGTACAAACATATCATAGACCCTTACAAAGGTAAGCCTACAGCCCTTAAGATGGCTTTAGAGAAGGCCAATGGAGATATCATAGTTCTAACAGATGGAGATACATTTTTTGAGAAGAACGCAGTTGCAGAATTATTAAAACCATTTGAAGACAAACAGATAGGTGGTGTAAGTGGTAGGCCTGTTTCCCAAGATAGCATGGACAACGCTTTTGGGTATTGGGGACATCTTCTGTCTGATGCCGCCGATCACAGGAGATCTAATACTATGCAGAAAGTTGAAGAAACAGATTATTACGTCAGCGGCAAGACATTCTTCCCTATGAGTGGATATATAATGGCTATTAGAAATATGAATTTAGAGATTCCAAAGAATGTACTATCTGATGATGCATACATTTCCTACAGCATCAGGAACAAGGGGTTGGAGATAGCATACGCTCCAAAGGCGATCTGCTATGTTAAATTCCCAACAAATCTTAGGGATTACTTCAAACAAAAAGTTAGGTCTTTAGGAGGGTTCAAACAGTTAGAAAAATTTAATGTGTTTAAGAAAGACAAACAAAGTAGAAGTTTCTTTATCGAGCTTCCCTATGCTTTTTATGTTTTTAAATATCCAAAGAACCTCAGAGAATTCTTCTGGTCATTAGAGCTATTCCCCATAAGGTTAATTACTTGGATTAGGATATATTGGGAGAGAGTTATTTTGAGAAAAGGTATGCCTGAAAAAGGTTGGGAAAGGATAGAGAGTACAAAATAATTTTACCACTTTCCATAGACATCATATATTACCACCTCTTGGATTTTCTTCAAATCTGGCTCTGCTATTTCCTCAAGGTCAACATTTAAAACTTTTAGAAGATTTTCCAGATTATCTCCAATCAAAGCAAGGTCGTTAGATTCCTCAAGATCAGCCATGATCTTCTTGAATCTTCCATGCATATCATAACTGCATCTTTGATCTCCATCACATTTCAATAAAAAATCTAATTCTTCTATACCATTTGTTGTAACATTGACTTCAATATCTTCCCAATTTGAATAATCTATTACTGTTGTATTAAGCTCTGAAGACAAAACCTTCGAATCTGCTCTACTCAAAGTATTTCTGGATGTTTTCAAATCAACAACAATAACATCGTTTATTTTATACATCATATGATGTCCTTGTGATAAGGCTTCTTGAAGATAGTCGGATTTGAATTCTTTATAGCATTCTTCCCTTGGAATAATAGTTCCTTTCCAAGTGTCCCTGTATAGGGAATAGACGGCTTTTAGATCCGCATTCATTATGTATTGTTGCTCAATGCAATGCAAAGACATTCTTACCCTAATGATTCAATTAACTTCCAGATTATACAATATTTTCAACACAAGACCTTAGTACAAAATAAAAGAGGGCTTACGCCCCCTTTCCATTTCAAAACTTGTTCAGTGATATTACCATCTAAAATGTGCAAATGCTCTATTAGCCTCTGCCATTCTTTCGGTATCAATCTTCTTTTTAACAGCATCACCCTCACCAGAATATGCAGCTACTAATTCATCCATAAGAATAGTATCAAATGCCTTTCCAGATTTCTTTCTAGCGCTATCTACAATCCATCTCACTGCCAATGTCTCCTGTCTTCTTGGAGATACAGGCATAGGAACTGAATAATTAGCACCACCTACTCTTCTAGCTTTGATTTCTAAAGCAGGCCTAACATTATCAACAGCCTTGTTGAAGAAAGTATTAACATCATCTGCTTTGACTTTTTTAGCTCCCTCTTCAATAGCAGAATATACCAAATCCTGTGCTAAGGATTTTTTACCATCCTGCATTACCTTGTTTATCAATCTAGAGATAATGGTATTACCATATTTAATATCTCCAACTTGTGATTTTCTTTTTGCTCTTTTTCCTCTCATATCTATATTTCTTAATTAAAACTATTCGGAATCTTTACTTCCTTTTGCACCATATTTAGATCTAGCTTTCTTTCTACCTTGAACTCCAGCTGTATCATACTTACCTCTTACAACGATGTATTTAACACCTGGGAGATCTCTCTTTCTTCCTGCTTTTACCAAGACGACGGAGTGTTCCTGTAAGTTATGTCCTTCTCCTGGGATGTAAGCTGTTACTTCCATTCCGTTAGAGAGTCTAACCTTAGTTACCTTACGCAAAGCAGAGTTAGGTTTCTTAGGTGTCATTGTTTTAACCTGTAAACATACTCCTCTTTTAAAAGGATTCTTCTCTTTTGAATATCTATTCTTAAGAGGATTGAAGTTTCTTGCCAAAGCAATATACTTCGTTTTCTTAGTTTTAGATTTTCTAGGTTTTCTTATTAATTGGTTAATAGTTGGCATGGTCGGTATTATATAACAAATTCAATTAAAAATTAAGCTCTGGGACATCTTTTATTTCTTTTACTTCTGCTTCGTCTCCTGCAGGTATTAATCTACCAATGATTACGTTCTCCTTCATACCTCTGAGGAAGTCTGTCTTACCAAGAATTGCGTTACTTGTTAAGACTCTAACTTGCTCTTGGAATGATACCGCAGACAAGAAGCTTTCAGTATTCAAAGATGATGTTTTGATTCCCAAAAGTCTTGGTACTACAAGTGCTTTGTTCTTACCTTCCTCTGCAACTAAGCCATTCTTTGCATCGGCTAAGAATCTATTCACTAATGATCCTACTAAGTAATCAGTATCTCCAGAATCCATAACTTTTCCAAGTCTTGCCATCTGTCTTAAGATTATTTCAATATGGATATCATCAATTGAGACACCTTGCTCATTAAAGACCTTCTGTACTCCATCAAGAATGTATTTCTGTGCAGTAAGGATATCAGATGCATCTGCAAGCTTCTTAGGATCTACAGATCCTTCTGTAAGCTGCTGTCCTGCTCTTACGCTATCTCCATCTTGAACAAGGATAGTTATTCCTGGTAATACAGTTACTACTTCCTCCGCCTTCGCCTTACCTTCAAATCTTAAGATTCCACTATCTATAAATACCTTCCCATCATATGGAGCCTGCTTCTCTACCTCTTCAGAATCAATGAACATCAATTGTCCAGCCTTAACTTCCTGCCCATCTTCTACAACAACCTTAGTTGCTTTAGATATGACATAGAGTCTTGGTAATTTCTTCTCACCAACAATAGTTATTGTTGCAGATTCATCCTCTGCAATATCAACATGAACCTTACCGGTCAATGAAGATATATCAGCCTCTGCCTTTGGTGTTCTAGCTTCAAACAACTCCTCAATTCTTGGAAGACCTTGAGTGATATCGACTTTAGCAACACCTCCCTTATGGAATGTCTGCATAGTCATCTGTGTACCTGGTTCTCCAATTGATTGTGCTGCTATGACACCAACTGCTTTACCCATCTCAACCTCTACACCATTCTCAAGATTTAATCCGTAGCATTTCTTACACATACCCAATGGTGATTTACAAAGCATTGGTGATCTTACAAAAACTTCCTCCAATTTTGATGCATCTATTAATTTTGCAATCTCCTTAGTTATGGATTCATTCTCTTTAGCAATTACCTTACCCTCAATCTTTAGATCCTGAGCAAGAGTTCTACCGAATAGTCTATCAATGTATGAGATTCTTCTATCATCTTCTCTTCTCATTGCTAAGCCTTCACCCTCGTAACCACAATCATCTTCTCTAACGATAACGTCATGAGCTACTTCTACCAATTTTCTAGTTAAGTAACCAGAAGAAGAAGTCTTAAGTGATCTATCTGCAATACCTTTTCTACCACCATTTGCAGCAACAAAGTATTCAAATGCACCAAGACCATCACGATAGTTACTCTTAATTGGCATTGGGACCCAGTTACCTCTTGAATCTCTAACAACACCCTTGATAGTCAAAACCTGTCTTGCCTGGATCTTACCACCATTTGCACCAGATTCGACCATCTCATATACGGAGTTATGTTTGTCTAACTTCTTCCATGCTTCTTCTGCTAATTCATTTGCAAAATCATCCCACATGTTTGTAGAGATATTTATCTTTTCGTTCTTGGTCATCAAACCTTGTAGGTAGTTCTCCTGCAACTGCTCATCTTTTTCCTCCATCTTCTTAATTTCATTTCTCATGTCGAAGTCTAAATTACAATCTTCCATAGCGAATGAGAACCCTAGATCTGTTGCGTACTTGAATCCTAAGAGCTTCATGTTGTCTAACAATACAACAACATCATCCATTGTCTTAGAGTTCTTAATATCATCAATGATATTGTTTACAACCTTGTTATTTACTCTCTCGTTTATGAACTTGTAATCCTCTGGTAAGATTGTGTTGAATATTACTCTACCAACACATGTTTTAACACTTTCTCCTTTAATTCTTACGATGATCTCTTCATTGATACCAATAACTTCTCTCTCATATGCTCTAATTGCTTCTTCTGCACTTGAGAATACCTTAGGTTTCTTTGATTCCTCAAGATCTGTCATTAAGTAGAAACCTAAAAGCATATCTTTTGCAGGACTTGCCAAAATCTGGCCATTAGAGATATTGATAATGTTCTTTGATGACATCATCTCTCTCTCTGCTTCTTTTCTAGCCTCTTCTGTTAAAAGAATATGAACAGCCATCTGGTCTCCATCGAAGTCTGCATTGAATGCTTTACATACCAATGGGTGGATTCTGATAGCTTCACCTTCTACAAGTCTAGGATAGAATGCCTGCACACTATATTTATGTAGTGTTGGGGCACGATTTAGTAATACTGGCTTGTTCTTGATAACCTCTTCTAATAGGTCCCAGATTATGTCTTCCTGCTCTTCTATCATTTCCTTTGCAATTCTAATGTTTGGAGCTATTTCTTTAGTCAAAAGTCTCTCAATAACGAAAGGTTTGAACATTTCCAATGCAATAGATTTTGGTAAACCACACTGATCAAATTTCAAGCTTGGGTCACCATCGATAACTGCGCGGCCAGAGTAATCAACACGTTTACCCAAAAGATTCTTTCTGAAGAGACCTTTCTTTCCTCTCAAATCATCAGTCAATGACTGATATGGAAGTCTCTTATTATTCATCATAGCCTTTGATGGTCTATGTGAATTATCAACCAATGCGTCTACAGATTCCTGAAGCATTCTCTTCTCATTTCTCAAGATAACATCAGGTGCACCGATTTCGATCAATCTTCTTAAACGATTATTTCTGTTGATAATTCTTCTGTACAAATCATTCAAATCAGAAGTTGCGAATTTACCTCCGGATAGAGGGATAATTGGTCTTAACTCCGGTGGTAATACTGGAAGAATATCAACGATCATCCAACTTGGATCAATCATATTCTTCTTAAATCCTTCTAGGTACTGAATTCTTACAATTGTCGCAGCCTTCTTCTCGCCTTTTTCCTTCTCAACTGCATTTCTAAGCTTCTTAATCTCTTTATCCAAATCCATATTCTGAAGCATCTGCTTTACAGCTTCTGCACCCATCATTGCCTTGAAGAAGATCAAATCTCTCTCTTCAATATTCATATATTCGTCTTCACTCAATACCGTTCCAACTTTCAACTTGTCGATTGTCTGGAAGATCTTTGAGTAGAAGGCATCTAACTGTTCTTCTTTTTCAGCATAATCTTTTCTAACCTTTGCCAAAGCTTGATTTCTCTTGTGCTCTAGTTGGCTAATCTTCAATTCGTTTGCTTTTGCCTTCTTAGCAGCTTTGATATCCTCTGCGAACATCTCCTCTGTAAGTTTTAATTCTCCTTCTAATTCACTCTGTAAATCTTCTGCTTCTTGCTTCTGAAGTGTCTCTGCTTTTGATACTATTTCTGCCTTTTTATCCTTCTCTACATCAACAACCATATACCTTGTGTAGTATATGACAGAAAGTAATTTCTTGTGAGAAATATTCAAGACAATGGACATCTTGTTAGGAATACCGTATGCAAACCAAACATGTGCTACTGGTACTGCTAATTCTATATGACCCATTCTCTCTCTTCTTACATCAGATGTTGTGACTTCTACCCCGCACTTATCACAAACAATCCCCTTATACCTGATCTTCTTGTACTTACCACAGTAACATTCATAGTTCTTAGTAGGACCAAAGATCTTCTCACAGAAGAGTCCATCTGGTTCTGCCCTAAAAGTTCTGTAATTGATGGTCTCAGCCTTTGTGACTTCACCATATGACCAATCCAAGATTTGATCTGGAGAAGCTAATGTTAGCTTCAATACATCAAAATCTTTCAAGTTCTGTTTGTTATTTAACTTCTTCATTTGATACCTCCTCAACTTCCTCTACTGAAGATTTGTTTGAAATTAAATCTAAATTCAAGCAAAGCGCATTCAATTCTTTTATCAATACTTTGAATGACTCTGGTATGTTTACTGCTTCTATCTTGTCTCCATGAATAATTGCCTTGTAAGCTGCAGATCTACCTTTGATATCATCAGATTTGATAGTCAACATTTCCTGCAAAGCATATGGAGAGCTATGTGCTTCTAATGCCCAGACTTCCATTTCTCCAAATCTTTGACCACCCATCTGTGCTTTACCACCCAATGGCTGTTGAGAAACGGCTGTGTATGGTCCCGTAGATCTAGCATGTACTTTTTCGTCTGCAATGTGATGTAACTTCAATACATACTTGATACCAACAGTTATCTTGTTAGGGAACTTCTTACCTGTTCTACCATCATACAAGTCTACCTTTTGTGATACATCTCCCTTTGCTTTCTCAATTTCATTCTTCAACCATTCAAAGTTCTCGCCCTCAAAGATTGGGAATGCTAACTTCTGGTTAAGCATCTTTGCATATCTACCGAAGTGGACCTCTGCTGCCTGACCCATGTTCATTCTCTTTAGGAATGTTGGTGTCAAAACAATATCAACAGGTTCTCCATCTTCTGTAAATGGCATATCTTCAATAGGTCTAATAGCTGCAATTGTATTTTTGTCTCCGTGTCTTCCTGCCAATTTGTCTCCATAGTCAACTTTCTTTGTATCTGCAACCCAAACCTTGACCTCATACAATACACCTGGTTGTAATTTATCACCTTTATTCGCTGCAAGTATCTGACTTCTAACGACAATACCTTCTTCTCCATGAGGCATTCTCAATGAGTTATCTCTAACATCGCTTGCGGATTCTCCGAAGATTGCTCTAAGAAGTCTCTCTTCTGCTGTTAATTCTTTTTCACCTCTAGGTGCAACAACGCCAACAAGAATGTCTCCTGCCTTAACTTTTACTCCTGTTCTAACGATACCTTGTGCATCTAACTTGTGTAATATTCTGTCATTTACGTGAGGAATATCTGCAGTAATTGTCTCTGGGCCTAATTCTGTATCTCTAATCTGTATTGGATATTCTCTAACATGTACAGAGGTAAGAAGGTCATCTCTTACGATTCTTTCTGAAATGATTACTGAATCCTCATAGTTATACCCTTCGTAGAACATCAATGCGGCTTTCAAGTTTGTACCCAATGAAAGTTCTCCATTTACTACTGTTGGACCATCTACCAATGCATCACCTTTCTTAAATTTGTCTCCAACATTGCTTAATACAGGTTTCTGAGTAAAGCATGTATTATCATTACTTCTGTAGAATGAGATCAATTCATAGTCTTTAACTCCTGCTTTCTTATATTTAACAGAAAGTCTTTTAGCATCAACATAGAGAATTTCTCCATCATCTTCAGCATATACACCCCATGAGGATTGTCTTGCGACTACCTCTTCCATACCTGTACCTACTAATGGGCTCTCTTGTTTAATCAAAGGAACTGCCTGTCTTTGCTGGTTTGCACCAGTCAATGCTCTCATTGCGTCATTATGTGAGACAAATGGAACTAGGGCCATACCCAAACCTGCTTGCTGACCTGCTAATACATCTACGAAATCAACAGCATTGACATCCTCAAGTACAAAGTCCCCTTTATGCCTTACTGGTACAAGATTATCTACAATATTTCCTCTCTCATCTGTATTAACTGTTGCAGAAGAGATGTAGAACTTTTCTTCATCCATAGCATCAAAGTAGACAACCTCGTCTGAGATAAATGGTCTTACATTTACTTCTTTAATTTCTTTTTCAGCAGCTATCTTTCCTGCAATCTCTTCTGTTATTATCTCGCCTGCTTTTGCTAATGTTTTCTTCCCAGATTTAAGATCTTCTATTAGAGCTCTACCCTCTAAAGCCGCTTTGTTATTCTTCACAGCCTTAGAAACTTTTCTGTATGGAGCTTCTAAGAATCCAAACTCGTTGATTCTAGCTAACATTGCTAACTGAGTAACGACACCGATATTTGCACTCTCTGGACTGGTTACAGGGTCAAACTTTGAGTAATGTGAGTTATGGACTTCACGAATGGAGAATGTAGCTCTTTCTTTTGTAATACCACCTGGTCCACCTGCAGTTACTTTTCTTTTATTCTCTAATTCTGAAAGAATATTGGTCTGATCCATGAAGCTAGACAATGCGTTTGCACCAAAGAATGATTGAATAGACGCTGCAATTGGTTTGGTACCAACAAGCATAGAAGGTGTAACCTTCGCATCCTGCCCATACAAACTCATCTTGTCCTTGATATTTTTCTCTAATCTTGCGATTCCAGCAACTAGCTGTCTCTCAAGAATTTCTCCTACACTTCTGATTCTTCTATTACATAGATGGTCAATATCATCAGCAGGAATAACTCCATTATTTGTTTGAATCAATCTCTTAACCACCAATACGATATCCTTAGGATACAAAAGGACCTCCTCTGGATTATCTATATTGTATGAAGTTCCAAGTTTTCTGTTTAATTGGTATCTACCAATCTTACCAAGATTAAACTTTCTTGCGTTGAAGAAGTTGCTCTTGATATATTTCTCTGCGCTATCTATGGTGACAGACTCATCTGGTCTCAACTTGTTGTAAATACTGATAACTGCTTCTTCCTTACTCTTAGTAAAGTCTCTTGCCAATGTAGCTTCTATGAATTTGTTCTCTGCATCTGTATCTACATCTGCAAATAATTTTCTAATTTCGTCATCTGTCTCCCATCCAAATACTCTCAAAAGCTCTGTTATCAAAACCTTAGGTCTCTTAGGAAGGATTCTCATTGAAATGACATTGTGCTTGTTAGTATCAATCTCGTACCATGGGCCCATACTTGGCATAAGTCTAACTTTGTGCAAGTTTCTGGTAGGTAATTTCTCACTAACTTCATATAAAACACCCTCTGCTCTTACGATCTGATGTGTAACGACTCTTCTAACTCCATTGAATACGAAGACTCCATCTTCGGTCATGATTGGAAGATCTGCAATGAAGATTTCCTGCTCTTTAATTTCTCCTGTCTTATTATTCAAAAGCTGAACTTTTGCATATACAGGAACTTCGTATGATAGTCCCTTTGCGATAGCTTCTTCTACAGATCTATATGGCTTACCATATCTAAAATCTTTGAACTCCAAAGTCCACATCTTCTCCATAGTATCCTTAACAGGATTAATCTTGGAGAAAAGCCTTTGGAAGCCACTCGCATAGAAATCATTAAACGAAGCATTCTGTGCTTCAATTAGACTTGGGAAGTCAAAATTGGAGGAGTATCCTAGTCCCAAATCTATTCTACCGGACCTATTACATTGAGGTTTGATCATAAGACGATATTTTAGTAATGTTATAACATATTACTCTTGCATTCAAGCGGTGAATGATTCCTGCGAACCATTAAAAAGTACCGCGTTGTAAAGCAAAAACATAGGAACTCGAAGGATATTATCATATTTAGCGGTATTAGTCAAAGGTTTTTTGCGCCTTTTTTACTATTCACTTAAAGTGGTAAGTATTGTATGGTATATGTGTACTTTGTAAAAATCCTTAATCTGTTTTATCATATACTACAAAATGCCCAGGAAAAAGAAAAAAGAGCCAATCACAATCAAAAGTAACGAACTAAAAATCTTGTTCGGGATTGTATTGTTTGTACTTGGAATTACAATCACATTAGCACCATTCATACCACAAGATTCGGTGCTTTTTGACACTATCACTTTACAATTAGGATATTCTGCTATCTCTTGGGGACTTTTACTCATATACATATCATTCTTTTTGCTTACCAAAGGAAAGAGGTTTAAATCTCTTAGACAAGTAATCGGGCTGTTATTATTCTCAGCATGTCTCAGTACATTGCTTTCATTCTGGCAGACTCCAGAACAACTTGGTAGTAGTGAAGCTCTTCGAGGAGCCGGAGGAGAGATTGGGAAATTCTTCCATATGACTCTAAATGGGACATTTGGGAATTTGATAGAGATAATAATAGTATTAGTACTTCTAGTGGTAGCATTCTCCTTGATTACTGGAACTACACTTGAGCAGATAATGGAATTCGTAGAGTCCCCAATGAAAAAAGATGGCGAAAAAGAGAAATTTAGCCTAGGAGGATTATTCTCTGGTATCAAGATTCAGGGTGGAGAAGACGGAGAGAAAGAAGCAAGACTTACAGTCCCTATGGAAGAATTAGGTAAAGAACCAGAGATTAGAATGTACGGAGAAGATAGTAAGAAAGATGAGGATGTATACCAAGAGCCACAGATCAAGACTGTAAATGAGGATAATTTTCCCGAGAATATTCCTGATGACCAAACCAGGGCAGATGAACTTGGGGAACCTTCAAGACCAAAATACACTAATTGGACATTCCCAAACATTGACTTACTACAAGAAGGCGAGGTTCGAAAACAAGACGAGAAACTTTACAGAACTAAAGCGGAAGTTATTCAGAGCACACTTAAGAACTTTGGAATAGAGGCAAAGGTTGTAGAAATTGCTGTAGGACCAACTGTTTTAAGATTCTCTCTAGCTATTACAGTTGGAACAAAAGTATCTAGAATTAAAAATCTTAGCAATGATTTAGCCTTAGCATTGGCATCCCAGACATCTTCAGTAAGGGTTGAGGCCCCTATTCCGGGAACATCATATGTCGGCGTTGAGATTCCAAATCCAATTCCTAACTATGTGTATACAAGAGATATGGTAAAGAAATTAAGACAAGAAGCAGAAAGATATGAACTACCTTTGATACTAGGAAAAGATATCACTGGGAAGACAGCAATTCGAGATCTTAACAAGATTCCACATCTGTTAGTAGCAGGAGCAACAGGTACTGGAAAATCTGTAGCTATAAACTCCTTGATATTAGGCCTTTTGATGACAAAAACTCCTGACGAAGTTAAATTCATAATGATCGATCCTAAGATGGGTGTTGAGATGGCTGCATACAATGGTATCCCTCATCTCCTAACCCCAGTTATCACTGATATGGAACTTGTTGTTAATGCTCTTCAGTGGGTTATTAACGAAATGATGAAGAGATACAGACAACTCAAACAGATGCATGTTAAGAAATTAACAGAATACAACAAGGCACTTGGATATACTGCCATGCCATACGTTGTAGTCGTCATCGATGAAATGGCAGATCTAATGCTCACATCTGGAGTTGATGTTGAAGGTAAAATTCAAAGACTTGCCCAGATGGGTAGAGCCGTTGGTATACATCTGATTCTTGCTACACAAAGACCTACTGTAAACGTAATCACAGGATTAATCAAAGCGAATGTCCCAGGAAGAATGGCGTTTGCAGTTGCTACAGCTATGGACTCAAGAGTTATTTTGGACGATACTGGTGCAGAAACACTTCTTGGTAATGGTGATATGTTGTTTAAAGACCAAAGCACTCCAAAAGCAATTAGAATCCAAGGCACATTTACGTCAACAGAAGATAGTGAAAATATCATTAATGCAATCAAGGAACAAGTCGCAGAAGAAGAAGTTGAATATTCAGAAGATCTTCTCAATGCCATTGAGAAAGGTAGCAATGACAGTACAGGAGTAAACAAGGGAGGTTCTGAAAGAGATCCAGATTTCCCATTAGCTCTAGAAATTGTCATATCGAATCAGAAAGCATCTTCCTCATTCCTTCAAAGAAAGATGAAAATCGGTTACAACAAGGCAGCAAGATTAATAGATGAGCTTTATGAAGCAGGTGCTATTGGCCCTCAAGATGGTAGCAAACCAAGACAAGTATTGGTATCTTCTCCCAATCAAATATTAAAAACTGGCGATGATGGTGACGTACAGAGTGAATAAGTAGTACAATTGGCGATATGATAACAGCAGGAGAAGTATTAAAGAAAAAAAGAAATTCCCTTGGGAGATCGCTTGATATATCATCCCAAGATACACGAATACAGAAAAGATTCCTTTCGTATATTGAGAATAACGAATTTGATAAGTTTGATTCTGAAGTTTTCCTTACAGGATTCATAAAGATATATTCACAATATTTGGGATTAGATACAGAGAAGGTTCTAGCACTTTACAGACGAAGCGTACCTAAAAAGAAGGTAAAAAAGAATAAAGGAAAAGAACCAAATATTTCAAAATTTAAGAAATCAATACTTACACCAAAAGCTTTAGTGACAACGCTCTCCGTGTTATTCTTTTTAATTGTTTTTGGATATATTGGACTTCAGATATATAAATTTCAGAGTCCACCAACACTTACAATTAGCAATCCAATAGATGAAGGTACTACAGATCAACCCAGCACTGTTGTTCAAGGAAATACACAACCAGGCGTAATACTCGAAATAAACGGATCTATTGTCAACATCGATACTAAAGGCAATTTCTCACAAGAGATAACGTTAAATGAGGGTGTAAATATCATAACTATAAAAGCTAGAAAAAATGCTAACAATATATTAGAGACTTCAGAAGTTAGAAAAATCACATATACAAAACCAACAGAACAGGCTGCATCAGAGCCAACTGTAAAAAAATTCAAATTGAAAATAGAAATCAGCGGAGCAAGTTCGTGGATAAAACTCGATGTTGATGGATCTAATAAAGTTGCAAAAGTTGTAGAACCTTCAACTACAGAATATTCTCTAACCAATGGTTTCTACATCATTACCGGCCGTTCCGCAAACACAAAGGTATATGTAAATGACGAAATAATAGCTTGGAAAACAAATAATTCTACAGGTGTCGCAGAAATTACATGCAACATTTCAGACCAATCATTAATGTGTGAATAAAAGAAACTGCCCCTAGTAAAATGCTATAATTATCTACATGGATAATGATTCTAACCAAATAGAAGAGATAAAGAGTCGATTAGATATCGTACAGATTATCGAGAAATATGTACCGCTAAAACAAGCTGGTAAAAATTACTCAGGATTGTGTCCATTTCATCATGAGAAAACTCCCTCGTTCATTGTCAGTCCAGATATACAGAGATATAAATGTTTTGGTTGTGGAGAATCTGGTGATATGTTCAATTTTATTCAAAAAATTGAGAATCTCGATTTCCCAGAAACGCTACAAAAACTTGCAAAAGATGCTGGTGTGGAGTTGAAGCAATTTCAAAGTAATCCAAAATACTCCCGATTAGAGGATATTAACTATTTAGCCACTAAATATTACTACAATCAACTAAAAACCAACAAAATTGCCTTAGACTATATCTCTAAGAAAAGGAATTTTTCACATGATTCAATAAAGCAATTTGGCATTGGCTATGCCCCAAAATACCCCAAATTGTTGGAGTATATTGGGAAAAACAAATTTAAAACACAGGAACTGATAGACTCGGGATTGTTTGTACTGAAAGATGGGAAAATGAAAGAGAAATTTTACGATAGAATCATGTTTCCGATACGATCATCCAGAGGAAAAGTTATTGGATTTTCTGGAAGAATAATGCCTGGAAATGATTATGGCCCTAAATATATGAACTCTCCCGAGACACCACTTTTCCATAAAAAATATAACCTCTTTGCGCAGTATGAATCTAAAGCAGAAATTCGCAAAAATGATCTTGCCATACTGTGCGAGGGACAAACAGATGTCATTTCTGCGCATCAGCATGGCATAAAAAATATTGTAGCCCCATTAGGTACAGGATTAACGAAGGAGCAACTAGAATTACTATCAAAACTTACCAAAAATATTCTCTTCTTCTTTGATAGTGATACAGCAGGGCAGAATGCAGTTATAAGAGCATTTAAGCTAGCTTCAGAGCTTAATCTCTATCCATATGCAACTAATTCAGAACCATACAAGGATATTGACGAGATGCTATTAGCAGAACCAGATGCAATGACTAATCGTGTTGAAACAAAACAAGAGGCGTTTTCATACATACTCTCTAACTATATTAGAGACAAGGATTTAACGAAACTAAAGGACCTAACCGATACACAAAGATTCCTAAAAGACCTTCTTAGCGGGGTAAGCACATCAACCTTACAAAAACATTACAAAACTAAAATTTCGCAGCTTATAAAGATTGACATCGAAACAGGCAAAGATATTGATACAGTAAGCCCTCACACGTCAAATCTTACGAGAACCTTTCTTGTGAAAAGTAAAGATTTTTTATTAGACAAAACCTATCTCCAATTATTGATCTTTAGCAAGGTTCGCAAATCAAATTTATTAGTCCCTAGTAGATACCTCTCCTCCCCCGAATTGAGAGAAATGTATCTCAAAATAAAACATCTTGAGAATACAGATATCACAGAAATCTCAAAACTCTTTGAAGCAGAATCTGAGCAGAAGCTATTATTCGAGGAAATAATCTTCAAATCAACAGAGGTTGAAGACAATATCGAAGAGCAATTGCAAAAAATAGTAGGAAGATTGAGGAAAGAGTATCTAACAAGACAACAGAAAGCTCTAAGTGTTAGAATAGCTTTAGCAGAGGAAAGCAATAACTCTAAGGAAACCGACCGATTGCTCTCCAAGATGCTCAAGCTAACTAAACTCTTAAGAGAATAACAAATGATCGAAGTTTCAAATTACGACTACTTTGATTACGATTACGCACAGTATTGGAAGAAGCGAAAATACGAAGATATTGCAGAGAAATTAATCCTCAAGAAAATTTTTCAAAAGAAAAAGGGCGATTGGTTCATAGATATCGGTGGATCATATGGGCGTTTAACTGAAATATATTACAAAAACTATACCCACCCAATTATTCTAGACTATTCCCTGAAAACACTCCAAAAGAATTACAGTATTCTGAAAAAACAGTACCCAAACATTGAACTAATAGCTGCAAACGCATATCACATGCCATTTGAGGAAGATACATTTGACGGAGGGTTAATGGTGAGAGTATTACACCATATTCTAGAGCCGGGGCTATATTACAAAGAGTTAAGAAGAATCATGCATAACGGTTCTACATATGTGCAAGAATTTGCGAACAAAAAGAATTTAAAAGCATCTTTAAGAGCAATTACCCATTTAAATTTCAAATATTTCTCAAACAAGCCATATCAACAGCCTACTGCAAAGAATTTTGAAGGCACAAAGCAAGGAGAAGAAGCGATATTCTTAACATATGATCCAAACCATGTTAAACAGCTATTATCATCGCAAAAGTTTGAGATTGTTAATAAATATGGATGTTCATACCTTAGATCTGCATCTCTGAAAAAGATTCTTGGAGATGAAAAAATGATAAATATGGAGCAAACTCTACAAAAGCTTCTTAAAACAACAAATATTCCACCTAGCGTAATCTATGAGACAAAGCTAAGCGGTGACTATACCCAGAAAAATCCTAAGGCACTACAAGAGATTCTTGTCTGTCCAAAGTGTAATGGAGATCTAAAATTCAAAGAAAGCTCAGCACATTGCCCCACTTGTGATCTGAATTTCAAAAAAGAAGCTAATGTTTGGGATTTCAGAATAGATTAATGATAAAGAAATCACTCGGACAAAATTTTTTCATAAATGAACATCTTGGACAAAGAATTATCAGCCACGTAGGGCAAGAAATCCCTGATTTAATTGTTGAAATCGGCCCAGGAAGAGGCTTCTTTACACAAAAACTTTCTAAAATTACTTCTAATCTACTACTAATCGAAAAGGACGATGAACTTGCAAAAGAGCTTTCCCTTTCATATCCCAATGTTCTCAATATAGATTTCTTAGATTGGGATTTCAAAGAGTTAAACAGCGAGAAAAGCAAAAAAATAATATTTTTTGGATCCTTGCCATACAATGTAAGCAAGCCAATTATCCAAAAGATCATCTCATCTGAGTTCTTTAATAATAACTGTTATTTCATAATTCAAAAAGAAGTTGCAGATAAATACATAGCAAAGAGCCCAAACTCAAATATCCTCTCACTTAAATCTCAACTTTTTGCTAATCCAACCAAATTATTTGATATCTCTCCTGGTTCATTCTTCCCTCCTCCCAAAGTGACAAGCAGTTTGATTTGTTTTGCCCCCAAGTTACAGAAAATACAGCTAGATAATGAGAAATTTATAAAATTTCTTGAAAAATCTTTTAAATCACCAAGAAAAACCCTCAGAAACAATCTCAAAGGTACAAATTTCAATGCAGACATACTTGCACTATTAGATAAACGCCCACAAGAGTTAACATTAGATGAATATCTTTTCCTATTCAACAATCTGATATAATAGTCTAATTATGAAAAAGGCTAAAAAATCAGAAAAGCCGAAAGAGGAGAAAGTAAAACAACTTGATCTCGGCATAAAAGATCCATTTAAAAACAAGATTTACAAGATTAAAGGAAAAACCGACAATATCATTCTCCAATTTGAGGTAAGGAAGTTCTTTAAGGATCCATTCTTCTGGTTTGTAATCGTTTTCAGCTTAATTATGATTGCCCAGCAAATATATTGGATAATGACTAATATCTCACAGTTCCCATCTTTAACGCCAATACTTAATTACAACCTATCCTCGGATACAAGGCTCTTGCCAAAAGAATACCTCTATATATTCCCTTCAATCTCAATTTTCTCTATAATTATGAGCACTATAGTTACTGCTCGCTACTACAACAAAGAAAAAATGCTATCGAAATTGGTACTATTGTGTGGTCTTTTAGCATCCATTTCTGGGACTATAATGTTAATTCATTTAACCATTTCTTAACATGGATTTTTCAACAATAGCAGAGATTTTAAGCACAATACTTTCACTCCCTTTCTTTGAGACAATTGTTAATACTGAATATCATAAATACATACAATATTTACCATTGTTTCTAGGTGGAGCCGTGCTTTCACTAATTCTCGCACCAATAATTGGACATATTGCTCTCAAGAACGACATTACATACAAACCTGGTGTAAAGAAAAATCATAAGGATTTTGACAATCCGGAGAAAGCCCTTCATGAAGGTATAACCCCGGCACTTGGAGGATTGGCAGTCGCTATCCCAGTATTACTTGCAATATTGTTGCTTTTTAAATTAGATAGCTTTACAATCCCCATTTTAATAGCATTCCTAGTCCTTACTGTCGGATCTACCCTCGATGATATATTGAATCTACCTGCAAAAGTACAACTTGGATATCAGATCGTCGCAGCATTAATAATTGCAACTTCAGTAATAAACCTTGGAAACTCTTCATTCGTTGGAATAGATTTTAACTTTGCTACATGGGATTTTTCACTATTAGGATTACAGCTTTCGCTAGCTTTCCCTGGAGATATAATTCTCTTCATCTGGATTCTAGTATGTATCAATGCTGTAAAATGGACCGCCGGTTCTCCTGGAATTATTGAGGCAAATTCTTTGACTATTTTTGCCCTCATTTTTGTTATTGCAGTAAGGTACGAATCTGTATTTTCATCCACTCTTTCAATCGTTGCAGCAGGTGCATTGCTGGTTTTCCTAGTGTTTGCTTTCCCACCACAAAAAATCATGTCTGGATCCACCGGAAAAACGATATATGGCTTCCTAATATGCATATTAGCAATAGTAGCAGATACGAAATTTTCAACTACATTGATGCTAGTCCTCATTCCAGTAATAGACTTTGTATATGTAATACTCAAGAGATTAATTGCATACAAACCAAAATCTTTTGCAGAGCTATTGCGCATAAATGATACTAGTCACCTACATCATCAATTAATGAAATTAAACCTCACAAGAGGACAAATTGTATTAATTGAGATGGTAGTTACACTCTTAATTGGTTCCATTGCCGTTTTAAGTACTGGAGCTATTAGATACTTCGCATTAATTCTGGGTGCTGCACTAGGTATTGCCTTTATCGTTATAGCAAATATCCGTGCTTCCAAACAAAAAGAGAAAAAATTGAAAGAAAAATCACCAGAGTCCCGATACTCCTACTAGTTTCTAGACAAATCAAGTAGCTATGAATATAATCTAGATAATGAAAAATCGTAAAACTGTCCTAATAATAGCGATCGCTATTCTTGTTATATCCATAATTCTGTATTTTCTTCCTCTTGGAAAGATTTTGGGCAGTATCCCTCTCTTAAATGTGTTCTACAACAACACCTCTATGGAGATAATTGTCGAGAAAGGTAAGGCACAGGTACAGATCAATGATAAAGATTACGGACAAACCCCCGTAACAGTTGAGAATCTAAAAGAGGGAAAATATGCAATCGAACTTAGTAAAATAGCAGGAGATGATACCTTCTATGAAAACCAAACTTTTGAGGTTGAGATCTCAAAAAACACATCTGCAAGGATCGATATTGAAATAGGCCCTGAGAATATTCTTAACGGTACCATCCTCTACTATACAGAAGCCGCAAATACCCAAAAGGGCAAAGGCTTGCTCACTATAACTAGTTCGGTTGAAGAAGCCAAGGTATATGTAGATAAGGAATACCTGGGGACATCCCCAATTACAAATCTTGAGCTAGCTGATAATCAGTACCAAGTAAAGGTTTCAGCCCAAGGATACGAAGATGTTGAAATCCCTGTTTTTGTACGATCAGGATACCTTCTCAACCTAAAAACTTTTCATTTCCCTATACCAGTAAATTTTGATACAGTTGAATAACATGAAGAATTCAAAATTAGACAAAATTAAAGCACAAACACCAGTCTCTCTCCTTATACATGGGGGAAACAGAACGGGTTATTTAATTGCGAAAACATTAATAGAACAAGGTTGTCATGTCATTATCGTAGATAATTACAACTCACAAACTAGCAAGTATATCTCGGAACTTAAAGGCTCCGCCTTAGTAGATTTCTTTGAATTCAAAGGTCTTGAGAATATATATAAAGATATTAAGAGATATGACTATCTCTTCTATTTCTTAAACAATGCACTTCAGTCGAAGGAATATGATAGTAAAGAATTCATTCGAGAATCTGGTTATTTAGAAGAAAGTCTCAAAAGTGCCAAAAAGCACAATGCAAAAGTCTCTCTAATATCTTCACTACGATTAAACCGAGAACTCGCCAACAGAGTTAATAATCTAAAAATGGCATCCCCATCGCCTTACTCTGGAATGGAATTACAAAAATATTGTGAGACTCTCTCTGCAGAATTCAGAGACAAGACGAATTTGAATATTAGGATTCTTAGGTTAGGAACAGTACTTGGTAAAGGTGTAACGAAGATTGATAATGAAACTCTACACGAACTTGTAAAGGATGCTACACAGAAGCCACAGATTACAATAAAAGGGGAGGGATTAGATATACACAATATTATTGACGAAAGAGATGCTGTATATGGGATTCTTAAGCTTACATTCTCGGACAAAACGAAAGGCGAAGTTGTAACTCTCGCCAATAAAAATAATTACACAACGCTATCAATTGCATACAAACTACTCGAACTTAACACAGAATCTCAATCCATAAAGTTTGTAGAAAATCCTCAAAGGGATTTCGTCGTACAAGATCTGTATGTGCCTGCACCACATGCTTCGAAATATGGATGGGTTCAACAGGTTACATTGGAGGAAACCATGGCAGATCAGATTCACACGTACTACGATGATATAAACAAGGATTGGAGCTACGATCAAAGACCAACAAAGAAGGCAATCGACAATGTTAAGACTGCCAAGACAGGGCTTGGGAAATTTCTGGATAAGCTTGTGAGTCCATTTAGGAAATTAAATCCTGGAGAAAGACAAAAGCGAGAGAAAAAAGAGATAAAACCTGGACAGGTATTAAAGATCGCCGGGATTACAGCATCATTAATTGTCTCGACGTACTTCTTGATATATCCACTAATTAGCGTCTCTTTGGGACTTCTTTTCATCTCAGCCAATAGCAAAGATCTCAAGGATTCCCTCGTAAGTATGAATACAACCAATAGTGAAAGGAAAGTTGTACAGATACAGGAGAATGTTGAGAGAATGACAGCGGGGTTGCAGAATCTCCGATGGGCATTTATCGTTTTTGGTCAGGATGCACTCTATACAAATACAACACAACTTCTACTCAGTGCTCAGTATGCAGCCGATGGAGCAGAAGACATGTTACAAGCTACTCAGCCACTTTTCGAATATGTTCGGGACTTCCAACCAGCGATTAGCTTGGGTTCATCTGTTCCAACTACAACCAGAGAATACACCACATATCTTAACGATATCGAGCAGAATAGTTACAAAATTACTGAAGCTGCATACAAGATTTCGCTAGCAGAAGGGATCTTAGAGCAGGTGAATATAAATACATTTCCGCAAGCTGGAAGAGATAAGATATCCGAAATTAAAGACACAGTTTCTACTTTAAACACAGCGACCCAGACATTTAAAGAAGTCCTTACATTCCTTCCGGATGTCTTGGGTGTAGATGAAAGACAAAGATATCTCGTCCTGCTTCAAAACGAATCAGAGCTCAGAAGCACTGGGGGTTGGTTAACAAGTTATGGAGTCATTGGCGTAGAAGGGGGGCAAATCAGAGAGTTATTTGTAGATGACATTTACAATGCTGACGGGACACTAAAGGCTCAAGGCAAAACATACACAGCACCTAAATCAATGCAACAAGCACTTGGTGTAACAATATGGCCATTCTCTTTGATAAACTGGTATCCAGATCTTACAGAGACTGAAGTATCCGCAGAGCCATATATCTCAGATCTTGGAAAAGGTAACGATTTAGATGGTGTGATCACAATTGATGTCGCATTTATTCAAAAACTTCTTCAGAAATGGGGAGGAATTGAGGTACCTGGGCAGAGCGAACTCATTACCAGCGAGAACCTTTACTCTAAAATCTTCGAGATGCACGAATCATTTACTCCAGGTTCTACACAAAAAACTACTTTCTTAGCAGATTTGGCAAACCAGATTATAACAAAGGTTCTTTCGATGAACTTTACAGATCTTACAACTCTAGGAGAGGTATTTGAAGAATCCTTAAATGAAAAACATCTTCAAGCGACATTCGAAAACACAGATGCTTACAATTTCTTTAACAAGAAAGAGTGGGCTGGATCACTAGATTCGCGATACGGGGAAGCACCAATTGCAATAGACTGGAATTGGGGTGGAAATAAAGCCAATCTGTACCTTACCAAGAATTACAATCTCAATGTTAATATTAAGGATGAAAATACAATAGATTTTACATACTCCATAACTACTGAAAACACTTCAAAAACAACAACATATCCAGAAGGAGACTACACAAACTATCAGAGAATATACATACCTGCAAATGCAACGCTTCTTTCAGCCAAAGGATTTGAGAATAATACATTCAGCACAATAAGAGAAAGTGGGTTCAAGATTATTGGCGGATGGTTCAATATCCCAATACAATCAACAAAGACATTAGAGATGTCATACCGAATAACTCGAGAAGGTTCTAACTTCCCATTAGAATTAAATGAAAAGAATATCTTTTTAGATTTAAACATATTTAAGCAAGCTGGGGAGAGAGCACATGCATACAAGTTGGATATAACATATCCAGAGAACTGGAATGTAGAATCCTCTGGCAATCTTAATAGCATATCAAACCAACTTTCCGGTAGGTTTGAGCTAGCTACAAATCAAACATTTAATATAGTCTGGAACAACGGAAATTAAAGAATAACCTTTGGGTTTTCTTTCAAACATGTGTATATTTCAAGGATATTCTGGGGTGTTATCTCTTTTTCACTGGAGAATTTTTTAAGCTCTTTTACATCAAGATCTGTATTTATTGCCACTCGATTACTAATACCAAGTGGAATAACTAACGTAGCAATGTGCTTTGATTTACAATTATGACACGAAAAGTGTATAATGCTTGATACTCCAGTGTTCTGGATTATATTAACATCTTCAAGAGCATACTGAGTGCCACATTTATCACAAAACCGAGCAACGGTATCTAAGAAAAATTGTTTCTTTTGTATTAACATGTCCTTTTTACTGTCCATATCTAAAATTATATCATAATTCCTTCTATGACAGACAAAGAGAAAGCCATTAAAATATTGGTTGAGAAAGGGAAAGATCAAGGTTTCCTTACACAAGAGGATCTTTTAGATGTATTTCCAACAGTAGAAGAAGACGTAGAGCTTTTGGATGATATTTTCGCTTCATTGCAAGAGAATGATATTGAGGTACTAGAGCCAGAAGAAAATCCTGAGACATTAGAAAAAGAAGAGCTTACACTCGAGAAGAAAATCCGGATTCTTAAAACTATTCAATCCAGTCTTTCCACTGATGCTATTAGGTCATACCTGTATGAGATAGGGAGGATTCCCCTACTTACAGGAGAAGAAGAGAAGATCCTTGCAAAAAGAATCGAGGCAGGAGATGAGGAAGCTACACAGTTGTTAATAACTGCAAACCTTAGATTGGTTGTCAGTATTGCAAAGAAATACAGTAAGAGCGGATTAGAACTATTAGATTTAATCCAAGAGGGAAACATCGGTTTGATGAGGGCAGTTGAGAAATTTGATTACACTAAAGGTTTCAAGTTCTCTACATATGCTACTTGGTGGATCAGACAAGCAATTACAAGAGCAATCGCAGATCAAGCAAGAACTATCCGTGTACCAGTGCATATGATTGAAACCATCAACAAATTCAACAAGGTTAACAACGCATTAACCACCAGATTGGGTAGACCTCCTGTAGATGAAGAAATCGCAAAAGAGATGGATATTGAGTTAGAGAAGGTTGCAGAAATTAGAAAGATCAAACAGAATCCTACTTCTCTTTCTACACCAATAGGGGAGGAGAAAGATAGCAAGCTTCAAGATGTCATCGCCGATGATTGGTCACAATCTCCAGAAGAGTATGCTACTTCGGAGTATCTTAGGAATCAGTTGAAGGACATTTTAGATACTCTTCAAGACAGAGAAAGAAGAGTCCTATCTCTAAGATTTGGATTAGATGATGGTGTTTCCAGAACATTAGAAGAGGTTGGAAAAGAATTCGGTGTAACCAGAGAAAGAATCAGACAGATCGAAGCGAAGGCATTAAAGAAACTCAAGGAGAAATCCGCCCAACAGAAATTAGATGACTATATAGATTAATTTGAACTTTCCGTTAAGTTCAAAAACTGGGAGGGAGATACTGTAAAACTCTTAGATGTTCTCTCTGTAACAAGATTCAATTCTTCTTCATCAAAAGAGGGTGATAATTGTTTTGTATATGATGAAGCATTTGGGTTAACATCTACATCATTTGTACTGAAATATATTGTAGACCCAACCCAAACAACAGCCACTACTAGGAGAAGAACTAGTGCTATTAATGATTTTTTAATCCATTCCATATTGCTTAGTTATAAAAGTTATTATTATCTATTTTATAAATTCTCAGGGTTATACTAAAGTTTGTTAGACCACCGGAATCCTTCTGATCAGAATAGGCAAACGATTCCACTACTGGATACATTGGTAAAGCTTCCAAACTTTTCAGTAAATTCACCACATTTGATATATTTCCCTTTGCAACAACCTGCATAGACCATGGGATTAAAACTTTGGGTGTAAAAGTGACATTCTTGTCACTATATTTATCAAAATCTACACCTATCATGGAGAAGCTATTTCTTGATAAAACAGATTCTATATTTGCGAGAAGCAAACTAAAATTCCCATTAGAAGGATATATCAGTTCAAGATCGCCCAAGTTCGTACTAAGATCCTCGTACTGTTTATCTAATGTGCTTAGTGTATTAATCTTCGCCTCCAATGAGGTATTCAACCTGTTCTTTTCCTTAATACTCGAATTTATCTGTGTAATTGTGATAATTGTCGGACGAACAGCAAATATTATCAAAAGAATAGAGACAAAGACTGTAACTCCAGCGAAGATATATCCCTTCTTCTTCTCCGGAGATTCCTTAATTAATTTAATATATTCCGTTGTATTCAATCCTTTTTCTTCCATATTAATCAACAATAATTGAGAAATTTACATTAACAACTATCTCGCTACTGTCCTTGTTTATATTGAATGATACATCTGAGTAATTAGGATTATTTTTCAACGAGGATTCATAATCTTTTATTGCATCCAAACTATTGGATGTAAGCCTGAGGGCGACCTTGTTTACAGAATATCCGAATGTAGAAAGATGCAAGGAAGAAGGAATACCGCTGATCAATTCGCTTATCTTTACCGAATTTATTTCCTGTCTCTCCCTTATTATTCCGATATCGTTTAAAAGATATTGATAATTTTCATAAAGTGCAGCATTTTTTTGCCAGGTCTCATTCGAAAGAAGAGTTACTTTCCCATTAACATCTTCTGTCAGATCATTATTCTGTTTATCCAATATGAATCTTGAAAAGAAAACCCCTAAGACAACCACCTCCACAGCGATCAACATATATTTTCCTACATTGGTCAACCATATATATGCATTGGCCCAGATATCAGTAGGGGAATATACAGGCTGAAGGAAGTCTATCGATTGTGGCTGTTTTTTACTATTAAACATTTGGCAGTTTTAATTTTTTACTACGTTTAGTATAGCATATTATGTTTCTATTTTAGGGAAGAGTATAACCTTCTCAAAATTTTCTAATGCATTATTAGCATTTTCTGTACTAATTGGGATAATAGGGGAGTAACAAGCGATTACATGTTTTAAGAGGTAGCTCAAATTGTTCAATATGATTCCAGCTTCTCCTACTTCTTTGCTCCACGGTTCTTCTTTCGTAATATATTTGTTTCCATAGTCTGCAAGTTGATCAATCTTTTCACCAGCAGAATATAGTTCATAATTTTCATACAAGCTATTAATCTCGCCTACATACCCGTCAACTGTTGTCTTGAACTCCTTTTCTACTTTCTCTTCATTATTCATCTCTACCTCCTTCGCATTGGCAAGATGGATGACTCTGTTGAGAAGATTTCCAAAGTTGTTTGCTAATCTCGAGTTATACATGTTAACCAAGTCGTCTTCTTTGTATGCAGCATCGTCATAAGTGGTTATACCAGTTAGCAGATAGAATCTAACTATCTCTGCACCATATTTCTGTTCCTGTTCAAAAGGAGAGATTATGTTACCTACGGTTTTTGACATTTTAGTTCCATCAGATCCCAGTACCATACCATGTACTAGTAACTTGTCTGATTGTGGCAATCCTGCGGACGCCAACATACCTTGCCATATTGCACCTTGGAATCTCAAGTTATCCGGGCCACATGTTTGTACTGGTCCCCACCATTGATTAAATCTCTCTTCATCACGTCCATATCCTACTGCAATAGCATAGTTGGTCAATGCATCAAACCAGACATACATCATCTGAGTAGGGTCGTCAGGAACTTCAATACCCCATGGGAGATTTTCTCTTAATCTTGAGATGCTAATATCTTCCATCTCAGATATGAATTTCTTCAATTCCTCCATTTTGTATGCAGGTTTTACAAAGTCTTTGTTTTCATCTAGCCACTTTAAGAGTTGATCTCGGTATTTAGAAAGTCTGAAGAAATAGTTTTCCTCTGTCTTTTTCTCTGGTTCTGTATGATGATCTGGACATTTACCATCTACCAATTCTTTTTCTGTTAGATATCTTTCACAACCTACGCAATAGAGTCCTGTGTATTCCTTTTTGTATATATCTCCACTCTCATTGCATTTATTCCAGAATACTTGTGCTAATTCATGATGCTTAGGATCAGAGGTTCTGTAGAAGTTGTCATATGATATGTCAAAGAGTTTGCAAAAATCCATTACTCTTTGTGCATATTTATCTACAAATGTTTTTAATTCCAATCCTTCTTCTTGTGCTTTGTAATATATTTTCTGTCCATGTTCATCTGTTCCTACATTGAAGAATACATTTTCCTTTCCTAATTTGTTTCTAAAATATCTTACTATTGTATCTGCTTGTACAAATTCTAAGGCGTGTCCTATATGGAGTTCTGCATTTACATAGGGGAGTGTAGTTGTTAGGTAGAATTTTTGTTTATTCATAAGCAAAATAATAGCAAAAATGTAGTAAATATACCACTATTAAACAACATCTTAGCCTACTGTAAAACAACGATTAACGAAATCGCCGTACGGAATACTGTATTATATTATTATAGAATCCAATTCAAGGAATTACTTTTTAATTGGTTCAAGATCTATTCCTGTCAAAGCATCTAAATCTTGCTGGATAGATGCTTGTTCAAATTCCACCATATGAGAAGATTCTTTTGCCGCATCAACCAATGATTGCACTTCCTGTCTAGTTGCTTGCCTTAACCTGAAGTAAGAACTGCTTTCATCTCCAAGAAGTACCTGCATCGAATGTGAAGGATCTACAGAACCAAGAGATAGCAACTCCCTATTATCAGCTAATTTTTTGTAGTATGGAGATTCCGACATTGGGATAGAAGATGTTAGAGTGAGTGATTCATGTGCAGGCCTAAAAGTCTTTCCTTTGGGAAAAATCTCTTTTTGTAATCTATCTTCAGAATATTCGTAAGAACTAAGCTCCCCTTTTGGATAGCTGATCATGTCTAAAATTCTAGCCCCATATGGAGTAGAAATCAGATGTCTTTCAACTTTATGCTCAATAGTTCCGTATTTTTCTGGATCAAGATTAGGTTCTTCATCAACAACAGGGGTCTTCATAATGACGAATTCCTCTCCAACTGATCCGAACTTGAGAGCTTCATTTGGGAATTTCTCAAGTAACTGTTTTTGTAATTCCATTGCAGCTTCAAGCCTTTGATTCTCTAAAGATTTTTCTTGTGTGTCTGTTTGTATAGCTTGCTGAGTTACTGCGTCTGTTTGAACAGCCTGTTGAGTTACTGCGTCCGTTACTGTTCCTGTATTTTCCTCTACTTCTCCAAATTCGCTCATTGTTAGTAAAATAAAAAATTATTTCTTCATAAAAGATATCTTTATTCAAAAGCTATGTCAACTTAAGGACTAAACCTGTCCAACCATTAATACTCCCTCAGCTAATCCCAATTTTACTAATTCCTGCCATACAGCCTCAGTAACAAAAGGAACAAAAGGATGCATAATCTTTAAATTTTCTTTCAACAACCAAAGTAATTCAGATAGTTTTGCAATACGAATATCACTACCAATAGGTTGATCCTTAACCTCACCCTTGATCTCTTCAATCCATTTGTCACATAATTCATGCCAGAAAAATTCTCTAATAGCTTCCGCTCCTAAGTTCAACTGATACCTCTCGAGGTATCCTTTAACCTTAGTAATATGCTCATTTGTTAACTTCATCCTCTCAGAATACATAGGTTGTAAATTCTTAATACCTTCAATCTCCTCATCCTCAATATTCATTAATATAAATCTACTCGCATTCCAAATCTTGTTAACGAAATTTCTATTCCCCTTTATCTTTTCCTCCCTTAGTGGAGCATTAGAACCAGGAAGAGCATCACTGTAGTACCAAAGTCTTAAAGCATCTGCGCCATATTTCTCAAATACCTCTTTTGGTTCAATACCATTCCCCTTAGACTTAGACATCTTGGAGCCATCGGAAGCTAAAATCATCCCCGTAAGCAAAACTGTGGAGTAGGGAACATGATCAGTTCTGTATAGACCAAACATAATCATACGAGCGGTCCACCAGAACAAAATATCTCTAGCATGTATCATCATCTGAGTAGGGTAGTATTTAGAATAGTCATCACCCTCCGGACCACCCAAAACAGAGTAAGGTATCTGACCCGAGCTAAACCATGTATCAAACACATCTGATTCAGCCTCCCATATTCCCTCTGCGGGGCAGACCTCGCCTACATATATTTCTCCGGACCCGTTCGCATCAACCTTAAACTCTTCCTCGAACTTAGTAATAAGGGCAGACCTAGGGCTGCCCCCATCAGAATTTTCTTCTAACCAATCATGCAACTTTTTACTACCAGAATACCAAACGGGAATTCTTTGTCCCCACCATAGTTGTCTTGAAATACACCATGGCTCAATATTCTCATAGAAAAATTCCAAGGCTCTTTGTTGACCTTCTGGAACAACCTTAACTTCACCATTTTTCAAAGCTTCAAGGGCTCTCTTTGCTAACGGCTCTACATTCACATACCATTGTTTAGAGATAACGGGCTCAACAGGAGTACCACATCTCTCACACACAGCCACCTCATGTTTAATATTTTCAATCTTCACTAACAAACCAGCTTCATCCAATTCCTTACATAATGCTTTAGAGCATTCTACTGTTCCCATACCCTTAAATCTCTCAGGAATATTACCCGTCATCTTTCCTTCCTCATCTATTACATTCACAATATCCAATCCATGTGTTTTTCCAATCTTGAAATCAACAGGGGAATGGGCAGGTGTAACCTTCAAAGCACCGGTACCGGTTTCAATATCTACCTCTGATTCTCCAATGATTGGAATCTCCCTATCAGCGATTGGAAGTAAAACCTTCTTGTCAATGAACTCTTTGTATCTCTCATCCTCTGGATTGACAGCCACGGCAGTATCACCCAACATAGTCTCTGGTCGAGTAGTAGCAACTGTAATACCTTCTACACCAAATTTCTTTTTTGCTAATTGCTTGTCTTCTTCATTAACAAAAGGATAGACAATATATGCAAATATACCTCTTTGCTCTTGATGATCCGTATCTATATCTGCCAATGCAGTTTTACAATTAGGACAGATATTTACAATTCGTTTATCTCTGTAAACCATCTTGTCTGCATACATTTTGTAGAATGTCTCGTAAACAACCTTGGTTAATTTAGGATCAAGGGTAAAGAACTCTCGTGTGTAGTCTGCTGAAAGCCCAATATTTTTTTCTTGAGATCTAGCATTGTCAGCATTTTGCATACAGAATTCATAGCATCGTTTGTAAAATTCTTCTCTTCCCATTTCCCATTTATCCTCGCCATTATTTTGTAACACTTTTGTAAATGCACTTTCAGTTTGGATACCTGCATGGTCTTTTCCAGGCACAAGTAGAGTAGGATGACCTGTCATTCTATTAAATCTTGCAAATGCATCATGGAATGAATAGCCACACATATGGCCCAGATGAAGATTACCATTCGCATTTGGAGGTGGAAGGGTTATTGTAAAAGATTTTTTTACATCCAGTCCTTTGTCTTTCAAATATTGTTCCACCTTTTCTGGCGTAGAGTAGCCCGAGGATTCCCAGAGTTTGTAAATATTGGGTTCGGATGTACTCGATTCATATGCTTTTGGTATATTACGCTCCATTTGTAGTATGTGTTTTCAAATTATTTTCTAACAATTTTGCAGTCTCACCAAGAGAATGTGCCACACCTCTATTTCCATTCTTTAATTCATACTCTTTTCGCTGATTAATATATGCCAAGGTCTTTTGCCCAAAACTAAAATCTTTAAGCTCACTCGCTATCTCCTTCCAACCCGAAATACTTTGAATTGTTACTACCAATGCTTTAAACTCTTGTTCTTCTCTAGCAAAAAAGAATAATTGATACATTTTCCCCTGTTCCTCAAGTGCTCCTCGTAAATCTTCATCTTCTTTAGATTCTCTTTCATCATTAACAAGATAGTGTGTAAGCGAAATAGGTGAGAATGCCATACCCAAGGTAATTTCGCTTTCATATAGCTCTTTAATAGCATTATCTGATGGAAAGAACTTTGATTGGAAAACTCCTTCGAGCGGTTCTTCTCGTGTTTCTTCATCTTTTACTGTAGATATCAAATCTGACATAGATAAAGTATATAAAATAAAAAAGCCCTTACACCAGAATACCATATTGATACTCTAATGTAAGGGCGAATCCACGCGTTACCACCTTACTTCTTTAAGATATCACTATCTTAAACTCACACCCTAACATAGGGTAGGGGTTCTAATCTTCATATATATGAATTTCTTCCCAAGCCTCCAAGGTGACTAATCTTGTACTAACGGTTTCCATATTATATCACACCCATATCTGATATAATGTCCACATTATGATGTTTACAAACAAAAAAGAATTATTAAAGCTATGCACATTATCAGGAACTACAGAGATTGGAAGAAATTGTAATTTTGTAGAATATTCAGATGAAATAGTAATGATAGATGCAGGGTATTCATTCCCTGGGCAAGAGATGTACGGTATCGACTACCTGATTCCCAATACTAGCTATTTACAAAAGAACAAAACAAAAATTAAAGCGATACTAATAACTCATGGTCACTTAGATCATATCGGTGCACTGAAATGGGTATTACCCGAATTAGACTATCCTCCAATATATGCAGGTGGTTTTGCAAAAGCCCTAATAGAAGAGAAAATGCGTGAATATGGGATGTTAAGCAAGGTAAAGATATATGGCGTAGATAGAAAATCGACCATAAAAATTGGAAGATATTTCAGAGCTACATTTGTAGGTATCAATCACAGTATTCCGGATGCATTCTCAATTTTCTTAGAAAGTCCAAATGGCAACGTATTCTTCTCTGGGGATTACAAAATTGACATGACTCCAGCAAATGAACCTCAAACTGATTACGATACTTTAAGAAAATTAAGAGGGCATATCGACCTAGCATTGATGGAAAGCACTAATGCCACCAATCCTGGAAAAGCCCCTTCTGAGAAGCAGATTTTTGAAAATCTTGCAGATCTCATCAAACAACAAAAGGGGAGAGTTATCGTCGCAGCATTCTCATCATTAATAACTCGACTATACTCTCTAATCGAAGTAGCAAAGATGACAAACAGAAAGATCGTACTTTCTGGAAGAAGTCTTGAGCAATCTTTAGATATTGCAAGAAAGAAGCACTACATAAATATCGATGACAAGATGATTGTCAAAGAGAGGGATATAAATAAGTATGCAGATAATGAGTTACTTTTACTTTGTACTGGAAGCCAAGGGGAAAGATTTGCAGCACTAAATAGAATCTCACTTAATGAGCACAAGTTCATTAAGATTAAAAAGGGAGACTTGGTAATTATGTCCTCTTCAGAAATCCCAGAGAATATTAGTAGCATCGAGAGAATGACAGATAGAATAATCGCTCTCGGGGGCGACCTAATCAAAGACACTATTGATCTCAAGATCCATTCAACAGGGCACGGTAATCAGGAAGATATGAAGATGATGCATGAAATGATACAACCAAGAGCAGTCATGCCAATCCATGGGCCATTGACCTTTAGATATTTCAATAAACAAAATTTCTTAAAGTGGGGAATGAGAGATGAAGACATATTCCTTACTGATGACGGTCAAACATGGCTCTTCAACGGACATTCTTGGAAGAGGGGAAAGAAGATTGAATCTAAGCCGATATTAATAGATGGTTTAGGAGTAGGTGACACTGGCGACATAGTTCTTAAAGACAGAAAACAACTATCCGAGTTCGGAATGTTTGTAGTTGTCTTGAATATGAATATTAAGAACAAACGAATAATTGGAAGACCAAGATTTGTTTCTAGGGGATTTGTCTACATGAAGGGTTCTCAGGAACTTCTCAAGGAAATTGAGAATCAGATATTTGATATTCATAGAAGCTGGCTTTCACAATCTAACAGTACTAAACAATACAAGATTGAAAACCTCAGAGAGACAATAGAAAAGGATCTAAGCAAACTCATTTACAAGAAAACTGAGAGAGAACCGATTATACTTACTGTCATTATATAATCCTCCAAATGTGATATACTTTTCGTATGCTAAACTTGCCTTTTCTGAGACACCTCTCGGATAACAATTCGTTAATAGATACAAATAAGAATGTAATAGCATTAGATATCGGTACAGAGAAGTTAAAAAGCATACTTTTCTCTATGGATTCTACGGGTATCAACATTAAAAAGATCTCTCGAATAGACCAGCAACAAAATGCTATGAAGAGTGGAATCATTACCAACCTTGATACAGTATTGGAGAACTGTCGACTTTCAATCGCAGAGCTTACCAATCGTCTCCCAGATGAAGAATTGCCACAATATGTAGTCATGGGTATTGCGGGAGAGTACATACAGGGTGTCTCCATTGTCATCAACTACCAGAGGGAAGAGAATTTCGATACAGAGGTAACACAAAAAGAGCAGAATAATATCATTAAACAAATTAAAGAGAAAATCGAGGTAAATGGGAAACAAGATTTAAGTCAAAGAACTGGGCTACACAGTGAGGATATCGAAATCTTGCATATTACCAAGACAGGCTTGGAAATAGGGGGAATGCCTGTGGATTCACTAGTTGGATACAAAGGAAGAGATGTAAAATTGAATTTCTACGCTTCCTTCGCACCCAAAACATATGTTGAGGCACTCAGAAAAGTTGCCCAAGAGCTTCATCTTGGAATCCTAGGGATTGTATCCCAACCATTTGCAGTAGCAAGATCTTTTAACGGATCTTCGAGCAAAGATTTCTCTGCAATATTCATAGATATCGGAGGTGGAACTTCTGACATCGCTGTGGTAGACAGGGGAAATATTGTTGAGACAAAGATGTTTGCATTTGGAGGAAGAACATTCACAAAGGAATTAACAAATGTTCTTTCCCTAGATTACAGACACGCAGAGCAGAGGAAGATAAAATATTCCGAAAAAGATTTGAATAAGGACTTGGCACGGGAGGTACAAAAAATTATGTATCCTGTCGCCAAACTTTGGATGAAAACACTGAAAACAGCATTTTACAGCTGTGATGATGTTGATACATTCCCTGGTCAGATATATCTTTGTGGAGGTGGAGCATTACTTCCTGAAATCAAAGAGGTCATGCTTGAGTTCCCTTGGAAGAAATTCCTTCCTTTCCCTGTAGTACCAAGAATCGAATACTTTACACCTCAGAAGTTAGACAATATCATAGATCATAGTGGAGACCTAAAATACATTTTTGATGTAACACCTGCTGCACTTGCTAAATTTGCGTATGATAACGAGATAAATAAATCGAAAAATATAGCAATATAATGGAAGAAAACAACAAGATTACCAAGATAGTAGTGAATTCTGAAGACGAGCTGACAGATATCGTTAGTGGAATACAGAGTGCAAAGACAGAAAAAGTCATACTCACCTTTGCGGAAGAATCAGATATCCTCATTAGTCCTATCAATCTCGCTGTTATAAAAGAAACTGCAGATGAGGTAGAGAAGGTCTTAGTATGCCAAATTATCAAAAATCCTACAGGATTAAGAAATTCAAAAATGGCAGGTATCATAACAATAGATACCCCAAATAACCCAACTGAAGATACATGGGCAGAAGCAAAAAAAGTGGAAGAGCCAATTACAGAAGCTGTTAAAGAAATTCCCGAACATCCAGTGGAGAAAAAAGATTTTAATACTGAGAATCCCAATAATTCAACAGATTTCGAGAAACGAATCAATCAAGCCATCTTGAAAAATAAAAGCGAGATGGAAAAAAGAAAAGAAAATAAGACGATAAACCAAGATGGTTTAGTCATATCACTTGATGAAGATTTGCCTACTATGAATGAAGAGACCACTTTAAAACCGGATCTTTCAAAGATTGATTTTCAAAATACTCATGAAAGAAAGAGTCCCTTTGCATTTAAGATACCAAAATTACAACTTCCCTCTTTCTTAAAAAGGAAAAATCCCAGACAAGAGATACCAAGCAATGCGCCAGTATTAATAAAGAAGATGCGTAGATATTGGCCAATCTATCTCATTTCTCTCGTTTTAGTGATAATCCTCGTGGGGGTAATATATTACACAACGGTTCCATTTGTAAAAGTAAGAATATTTGTAAAGGCACAAGAGGTTAGTATTGAAAAGACTTTCGTAGGAGATACAAATATCAAAGAGATTGATTTTGAGAATTACAAAATACCAGTAAAGACAGAATCTATTGAGGAATCTAGATCAACAACTGTAACTGCAACAGGGAAAGCATACAAAGGAGAAAAGGCTACTGGAAATATTACCCTTACACATCCAGGTCCTACAGAATCTTGTACTAAGCTTGCGCTTTCGGCAGGACAAGTTGTCATATCTTCCGATGGAAAAACATATTCATTAGATAGTGCTACAGATTTAGAATGCAATAGCTATGTGACAGTTGCCGTACATGCAACGGATATAGGGGAGGAGTACAATACCTCAAGTACATATTTCACTGTTCAGAATTTCTCTAGTAGCGAGGCATTTGGTTACAGGTCTGGTACTTTTTCTGGTGGTTCAAAAGAGGAATATACTGTGCTTTCTCTTTCTGATGTAAATACTGCAGCCGAAGAATTAAAGAAATCAACAACGGAAGAGGCAGAACAGAAGTTAAGGGCAAAAGATGGGGAATGGAAACTCATTACAGACAGTATTAAGAGTGAGGTCAAAAAAGATAGTCAGAAAACTGATGTTGCGATAGGGGCAGCGGCGACTCAGGCCAATCTTTCGCTAACTGTTACAAGTATAGGTACTTTCTACTACAACCAAGGGTTTGATGATGGGGTGGCTACTTTGTTGACTACAGAGGCTCAATCAAAAAATCTCTTTGAAAGTACAAGTAACCTTGAATTGACACTTGGGGATGAGATTGAGAAAGAGGTGACTGTAGTTCAAAGTACTGCAGATTCTTTCTCCATAAAGCTTGTTGCTCAGGGTTCTGTTCAACCGAAGATAGATAAGGAGCAGTTTGTTAATACTTTGAAACAGATGAAGTGGAAGGAAGGATCTGAATATCTTGATTCCATAAAATATTCCGACAAGAATACTCTCTATGAGTTTAATCCCGTTAATTTCCCGAAGTTCCTCTATCACTTCCCAAGTAGGCAGGGTGGTATCATGATTGATGTGGTAGATATATAAAAACAGGGTTCTTTGTGATAAAATACCCCAAGAATATGTACCTGTAGCTCAATTGGATAGAGCAATTGCCTTCTAAGCAGTAGGTCGTCGGTTCGAATCCGGCCAGGTACGCCATGTTGTTTCTAGGAGAGATGCCTGAGTGGCCGAAAGGAAACGCTTGGAAAGCGTTCGTACGAGTAATCGTACCATGGGTTCGAATCCCATTCTCTCCGTATTAAAACATCCTTGTTACTTTTTCTGAAAAACACCACATGTCACTAATGGCATAGGACGCATTTCTGGATGGGAAATAAACGGTTCTCTATAATGAGAGCATTCTATTTGCTCACATGACAACACTTTGAAATTTGGAGACATAATAGATATTAATTCTTTTGCCGTAGGCCTGAGACCATTGTCTATCGGAGATTCGTGATATTCAATATTGTAGGGCACAGTTACAACACAATACCCGTCATCCATTAAAATCTCGTGCATATTCTCCAACAATATGCTTATCCTCTCGAGTTCAACATGCTCTAATAAATTACATATCAACAGCAAGCCACAAGTCTTCGGCCTGATGCTATGTAGACAATTTCTATCTGTAACATCGCATACTATATTGACCCCAGCGCTTTCATAAAAATCAACTGATGAGATTTTTATATTCGTCAATGCCTCAATTTTTTTATACATATGATTTATATATGGCTGTTTCTTCGTTCTGTAGAAAATATTGCTAGAACCGATATCTAAAATCGAACTACATGGATTTAATAAAGATACTTTTTCTAAAATCCAATTAGATTCTTCTAAAAACATAATTAGCTAATAGATAATAATTAGATAAAAAATCGATAACAGCATTAGTCCTTGTGGCAAACTAAACAAATAATGATCAAAACATCCAATAACCACAATTACAAAAATAACCAACCACTTAAACCAACTCATCCTTTTAACATTCCTTAACAAAATGCTACCCAACAACAAACAATAGAGTAGAGTACCCACAATCCCCAACTCTGAAACCATTAACAATGGAACATTATGCACAGGCTGTATCAACATAACCCCATTACTAGTCAGAGGAATATTATTCTCCATACCCTTAGTAAACCTCCCTAATCCAATACCCATTAACCAATTCTCCTTTATAACCTCAAAACTACTTCTCATTAAATTAACCCTATCACTCCAACTCGTATCACCACCAGACAGTAGATTAAGAAATCTTTCAACTAATAATCCAAAAGAAAAGGAATACAAAACCTTTCTCTTAAAAACAAACCCTAAGAACAAAAATACCAACCAAATTCCTAACACCAATACAACGCAAATCCTTGAAAAAGTAAAAATAACAAAAATACTACTCAAAATACCCAATAGAAGAGTAGCCCCTTTCCACTTAAAATCCTTCTTCATATACAAGAACAAAGAAACGAGCAAACACGTCACTAAATATCCACCAAAGATATTAGGGTGGGGGAATGTACCATAAGCACGCAAAAACACCTCGCTGTTTAAAGTTACAAAACTCGATCCTTGCATACCACTAACAATCGTGGATTCTCCAAACATACCTAATCCTAAAGAAGAACCCATCTTAAACTGCAAAACTCCAACAATTCCTTGAATAATCACAGAACCTAACAAAATAAACAGTAAATATTTCCAGAAATCTTTGTGTTTTTGTAATTTAAAGAAATCAATCGTAAGAATCAAACATACAAAACCCAAAACTATTCTTCCACCGTTCAGAAGTGTTAAGAAACTGGAGTTTAATATCGTAGAGAAGAGCAAATAGCCTACAAAGAGGGCAATCCAAATGGAGTAGCTATGGAGTAAAACCTTAACATGCTTAAATCCAAACTCATAAACATATGAAGCAATTAGAAGAATCAATCCTAGATCTAGAATAGATATGGTAGGTATTAAATAGTTAGTGGCAATACCACTTACATATGGATCTGTATGAAAAAATAGAACATCAGTTGGCAACTGGTAGGTGATATTGAATGGGAGTGTAATTAATATATACAAAAGACTACTTACAACAGTACTCTTAAACCCAATACTCATACCTAGCCATACAACCATGGAGATTACAATAGCAACCATTCTGGAAGTATTCTCCCTTGCTAAAAAGAGTAGGGTGAGAGCTACGAAAACAAATACCAATATTGAAAAAATTTTCCGTTTGAGAAATTCTTTAACTTTCATTAATTGATTCTACCTACTTAAGAGGCATAATCACAATATGGCGGTCCATACCCTCTCCGCGACTCTCGGTAGTAATATCGTCAAATCTCTCCAAAGCAATATGTACAATTCTTCTGTCAGAGGGCTTCATAGCTGGAAGCTCAACTTCCTCCCCAAGGATTCTAACATCATCTGCTTTTTGAAGTGCCATCTCCTCAAGCTTTTTATCCTTCTCCTCTCTGTATCCACCAACATCTACAAATACCTTAAAGACTGTATCTTCTGGAAGTTTTCTCCCTAAAATAACCTGGAGCATGAATTGAAGAGAGTCTAAATGTCTACCTCTGTTACCAATCATATATCCGAGATCATCACCACTAAAAACAACTTTAATATATTTTTCGCCCTCGTTTCCATCTTCAATACTACTCTCCTTAACACACTCAACAGTTAAAAGCTCACACAAAGTTGATACTTCTTGGTCAACAATTTTTAGAATATCTTTATCCTTCATATCAAAACAATATTTAAATTATTTTTCAAAATAACTGGGGTGTTATTTAGATTTCTTAAAATATCTCGTAAAGAGATTCTGTACGCCTTTCTTTGTCTTGTCCCAATCCAAAATCCAATACTGCGCGATCAACATAAATGATTGAACAATCCAATATACACTTAATGCAGAAGGTGCGCTCACAGCGATAAAAACGGTCGAAAGAGGAAGTATTAAGTTCATAGACTTGGTCATCTTCTTCTGCATATCTTCAGCGGATGGTGCCGCACCCTTCTTTTTTGTCTCGTTTGTAGGAGCTAGAGGGTTCTGAATCTTCTGGGTAAATACTGTAGTAAAGTACTGTGAAATACCAACAAGAAAAGCAAGTATCAAATATGAAATTGCTTGAATTGAGAATTTGCCTGCTTCAGCAGCGATATTAGAGTAAGATTTTGTTAAATCCCACCAAAGGAAATGCGTATTAATTATCAAGTCTCCACCTGCAGGGTTCAACCATTCTTGCATAAATGGATATACTCCACTTAGCTGATTGTTTGTAACATTACGTATTACAACAATTAAGACTGAGAGAACAACAAGTTGTGGTATAAAGGTAACCAAGCAACCTAATGGATTGTAACCAACCTTCTTGTACAACTTCATCTGCTCTTCAGACAACTTCTGAGAATTATTTGCGTATTTCTTTTGCAATTCGTCTAACTGTGGTTTAAGTCCAGCCATCTTTCTAGTCATATTGGTCTGCTTCTTAGTGAGAGGAATGAGGATTAATCTGGTAATGACAGCTATTGCTAGAATAGCAATCCCTAAGTTATCCCAGAAAATATGGTAGAAGCCAAGAGTTAAGTTGAGTAGGGGATATGTAAATATATTGTTCCAAATATCTGCAAGCATATTCTAAGTATTAAAGTAATTTCCGATTATATACAATCTTCTGTTATTTTTCTATGGTACAGGATCATATTGTCCTGGCTCCGTCTTAGGATTACATCTAGCAATTCTATTAAGCGCTAATTTTGTACCTTTAAAAACACCATACTTTTTAATTGCATCATATCCATATTGGGAGCAGGTTGGGGTAAATTTACATGGTCTCGTATTTGGAAATATCTTTCCCATTAAACCATAATCATAGGAAAATGTTTTTTGATACAGCTTTATGAAAAAGAGTAGGAGATATTTCATCATGAAAGCGCTTGCTTAATCTGCTTTTCGAATTCAACCTTGATGATTTCTTTAGAGTCACAGAATTCAAACGCAACATATTCTAAATCAAAAAGTTTATTTTCAATATTTAACTCTTTTACTAATTCAAGAAAAGAAACTCGCAGAAGTCTAGTCATTCTGTGTCTTTTTATGGCATTACCTATCTTCTTGTTTATGACAAAACCTATTTTAAGTGATTTTGAAGGAGTAGTAACAAGCATCCCATATTGGCCGCGAAATTTTAACCCCTTGGCATAAACATTACGAAAATCTTTTGCTGGTAATCTGTATTTTTTAGGAAGCATCTTACTCCTATCTTATACTTTTTGTAGTCTTTTTTCTAAGTGCTTTGTATTCCTCACTTGCAGAAAGTCTCTTTCTTCCGACAGCTCTTCTTCTTTTCAATACATTCTTTCCATCTGCACTCTTGTTTCGTGCCATGAATCCAAACTTTCTAATTCTTTTTACATTTTTGGGTTGGAATGTTCTTTTCATTTCTTTCTTTATCTATATGATATCGTGGGTATTATATATGATGAGTAGGGAATTGGCAAATTACACTAAAATATGAAGACGCATTGAAATATATTCGCCATTTTCTTGAAGTTTCTTCCATCTTTTAATAAATTTGTTGCCTAGACCTTTGTTGTAATAAAAATCCTCACTCAAGACTAGAAAAATCTCATCGTCGGATTTATAAAAAAACGCTTTTGTTTTTCTTCCCATTCTCTTGCTAACGTTTAGTACTTTTTCTCCCTTCTCAGACAATTCCTCGTTTAAACTCCTCTTCGTATCTAAATCCTTTATCCCAAAGAAAAAATTTAATCCAAATTTATTATGATTTATCTCCTCCTCAAGCAATTCATCTACAGTGGGATTTGGCTCCTGGGGACTCCAGCCATGCCATACATATCCGGAGGTTGCAAGCTCTTGCTGTATCTTCTCTTTCCTTTTTTCTTCTAGTGGATTATCACTCACTAAGAAATTCATGATAATAGGTATTGCCTTGGGCGAAGGCAAGAGGATTTCTCTTGCTTCTCCTTTTTGTTCAGGATTCTCTTGATCTAAAGTCATTATTCTTAAGACAAAATTATATTTATATACTATCACAAACACACCTCTAATTTTTCTAGAGTCGCTCTTACCTAAGAATAATCCCTTGGTATAGCAGTGTTTCTGCGTATCCTAGAATACATATCCACATTTCTAAAAAAATATATATAATGGATCAAAGTCCCAATCGGCTAGATACTGCCCCCTAAACTGCCTTGTATATATAACCAAACTTTAGACAAGTCTATGAACAAAGCAGAATTCGACCAATATATAGAGAAGATCCCCAAGCCACAATATACAACTGAAAGTACACCCTCTTACACATTGAACCCTGATGCTCTTTGGCGATCTACAAAAGAGAATTTGAAGTTAACAATAGGGACAGAAATTTTTAACAATGCTTTTGGAGGAACATATATAGAGAATATTGGAAATGGAGTAGTACAAATGTCATGTGATTCTGCCTACAAGAGAGAGAAGATATTAAGAGACTATAGCTTTGCATTAAAGGAAGCCCTTAAGAAAGCGTGTGGGCAAAATTTTGAGATAGAGATAAATATAAGAGAAAATACAATGGTCAAAGATAAATACAAATATGAATATCATGATCCCAGATCTAACCAACCAGTAGATCTCTTTTCGTCTGCAGAGAATGAGAAAAATCAGAAAGAAGAGACTTTGAGAAAAGCCCAGCTTAATCCTAGATATCTTTTCTCCAATTTCATAGTAGGTACAAACAATCGGCTAGCAGAGGCTGTGGCCCAAGCTGTAGTTGATAGCCTTGGAGAAGCATATAATCCTGTGTTCTTTCATGGCAATACAGGAGTAGGAAAAACCCATCTCATGCAAGCAATAGGGAACGAAGTCATCAACAGATATCCAAACAAGAAGGTTGTATATATCTCCATTGAGCAGTTCCTTAATGAAATGGTGGAATCCATAAGAACAAAAAAGAACGAGGAGTTTAGGAATAAATACAGAGCTGTGGACCTACTGATAATAGATGATGTTCAATTCGTTGAAACATTCCCTCGAACACAAGAAGAGCTCTTTCACACATTTAACACTCTGTATCAAGCAAACAAACAGATTGTTTTGGCGTCTGATAGATCACCAAAAGAGATAAAGAATATTACAGATAGACTAAGATCTAGATTTGAAGGTGGGATGGTCGCGGATATCCAGGCACCTGATTATGAAACAAGATTGGCAATATTACAGCAGCATCTAATAGAGAAGAATTTGAATATTGACGTTCCCCACGAATATCTAGATCTCATTGCTAAAAATGTAGAAAACAACATCCGAGAGCTAGAGGGAGCCTTAACCAAGGTCTTGTCTCTTTTCAAGTTAGGTATGAACCCTACAGAAGAGGATGTCGCGAAACTTCTGCAGATTGATCTAGATAGTAAACGAAAGAAAATTTCTCCTGTTAAAGTAATGAAGGGTGTTTCTGAAGTCTTTGATGTAAAACTTGCGGATATTAAGGGAAGTCGCAGAACGGCATATGTTGCTCAGTGCAGACAAATTGTCATGTATATTCTTAGAAATGAGCTTGGCATGCCATTGGAGAGAGTTGCAAAAGAGGTAAATAGAAAAGATCATACTACTGTACTTCATGCTTGCGAAAAAATTAAAAATTTGAGAGAAAAAGACTCTAGATTCAACGAAAAAATGCTCGCCTGCTTCAAATTGATAAGAGAGTAGATCTGTGGATAACTTTGTGGAAACTTTACGTATATCTCCGGATAACTAACATGATTACCCACTCCTTGAAAATGTTGGAATATCGTTGAGGCTTTATTGGTAAAAGATTTCTTAAAAACATTATACCCACACATATCTTTACTTACTCTTAAGTTACCCGAAAAATTAAGCACATCAAAAAAGAAAAGTATGTAGAGGATATCTACGAAGTTGCTTAAATAATTTGCACTAAAGATATCCACAGTTATGAACATAAAAAGATTTGATTATAGAAAAGGGAATATCTATCGCGTGGTGGATGTTATCAACATATCCATACTCACTACTACATCTATTACTTTTTATATATAAAAAGAAATTTAGAACAATAGGACATAAATTTTTATCAAACACAAAAGGTGATACAATATACATAACAACTGCCCAACTATATTATTTTAACTCTTAATAAAGATGCAGTTCTCATGTAATCAAGATACATTCGCAAAATACTTAAATATAATAAGTAGAGTTGTTAACAATAAACCAGGATTGCCAATACTCAATAATGTCTTGTTTGAAGCATTGAAAGGAAAAGTAATATTGAAAGCAACAGATTTAGAATTAAGTATAAGCACGTGGATAGGTGCAGATGTAAAAGTTGATGGAAGGATTACGGTGCCAGCAAAACAATTATCTGAATTCATAACCTCCATTCCAGAGGAGAAGGTTGATGTAGAATTGGATAAACAGAGTTTTAATATCTCTACTGAGAACAACTCTGCGAGTTTTAACACTATGCCTGCGGATGACTTTCCAGCTATACCAGAGGTAGGAGAGGGACAGAAACCAGTTATGAAGATAAATAAAGATGATCTAGTAATGGCTATTAACAGAGTGGCTTTTGCTGCTGCAAGAGATGACATCAAACCCGTTTTAACAGGAGTAAAAGTAGAGATAGATGAATCAAATGTATCTTTTGTATGTACTGATGGTTTGAGACTTTCAAGACAGGTGATCAAGGCAGAAAAAGGTGCTGAGAAGAAGGATATATTAGTTCCTGTAAGAGCTTTTGAGGAGTTGGCTTACATTGTATCTGCACTAGATAACGAAGACGAAATTATAGAAGTCTATGTGTTAAGTGATAGAAATCAGGTACTATTTCGATTCGGTGAAGTTGATTTAATATCAAGATTGATAGACGGAGAGTTTCCAGAGTACAAGCAGATCATACCAACAGGATACAAAACAAGAAGTGAGGTTTCTAAAAGCGATTTCTTGAATTCTTTAAAGGTTATAAATATCATTGCGAGATCAGTATTAGGGAATAAAATGATTTTGGATATATACAAGGAGGGCAAAATCTCATTGTCAGCGACTCAATCGGATCTTGGGAAAAATCAGAGCAATATGACATGCAAGGTAGAAGGGGAAGATATCAAGATAGCTTTTAGTGCAAAGCTTCTTTCTGATGTCTTAAACCATGTTGATTCTGAAGAGATTGTTTTTGAATGCTCAGAAGCAGTAAGGCCAGGGGTGTTTAAGATAAAGAAAGACGAGAATTTTGTGCACCTAGTGATGCCGATGATGCTTTAGAGGCTTCTCTTCCATCTTGTATCCTACGCCATGCACAGTCTTAATGAGATTTTTGTTTTCCAACTTGTCTCTAAGTCTTTTGATATGCACATCGATTGTATTGGAACCAACATATTCTCGATAATCCCACACATGATCTAGTAATTCACATCTTGATATTGCACGATCCTTGTTTCTCAAAAGATATTCGAAAAGAGAATACTCTTTTTTCCGCAAAGCAATATCGTGATTACCTTTGAAGACAGTCTTACTGTCTGTATCTAATACATAATCACCAATATATAGATTCTCTTCGACATAATTAGTAGGCCTTCTAATTAAAGCCTGAATGCGCGCAAGCAACTCTTGAACAGGAAAAGGGTAGGTGAGAACATCATCTCCTCCGTGGTTAAGAAATTCAACCTTCTCTACCCAACTCCCCTTATTACATACTCCTAGAATTTTCGTTTTCTTATGATATTTCTTTAAAAATAACAGAATCTCGAAGGACCTTCCTGCCTCCAAGTTTGTATTCAATATAACAAAATCGAATATGCCTTTTTTAGCAAGAGATTTACTTTCGAATTCTGAAGTGTCTAAAGTAGTGTTATATCCATATGCACAGAGAGATTTCTGTAAAAGTTGGGAAAGAGTAGCAGAATTTTCTATAATTAATATATTCATATCTTTAAAAAACAAATTATTAAATTGATGATATGAAGCTAACGGTTATCGATAAAAACCTAGAGAAAGAATTATGATTAAATATCTTTTTACAACAGGGTTAACATTAATCTTCTCTGTAGGTTTTCTGTACTATTTAATTCAAAATCCGAATTTCTTCCCAATAGGAACAAGTGGTTACGAATGGGTTAATATCCTCGTTTTCTTTTTCCTCTTGATCATTGGTTGTGCAAGCTTTTTCTGCTTAGTTATCTTTGTATTTAGAAAACTATTCTTTAAGCAGGTAGAGGAGAGAGTACAGATTAAAAGAAGTGTTAAATATGGCTTGTTATTAACATTTGGATTATTTGTAGTATACCTTTTGCATTTTTATCATATTCTTGGTTTTTGGTGGGGGTTAGGTATCTTAATAGTTGTTATATTAGCCATTTTTGTTATATGATATCCCTATGAACAAAGAATTTGACGATATTGCAAAGATTATTTCCGGAGAGATGGCCCTTGAGAAGAAGCAAAAAGCTTTAGAAAAGGCAAAGAAAGAGGCCATAAAGGAACAGAAAAATAGGAGAAGAGAAGGAATAGAGAAGGGGAGTATAAAGCTGAAGGAAGACGAGGAAGTTGAGACAAAGAAAGTGATACAGAATATTAAGCTTTTTTCTTGGGAGGCTAAGGATAGACTTCCAATTAAGTACAATAACAATTCGTTTTTGATACTTGTTGCTGCTAGCTTGGCATTTATTCTTTTATTAGCAGTTTTGGGTCACTACTTCTTAATGGGTTGTATCATAGCTATGGTATTCCTGATCTATGTGCTTGGTACTACTAAACCTCAAACAGTAATACATACAGTAACTGCAAGAGGGATAGAAACAGGAAACAGGCTCTATCAATGGTATTTGCTTAAGAACTTTTACTTTTCCAACAAGGAGGGGCAGATCTTTATGATTGTTGAAACCAATCTTAATATTCCAGGGGCATTAGTATTCTTAGTAGGGAAGAAAGATCAGGGCCCATTGTTTGTGCTTTTACAAGAGAAACTTCTTTACAAAGATGTTAGGAAACAGGGTTGGTTAGAGAAACAGAATTATGGTACATATATACCATTAGAAGAGGTTTAATAAACGAGGAGGGATGCCTGAGTGGCTGATAGGGATGCTTTCGAAAAGCATTGTATGGGAAACCATATCGGGGGTTCGAATCCCTCTCCCTCCGTTTTTCATATATATTCAGTGTTGTTTTTATCTAGAGTGAGCTACTGATACATTATCCATATATGTGGATAAGTGCTTGGCACTCTTAGAAACCCCAGAACAAAGGCATTTCTAAGAACGCGAACACTATATCTTCTGCGTTATATACCTATAGGCGAAACAATTATCGAACTCGCCAGGGCTTAGTAGAAAAATTTTTCAGGATTATGTATATTGAACTATGAAAGGATTTATAAAAGCCCCAAATCCTCAAAAGAAGGAAAAAAGACCCATTCTCTTGGAAATACTTCTTGGATTTGCAATATGTCTTGTGATAGGGCTGGGTATATACATGACGCTTAATCCCCAGAAAAACGAAGAAGAATCGAGAAACTCTACGCGTAGCCAAGCCATTGTAGAAATAGCTGCGGCTGTAAAAAAATATGTAGATACAACAGGCAACACCCCATCAGAAATTCCTCTTAACAGAGAATGCGCAAGTATAGGAAATGAAATTTGCAAATTAGATGCTACTGATTGTGCCGGCTATGTTAAATTAGACTCCCTGACTGATTCTGGCCTATTATCACAAATCCCAGTGGACGGACTAAGAGTTTCTGGTAATGGATCAGGATATTACATTTCACACGATGGAGACGGCAACATAATGGTATGTGCACCACTTGCCGAAAGGGGGGCAGATATATCACTCAAACAGTTTGTATATTAATTTTGATTTAAAGCTTAATGGAAAAAACAAAGTTAAACAGACAGCATATAGATGCACAATTTTTAGCATTATGCCTGGCTATTCTTGCGTTCCTAGGGCTATCATATTGGATTGGAGAAATTGTTTGGTTACAAGACTTTCAACTCTTTGTAACTTTGATATCAGGAGTTTTTGCACTCTTCATTGGAGTTATTGCTCTTCTTCGTTACTACACCAAAAAATCTTCCGTTAATTTCCTTTTCATAGGGCTAGGATTCTTAGGAGTTGGACTGCTTGATGTTTTCCAACTAATGTTAGATCTTGGGGCATTCCAGAGCCTTTTTGTAGCTCCAGAAAACCAAGTGTATTCCCTAACCTCTGTTATCTCAAAGGTGTTCCTATCTGCATTGATGTTTGTAAGCTGGTTTGTTAACAGGAATGCTAACAAGGTAAGTAGGACTACAAGGAAACAAGAGAAAACACTCATGCTTATGGTTTCTGTATGTTTTGTATTGTTCGTTAGTGTATTTCTTTTTTTGATGGTAAAGGGAATACAGATGGATAGTTTGGCAGTCATAATAATAGGGTTGGTATCACTTATGTTCCTACTTCTGGCAATTGTTGGATATCTACTAGATAGAGGATGGATGTATGATGACTTCAACTATTGGATAATATTTCTTCTAGCATTCTTAGTACTTTCTCAGATATTTTATCTACCCCTTTTCAATCTAGAATATTTAAATATGATGAATCTTTCAGTATGGGCAAGATTCTTTGCGTATCTTGGACTTTTAGTTGGTTTCCTGAATAGTATCTATGTTATGTTCCAGAAGGAAATTGCAACACAGAAAGAATTAGAAGAGAAAAACAAAATGATAGGGGAGACAAAAGCGAAGGTAGAGGAAGCATATTTGCTTCTTAGAGAGGAGAAGTGGTCCTTGGCGAGAAGTAAGGGAAGTGCAGACAAGATTTTGAAGGATATCGTAAAGGATATATAATAAGGGATGTTTGAACCGAAATTAAAAAAATATCTGAAGAAGTTTGATTACTCATATGCCTTGGGAACGTATCCTACGATTGATTTACTCCGATACAAACGCGAGCATTTGCTCAAAGTTTTGATTAAATCAAAAGTAGATGAGAGCGAGGGGGTGGAGGAGGTGCTTGCTCTCTGTAAAGAGAACGGTATCAAAGCAGAGGTGCAGGATAGAGCAATAGAGAAAATCTCAGTAAAAGAGAATACGTATGCGGTTGGAGTTTTTAAGAAATATGATTGTACATTGGATATGGATGCAAACCATCTTGTGCTTGTTGAACCAAGGAATATGGGTAATCTAGGTACGATTATTCGTACTATGTTAGCTTTTGATTTTAAAAATCTTGCAATTATTAAGCCAGCTGCGGATATTTTTGATCCTACGGTTGTACGTTCTACAATGGGCGCGGTATTTCAGATTAATTTCGAATATTTTGAGAATATCCAAGAATACATAGAGAAATATGGGAAGAGAAATATATACACCTTTATGTTGGATGGTGCAGAGGATATTAGGAATGTGAATTTCCAAGAACCATTTAGTATGGTGCAGGGGAATGAGAGCAAGGGCTTGCTATCAGAATATTCTAAGATTGGAAAGAGTATATATATTCCTAATTCTAGGAATGTTGATTCACTTAATCTATCCATTGCTACTGGGATAGGGTTGTGGGAGGCTAGGAGGGGTAAATAATCATCAAAAATGGTATAATGTATTTGGGATAGCAATATCCTAGATCTTTTTCAATTTGGGGACGTAAGGCTTTCGACAGGAGTCTGCGTTTAGTTGTCACAAACCGAGGGTTGTCTCGTTAATCAACGCACAATGATAAGTGTAAAAAACAAAATCGTCGCCTTTGCAGAGAATATTAAAGCAAGTTTGGCTATGCCAGCTTTCAACTTTAACTTTGCTTAAGGTTTAGTCAATTAAGTTTGACTAATGTCTTCTTTTTCTATTCCTAGTTAGGAATTTAAGACAGTCGTTACTAGGATATATACTTACTATTTTGTCGGTAGAGTAGTGAGCACGAAAGTAATTACTGAGTGGATATATCTTTTTGCTAATCCTTTTAGATATGTCTAACTATTTAGGATTAGATATGTTTGTACATGATGCTAGACAATGCTTATGGACGTGGGTTCAATTCCCACCGTCTCCACCATTATTGAAAATATTATTGTTTTTGATTAGGAAATTTTTCTTCGATATCATCAACGAATTCCACAATGCCCTCTCTTAAGCGTCTTGGTCCTGTCATTGTCGAGAAACCCTTCAATATTTCCGTAGGTATATGTTGGACAAGAAAAAGGTTCGGGGTCATTTTTATAGTTGTGACTTCTACGTAATGAGGTTCTAAATCAATATCTTCTTTGTAAGAGTCTGCTAGAGTTGCCTTTTGAAATTCTTGCTGTAGCAAGTCCTGTTCTGCCAATGCTGCTTTTAACTGTTCCGCATTTTGAAGTATTTCTCCTTCTTGACTATCTTCGCCCATTGCAATATATAGATGTCATATTTTAATAAATAATTTTACTAAATATAGAGAAAGATTGCGACAAGGGCTTTAAGTTCCAAGCTATCCAACACATCCCACCATATTGAAAATATTCCCTGTGAACTATCTTTTTGATATATTTATATCATGAACGAATTCGAGAAATTATTACAGGAAGCAAGGGAATTGGCATATTCTGAAGCAAAGAAATATTCTACACCAATACTAAAACATATAGATTTTGCAACACACCAAGGAATTACTCTGGCGGAGAAATTGGTTGCAAACAAGAGAATTGTTGAGGTTGGAACGTTACTTATGGATATAAAGATAGGAGAGGCTGTTAACCAAGGAAAATTATCCGAGCATGTTCAGATGTCGCATGATTTTACAAAAGAGTTATTATCTAAATATTCTGAAATTTCGGACGAAGATAAGACGAACATAGAGGCTTGTGTCCTTGAGCATCATGGTAAAGAGAAGTTTTACTCTATAGAGTCAGAGATATGTTGTAATGCAGATTGCTACAGATTTTGTTCTGTAGAAGGAGTCTCATATGTACTAAGATACTTCCGAGATATAGAGTTTAAAGATTTGGTTGCTTTAATAAATCATAAAATTGAAGAAAAATGGAATGCACTATCGTTAGATATTTGTAAAAGAGGACTAGAACCGCAGCATAAGATTCTTCTCACATTTATGAAATATTTAAAAGAAGAACAAGCGAGATTTTAAGTTCCAAGCTCTCCAACACATCTCACTACATTGGGCTCATTGTTTCAAGAGGGGAATCCATCATATAGTGTATAATCGAAAAAATAAATTGAAATTATAAGAAATGGCAAACTCTGATTTTCTAAGGGCAAATCTAAACCAACATGCAGTAAAGAACTCTAAATCTAAAAAAATGGATGAAGAGATTGATGTTGCAGTTCAAAAATTGATCCCTTTCCTCTCTGAAAAATACCCCGAACTTGATTTTGAACATCAAAAAAAGATGCTTTTAAAGGACATTATTTCAATGTTATCCTTACAATTTCCGGGATATTCAAATTTTTTTAGATGTGAAAAAGAGACGAGCTTCATAAAACCAGATGGAGGTTTCCTTTTTGCGAAGAATAAGAGAGGAGAAAGACGTTTAGTTCTAGTTGCAGAAGTAAAAAGGCAGGGAACCAATGATAAGAGATTTGAAGAAGGGTTAAGTAGCCAAGCCATGGGGAATGCAATAGAAAGGTTAGGGAAAAATCTCATAGGTATAAGGACGATTTTTAAAAATGAAGGAGTTTTGCCTTTTATCTGCTTTGGTTCGGGTCATGATTTTAGAGAAGGATCTTCCATCTTGGACAGAGTTATAACTATGAACGAATTCTTCCCATTAAACCAACTCTTCGTAGAGAAGGACTTTATGCCATTTGAACCTGTTTCCATGATGTTTAGATATGAACCTTGGACTGTTGACGAAATGTTTGAAAGCATGAAAAAGGTTGCAATAAAGGCAATAGAGTATAAGTTTGTTTAATTCTTTTTCAATAACCACAAGAGTTCTTTAACCTTGATTGTTCTTTCTCTTAGGTTTCGAGAACCTCTATACGTGTTGTAATCTTGTTCGTAAAGAATGTAATCCCCATGTTTTTCTAGCATCTTCTTGAAAGTATCTATCGGTATAATACCCTCATTGTTGTAAGAGATAAGGATGTATTTTGCTTTTGTGTTTTCTAAAAGGTTGTTCATAAAAACTTCTGCCTCTTGTCTTTTGTTGTATTTTGACTTGTTCCACTCTTTTGAGATTCCACTTACTCCATCCTGAATATCTGTAGGTTTACCACTATTTATTATATTCAACATGAAATAATTTGAACCATAAGGATGTTGGTTGTATGGAGGATCGTAATATGCTAAATCAACTTCTGGAAGTTCCAAAATCAGGTTATTAATATCTTCTTGATAGACAGTATAATCACATTCAACTTCTGAGAAAATCGGCACTTCTAATTCTATCTCACCTTTTATTCGTGTTAATGCATTCTCCCCTTTGCCTCCAAAGTGTCCAATCCCGTCCTTTTTGTGAAATCCTTTGAAAACACCGGAAGTGTTTGTATGTATAGAAGATTCGACTAGAAGATTTGCCAGACAATATTTTTGTAAATCCTTGTCTAATGTATCTATTAAAAATCTAACATTATCAATAATTAAAGCATTTTTATGTGTATAAAAAACGCGCTCTCCTTCCTGAATATTATTGTCATCCTTTGGTGCATAATTTCTAGTGATAAAATATTCAGATTTAGTTTTTTCAAGTTTCTTTGCATTTAAATATTCTATTGAGTCAGAGAGCTTCTTTATATTAACAGAACTTTTGTTATCCAAATAAGCAGAGTTAATAGTAAAGGCATAACTTTCTAAGTCATTTACAAGGAGATCCTTTGAGTGATATTTTAGTAACCTTGATACAGAGCCACTTCCAGCAAAACCATCCAAGGATGTTATTTTATCTTTTCCTAATTCCTTTTTTATTTCTACAATCGCTTGATTAAGAAAAGGAAGTAGCTTTCTCTTATTACCAATATATGTAATTAAGTGTGAAGAAAAGTAGTCCTGGTTAAGAAAGTCACGATCTGTATCATCTTCGAAAAGAAATAGTTTCTGTATATGTTTTCTCTTCACTTTTTATTCGCACTAAGAAGTTAGATTTGTAGTATAGGTTACTGAGAACAGGTAAATTATATCATGTGATATACAGAGTAGATATTCAAGATTATTGTTGCTTAGGATATAATTCAAGCGGTGAAAATGGTATTGTAAAGAAGAAAGGTTCTTAGTGAGTTCGAACTTTTGAATACGACACTCACCAATTTAATATATAAACCATAAGGGTATGAACAAGATCGCAATTCCTAAGTTCGTTTTAATTTTACTAGGTTTTCTTCTTCTGACTGCGTGTGTTGCAATAGGATTGCTCTTTTTCAACGATGAGCAATGTGCTGTAGAGGAGAATAAGACAGGACAGAATACTGAAGAGGTTGAAGATGTAAATGATAAGTGTGTAGATATAGATTTGAAAGATACCTCTGGTGCATGGAGATACTTAGAGAAGATTGAAAAGATAGCGAATGATACTTCGTATGGTGTGGTTATTACTGTTACAGAAGTTGATGAAAATGGAAGCAAGACAGGAGAATGCAAATTGTATATTACTGATTATGTAGAAGAGGGTTTGGGTGTTTCGAATACGCAATTGGGTGCATTATCCGAGATTGTATATATAGGGGAGGGTAGTGTTGCTTACAATTATGGCAATGCTATATACACACAAAAGATTGAGGAGGATGCAAAGGCAGTCGTAATTGCAAATCAAGAATTAGCTGCGGAAACATCACTGGAAGAAGAGGGTGAGACTTTGATTTTTGATGGTCCATTTTTAGTAGACAAGGGAGAAAAGACGGGTGTTTCAGAGACAGGGCAATTTGTTTTCCTTGTAGATTTTATATTTGGTTGTGAGACAGATACTCTCCCGAGATCTTGTGAAGAAATGACTTCTTTGAGCCAAGAGCTTGAGGAACAGGGTGTCACAGGCTGGTGGATGTATAAGGGCCTTCCTGGTGGTGGGATAGTTCATCTGATCGAGGATTAATTTAAATTACTGGTATCTAGATGGAGATATTGTTGATTAATGGTAGTGCAAGAAAAGGAGGATTCTGTAATACTATTGCCCAAGGACTTAAAGCAAACTTGGATTCAATAAGCAGTAGTAAGCATGAAGTGCACACAAAGATCTTCACAATAGCAGAGAAGGACATTAAGTTTTGTGCCGGTTGTGTGAGTTGTTGTGCAGAGGAGAATAGATATTGCTATATAAAAGATGACACATACGAAGCATACAAATTAATGGAAAACGCAGATTCCATCGTCTATATCTCTCCAATTTATGAAAGTTTTATTTCTGGTATATTAAAGAATTTTTTTGATAGGACCAATCACTATACATCTTTTTTCAAGCTAGCAGGGAAACCAATGAACTTAATTTTGTGTGGAGTGCAACCTCTCAGCTTCGGGAAAAAGGAATTCTCAAACAGACATGTTATTAAAAATGTTAACCAGTACTTTAGAAATTATTCAATAATCACACACACAATCTATCACTTCCTAGGATTTTTCCATCACGAGGATCACCATTCAGTAACAAATAAGTCTAATTTAGAGAAGTTCGAAAAACAGTTAAGAAGTATTGCTCAAAAGTTGGCAAAGCAAAAGATAGAAAAAAAGAAAAGTAAGGAGAGAGAAACGTCATATAGTGTTTAAATTGCGAACCTTTTAATCAATTCAAAATCTCTTTACTCCACAGCACTCATACTCCCCAATATTCCATCTATCTGTACTAGTTCATCTCCAGATATATCCTCCGGGAATTTGTAAAAGTATGCCTCATATGCAGGACCATCAGAATTGGCATCCTCAAAGGTAACGCCATCTAATGCAACTACAATATTAAAACATGGAGCCTCAAAAAATTCGTTACCCTCTTCGTCGTCCTGATAGAATCTATTGGCTACTCTTCTTGTAGTATGTCCTAACCACTCAAATTCTGTATATGGCATACTGCTAAAATCATTTATATTTAGAGTATCACCCATCTCATCTGCCATATCCTCCATCTCTTGTCTATAATCTGGATTATCATCTTCAAAAGCATAGTATTCATTGCAACCAGCAAAACCAATACCATTAACACCCTTTAACCAGAACATCTCTTCATCATTCGCATTAAATATTTTTAAACCTGTTAAACCAGAGTAAGTAACACCCTCTACTAAAGAATCTGATCCTTCTCCATCAAAATATTCTTCAATACTCCAACCCTCAGGAAGAGTGGCGGATATTACCTCGCCAGTAAATGTTTCTGTTATCTCTTCGTTTTCAGTTTCTGCAATTGTATTGTCATCTGTATCCTTTATTTGTGTGTTGGTATCTGTATCCGATTTGCCTAAGAAAGGTATTTCTACTAGGCCTTTTTGATTCGCAATATATACCAAAAGACATACAATGATTAAGCCCAATATTGTGCAAAGGGCTATTAGTCCTCCATTACTTTTGGGTTTTGATACGGGAGGTGTAGGCATTGGTGGAGTAGTGGTTTGTGTTTCCACAACATTTGGTTGATTATCCATAGTTAAATATATTATTAATTTAATTATTTTCTTCGCATGTCATTAATGTACAGACAACTTGTCCGTCACTGCATGCACAATAGTTGCAATTATCTGAAGATTTAAAGGACTCTCCACTTGCATAGGACCATCCGTTGTAATCACACCTAGATTTTTGTTGAGAGATTGTTTCGTTATATACAATGAAGCTTACAAGACCAATGATTATGGTACCAAGGGTAATACATAGTCCTAGGAGAAAGTTGTGTTTTTTCTCATCCATAGTTTTAGTATATATATTTTTGAAGAAAAATGGAAAAACTTTTAAAGTACTACTGACTAGTTATTCTATCCTCTGATATCCTAAAACCTCAAAGTTTCCACCATCTCTCTGTATTTCTTCCATAAATCCATCGACCTCTTCATCAGACAAAACACCACCGTCTTTGTGATGGTTCAAAGCGACTCTCTTCTGATCTAAGAAGTCTGATACCTCAAAACCAAGGGGATTAAATCTCATATAAGAATCGGAGAGTAAGAATTCAGATACATAGCACGGTTTTAATCCTTGCTGTATCTGCTCTGGGAAGAACCCGTTATCTCGACAATATGGATATGTAGCATCGAACACCATCTGAGAAAATTTGCGATGATCTCTGTGATTAATCCATCTAATATCCTCTGAGAAATCATTTATTAACTCAAAAGGATTGTGTGTAATAACTATATCAGGTTGGAACTCTCTTAGATGATATACAATCTTCCCGATATTCTCATAAGATTCTTCGACCTGTCCATCTGGAAAGTTTAGGTTAAAGATTTCGTCATCTTTTAAGCCCAATTCTTTTCCTGCTTCTCTTTGTGAATTTAATCTAATCTTTTTGAATTCCTCTGTAGTGTAGTTTGCTTCATGCATACCTTTGTCGCCATTTGTAGCTACAACAGTTCTTACTTTTTTACCATCTTTGATCAATCTTGCAATTAACCCGCCACATATGATTTCTGCATCATCTGGATGTCCCAAGAGGGCAAGGATCTTATGTTTATTAGAGAAAATCTTACTGTATGAGTCTTCCATATTAAAATGGTTTATTTTATTTATGGCGGAGAGGGCGGGATTCGAACCCGCGATAGGTTTTAAAGCCTATGACTCGTTAGCAGTGAGTTCCTTTCGGCCTCTCAGGCACCTCTCCATTTAACAGGTACCATTATAATTCATTTAAGGCTTTTCTACCAGAATATCATGCCATTTTAGAGGTTTAGATAATAAACTAAACAGTTGGGCTACTGCAGCAGGGTTAGGTACTCTCTCTGCTATCCAAACCTGTTCTCCATTTTGCATCGTCTTTAATTCTGCAAAGTTTTCTTCATCCATGGCTAATCTCTTCTCTGATATCTCTAAGAGTGGAATTCGTATCTGTTCGGCGTAGAAGGCAAGTTTTTTTAGGTAATTAAATAGTGGCTCATATGGTAGCCTAAAGGAATATGATAGATTATGGAACGTCATCTTTCTTCCAGAGAAAGATTCAGTAGTGTGAGTCCCTTCGGGAGTTGTCTCAATGTGTGGAAATGAAATGCCTGCAAGCTGTAAATATTGGGCGAGACCTTCTACAAGGAAGATAGCAGTATCAGCATGATCAATATTATGTGGACTCAATCGGTTCAAAGGAGTTAACGATTGTTCCATTGGGGTTCCAGCGTGATCACCAATTCCACTATAGATGTACATCCAAACTCCTCCCCCAGCATCAGGCATTATACATTCTAGAGAGTAATTCTCACCCTTTTTTATCCAATCTAATCTTGTATCAGGATAATCATGAATTTGACATAGAACTTCAAATTCACGAGCGAAGTCTTCTGCGTTCTTCCTCGTGATTTGTATGCCAGGTATGAGCCTCTGTACTAAAGCATTTCTATCAAATGTTCTCCAAGCTATCCCATACCCAGAGGAGCAATCTTCAACGACGGGAAAATCATATTTCTCATAATGTATATTCTCGGGGGAATTAAGTAACTCTGGATTCAAGTCGTCTGCCATAGTGTTTTGTATTTAATTTAAAACAATAGGCAGTTGTATATATCAGTATAATTCATTTAACCTTTTTGTGCTACAATAAACTATGTATTACGGAATACACACATCCTCTGCAAGAGGAATAGAAAATACCATCAAAGCAGCCCAGAAGTATGGAGTAAATGCCATACAAATAATGCCAACCATACCAATGAGATGGGCAACCAAGCTCCTTCCTGATGAAATGGTTCAAACATTTGTTAATGAATTAGAAAAATCTAATGTTAAAAAGATCCTTATCCACGGCATATACCTTACTAACCTTGCTCGAGAAGACAAGCAAATGTTCCATCTAGGTAAGATGGGTCTTGTGGTATATCTCGACTTTGCAGAAAGAGTCGCAAATGAAATATCAGAAAGAAAGATAGACGCAGTAATACTAGGGGTATGTTTCCATCCAGGAGCACAAAAAGAACTACCATACGAAGACAGCTTAGAAAGAATTACCCATGGGATGAACTGGGTGCTAGAACAAGTCCCAGGAAATCAGAAATTACTAATTGAAAGTACCGCGGGGACGGGAGGAACACTTGGAAGAAGCTTTACAGAATTAGGGATTCTAAGAAATGGAGTAGAAGACAAGAAACGAGTAGGGTTTGTCATAGACACGGAACATACATATGCAGCTGGCTACGACTGGGTAAATGATATGGAAGGAGTACTAACAGATATGGACAGAGAAATAGGGATAGAGAACGTAAAAGCTATCCATCTGAATGATTCTGCTGTAGGATGTGGTACAAACAAAGACAGACATGCTAACTTGGGAAAGGGTAATATAGGAGAAGCAGCATTAAGAAAAATTATACATGACAAGAGATTGGAAAAAGTACCTTTCATACTCGAAACACCTGCTCTAAAAGACGAAAAATCTACCTTTGAAGAGGTAGAAACATTAAAAAATTTAATTAATTAAAACTATTATGAAAAGAATTTTTAAAACCAAGTTAATAGCCATTCTCCAAGAAGCTCCAAGCAGTAAGTTATTACTTATTTTTTCCTCAGGAATACTTCTTGCGGTGATTGTATATATTTGTATATTACTTTCTAGATAATTATGACGGAGAAGGTAAAGCTAAATGAAAATCAGAAGAAGGCTGTTCAGTATGTAGAGGGGGATCTTCTGATTATTGCTGGTGCAGGGACAGGTAAAACGGCAGTCATAACCCAGAGGATATTACATCTCATCAAAAAATGTAATGTAAAACCTTCGGAGATACTAGCTTTAACATTCACAGAGAAGGCTGCTGCTGAGATGCAGGAGAGAATAGATAATGAGATGGAGTACGGGTACGAAGAACCTTGGATATCCACATTCCATTCATTCTGTGATGGTATTTTGAAGGAAGAAGGCTACAACATTGGTTTGGATGGAAACTATTCATTGATGACCACAGCGCAGTCATATATCTTCATCAGAAAATACCTGCACGATTTACCATTGAAGACGCTCAAGCCAAGAGGGATGGTGACCAAGACACTCAATGACATCCTTAAACATTTCTCAAGACTTCAAGACGAGGATGTATCTCCAGAAGACTATCTAGCATTTGCTAAAAAATTACCTAAGAATACTGAAGCAGAGAAGGCAGATTTTGATAAATACAATGAGTTAGCAGAGACATACAATATGTATTCTGATCTGAAGTTGAAAGAATCCAAGGTAGATTTTGGAGATTTAATTATCCTTACATTAAAGCTGTTCAGGGAGAGACCAAATATTTTAGAAAAATACAGGAAGAAGTTTAAATATATCTTGGTAGATGAATTTCAGGATACTAATTACACTCAAAATGTGTTGGTAAATATTCTTACTTTAGGCCTAGATGAAAGTAAAAAGAAGGAATCGAAAAGAAAAAATGAAAATCAAAGACCACTTCTTACTGTCGTAGGGGATGACGATCAAGCAATTTACAAATTCAGAGGTGCCGCAATCTCCAACATTCTTCAGTTCAAAGAAACATATCCTGATGCTATGGAAGTGGTTTTAACTGAAAACTATCGTTCAAGACAAGAAATCCTAGATGCATCACACACCCTAATTGAAAAAAATAACCCAAATAGATTGGAAGTGACAGAGGAGATAGACAAAAAGCTTGTTGCAAAGGGAGTGTTTAGGGAAGATGAAAATATTGTGAATCTAATTACCGCAGGAAACGAAACAGCTGAAGCAGAAAAGATTGCAGAAGAAATTGCGAAATTAACAGGCTTTGGGGAGTACGCAAAAGAAACAGAAAAGGCACAAGTATTTGATGAAACAGGGCAATCTTCTTTAGTTTCTAACACAGGTGAGATGCCATACAAATTCTCGGATATAGCAATATTAGTAAGGGCCAATTCTCATTCAGAGGCGATTGTTCAAGCATTGAGGGATATGGGTATAGAGTACAAGCTAGGAGGATCAAGGGGTTTGTATTTCAGACCTGAGATCCAGGACATTATTGCCTATATGAAGATACTTACAGACTACTCTGACGAGATATCTATGTACAGGATATTAGCTATGCCAATATGGAAGTTGAGTCCAAGGGAGTATATGGACGTAAATAGGTTGGCAAGAGAGGAAAAGATATCGCTATTCCAAGAATTAGAAAAACTTTGGAATGTAAGATTAGGGGAGGGAAAAACTGATGAGATTGCAGTTATTGAAAATAATTTGATAGAAAAGGTATTCAACGCAGAGAGTATCGCAAGTATTACAAATCTGTTAATCATTTTGAATGAATCCATATTAAAAGTTAAAGACGGAAGGCCGATTACAGAGATTCTGTATGATTTTGTAAAAACAAGTGGATATTTGGATTCGTTTGTTACAGAGAATACATCCGAAAGTCTCTTTGCAGTCTCAAATATTCAGAAATTCTTTGAATCAATTAGAAAATATGAAAAAGACAACCAAAATACAAATATCTACGAATATGTTGACTATCTAAACTATTGTATAGAGGTAGGGGAGTCTCCAGTGGTTGATCAACTCGAGATGGAGGAATTTAATGCTGTGAATATTATGACAGTACATGGGGCAAAAGGCTTGGAGTATCCAGTTGTGTTTTTGACCAATCTTGTGTCACAGAGATTTCCATCTAGAAATATGAGTGATTCAATTCCAATGCCGGAAGAACTTGTTAAAGAAGTATTGGACAAGAAGATGAGCGCAGAGGAATCACACATGCAAGAGGAAAGAAGGCTTTTTTATGTTGGAGCTACACGTGCGAAAGAGAAATTGTATCTCACCGCGGCGAGTTTCTATGGTGATGCTAAAACTAAGAAAAAACCAAGTGTGTTCCTTTATGAAATTCTTGATAGGGATGTGGCAGAAGAATTCTCGGGAGAAAAGAGTGATATTAATATTGATAGCTTTGAAGAAAAAGAGAGTGTTTCAATAACTGGGGCGGATGTAAGAATCCAAGTTGCTAAAAATTTCAGTTACTCGCAGTTAGATACGTATGAAGTATGCCCTAGAAAATATGAATATGCATATATATTGAAAGTTCCCCAGAAACCCAATGCGGCGCTTTCATTTGGTATAACGGTGCATAATACATTGAATAACTTCTATGCATTGCATAAGAAAGCACAAGAGGGGATAGAAGGAATAGTTCAGTATCCTATGGAAGATGAAATGATAGAACTTTATGAGAAGAATTGGACCAGAACAGGCTACGATAGTAGCAAACATGAGCAATTAAGGAAGACCCAGGGAGAGAATATTCTGAGAGAATATTTTAAGAATATATATTCAAAGGAAGAAAGAATATTAAATCTTGAGGAGAATTTCTCAGTACATACAGCTGAATACAGCTTTGGTGGTAAGGTGGATAGGATTGATTTGGTAGAGGAAGTAGGGGGTGTGAAGCAGGTTAGAATTGTTGATTACAAAACGGGGAAGGTGAAGAAAGAAGCGGAGATAAAGAATGACCTGCAACTTCCTTTGTATGCGATTTTTGTAGAGCAAAAATTCGGATACAAAGTAGTGGGTGCCAGGTACATTTTCTTAGAAGAGGGCGTTTCCATTGATGTTGATTTGTTAGAGAAACGAAGAGAAAAGGCACAAGAGAAGATGGTCGAGCTTGTTTCTAAAATCCAATCAAAAGAATTCCCAGCAGATCCAGATCCATTCAAATGTAGTATGTGTGATTACAGATCTGTGTGCGAATTCGCCAAAATATAGTGTGGTATAGTATAATAATGCCTATGAATATTATAGAAATGCTAAATAATTTGTTCCCAGTACAGAAGGCATACGCATCGTTGGGATCTTCGTTGAGTGGGGAACTGGAGAAGTTATCTGACTCTAGTGCAGCAGATGAATATGGATTGGTAGAGATTGTAAAAAATATTGCCATCCCATTAAGTGTTATCTGTGTTGTACTTTTATTGATTTATGGAGGGTATATGCTTATGTCTAGCAAGGGTGATCCAGATAAGCTTCAGGAAGCAAAGCAGGTTATAACTAATGCAATTATTGGTTTTGTTGTTATATTATTATGTGTGGCAATATTAATATTAATTTCTAATACATTAGGTTTGGGAATCTATGAATAACTTAGCAATCAACATATCACAATTTTCCTCCATCTTTACAACAAAGTACTATGATGTTGAGACATTTGCAAACAGTAAGCTGGCGGAAATTATAAACTGGGCTACTGGGTTTGCAGCTTTGGTGGCAGTAATATTTCTCATCATTGCAGGATATACATATATAACAGCAGCTGGTGATGCAGATAAGATTGAAAAAGCAGGGAAAACTATAACCGCAGCAATAATTGGATTAGTAATTGTTTTTGTAGCGAGGGTATTGGTAGAGTTCGTTTTAAGAAAGCTTATAGGGTAATCTTGAAACATTTCTATCATTTGTATATAATAAACACATAAATTAATATATTTTTAGATTTTTATGAAAACACCAAAAATCTTAGCAGGCGCAACATCTATTTTCTCAGGATTATATTTAGCTTCTGCAGCTTTCGCAGGCGCAACATCCGATGCAGAGGGTCTTATACAAAATATCGGCGGTACTGGAAAAGCAGACCTTATGACTTTGATCTATAGCTTAATAAACTGGGCTATCGGCATTGCGGCTTTGGTTTGTGTAGTAGTCTTAATCTTCAGTGGTTATAAGTATATTACTGCTGCAGGAGATGAGGCTAAGGTAGAGAGTGCTACAAAAACATTAACCTTTGCAATTATTGGTTTAGTTGTTTGTTTCATTGCAGTCATCTTAGTAAAATTTGTTCTCCAGAAGCTCGTTTAATAGCTCAAAGAGAGAAACGCTTAAGTTATGGGAATAGATTTGAGCCCTTTGGTGGGTACTAGCTATGAAAATTTGCAGGAGTTTTTGTATTTTTTAATTAACTATGCAATAACGATTTCTGCAGTGGTTGCAGTCGTTTCATTAATAATATCAGGGTTTAAATACATTCTATCTTTTGGTGATGATAAGAAGGTAAAGGCCGCAACTAGCTCAATCATATACTCTCTAGTAGGTTTGGTACTTGTGTTTGCAGCCCCTATAGTTATAAAATTTGTTATTAATACTTTACTAAAATAATAATGAACAAATTACTTGGTTTGATAACGTATTTTTCATCTCTTTTCTTTGCAACACCAGTCTTGGCAACGAATACAGACCCAGGTGGTATGGGTAATACAGTTGTTGGTGCAGGGGATGAACCACTAAAGATAGAAGTAATAGCTGGTGTCGTTGATAAAGTTATGAATATCGTATTCCCAGTAGCCGGAGTCCTGTGTGTAATATTTATCATTATTGGAGGATATATGTGGATTGCTTCTGCAGGTGATCCTGCTAAGGTAAAACAGGCACAAGGGACATTGACTTGGGCAATCATAGGTTTAGTCTTTGTATTAGTAGTGAGGCTAATAGTTAGTGCAGTGATAGGTGCTTTAGAGTAATCCAAAAATATCATTCATATAGTGTATAATTAGCTATGGTTAAAAAGCCCCTAAATTTCTTACAACTTTGTTTAACTGTCATCCTTTGTGGATATGGGTTTATGCTTTTTACAAATCCTGTATATTCTGATGAGGCAACAGATCTTGAGAATCAGATAAATCAAAAGAATCAAGAATTAAATGAGAAACAAACAACCCTTTCCCAAGTAGAAGCTAGAATTAAGGAGATTAGTGGAAGTAACTATTCAGTAAGTCAAAAGATTGCATTGATAAATGAAGAGATAGCAAAACTAGATGCTAGTATTGCTGCAAATTCGGAGGCTTTGAATTCGAAGATCAAGGAGATTGAGGGCAGACAAGCCCTTATTGCTCAGAAGAAAGTAGAGATGGATCAGCTTTCTACAGATCTATATATGCAATCTAGATATAGGATGGCAACATTCTTCCTCTCAGGTAAGGATTGGGATATTTTAGTTAAGGAATTTTTCTTAAAACAGAGTAGTATTTCTGTTTTAAAAACAGAGGTTGAACAGATTAATGGAGAATTTAGTAGTTTAGAAGAGAGTAGGGCGTTGTTAGAGGCAGAAAAAACAAATCTTGAGGCTCAGAAGAAGGATATGGATGATTCTTATGCTTTGTTAGCTGCTGAGAAGGCAAAGTTGCAGAGTGAATTAAATAGTCAGTATGCAAGTAAGAGTTCGTTGACTAAGACCATAGGGAGTCTTTCTAAAGAAATTTCTCAATTACAACAATATCTTTTGACAGTGAAATCTGGCGGTACTGTTGTGAATGCGAATTCTGTTCCCCAAAGTTCTTCTGATCCTCAATCGTCTCAACTATATTTTCGAAACAATGCTCCATCTGGTGCCTTCGCAGTTTTCTCGTATGGTGCATATACATGGAGACATGGTATGAGTCAGTGGGGGGCAAGGGCAAGGGCTGATGCGGGACAGTCATATCAGACCATCCTCTCTGCTTATTATCCTGGTACAACGATGGTGAGTGATACAATGAGCACGATAACTGTGAGATCTTGCAATAGAAACGGCGCACGTTGTAGTGTTTGCAATAGTCCTACATATGCAACATACAGTTTTGAAGACTATTACATGAAGAAAATTGCTGAAATGCCAGATGATTTTGGACCAGAGGCTTTGAAAGCACAAGCAATCGCTACAAGAACCTATGCACTTAAAGCAACAAACTATGGGGCAGAAGCAATAGATGATGACGAATGTGATCAGGTATTTAATGCAGGTGTGAATAAACCCAATTGGGAGGCCGCAGTTGCAGCCACCAGTGGTATTGTCCTTGCAACTGGGGGAACATTAGCAGATACCCCATATGCAGCTGTTCATGGTGGGTATTCATATGATATGGGTTGGGATACCAAATCGGGCAATGGAGGATATTTAGATTGGGAAAAAGACGCTTGGGAGAGTGCATCCCAAGTCAGTTGGTTCTACAAAAACTGGTTTAGAAAGGGGTATTCTTTAAGCGGAAATAACTGCGGACGTAATCCATGGCTAACAAATATTGAAATGGCGGATATATTAAATGCATATTTAAGATGGACGCAAGTTAGTAGCGACTCTAGAATTGTTGCGGTAGACACAACTAGTTGTTGGGGACAAGCTGCTAACCCATACAGTATTGCTCAACTTCAAGCTGTTGTCTCGAATCCGGTAACATATGTGTATAGCTCAGTCGTAACGAACTCGAATGGTACCACGACGAATGTGTCATTTAACACAAACAGGGGAGTTATAAATATACCAGGTCAAGATTTCAAGACAGTTTTCAATATGAGGGCTCCAGGTGCAGTAAGAATTCCTCAAAATGGAACAATCATGAACATCAACATAGAGTACAAATAACCTTGTTCTAACCTTTATTCTATGATATCGTTATACAACCAATATGAAAGACATAATAAGTCAGAACAATAACATCCCTAAGAAATTCAGAAACCTGAAGAGATCTTTCGTAGAAACAATCGCTTTGCACAATGACCACTCCTTTAAATCATTTCCCAAAGGATTAAAATTCCATGGAAAAGAACAGGGAGAAGAAATTGTATTGGTCATAAGATCACATTGGATAATATATCTACCACAGATATTGGCAACACTATTAGTATTGGCCTTACCATGGATCCTTGTTGGGATATTTAGCTCTATCCTACACAATTTCACAATATTCCTGGCCTTACTAATAACCTCGTTCTTAATTGCTGCTAGTATTGTAGTCTCATCAATCCTAAAATGGTATTACAATGTCAGTATAATAACTGATCAGAGAGTCATAGATTTGGATTTCCCTAATATAATGGCACATTCTATGTCTGAAGCTCAGCTTGAAAAAATTGAAGATGTAACACACAAACAGCTTGGGATATTAGGAAGTTTCTTTGATGTAGGATCGGTATATATCCAAACCGCAGGAACAGCTCAAAATATCGAATTTACAAATGTCCCAAGACCAAGAGATATTCAAGATATTTTAATAGATATGTTGGAATCTAAGCAGAAAGGAGAAATATGATGGATAATCCAAATGATATATTGGACAATTTAGGTAAAAATCCATTATCAGGGTTAGGAATAAATGCAATCGGTCTTCTCAAAGCACCAATAATCATAATCCTCATAGGTAATCTTCTCTTCTCAGCACTACTCTTCTTAAGATCTAGAATCCTAGCAGACACATTTGAATCTTCCAGTAACAAAGTTATAAAAATAATAGTATCTAGTTATCTTGTTCTAACAGTTATAGGAAGCATAGTCACGGTACTATTTCTTTTAATTGGATAATTATGAAAATTACTGCTCAACAGTTTGTTTCAAATAGCAAAGAAGGGAACTCCTTTGTATCAATCTTCAAACATTTTGCGAACTCTGGTGAAAAGAAGACAGAGAGAGAAGGGGACCTGTACTGCCTTCTTAATATCTCTGGGAAAGAAAATATCCCTGCAGAAAGAATAAGTAAGTTCGTTTGGGATGGGATTTTAGATGGGTATATATATTCCAACGAAAAAAGCACAAACAACGCACTCAAAGATGGGATTAATAACGGAGTTCAGAAACTTAGAGATCTCATAAAGAATGATCAAACATTGGAAGAACTGGGGGTTAATGTTGATTTTGTACTTGTAGCTCAGAGGAAAGAGGGATTGTATATTGGGAATCTCGGAGAAAATGAAATATATGCCTACAAGGCTGGAAAGTTTGTAGATATATCAGAAATATTGAAGAAAAGTAGGGCAAATACCGCAGGTATCGCACTTGAAGAACAGGATATGCTAGTAATCTCTACAAAAGGTGTCTTAGAAGGATATATCAACTCACTATCCAACTCGAAAGATTCCAAAAATGTTGTATTAGGGCTTAAGACTTTAGGTGGAGGATTGAATGGGTCTGGTGGTTTTGTGCTTTTCTTAGATGAAGAATTGAATGAGACTACAGAGTTAGAAGAAATACCAATAGATGGAGAAGAACCTCTTCTGCATCAACATCCAAAAGAATCGGAGAAATATGCAGTAATGGCAGAGCATACAATCAAATACACGAAGGGCAGATTTTTCCAAGGATACGGTCTGATCAAGGATGGTGCAGTTGAATATTTCCAAAGGATAAAGGAATGGGTAAAGAATATTCTTGGGAATCGTAAATGGTTTAAAAAGTTTGCATCCAAGGTTTCTGAAATCAAGATAAATACAAAACCGATAACTTCGATGAAAGGTATGCGCATAGATGGTTACAAGACAAAAGATCTTCGTACGAGGAGGGTTCGAATGGTGGTAATAGGTGTTGCAATAATAGTACTCTTAGCTTTGGGAATAAATTTCACAATCAAAGCAAGGAATGCAAGCATCGTACATAAGCAGGCAACTGCGGTATTTACAGAAGTTGAAAACCTTGTTAAGAAGGCAGAGAATTATGCAACCTCGGACAAAAGTACTGCAGAAATGTCCATATATCAGGCAAAAAACCAACTCAATGGCCTTCCTGCAACCCTCTCTGAGAAGGATATGGGTATCAAGGTGGGATACGATTCTAGAATATTGTCTTTAGAGGATTCGATGTACTATCGTGTTGGGCTAACAGACAACGATGGAAAACTGTCGACATTCTTGGATTCCAGACTTGCCTTTGGAGAAGGGTCTAATCCTACAGACATAGAGATATACTCTGATTCCTCTGGGAATAGATATCTGATTGTAACAGACAAGGGACTCAAGTCTGTATATAGAGTCGCTTTGTATGACAAGGTGACAGAGAAGCTAATAGATACCAGTAACCTTTTGAAGGAACCAATGTATGTTTCAATGGGCAATTCCGGGGTGTTTGTTTACGACGAAAGAGTAGGAGTACTTAAAGCACCCTTTGATGATAGTAAATGGTTCTCGACATTTGTGGCAATTTCTGGATTAAGTAGAGAAAGCATCAAGCCAGACCAAATCAGTGAGTTCATTGTATTAACGGAATCGGACAATATATATATATTGGCACAGGATGAGAATTCCCTGCTTAAATCTGTTTTCTCATATGAAAATAGATATGGCCTTTATTACAGATACATTACAGATGACAGATTCACAAATTCTACAGATGTATTAGCAGACCTTAGTGTATATTTCTTAACATCAGACGCTCCATACCTATTAAGATACAGTTACAACTATGCAGAACAGATTCAGAAAGAAAATCCTTTGACAATATCTGGCGTAAACGGAGATCTTGGAATATTAACAAAGGGTTTTACAACTGAGAGTCTTGATGAAGGGTTGTATGTATTTGATTCTGCAAACAAAAGATTTGTGAAGTTTGAAAAACCTCAGGAAGCAGGTAGCAATATAATTCACCCGAATGAAGTAGTATTAAAAGCACAGTGGGTATACAGGGGATCTAAGAGTGGAGTGTGGGATAATATCAAAGACTTCGTAGTAGATTCTTCTACTGGAGATCTATATATTCTCGATGGCTCTACAGTTTGGAAGGTCGTGATATAATAGCGATATTATGAAGATTTTCAATAAAAAGGCATCTTTCAATTATGAGATACTTGAGACATTTGAAGCAGGTATTGTCTTAACAGGGGCTGAGGTTAAATCCGTAAAGACGGGAAGACTAAATCTTGGAGATGCATATGTAAAAATAATAAATAATGAGTTATGGCTCGTTAATGCAGATATTCCTAGATATAAATATTCTTCGGATGAGCACTATGATTCAACTAGATCAAGGAAGCTTTTAATAAATAGGGATCAGTTTGTTAAATTGCAAAGTAAGATAAAACAAGGTAATCTGACATTAATGCCTGTGAGTATGTATGATACGAGAGGTTTTTTGAAGGTAGAAGTAGGTATTGGTAGAGGAAAGAAACACTATGAGAAGAAGCTAAGAGAGAAGGAGAGGGATTTGGATAGGGAACTCCACTTGGAGAACAGAAAATATGTGATATAATGTTATAGGATTATGACAGACTTAAATATTGGTTTAGAAAAAGGAAAGAATTCTGAGACAAAACCACTTTCTCCAGAGGGCTTAGATTCTGCTAAAGGTGCTGATTTAGAGAACAACACTCTCGCTCAAGAACCTGCTGCAAAGCCAGAAGATGAACAGGACCTTCCAAAAGTGCAGTCTCCAGTACAGGCACAGAAAGATAATAAAGTTGCAGAGGAAACTCTGCCAGGAGTTGGATATCAATTGCCTGCAGAAAATGTGCTTATAGAATCTGATGAAACAATAGCAAGACTTTTGATATTGCGTGACAAAATGAGAAATGGTGGAATCCCTTCCAACCAACAGTAACTCTCTTTGATATATATATCCCTGTGTGATATTCTTTAAGCATAAGATTACCTTACTGCCATTAATGAATTCAGATGAATTCACATATTCACAAGTAATAGGTCCAATTAAAGATCCTACCAAAGAAATTGAAACTGGTTCTAATGTTGTGTATCCAAATAATTCATACGAGGAATATTATGGAAACAACAATATAGAGATCCCGTGGGGTTGGATTATTTTCGCACTTGTATTAATAGGTGGCCTTGTAGTAGCTTTTTTCCTTGTTAAGAAAAAATTAATTAGGAAAGACAGAAATGAAAAAGCCAATGATGGAGTATTAATGGAGGTACGGGTTCCAAGAGATAACGAAGTGGAAATAGGAGTCGCAGAACAGATGTTCGCAAATCTCTACGGTATTGGTGGAAAAGGAGATGGCTTAGCAGAACACTTTACAGTAGGTAACGCAGTAAGTTTTGAAGTTGTTGGATTACCTGGTGAAATTAGGTTCTTTGTGCATTGCCCAAGGAAATTCGCTGACTTAGTTGAGAAACAAATCTTAGGATCATACCAAGATGCTGATGTCTCGATAGTGAATGAGTACAATATATTTGCTCCCAATACTAAATCAGCATACACAAGGTTAGTCTTAGACGAGGAACCATATTGTCCATTAAGAGTAGCAGAGAATTTTACAGGAGATCCATTTGCAAATGTACTTAGCACACTTAGCAAGATGTCTGAAAATGAAGGTGCTGTTGTACAGATAATTGTTACTCCTACAGATAGTACTTGGCAGAAAAATGGGGCGAAGTTTGTACAGAAGGTAGAAAACAACAACTCAGATCCCGAAAAGAAAAAGATAGGGATCTCACAGGAGAAGTTGCAAGGAATAGGGAAGAAGGTTGCAAAGCCAGGGTTGGCCACCGAGATTCGTATTATGACAAGTGCTCCTGACGAGGCGATTGCAAAGATGCATTTAGATAATATTGTTGGTGCATTCGACCAATACAATAACCCAGGGGTGAACAAATTAAAGAAGGCAAAGGTAGAGAAGAAAGACGAGAAGAGATTCCTTTATGATGTCATATATAGGAGGACGCCAGAAGCAAAGGAATCTATTCTTAATGTCGAAGAGCTTGCGGCCTTATATCATTTCCCTAATAAAAATATTACAACACCCAATATTCATTGGTTGCTATCAAGAGAGTTAGTGGCAGATAATTCAATTAGTTCTGACATAAAGTCTAAGGATACGATATGGATCGGGAACAATTATTTTAGAGGAAAGAAGAAGATTATATGTTTTGAACGGGATGATAGAAGAAGGCATTCGTATATTCTTGGTCAGACGGGTACGGGTAAGTCTTGGCTTATGAAGAGGATGATATTGCAAGATATATACAATGGCGATGGGGTTTGTTTCATAGATCCACATGGAGAAACAGCAGAAGATATTTTAGAGTTGATCCCACCAGAGAGGGCAGAGGATGTTATCTACTTTAATGCAGGAGATTTTGAACGTCCTTTTGGTTTGAATATTATGGAATTTTACAATGAGCAGCATCAGCACCAAATTGTTAATAGCTTCATTGCTTTGTTGATTAGGTTGTTTGACCCTCACAATCAAGGATATGTAGGTCCGGCAATGCAACAAGCGGTAAGAAACTCTATGCTTACAGCTATGGCAAAAGAAGGGTCGACTCTAATTGAGGTTGTTAGAATATTGCAGGATGAGGAATGGGTTATGAATTATTGGTTACCAATGGTAAAGGATGAACTGGTAAGAAGGTACTGGACTGATCAGGTGGCGAAGACAGACAAAAAGACTAAGTCTGAATCTTTGACATATTTCATTAGTAAGTTTGATAAATTCACAACAAATCTGGCAATTAGAAATATTATTGGTCAGTCTAAATCATCTTTTGATTTCAGAGATGTGATGGACAACCAGAAAATCCTGATAATCAACCTTTCGAAGGGTGCGATAGGGGATGAGAATATGTCCTTCATCGGTCTTCTTGTTGTACAGAAAATGTTGGCTGCGGCACTAAGTAGAGAGAATATTCCTCAAGAACAAAGAAAAGACTTTTTCTTCTATGCTGATGAGTTCCAGAATTTTGCAACAGAGGAATTCTCTTCTATTTTGTCCGAGGCAAGAAAGTACAAATTAAATCTCACAATTGCACATCAATATATTGGTCAACTACCGGAAGAAATTAAGAATGCAGTGTTTGGTAACGTTGGTTCTTTATTCATAACAAGGTGTAGTGCAGAGGATGCAAAGTTTTTGGAGACTCAGTTTGAGCCATATGTTAAGGCGGGAGATATGGTTAACCAAGGTTCTGGACATTGGTATGTTAAATTACTGAACAATGGTGTATATCCTGCGCCTTTCTCGCTTAATTCTTTCTATGGACCGAAATTCCCTGATTCTGGTTTTGATCTTCCTGTTAGAAAGGATGTGGCAGATATTATTAAGAAATACTCAAGAGCTAAGTATGGTAGGGATGTGGCAGTAATTAATGAGGATATTAAGATAAGGTCACAGTTGGACAGAAAACCTGAACCTAATCCTATGAATTCTCCATTCCCGCAAATGGGATTCTAATAGATGTATCTTCTAAAAACCTTCATCTTTTGGTAGAATAGGCTACTTTAATGGGAGTATAGCTCAGTCGGCAGAGCGCGGTTCTTATAAAGCCGTGGTCGATGGTTCGATTCCATCTACTCCCATATTTCATCAATATTTAATAACTGCAGAGTACAATCTTCGTTATGAAGATTTATGTATTTATAGACGAACAGAACCTGTATTTAAGCATAAAGTCTCAGGGGTGGAAGCTAAATTATGAAAGATGGTATAGATATCTACGAGATAAATATCGTGCAGGCAAAATGCTTGTATTCCTTGGCTTCCTCGACAAAAGAAGATTTTTCTATAAACAGTTACAAGATATTGGATTTGAACTAGTCTTCAAGGAAGTAACAAAACACATAGAAAATGGAAAGGTATCTTACAAGGGGAACATAGATGCTGAACTAGTATTGTATTGTGCACGAATAGAACATGACAACTATGACAAGGCAATTATTGTTAGTGGGGATGGAGATTTTAAATGTTTAATTGCATATCTTGAGCAAAATCGTAAATTAGGAAGAATATTAATTCCTAATAAAAAATCTTTCTCGTCATTACTTCTAAGTTACGATAAGTATCTAGATTTCGTAAGTGATCAGAGGGATAGGCTGAAAGAATGAAATGGGGGTATTGCTTTGAAGACTTACCTTCAAAGACCTCTCCCCCTGGTGACGCTTACATTATATCTCTGTGAGAATAATTTGGTCAAGAAAACAATTGTGAATTACAGTTCTTTAAGATTCTTTTGATCCTCTTTTTGCATCTTAACAAGGTTAAGATACTTTTCTGTAGTAGAAAGTCTCTTGTGACCAACTAACTTGGAAACAACAACAAGACTTACACCATTAGCTAAGTGATGTGCAATAAAGGTATTTCTAAGATCATTAACCTTTGCATTCTTAATACCACCTCTCTCAAACGCCTTATCTATCGCAGTTCTAATATTTCTTACCAAGAGAGGTCTACCATTCTTTGTTACAAACAATGTATCATCTTCTGTCTCCGGTCTTACTTCTAAATATTCATCAATAGCCTTCTTTGCCGATTTGTTTAGAGGAACCTTCCTGAATGGGTGGCTACCAGCAGCTTTGATATACAAATAATCGATCTTTCCATCTTTAGATTTTCTAATATCTTCCAAAGAAAGAGCTGCCAATTCTCCAATTCTAATACCAGTTTGTAATAGCACTTCTACGATAGAGTAGAGACGGATATCAATTCTACTGACATCTCTCAATGCCCTGTATTCCATTTCTGTTAATACTCTAGGAGGTTTAGTCTCAAACTTAGGATGTGCTAATTTCTCTGATGGATTATCAGAAATCATAGAGTTATCCATTAGATATCTGTAGAAGGTTCTGGTACTGTTTATCTTTCTGGAAATACTCTTTGGGGTGTAGTTATTATCCTGTAAATACTGTTTGTACTTCTCCAAATCTTCAATAGTGGTGTCTTGGATAGTAGCTCTAGCTTCTTTCGAAAAGAAATTTAGCAATTGCTCGATATCTTTAGCATAAGCTATAACAGTGGCTTCAGACCTACCCTTAGATCTTAAATCACCTATAAACTTATTTCTTTTCTCTTCAAAATTTGGATTATTTATTGCTCCCACCGTATTAAGTCTTTAATTTATTAACACTATTTGTATATAGCAAAATTATATCACCTTGGGATGCCAAGGGCAATAATAAATATATATGGGGTAGAGGATGGCTTCCTTAATATTGAGGACTAGAATATAATATCATTATGCCCACAATTTCATATAGACCTAATAGGCCGAGAGCGAATAATACTATTAAAAATAACATAGCACCTGCTATTTTTGAGAATACAGTAGTAAAACTGATATTCGTAGGGATATCTATATTCCTTCTCTACAATGTTTTGCATTCAGTAGATATTACGATTCAGAAGGTAAATATATTAAAAAACGCTAGAGAAGAGGTAGAAAGCTTAAGAGTAACCAATTTGGAGTTAGCTACTCAGTTACAAAGTATGCAAAATCCTGAATATATTGAAGTAGAGGCTAGGGATAGATTGAATTTCTCTGGAACTAATGATGTGGTTTTTGTAATTCCGGATTCTCTTCTGGAGACAGCTAGTGAGCGTCTTTCTATGATATGGGATGAGAATGTTGTACAGGAGAAATCAAATTTTGAAGCTTGGGTAGATTTATTGGTAAATGGGTCTTAATTGGACTATTCATATTTTTGTAGTATAATCAGCATTACTGTTGTTATCGCGGAGTAGAGCAGTGGCAGCTCGTCAGGCTCATAACCTGAAGGTCGTTGGTTCGAGTCCAACCTCCGCAACCAGTTCTCCTCTTTAATTTTGATCTCCCATGTGCTAGAATTACGCCGGAAACGACTCTAATACAGCATTTCTGAATAAATAGTTGTTAGAAAGAAAAATATGCCATTAACAAATCAACCAGTAAAAGGTATGTATATCATTGAAGAGGGGAAGATATTCCATATCATTGATAGACAATTAAAAACACAAGGAAGACAGGGTGGATTAATAATCATGAGATTGCAGTCTATGGAGACCGGTAATCAAATTACTAAAACCATTAAATCTGGAGCTAAGGTTGAGCATATTGAGCCTGAAACAAAGGAGATGCAATATTTGTATTCTGATGAGTCTGGTTCTTACTTTATGGACTCTGATACCTACGAAACTATGTTTGTAGCTAAGGATATTATCGGTAATTATGTGAATTTCTTGAAAGAGGGTTCTACAACATTGATGTTGATGTACGAGGGTAAGATATTGAATATTAAGGAGAATCCTACAGCGGTATTAAAGGTTACTGATACTACTGATGCTGTTAAGGGTAATACTGCAAATAGTGCTACAAAGGATGCTACTTTAGAAACAGGTTACCATGTTCAGGTTCCTCTCTTTATAAAGGTAGGGGATGAGATTAAGGTAAATACTGATACTGGTAGTTATTCAAGCAAAGCAAATTAAGAATTTGGTATAATCTTGTACTACTTGGTGGAATAGCTCAGAAGGTTAGAGCATGGGATTCATAAACCCAAGGTCGGTGGTTCGATTCCACCTTCCACCATATTTTCACAAAAAGGAACTTATAGTATAATCAATTGTCGTTGGATGCTTTTGCATCCTCAAAAAAGCTCTTTTTCATAATAAGAAAGGATTGGCTGAAGATGAAAACCATCATAGATGTGGCCGGTGCGTTTGTTTTAAGGGGATTTCTTCCTTACGTGCACATTTCTGCTCATAAAGAAAGTTGGAAGCTATCCCTCAACCAAGGAAATTCTTCTTTAGGAATATTGTTCTTTACAATTCCACATGGTAATCTCTTTTGGTCTTTCTTGATCTATTGTCCAGAAGAGTGGAACAAATGGAAATACTCTTCCTGTCAGGGAAAAGTTCCAAGAATGATTCTCTCCACGGCTTCTGCAAATACTCGACCTCAGATCTCTGTGATGGAGTTTATGCATGCTAATGAACCGATGCCTGCATATATAGATTTCTCCACTGTGGGAATCAATATGGTAATAGCATCATCACTAGGGGGGGCAGATCAAAAGATTATGGAGGAGATCAAGAAAAGAATGATCTCCATAATGGAGCAAGAATTATGAAAAACGAGCTAACCCTACGGGTATCCGTAAAAAGATATCCGTAGGTCTTAGCAAAACTTGCATCGTATAGTATTATTATATATTCAATTAAGCACCAAGAATCTATGGTAGAAGTGAGCTCATCTGAATGGGATTTTGAGGTCTTAGACACCACAGAATTTCTTCAAAAATTCTCAGAAATAGCCCAAATAGAATATGCAAAATTCGGTTTAGCAGGATACATTGCTGTTGTCGCAAAAGATCCACGAGGAATGTTCCATACAGTAGCATTGGGTGTTAATGAAGAAAGCGGAAGAAAGGGCTGGGGAGCAGGAGTTTCCGAGCCAAGTGAACGTGCAATTGCTACGTTAACTGGTAAGCAGACAAGAGTGAGATCCAATGTAATATTTATAAATGAAACCCATGTCATATGTGCCATAAGTGATGACGGAAAAGGATACCCTGAGAAGAACGACGAAAGAGATGCTCAAATAATACAGAATGTATTAATAGAAATGTGTGGAGAATAGCAGACTCTGATATAATCATATACCTAATAAATTAGTAATCTAAAATTGTAATTTGGATGCCTGTAGGTCTTAGTAAACATATTTCCAACGATATAACCTTATAGTATAATTATCCTTGATATTTATATATCATTAGCTCGTTTTCCAACCGTCAGCTATTTTTGATGGATCATATTCATTCCAAGAGGAGATAAAAAATGAATGCAAAAAGGAAGGCTAAGGTCTTGGCAAGAAAGGCAGCATCCTTGACTCCTTATCGTGGTGTCGTTGGTGTTGCAATGTTCGAGAAAGGAAATCTGTGTGTGTGTTGTGTTTCATTCAACACAAGTAAAGATTTCTGGGAAGCTAATATCATGCGCGAAGAAGACCAAAAGTTTGATCCCGTAGCACTGGAACGAAATCTTATGTGTTTTGCTGCTGCTGATGTATCAGAGGCTTTTGAGGAATTCGTCTGTGATTCAGCCTTTTGTGGTAATGAGGATAAAAATAGGGACACGGATGAAGATATTTCTTTAAGCAATGAAACTCCTGTGTCTTGCGCGTATATCCTCGATCCCAATACCGCTGCTTCAATAGTGATTAGCCCATACGCACCGGCTCTTCAATACGATCTTCTTAAAAAAATGAAAATATGATAACCAAACGAGCATCCGACAGGTGTAAACAAAATACACCTGTCGGTACGTTCAAGAAATCTTTCCTTTAGAATACTAATATACTCTGATATAATCATATACCTAATAAATTAGTAATCTAAAGAATGGATAACACAGAACCAAAAAAGAAAGTTGTAAAAATAGATATAAGGAAATTACCACCCCAGAGAAGAGTAAACATCCCCAGCATTATCGTCTCCGTAATCCTAACCCTAGCATTAGCAGGAGGATTCTTTCTCTTAAGGAATTTGGGAAGTAAGGGAACACAAGTAGCAGTAAGCGAAATAGTAACAGACATCTCTGATAAGAAATATGAAAGTATCCTTTTGAAAGATGACACCGTTACTTTGCAGGAAAGGGACACAAACAACCTTTTGTTTAAAAAATTCGCATTACTACCACAAGGAACAGACTTCTACCAAGTACTCTCTGATTCTGGAATAAATATCAAAGATTTGAAAAATGACTACTACGAACCAGCAGTAGGAATATCGTTTAGTGACATAATCAGCATAGTATTCCTAATTGTTGGAGGTATATTAGTCTTCATTATGGTAAAAAACATGCAAGCCTCTGGTGGTAAGATCATGGATTTTGGAGAGAGTAAAGCAAAGTTACTCTTTGGAAAGAAAACAGGTATCAATTTTGACGATGTAGCGGGAATAGAAGAGGTAAAAGAGGAGTTAACAGAGATTGTAGATTTCTTGAAAAATCCTAAAAAATACCAAGCTGCAGGCGCAAGAATTCCAAGAGGAGTATTACTAGCAGGAGCACCAGGAACAGGAAAAACATTACTAGCTAAAGCCGTCGCGGGCGAGGCCGGAGTACCGTTCTTCCATACCTCTGGTTCGGAATTTGAAGAGATGCTTGTGGGTGCAGGTGCATCTAGAGTTAGAGATCTGTTTAAAAAGGCAAGAAGTGCATCTCCATGTATCATCTTCATAGATGAAATAGATGCAGTCGCAAAAAAAAGAGGAACAGTACTACATTCTGGAGCAGGAGAACAGACATTGAACCAGATACTTGTAGAGATGGATGGATTGGAAGCAAGAGAGAATGTAATTGTACTTGCAGCCACAAACAGACCAGACGTATTAGACCCTGCAATTTTAAGACCTGGAAGATTTGACAGAACTGTAGTAGTACAGATGCCAGATATGAAAGGAAGAAAGGCAATACTTGAAGTCCATGCTAAGAACAAGAAGCTCGAGGAAGGTGTTGATTTAGAGGTATTAGCAAAGAAGACAGTTGGATATTCAGGAGCAGATTTAGAAAATCTCCTTAACGAAGCAGCTATCATGGCAGCAAAAGAAGATCGTAAGAAGATTAGCCAAGCAGATATCATGGAGGCATATCTTAAAGTTAAGCTTGGGAGAAAGAAGAAGAATGATAAAGGGGAAGAGGATATAAAGACTGTTGCATACCATGAAGCTGGGCATGCAGTTGTTGCAAGATACACAGAAGGTTCCGATCCAGTAGAGCAGGTATCCATAATTTCGAGAGGAATGGCGGGTGGTGTAACAGTATATCTTCCGGAGAAAGATAGCGCATTTGTTTTTAAGAAGCAATTAATTGCAAGATTAAGAACTGGAGTAGCAGGAAGAGCTGCAGAAGAAATATTCTTGGGAGACATATCAATGGGGGCATCTGGAGATATTGAACAGATAACCGAAATTGCAAAAGAAATGATCACTCAATATGGAATGAGTGAAAAATTAGGAATGGTGAAGTATGGTGATATGGAGGAGACAAAACATCTCGGATACACATATGGTGGAGGTAAAGATTTTAGTGAAAAGACAGCACAACTCATAGATGAGGAAATCAAAAAGATGGTTGATGACGCATATGATTATGCGAAGAAACTACTCAAGGATAAAAAGGAAGAAGTTGAAAAGCTAGTGTCCGCGCTACTAGAGAAAGAAGTTGTTACAAGGGAAGAGTTTGAAGCACTTCTGCTTAAGTAGTAGAATCTACATATGAATATACAAAGATCCTCTAAGGATATCTTCCTCGCCATTGACGCTAATGCCATAGTTCATAGAGCTTTTCATGCGTATCCATCCAACCTTCAAACAGAGGATGGTATCCAAGTAAATGCGGTATATGGGTTCACAACAATGCTACTCGAAGCTTTAAAACTTTTTCACCCAGAATATGTGTTGTGTGCATTTGATACTAAAGCACCTACATTTAGACATACAGAATTCGCGGAATACAAAGGAACTCGTAAACCTACGGATCAATCATTGCTAGATCAGTTTCCCCTTGTAGAGGAGGTGTTAAAAGCTTTCAATATTCCCATCATTAAGAGAGAAGGTTTTGAAGCAGACGACACATTAGGAACAATCTCCAAGATGGTAGATACGGGAAAGTGGAGTAATGAAAACCTAGATCTGTACATACTGAGTGGGGACAGAGATCTCCTGCAACTTGTTAAAAACGATATAAAGGTGTGTTTACCATCTGGGAATTTCAAGAACCTTGTGGCATATGATACCGAGGAAGTATTTAAATATATGGGAGTGTATCCACACCAAATTATCGATTACAAAGGTATTGTGGGAGATGCATCAGATAATATACCTGGTATTAAAGGTATTGGGGAGAAAACAACAGTCGAGCTTCTTAAGGAATATGGCGATATGAATACCATATACAAAAATCTCACCAAACTTAAACCAAGATTGCAGGTGCTTTTTGGAGAAAGTATTGAACAGGCAGAAATGAGTAGGAGATTGGCAACAATAGAGCAAAATATGGATATCAGCATTAAGTTAGAGGAGTGTAGGACAAAGGATTTCGATAGAAAAAACGTTTTAGAGGTATTTAAAAAATATAGTTTTAGATCATTGATGAACAGATTAGATGAGATATTTGGCAAAGAGGAGCAATTTAATTCTCCGCAATTGAATATCTTCGAGACTGCGACAAATACCGACATACAATGGAAGAGTAAAGAAGATTTCAAATCTGAAATTAGGTCTGCACAATCGATCGTGGTTGCAAATATCGCTTCGTATGAGTCATATAGCGGAGAGAGATTTTTTGCAGTCAGGTTTGTTAATGGAGACCAGAGTCACAAAGATCTACTATTCAAGGATATCGATTTGAGAGGTATCAAGGGTGTAGATATGACCTTCTACAATTGGGAAGATCTGTCCTCAATTGAGGATTGGAACATTGAATATGAAAAAGCCTTCGATGTACTAATTTTTGCACATACCATAAGCTCGGGAAAGAAGATAGAAGGATTTAAGGATCTAGCCTTTGACTATGCAGGGAAAGTGTTTAATGAAAAACTCTCTCCTCTCAATATGTCCGATATTTTAGATGCAGTTATGGAAATCAAAGAAAAGGAAATTAATAGGGCAAATAATACAGAATTGTACGAGTATACAATGAAGAGTGTAAGGGAATTTCTGAAGATAGGTGAGGACTACCTTGTAAATATTCATAGGAAAATAGAAATGCCAGTATCCGAGATATTGGGTAAGATGGAACGAAGAGGTATAAAAGTAGATATTGGGTATCTTGAAAAACTTAATGACGAAGTAAAACAAAAGCTTGATGGACTGGCCAAGGATATCTTTGGTTCTGTTGGGCATGAATTCAATATCAACTCCCCAAAACAATTAGCAGATGTCTTGTTTAATGAACTTCAGCTCCCAACAACTGGCAAACAATCAACGAGAGAGGATGTCCTGTCAGGATTAGTTGGAACACACCCATGCGTGGAGAAACTTTTAGAATACAGAGAAGTATCAAAAATATATGGTACATATACATCTCCATTACTTGAAATGGCAAAAAATGATTCCAATACCGCCATCCATACAGACTTTAAACAAACAGGAACTACCTCAGGAAGATTCTCTTCCACAAATCCCAACATGCAAAACCTTCCAGCCTCTGGAGATTGGTCTGTTAAACTCAGGAAAGCCTTTGCTCCTAATGATGGATTCAAACTAGTGGGGATGGACTATGCACAAATGGAGTTGAGAATAATGGCTGATATGTCAAAGGATGATTTGCTCATAAAGGATTTCTTGGATGATCTTGATATACATAAAGCAACCGCAGCTAGAATCATGGATAAGGATATTGGGAATATAACGAAAGCAGAGAGAAGTATTGGGAAAACGGTTAACTTTGCAATACTTTTTGGGCAAACGCCATTTGGTCTATCTAGGTTGCTAAATATTGATGCTCAAAAAGCTTCTGAATATATTAGGCACTATTTCGAGCACTATGTAGGAGTGGAGAATTACATAAGAATATTGGAAAAAGAAGCCTACAAACATGGCTATGTACAAAGTATGTTTGGTATGACTAGAAGAATTGCAGCAGTTAAGTCAAAAAATATCACTGCACGAAGGGCTGCACTTAGAGAAGCTGTAAATATGCCAATACAGGGTACCGAAGCAGATATCATGAAGCTAGGGATGGTAAAGATTAACGAGCTTATAGAGAAAGAATTCCCAGATCAAGCCTTTACATTACTTCAGATCCATGATGAGCTAGTATTTGAAGTTAAAGAGGATAGGGCGGATGAATTTGTAAAGAAAGTATCAGATCTACTCAAGAATGTAGTGGCACTGGCTACCACGCTAGATGTTCATGCAAGCATAGGGAATGATTTGTCCGAATTGAAGTAGATGATATAATTGTAACAATCAATAAATTTATCACGATTGTGGATAACCAATGGTAAACTCCTCAAAACATAGTGATGGTGTATGGAGCACAATTTTGACACTTGCAGGTGTAGCTGCTGGTGTATTTTTGATGGCAAAACTTACACACCAAGAAACATCTAAAGTGCCTATGTCTAAAGAAAGTGATCCAAAGCCTAAGCTCGAAGAAAAGATCACAGAACCCAAGATGGATGGTGGAAATGGTAGGCAGCAAAGAATCCTTGCCGTTGTAAAAGAGAAGGGGATGATTACTCCAAAAGAACTGCAATCACTACTCCCAGACGTATCTACTAGAACATTAAGGAGAGATATGGATGCTCTGGCTAAGGCAAAACTTATATCTCAGAAAGGTAGCACTAAATCAACATTTTACAAATATATAGGGAAGTAACTATGGATAGAGTATCATTCAAAAAAGTATGTGAGGTATTCCAGCAATTAGAGGTGACAGATTCTAGGAATGAGATGACTCAATATCTTTCTGATTTTCTGAAAACACTCGATCCAAAAGACGCTCAGATAGTGGCTTACTTAGTTCAGGGTAGGGTGGCACCATTTTTTGTGGTAGCGGAATTTAATTTCTCAGAGAAGAGCTTGATATCATTGCTAGAATCTTTGAATAGGGTAAAGGGTAGAAAGTTTGATATTAAGAAGAAGCGAACAGAACTTGGAGATATTGGCGATACAACAGAGTTCCTAACTAATGAACTAGGATTTAAGTCTGCTGAATCAAGCCTTGCTGACGTATATGATGGACTTTGGGGTATTGTGAAAGCTACGGGTAATGGATCTGTAGAACGAAAGAAAGCTCTCGTGATGAATCTTTTGGAAAGATCTAATCCGTTAGAAGCGAAATTCTTGAGTAGAATAATCTGTGGCGAATTAAGATTAGGATTGAACTCTAAGACTGTATTGGATGCATTCTCATTTGTATTAAACGGAGACAAGAGCTTAAGGGAGAAACTCGACAGGGCTTACGGAGTGAGCGCAGATCTAGGATATATCTGTACTTTGGTTATGAATGTAAGAGACGGTGGTGATCAAGAACTTTTAGATTTAGAGATAACTCCAGGAGTTCCTGTCCTATCAAGACTTGTTGAGAGAGTGGGATCTTTTGAAGAGGTGATTGAAAGATTTGGAAATGAATTTCTGGTACAGCCTAAATTCGATGGCTTGAGATGCCAGATTCATAAATTCAAAAAAGAGGAGTCTAGATACAAAGAAGAGATGGAGTGGGAGAGGTATATGAAGAAGGCGGAATTAGGAGGACTTTTTGGTGCCAAGGATACAACTCATGAGGTGAGGCTGTTCACTAGGAACCTCGAGGATGTTACCGAGATGTTTCCAGAGGTAGTAGAGGCTGCTATGGAAATGAACCAAGGTTCATTTGTTTTAGATTCTGAAGTATTAGGATGGAATTACAAAACAAATACATTCCTAAGCTACCAAGAAACGATGCAGAGAAGGAGAAAGTATGGGGTAGGGAATATTCAGGAGGAAATTCCTGTAAAAGCACAAACATTCGATTTGTTGTATTTTGATGGGGAAGATATATCAGAAATAGATACAAGCGAGAGAGTCGCGAGACTGGAAAAGAACTTCTCTAATACCCACGGGGGTATAGAGGTCTGTACTACAGATGTCATTACAGGTATTGATGATTTGAAGAAGATTTTTGATTTCAATGTTAATAGCGGTTTGGAGGGAATAATTGTTAAGCAACTCCCTGGAAAATATCTTCCTGGGGTCAGAAATTATGAATGGATAAAGCTAAAGAAGTCTATGATGAAGGAACTTGTAGATACTGTAGATCTCGTTGCAGTAGGGTATTACCATGGTTCTGGAAAACGAAGTAAATTGGGAGTAGGCGCAGTATTAGGTGCCTTGTATAATCCTGATGCGGATGTATACGAAGCAATATGTAAGGTGGGTACAGGTTTTAGTGATGAATTGCTTAGTAATATAGGGAAGGAGCTTGAAGAGGACATATTACCAAGGAAACCAAAGAATGTAGATGTGGTTGATAATCTTGCACCAGATGTGTGGATAGAACCCAAGGTAGTTTTTTCTGTGGAAGCAGATGAAATTACACAAAATATTAAGGCAAATATCGACATTGGTGGTGGGCTATCTCTGAGGTTCCCAAGGCTAATAGAATGGCGTAGGGATAAGACTTCAGAAGAGGCTACTACCATAGAAGAACTAAAGCATCTATATGCTGTCCAAAAGTCGAAGAAATAGTACTTGCATATATGATTTTCTTATGTTAGAATCCTGTCACGAGTTTGGGAAACTTAAAGGAGATACAGGAATCCTCTT
>CAYOEG010000003.1:0-114829 GCA_964403155.1 uncultured Candidatus Saccharibacteria bacterium
CAAGCACATCAAACAATGGCCATGTAGCAGGTAAAAGACTTGGAGTTAAGAAATTCGCTGGAGAAGCAGTTAAAAATGGAAATATTATCGTTAAGCAGAGAGGCTCTGTGTATCATGCAGGTAAAAATACCTACATGTCCAAAGATTATTCTGTGCACGCCAATATTGATGGATTTGTACAATTCAGAAGGATGACCGGTTTTAAGAGAGGACAGTACATTGTCGATGTGGTAGAATCACTCTAATGGCTAAGCATAAATTCATACAGATTGAGAGTAAAAATGCTCTCCTAGAATTACTCAAGGAGGGTAGAGATTTCGAGCGTCTCTATGTTGCCCAAAGTGCATTTAAAGATCCCAAGACCAAAGAAATTATCGATATTGCTGCTAGTAGGCAGATTCCGATGTTAAAGGTTTCTAAAAAGATTATTAATCGAAGACTTAGAAGTTCTACATCTGAGAGCATAATAGGGTATATGTATTCTCAAAATGATTGGGATTTGGAAGAGTTGCTAGACCATCTTACAAATGATGGGAACAAACAGCCATTCTTTTTGATTCTGGATGATTTGAAATATACTCAAAATATCGCAGCTATAATGAGGTCCGCATTTGCTGCTGGTGTTAATGGAATTATTGTTAATCCCCAAGAAAAAGCTTTGGTTTCTAATGAGACTATTAGAATTTCTGAAGGTGCTGCAGAGAGAATACCTCTTGTAGAGATGAATTTGTTCAATGCTATAAAGATTCTTAAGGATAATGATATTAAGATATGTGGTGTACATATGGAGGGTGATTACTATTACGATGTTAATCTTAGAGGACCAATTGCATTAATTCTTGGTGCTGAAGACACAGGAATATCATCCGGATTGAGAGAGAGATGTGATGTATTAGCATCAATCCCTATGAGAGAAGGTATTGGATCTCTAAACGTGAGTGCTTCTGGTGCCGTTATGGTATATGAGAAGCTTAGACAAGAGATCAAGGGATTCTAAAGTAATTTCCCCATCAAATCTGTTAACTCTTCCTGTGTGTTGTACCTGATGGTTACTTTCCCGCCTTTTGTCATCTTTGAAATATGTGCTGTATACCCAAGTTTTTGACTTAGCTTAAGAGAAAAATCATCTGTTATTTTATCTGTTTTCTTCCAGTTTCTGGTTGTAGATCCTTTCCCGTAATTAATCTTTCTTACCAATGCTTCTGTTTCTCTCACACTCATCCCTCTTTTAACAACAAGATCAGCAGCTGCAATTAATGAAACTCTATCTTTAATACCAAGTAGTGCTCTTGCATGTCCTTCGCTTAATTTCTCATTAAGCACATCCTCTTTTACTTCGTCAGGGATATTCAACAATCTTATCTTGTTTGTAACTGCAACTCTACTGAGTCCTACCTTTCTTGCAATTATGTCTTGTGATATCCCAAATTCATCCTGCATCTGTTTAAATGCATAGGCTTCTTCTAATGGGTTTAGATCTTTTCTTTGAACATTTTCAATAATAGCCAATTCCAACATCTCTTGGGGAGAGGAATCTTTTAAAACAACAGGTACGGTCTTCATTCCTGCTAACTGAGATGCTCTAAGTCTTCTTTCTCCTGCAATCAAGAAGTATTTCTCTGAATCTTTATCTTTAGTAATGATTAAGGGTTGTATAACTCCATGCTCACGTATGGAATCTGCGATTTCTATCAACTCTTCAGGCTCAATGTGCATTCTTGGTTGATATGGGTTAGCTTCGATATTGTTAATATCAAAATTCTCAATATATGCGTTATTTGTGTTTTCCATCTGGTTAGAGCTTATGAGTGCTGCTAATCCTTTGCCTAATCTTGGTTCGTCCATTTTACTTTAAAATCATATTAATTAAATCTATTTATGAACTCTTGCGCTAGTTTTTTGTAAGCGAGAGCTCCGGTTGATTTGTCATCATATTGAAATATAGTTTTACCATGTGATGGGGCTTCTGAGAGCCTTACGTTTCTAGGAACTATAGATTTGAAAGCAGTCTCTCCAAAGAAACTTTGTACATCACCAACAACACTTCCAGATAATTTGGTTCTACTGTCGTACATAGTCAATATTACACCGCCTATCGTGAGATCAGGATTTATACCTTTTATCAATTTTGTTGTCTCTAAGAGCTGTCCTAGCCCCTCTAATGCGAAGTATTCACATTGAATAGGGATGAGTAATTTGTCCGCAGCACTTAATGCATTTATAGTTAATAATCCTAATGATGGAGGGCAATCTATAATGGCATAATCAAAATCATCTTTCATTGCAGAGATAGCCTTTTTCAAAAGTGTTTCTCTAGATAGCATATTAACCATTTCAATTTCTGCCCCGGCTAGACTAAGATGTGATGGGACTAAAAAGAGGTTCGGGGTAGAGGTTGTTACAAATACAGATGATAAGGGGACTTTGTTTACGAGAACATCGTAGACACTTTTGTAAGGAGGTTGGTCTTCTGAACTCCACTGCTGTTTGTCGAATTGTTTTGTGAAGCCTAATCCTGAAGATAGATTCGCTTGTGGGTCTAAGTCAATTAAAAGAACTTTCTTTTTCTTTGCTGCAAGACTGGCTCCGAGGTTGATAGCTGTAGTTGTTTTACCTACGCCACCTTTTTGGTTGGCTATGACAAATATTTTCATATATTTACTAATCTACCATGTTTCACAAACTAGGTCTAGAGGTTTTGGTAAGATTCGTGTTCAGCTAATCTAAAATTGCTGAAAGGGAAGTAGACAATCCATGCTTTCCCTTTTATATTGGCTTTTTCAATTGGCCCAAAGGTTCTAGAGTCAGAACTGTGCTGTCTGTTATCTCCACATACGAAATATTGTCCTTCAGGCACGGTAATGGTTTCGCCTTCATGCAGGTATTCTCCTCCGTTACTGTATACTGAGCTATCGAGGTATCCGGACTCTTCAAGTTTTGTCCCATTGATGTATATATATCCATCTTTAAGCATTACCTGGTCTCCTGGTAATCCGATGACTCGTTTTATGAAATCTTGCGTATCTGAATATTTAAAGATTATGACATCTCCACGCCTTGGTTCTGAGAGTTTGTATACAACCTTATTTGCCATTAGATATTCTCCATCTTTGTATGTTGGGTACATTGAGCTCCCAATTACCTCATGAGGAGTCATAATGAAAAGGTAGAGGACGATTGATATTACTAATGCAACCACTATTGTTTCTAGAAACGAGAGTAGGAATTGCCCTACAGATGCGAAGGCAGATGCTACTTTCTCAGTACCAGTTATTTTGCGTTCTTCTACTTCGTACATAAAGGCAGGTATACAAATTAAATTGATAACTTTAAGATTGTACAATTTTTATGAGGGTTTGACAAAACAATGTCTAATAATTTACCGCTACGGGGGATCGAACCCCGGTTTACAGGATGAAAACCTGTTGTCCTAGACCACTAGACGATAGCGGCATTGCTAACGGGTAGAATTGTAACAAAATATATGCTATTTGTGAAGCTATTTAGCTTTTTCCATCTGTCGGAGAATCTGCTGTTCTTCTGCAAATGTAGCTCTTTGGAATTGGTTTAATTCTTTATCAAAGACATACTTTCTTTTACATTTGCACTGTACCATAAATCTGTTGTTGGAGAGATTCCCCAATTTATTTGCATTTGCTAATGGGTGAGTACATCCTACACATAACTTTCTTTCAAGGAGAACTTTCTGGAATGGCCTTATTATGGACTTAAACATGTTGTTTAGTAATGATTTAAATGCCGAGGACAGGGGTCGAACCTGCAAGGGATATTACTCCCACTTGCTCCTAAGGCAAGCGCGTCTGCCAGTTTCGCCACCTCGGCATACAGGATGTATTTTACTAGAATTGGGGGATTTTTACAAAAGAAGTACTTTGATATAATGGTCTATGCAAAAATTTCTATTATCATTATTCTTACTTTGTATATTTGCTTCCCCTGTACTTGCGCAAGATGTAGTAATAGAGGAATATCTTCGAGGCAAAATTTCTTCAGTATCAGAAGAAGAGGGTGTAAAAACTTATTCTATAGATATCTTTGGTGGCTCTTTATCTGGTCATACAATTTCATATACAGACAATCCCGCTTTAAGTGACAAAGCAATTGAGTACAAAGTGGGGGAGGAAGTTGTGGTCTCATATATCCCGAGTGATACAGGAGAGGATTTCTATCAAATAAATGATTACTGGAGAATAACTCCAATAAATATTTTGTTATTACTTTTTGTGGTTTTGTCATTTATTATTGCTGGTAAAAAATCCCTTTACTCAATTCTCGCAATGCTTCTTTCTTTTGTTGTTATATTCTCATTGGTATTACCAGGGATATTACATGGTGCAGACCCTGTATTCATAGCCATATTGGGGTCTCTCATCATAGTACCAATAACATTCTATCTCTCACATGGGTTTAATAGAAAAACAACTGTGGCCATATTGGGTACATTAGTAGCGTTACTTGTTACAGGGCTACTTTCTATTTTGTTTGTTAATCTGGCACATCTAAATGGTTATGCTTCAGAGGAAGTACTTTTTTTAAATAACACAGGATTGAATTTAAAAGGAATTTTGTTAGCTGGAATAATTATTGGTGCGTTAGGAGTTCTCGATGATATTACGATATCTCAATCTGCAATTGTATTTGAGATGAAGGATATGAATAAAGATGTGAGTTCTTTGGAGATATTTTTAAGATCGATGAGAATTGGTAAGGATCATATCGCTTCTATGATTAATACATTAGTCTTAGTATATGCGGGGGCATCACTTCCCTTGTTACTTCTATTTGTAAACGATAGCAGAGACTTTCTTGCAATTGTGAATATGGAGTCCATCTCTACTGAGATAGTGAGAACTTTAGTAGGGAGTATCGGGCTGATGTTAGCAGTTCCTGTCACAACATTTATTGCTTGCTGGTGGAAAGACAGGAAAAATTAAAAAGACTATTCATCTAACCCAAATACTTTTCCATATACTTTCACAAACCCGTTTTCTTTATGCTTTGCATTTCTAATAGCCTCTTCCTGTGTAAATGATACCTTAGGTGTGTCTTCTCTTAATTCATCAAACATAACACGAGCTTTCATAGGTTGAACACCGGTAGTATCAATATCATCAAATACCTTAACAGAATCAATAATGGTATCCATCTGTGGTGTGAACTTATCTAACTCTTCCTGTGTAAGAGCTATTCTAGATAATTCTGCTGTATGTTTAACATCTATTTTCATTTCAATAACTCTATTAAAATATTTCTGGCCTCATTTGGATTAACAGATCCTTTTGTGGCTTGCATAACCTGTCCAACTAAGAATCCCATTGTAGCTTCCTTACCACCTTTGTAATCTGCAACTGCCTTTGGATTGTTATCTATGATCTGTTTAACAATGTCCTGTATATTATCAGTATTTGCAGAGGCCACTTTCTCAAAAGCATCTAGTGTATCTGATATGTCTTTACTATTTGTAATACAATCTTTCAAAATTTCTTCAGCTTTGCCTTTAGTGATTTTGCATTCCTTAAATTTGGCGATGAGCAATGAGAGATCTTTAATATCTACATCATTAATACTAATACCCTTTTCATTTGCTAGTGCATATACAGTTCCCATTAACCAGTTTGCAGCTTCTTGAGCAGCTACTTTTCCTTCTAACTTTTCAGAGAGTAGGGCTTGTAGTTTTTCAAAATATTCAATATCAGTTCGTGCTCTGATTATCAAAGATGCAAGATTTATGTTAACTTGCCAGTTGTATGTATATCGAATGAATTTCTCTATGGCACTCTCAGGTGGAAGCTCTTTTTTTACTTTTTCAATATTTTCATTAGATATTTCTATAACCGGGATATCAGGTTCTGGCATATATCTGTAATCATCTGCAGTTTCCTTAGATCTCTGGAATTCAGTAATATTCTTAGTTGCATTCCAACCTCTTGTTTGTTGTGTAAGGATCTTTCCCTCTTCCAATTCTTTTTGCATTCTCTCAACTTCATATGCAATTGCTTTCTCAACTGCAGTTATGGATCCAATATTCTTTACTTCGACTTTTGGGTTAAGTTTGTAACCCCCAATAGCTAAGATTTTTCCATCTTTGTACTCCCATTTTCCCTTTTCCTGAATGGAGATGTTAGGTTCACATCGCATCTGACCCTTCTCCATATCAGCATCTGATACTCCTAAATACCTAACAAGATTATGGATCTCATTCGCAAATGTATAGGCTTCTTTTGCACTTCTAATGCATGGCTTTGTAACAATCTCGATTAGTGGCACCCCAGACTTGTTGTAATCGATTAAGGTATATTCATTTTCGGAGGTAGAAGAATGGTGTGTAGATTTTGCCACATCTTCTTCCTGGTGAATTCTTTCTATTTCTACATCAACATATTTTCCCTCACCTTCCTCGATAAACAAACACTTTAATTTGCCATTGGAACATATTGGTCTTTTGTACTGACTGATCTGATATCCCTTCGGTAGGTCAGGATAGAAGTAGTGTTTCCTGTCAAAGTAGATCTCGTTATCAATATTACAGTCAGTAGCTAACCCCATTAATATGCAAAGTTCAATAGCTCTTTTGTTTGGTACTGGTAATGCTCCTGGCATACCCATACATACAGGACATACATGAGTATTTGGTTCCTTTTGAAAATATCCAGTAGGGCATGAACAGAACATTTTGGATTGTGTTTTAGTCTGTACGTGGATTTCTAACCCTACGATTACATCATATTCCATATGTGAGTAATATTACCAACTTTATGATATTTCATCAAGGAAAACGACATCTTCTCCTTGTTGTTTGGCTGAGATGTAGTATGTGCCTCTGCCTTTGCCTTTAGGTTTGATATATCCTTTATCCACCATATCCTGGAGGTCTCTGAAGGATGTCATGAATGATACTCCCATCATCTTGGTGTATTTATTTCTTGTGATCTTGAAATTTACACCTAGGTAATCCAGTAGCTTTATCTGCCTTGGGTTCAGAAGTAGCTCTATTGCTCCCTGGTTTCTAACTTTTTTTATATGTGTTTCTTTATATTCTTTAGATACGTTTACAGCATTGTAGGAGATGGTATAGAGGAATGCTTCTAAGAACATTGTTAGATCATGCTTGCTTTTGGAAAGTTTAAACGCAACGAGAAGATCTCCACCTAAGAAATCCATGGCTTTGAAGTATGGGAATATATTGTCCGGATTGTAGCCATATATCTTGGCAAGTATCTCAAGTGTAAGTATAGCAGTCATCTGATTACCTGCGAGGAATGGCGCTTTGTCAATGAACTCATACAAAAGGATTCCCAATTTTACCAGGAAATGATTGTGATCTTTGCTTGCCTTTATCCACTCAAATACGTCATTGAAATAATCTGCGGGATCGAGATTGGGGTAGAAGTCTCTAAATTTGTACCATGTGTCATATATTTCATTAGGTTTTTCACTGAAGCCTCGGGTTTTAGCGAGATCCCAATCATCTGCAATATTTTTCATCAACAACTTATTTATATGTGTACTTAATTCTATTGATGGTTTTAATGCGTTAGTTGTCCCGTATGAGTCTATGAAGTCTTTTACGTTTCTGAAGTTGGTAAATACTTTTAAATTTTTCTTTTGTGATGTTTGTTCTTGTCCTCTTTGTATTTGTAATGCTTGGTTATATCCTATGGGTGACCCTATGACTTCTCCTAATTTTTCTGTGTCTTCGGAATCATATTTTTCCTGTAATGCGGTTTTGTGTTTTTCTGGTAATGGGTAGTGTTGTATGTCAGATACTGCTAATTCATATTTGACTATGTAGTTGAGTATTAGGTTTGTTATTGTGTATTGTGGTGTTTTCATTTGTTTGTTTTTAAAAAGCTAATGGGTGGCCTCGAACCACCGACCTTTCCCTTACGAAGGGATTGCTCTACCAACTGAGCTACATCAGCTTAATGTAACGATATTGTAACAGAGAGGATGGAGGATAACAAGGAAGATGATATAATAAGAAGTAAAAATCTAAGAATAGATATGAATTTTTTTTCTAAAATTAAAGCTCCTGCAATTAATCGATATTTTTTTGCGCGAACACTGGGGTATTTTTTTCTTTGGGGAGCTGTAGCAATTCCTTACCTTCTTTCTCGTGGACTAACTATTGAATTAGCGACTGAAATCATAGCATTTGGGACTATTTTAAGTATCATTCTTGAATATCCTACTGGGTTGATTGCGGACACAATTGGATATAAAAAAACAGTTATCTTTGGTTCACTTGCCTGTGCATTGGCGATGCTAATAATGGCACAAAACATACCAGTTCTTGGCTACTTTCTTGCAATTGGATTAAATTCATTAGGGAGTTCCTCTTACCATGGAGCTGAAGAAGGGCTACTAAAAGAGCTTTCTCCAGACTTTCGTAAATCATTGGTAAATTATAAAAGTATCATAACAGTATCCGCCTTTCTTGGTTCTATCGTAGCAGGAGTACTTGGAAAGGTAGACTTAACACTTCCGATATACATTTATTCGATACTTAATATAATATCGGGACTAATACTTATAACACTGCCAAACTTGAATCGGCATACAGCTCAGGTAGAAGGGATCATTGTGAAGATTAAAAAATCTTTTGATTTTGTTGGAAAACACAAGGCTTCATTTTCTCTTATTCTATTTTTTGCATTTCTAGAATCATTTTTTTATTTAATTCAAACCGTAATTGGGAGTTTTAACCTAATCTATTCGATAAATGTATTCCATATTGGCTTGATTTTAGGAAGTACATTTTTAATCCGAGCATTTGCAATGCAACTCGGAAAATTTATTAAAGGGAATCATATCGGAAGGTTTGTTTTTTTATCTAGCTTATTATTCTGTGGTTCTATTTTGGCCAAAGATAATGTTTCTTTAACTCTTATTTTTTTATTGTCAAATACGCTAATCTTATCGCTTATTTCAATAAAAGTTACTGTATATTTGAATGAATTAATACCTGATTCTGTTAGGGCAAGTGTTCTTTCTTTAGGGAATGTTATTGTTAAACTTTTAACTGCAGGTCTTGTTGTATTTTTAGGTGTTGTATCTACTAAATCAAATATTGGCTACTTATATATTCTCTTAGTAATAATATTTATTGGCTTGTTTTTATTTTTTTCTCTAAACAATAGGGGAATCAAATCAGAAGAACACATGCCGAAGTAAGCTTGTAACAGTATCACAAATAGAATATTTGGAGCGAGAGACGGGGCTCGAACCCGCGACATTCTCCTTGGGAAGGAGACATTCTACCAATTGAATTACTCTCGCATCACTAATGGTATTCTACAAAGAAAAAGGGACTATTTCTAGTCCCTTTATCAACCTTCATCTATTGCGGAATCCATATTGCAATAGTAAAAAATTATTTTTCAAACTCAGTCTTAACCATACCCCAATCAGCCTTAAGTTGAGTACCAAGCTTCTTAGCAGCCTCTGCTGTAACACTACCATCCTTCTTTATCTCTTCTACAACCTCTGTTACCAATTCCATATACTTACCCTCGTCCAATTTCTTCCCTGCGGCCTTAAGATTCTTCATCTTCTTTTCTACAGTCTTTTTGGCAACTGCATATAGATCCATTGCCTTCTCTTGGTATTCCTTCGCTAATTTCTTTAAATCCTCTCTAGTCTCTTCGCCAGACTTAGGTGCTAAAAGAATACCCGCTGCTGCACCTGCTATAGCACCAAGGAAAAGTCCTTTCATAAATGATGCAAATCTATCTCCATCCATAATATTTTTACTTTAAAAAATTATCTATATATCCATATTAAAACAATCAAAAAAAAATATCTACAATAATTATTGTAATAAAAATAGGGAGACATTATGATGAAGGAAGATATAATTTATTCTTATCCAATTACATATGAAATTTGCCCCTAAGTTCACACAAAAATCAGTATTTATAATGCTCGCTTCCATTGGTGTACTATGTTTTGCACTAGTTGTTGGTATATTTCTTGGAGAGTATTCATACAACAGTGGAATTTTTAAAAGGATAGAAGAAGTAGTGCAGCAACTAGGAACGGAAGAAGATACTGAAGAAGAAGGAACAGGTGAGACAAGGGTGGAAGTAAATGGGGCTTCTTTTGTTGGTGATTTTAAAGATAGTGTGATATGCCAAGGCAATACTTATGACTTAACCATAACAACAACCAATGCACTTAATGAAGTTCAGACACCAGTCTCATTGTTTATAGATACAGATAAAGCGAAGCATATATATGATTTTGATCAGAGAGCAACACATTATGAAGCAGGGCAAGTAACCGGAACACTAAATGGGAAGAAGATTCCGGATGGAACTAGCTACTATATTGGGGTGTATGAATCATATAGCTTTGGAGCACGAAGTGAATGGGATAAGACCATAATTAGATATTTTGTACTAGATTCGAAAATATATATTCTAACAGGGGATTTCTACAATGATGGGGAATCTGTGGATGTGTTTGTTACAGGTGAGGTATATGATGAAGAAAATGGACTCCAAGATTCTGGTACTCTTGCAACAAATGTTGTTGTTTTAGATTCGGTAAATGCAGGAGAAGATAACTGTTTTAATAGCTCTGCTTATCTGCAAAAAATTGATAGTACTCAAGATGCATCCTCTTATTCATATATTATTACAGATCAAGAGGTTGTTTTTGAAATATACAAAGATGAATACAAAAGACTTTCTGATGTTATTGGATATACAGAGATTGATAGCTACAATGGATTAAAATTACTCCGAAACACTAGTGGAAAAGTAGTCTTGGAAGATAGAGAAGGATTACTAATGCGTGCGGAAATGGAGCTTAGTTGGTTTGGTAAAGGCACGGAGTTTGTTATTTCTTTTAAGGATGGTAATACTTCAACCTCCCCATACATATCGGAATATGGAAATTGCGAAGTAAATCAGGAGGGCTCGTACAATTATGTATATGAAGATGTTGAAAAACAGAATTCGGAATATATTGGGGTAGCCTATGGGAGTGCTGTATATCAGAAGAATGATATAGCTACAGATTCGTTTACGAAGAAATTATATGAAGAAGACTATGTCGGAGGAGAATTCTGGAAATACAATACTTTAACAATTGATGATAGCGGGGCACTTTCTTTTGATGAGTATCTAACATACCATCCTGTTATATATATAGCAGATCCCTACGGCTTCTATATCAGATTAACCAACTCTGAGTTTTATGCCTCTGGTGGTTGCGCAAAACCGGCGATATATCTGTATCCAGAAGAGACCACGGATGTCTCTGTGAAGGTTATCCCAAATGGGAGATTAGTATTCACTTCCCCGAAATACAATAATGGTTGGGATATTCAAGTAACATCTCTTGGGGATATTACAAACTTAGTAGATGGAAGATTATATAAATATCTCTGGTGGGATTCAGTTTCTTATGAATTTAAAAAACCAGAGGGAGGTTTTGTTGTTTCAAAGACGAATGTTTCCAATTTCCTGACTAAGAAGCTCGCTGAAATGAATCTAAATGATAACGAGATATCAGATTTTAAAGGATATTGGGTTCCTAAACTTACTAATCTAGATACTGATTATATATACATCTCTTTCCTTTTTAATGATGAGGTTAACCAAATTGCGGAATTGAAAGTATCCCCAATACCAGATAATGTCTTCAGAGTCTTTATGGTCTATAAACCAATATCAAAAGATACCATTGTGGTACCTCTCTCAATTGAAAGTGCTAGAAGACAAGGCTTTACTCTTGTGGAATGGGGAGGTGCAGAAATTTGAGATGATATATCCTACATTAGAACTTGAAGAGAAACTTTGGAAGAAAGGATACAAAATAGTTGCAGGGTTAGATGAAGCAGGTAGGGGGCCATTGGCTGGTCCTGTGGTTGCTGGTTGTGTAGTTATATCTTCCCCTTCTCAGGTTATAGAAATGGTTAGGGATAGCAAGAAGATGACTAAGAAACAGAGGAACTTAGCTTTTGAGTTAATTAAAGAAAAATCCGATGCATATGGGGTAGGTATAGTGGATGCTAAACGAATCGATGAGATTGGTATTAGGTATGCAGTGTTAGAGGCTATGACTAAGGCAATATCGGAAGTAGAGAAGATGTTGAACAAGAGGGTGGAGTACATAATTGCGGATGGGGGTATTTATCTCCTAGAAGATTACAATATGGAGAGTATAAATAAGGGGGATGTTAATCACTATTCAATAGCTGCTGGTTCAGTTTTAGCTAAGGTTACGAGGGATAGATTAATGGAAGAATATGCTAAGCAATTTCCTGAGTATGGGTTTGAGAAACATGTTGGTTATGGTACTAAATACCATATGGATATGATTAAGAAATATGGTCCTTGTGAGATACATAGGAAAAGTTTCGCGCCATTTAGTAATAAACCCATTGACTAATATTATGGGGTGGGATAAGCTTTGGTATGGATATAATAGATGATATTACCGAACAATCAGTACAAAAAGACCTAACGGAGATAAACAATTTAAAAGAATCGTACGAAGAGTGTATTGCTAATGTGCCAAAGGGAAAATATCGATTTATACAATTGAATAAGCAAAGAACAATAGATGATTTTTGTATAGAAAAGAATCCTCACCCTCAATTATGTTTACCCGATTTGGATAATTACAAACCATCGATAAATTTGTATGTGTACAATAGTGATTTTGGAAGTGGTGTTTTTCTAATTAATCGAATGCCAAAGAAAAAGATTTTAAGTATGCCGGATTGTGTCTCTGCATATGGTAAAAATATATATTGGTGGGGATTGTTTGATATGGGCTTGGACGATTTATGTTTAGCTACTAGAAAAATGGCAAAGGATATTTCTGTCTCTACATTATCTTCTGAAGAGATAGATACTGCTCAGAAAATAACTAGACTTGTTAATGCCGTCCATATTCAAGACTCTCCATATGTTTGGAATATTTTTGAAGGGGATTTGGTTTTGTAGATAGTTTTAAAAGAACCTTGTAAATATTGTATTGAGAATATATAATTCTTCCATTCATGTATTAATACATGGGCCGCTAGCTCATCCGGTTAGAGCAACTGCCTTTTAAGCAGTAGGTGCTGGGTCCGAGTCCCAGGCGGCTCACTTCTTCAAGTTATCCACAAATCTGGTATAATATACTATGTCTGAACTATCAGACCTTACAAAACAATACTCAGATTTAAAATCCAAAAGGCTAGTATTTGAAGACGCATATTACTTTCTCCAGAAACCCGCAAAAGACATATCCAAAAAGGATCTTGGTATTGCTAGAAACATACTAAAAGAGATAGAAGCTTGGGAGGCAGAATATGGGAAAAAAGAATATTCTGTTTTAAAAAACAATTCCGTATTAGTCGCATACCTAGCATACAAATTTGGAGTATCAATTGGATTAAAGAAACATGAACTTTCAGATGTATATATTTCAGGATTAACGCAAAATATTGGTAAACTGTATATGTGTGATGATGATAAAGAAAAATCATACTCATACTTTGCATCTCCATTGAAAGCAAAAGATCCTGGATTTGAAGAAATATCAGAAGCATTCAAAAGATACCCATCTGCTACAAAACAATATTTAGAAGATAATACAAACTTAAATTACAGAATAATTGATACAGCTGTAAACTACCACTCTGTATACAGTCATCTATTTAAGGATGGGTATCCTGACACCAAACTGGATATATCACAGATGGATATTGCTCTGTGGTTCGCAGAGAGTTTAAGTGCGGTATCTTTTAGCAATATTCCTGAATTACAAAAGAACTACTCAAAAGGCAAGGCAGTTTCAATACTTAAAGGTTTTGAACTTTTGAGAGAAGAAACGGAAGAAAAAATTCCTTTGTTTTGGTCTAAGGCATCTGGTACTTTGTTGACTGGTGCAATGCTATCTATGGCATTGAGTGGGGCATTCCCATCAAGATCTAAGGCTGCAAATTACACCTCTGATGAAGTCATAGCGCTTGTTAATGAGTATAGGGAAGGCGAAGGGTTAAGCGAGTTGGATTCAGATGACAAGCTAATGAAAGCGGCGATGGATAAGGCAAAGGATATGTTACAGAAGGGGTATTGGGATCATTATGGTCCTAATGGTGAGACGCCTTGGCAGTTTATAAAGGGAGAAGGATACGAATATTCTGTAGCAGGAGAGAATTTAGCCAAGGGGTTTAATGACAAGGATAAGATGATGAATGCGTGGTTAAATAGTCCTGCTCACAAAGCAAACATTGCCAAGGCGGAATATACAGATATTGGCGTCGCTGTAATAGATGGGGAATTGGAAGGTAAGAATGTTACGCTTGTGGTACAAGTTTTTGGTAAAGAAAAACCTCAAGAGCAGGTGCAGGGAGCCATTGCAGGTGGTGAGGAATCATCTGTGCCAGAGAATAATATTGAAAAGAGTTTGAAAAACTTCTTGCAACAGATTATAGCAAGACTTAAGGGTACTAATTAGACTTTTTGTGGCCAAGATTCGCCCTTTTTCTTCTCAAGTTTATCTCCTACCTTCCAATCGTTGTATTTTTTACTATCTACTGCTATCTTTCTTTCTTTCCCGTCTTCTAATTCGACTGTAACAGAGTAGTATGTACTTACTCTTCCATCATCTTCTACTTCATTCTCATTTTTATCTACAATTCTTCCTTTCCAAGATTGATTTTTGCCTTTAACTACTAAAACGATGATGATGATTGTGAAGGGGAGGATGATTAGTAGGCCGAAACCCAGGAACAGTATTAATCCTACAGTTTCCATATATATAAATATTTAAAAATTTAAATATCTAATATGCTGTGATTTCAGACTTCTGTTCAAAATAAAACATATCAAGATTCTTTTCTCTAATCCTTTTCATTATTTCGATATCAAATTCTCCTAAATCTACATTTTTTTGTTGAAGTTTTAGGAAATCGTTGAATGGAAGCCACATATTCTCGCCAAATTCATTCGAAGTTATCAATTTTCCTGTTGGATTCTCTGTATAGAAAACAGTATAAAAAGTATCTTCTATGGTTTCTTGATCGTGATTAGTTCTTATTTTTCTTAACGTCCCAATATTCTGTAAATTATTTGCTATTAGACCAGTTTCTTCCCTCAATTTGCGTATTGCCGCATCAATTGCAAACTCGCCCTTTTTGATTTTTCCTGAAATAGTTGATACATCGTTGAAATATGGATGGCGCTTTCTTCTTTGTGCAAGCACGTATTTGATTCCATTCTCTATCTTTATTGCATTTATAATGACAGACAGCCTAAAGAGTTCATATTTTTTACCTTGGGCATCAAGATCTGCCATAAAACTCTTGCCATCCTTCGTAATTTCGTATCCAAGCGTATTTTTCTTCACTAAACCAACGGAGACAAGATATTGCAAATGATAGTTGAATAGATCGTTCTCAATACCATCAAGCTTGAGCTCAGAGTATCTTTTGCAATCAATGGTGGTGTTAAGTTGGGTAAGTATTTTAAGTTGTGTTGGATTAAGATCCATACACAATTATATCACTACTCTTCGAATGTACTACTTTGAAAAATTTTTATAATTTCTACAAAGGCAGCCTCTATCTCCGAATCCGATTTTAGTGTTCCATTATTATTTAGTAGAGATATGTCAAAACCCTCATTTCTACATATCTTTAGTCTTCCATCTGCAGAAAGTACTAATGTGCAAAGACCTTCCGTACATTTATAATATTTGCAATTTTTGCATATCTCTGAATAATGACTTCCTAAAAGTGTATTTCTAACCTGTATTTTAGTTCCTTGGTGAGTATCAATTTCCGAGATATGGTGGCCAAACTCTCCAACTGAATGAATCTCTTTTATATTTTTATACTTCTTTTTTAAAAGCTTAGTAATATCTGATATTTGGGAGTAATTATCTTGCCAAAATATATTCCCCTTTGATTTATTGCTTTCAAAGAAAAGCATATCGAAAATGCAGACATCTATTTGTTTTGATATCGCAAAATCTATTAGATCTTCAAATTCTTCAAAATTGTATTTCCCGACTACTATTTGTAATCTAACAGGTATTTGATTTTTGACTAGAAGTTCGATTCCTTCAATAGTTTTCTTGTATCCTTGGGGGCAAGAAGAGATTAAATTATGCGTGTCTTCCTTTAATGAATCTAGACTTACCTTTATTTGATTAAAATTTGCCTTTTTTATTTCTTCAATATGGGCAGCAATCAATATCCCGTTAGTATTCAATTTTACATAACTAATTTGTGGGAGAGATCTAATGAAATGTGTTAATTCGAAAGTCAGTAGGGGTATAATCAAAGGTTCGCCGCCTGTTATGCTAAACGATTTAATCCCGCATCTATATCCTATGTGTACGATTTTCTCAAATTCTTTTTCCTCCAATAGCCGATTCTTTAGTAGCCCACTTTCCCCGTTACATGGACAATACTTGCACTTCATATTGCAAGTGGGTGTTACAGCTATTCTCAAAGGCGGAATTTTGTTATTCATAGATATAATTATCTATGATGTGTAATCTGCGATCTAGTGAAGAGCTCTTCGGTAGATTCTAAAGATTGAGGATTATTCTTCCAATTCCATCTTCTACACCTTGTCCTAGGTCTAGTAATGTCTGTTCATCGAAATGTTTGCCAATGAATTGTATACCCGTAGGCATACCATTCGATGATCCTGATGGTACTGTTAAACCAGGTAATCCTGCCTCTGAACTACCTTCTGCTAAAACATCTGCGATTTCTCCAAACAACGGGTTGTCTGCCTCTTTGTCATTTAGTGCTATAGATGGGGTGGATGGTGCTACAATAGCATCATATTTAGATAGTACTTTATCAAAGTCTTCTTTAATTAACTGTCTTACCTGTTCTGATTTTCTGAAATATTCATCTGCATATCCAGCAGAGAGTGAGAATGTACCTGTCATTATTCTTCTCTTAGCTTCTTCACCTAATCCTTCTCCTCTTGTAGATTCATAATACTCCTTTATATTCCCATTCTTACTTCCTTCTAATCCATATCTTATTCCGTCGTATCTTGCTAAGTTTGAAGACACTTCGCTTCTGCACGTAATGGTATATACTGCCATTGCGAATTGTGGGTCCATAATACTTACTTCTTCAATTGTGGCGCCCAATGATTTCAATATTTCAACAGCTTTCTCGAAATTCTTCCTCACTCCTTCTTCAATCCCTAGTTCAAGGTATTCTTTTGGTAGAGCTAATCTCATATTCTTAATATTCTCGACCTGTATTTCATTCAAATAGTCATGCGTAGGTGTTTTTGAGGAGGTGAAATCTTTTTCATCGTGTCCAGCTATTATTCCTAATAGATATGCTGCATCTTTAACTGTCTTAACTATTGGGCCTGGACAATCTAAAGAAGATCCCATTGCAAGTACTCCATATCTGGATACTCTTCCGTATGTTGGTTTTAACCCTACTATTCCACACCATGAGGAAGGCAATCTTATGGATCCTGCCGTTTCTGTCCCCAAAGAGCCTGCACATAGGTCTGCGGCTGTTGCTGCTGCAGATCCTCCACTTGATCCGCCGGGTAGCATTTCTTTGTTCCAGGGGTTTCTAGTAGGCCCAAAACATGATGTTACAGTGGATGATCCATGACAGAACTGATCTAGATTGGTTTTACCAAGAATAACGGCACCTTCATCTAATATTTTTTTTGTTACTGTAGATTCATATACCGATGTATATCCATCTAAGATGTGTGATGCTGCGGTAGTTGGTATCCGTTTGGTAGAGAAGATATCTTTTACTGCAATTGGTATTCCTCCTAGCTTCTTGTCTTTATTTGTACTGTTATCAAACTCCTCTGCTTCTTTTAGTGCATTGTCCGCATCTACGGTGATGTAAGCATTAAGTTCTTCGTCGTATTGAGATATTCTATCAAGATAGTGTTGTACTATTTCTTTTGAGGAGACTTCTTTGTTGAGTAGTTTCTGTCTTAATTCTGTGATACTTAAGTTTTCCATATGGCATATTCTATCAAATCACCCAGTAAATGAGAATGGATATTGTTGCACAGACTAGTGTGCCTATGACTGTCTGCCAGATGGTATGTTTTTTAAGGATTATTCTTGAGATAGCTATTAATGGTGTGAAGACAAAGATGAGAGGAAGACATGTTACTTTTGGAAAGAGAAATAGTAGTGTAAAGAAGAATAGGGTTGAGTAGGTCATATGTCCGCTCATTTTCCAGTATAGGGTGACCATGGTTAAAACACATGATGTAGTAAAGAGTGCGAGTGTAGAGAGAGATATCGTGAGCTCTTTTGTTAAAAGAGAAAACAAGATAAAGAGGAGGAGGTATCCCACTGTAACTATGGTGAAATACAGTGGTCTTTCTTCGCGATTAGTGAATTCGTAGTCTGATACTTTCCCAAGTTTTCTAAGTATAGAGAAGGGGATTATTGTAACTGCAAGGTAAGAAATTGGGCCAATTATTTTGTATATGAATGGCATATCTGAAACGATCATGGCTACAGTAGGTGTGAGTATCATCATTACAAAGCCATTGAAGATTTCAGAGACTATACGTGATGCTTTTATGAGTACGGGGCTTTTCATATACATGAGATATATTAACAAAAAAAGGCCCAGTTGTCTGTGCCTTTTAATTGCTATTTCACAATACTATTTGTATTGTCTATTTTCCTCTTCCTTCTCTTTTCTTCTCTTCCAGATTAAGAAGAAGATGAAGAATAGTAGTACTCCACCTGCGATTGCGTATGCCCACCATGGCAAGACAAATCCGTTACCTTGCTCTGTTGTCGATGTGTCTTCAACACCTTTAACTTCTGGTGTTACATTGGTATTAGTATCCTCTTCTTCATTTGTTGTTTCTTCTCCCGCTGTAGTTTCTTCTGTAGTAGTTGTCTCTGCTGTTGCCCTGGTTGCAACTCCTCTAACCGCTGCTGGTGGAGCAGAAACTGTTATGTTTGAAGCAAAGACCTCATTACTGGTTGTTAACGTGTCTGAGTCGCTTTGGTTACCAGCAGTATCAATTACGTAGTATGAGAAGGTATGTGAACCTACTCCCAAGGTATTAATTAGGTTTGATACATCCCAGAAATATCCTGTTCCCCCGATATCAACACATTGTTGTGTTGCGGTATCTATGGTATAGCAGGCTTGGTATAACCCATTGTCATCTGTTAATTGAATACCTCTTGGTGTGGTATCTCCAGTTGTGAATGTTAATGCACCTAGTACCTGTGCTGTTGGGTTTGTTTTATCTATCTTTATTACTTCTGATGTCTTCATTAATTCTTCGTTCCCAGCATTGTCTGTAGAAGAGAAAGTAATGATATTCAAACCTTCTGTAGATACTACGACAGTATTTCCTACGACTTTAGGTCCACCATTTAATGAATAGTATGTTTCGTAACATCCACTTCCATCTACATCTATGCAGGTTAATGTTACTGTGACATCTGTGTTATGCCACAAAGTATCTATGTCTGACGCTGTTGTTACAGGAGCGACCATAGGTGTTGTGTACTCTGTGTATGGTGTTACAGACAACATATTACCAGCTAAATCTTGGATATTTTGTACTCCCCATTGCTGTTCTGGTGATAGATACCAACCCGAACTTAAAAATGTAATTGTTGCGGTGTAAGTTTCTGAATCATATATGATTGATGCATCTCCGAACAAATCACCCGAGCCGCCAGCTGTTGGCCAGTTATTTAAGAAGTAGTTTACAGGATTCTCTGCATCAGCTACATTCATATCCTCGCTGAATACAGCCTTGAAACCTTTTGCTTCTGTGCTTGGGGTCTCAAACACTAAATCTACTGTTGGTTTTGTATTATCAACGTAAACGGTTAACCATTCTACAGAACCTGAATCTTTGTTGTTCGCAGCGTCTCTAGCCTCTAACTTTATTGTGTACTTCCCATCTGGTAATGATGTGGTATTCCAGTTCAAAAGAAGCTTATCTGTAAACGAAGTTGCATCGTTTACTGTATTTAAGCCTGCGACTTGTGTTCCAGCACTGTTTACGATTACAAACCAGTAATGGTGTGGATTCGCATCTGTTACAGTTCCTCTAACTTCTACTGTGCCAGAGATATGTGTAGATGCAGGTGCTGTTATATCAACATCTGGTGCAGTTGTATCTACAATTAGTGAACCATAGTGTGTAGTTGAAGTTATATTCCCTGCATTGTCTAGTGTTCTGATATTGAAGTACCAAACACCATCTTCAAGAGATGGGCTTGTTACACTTGTTGTACCATATGGTAACCAGTTAGAAGGTGAGATTGCTGGTGTTTCTGGAGTATGTGAGAATGAGTAGTAATATCCAGCCACACCGCTTACTGCATCTGAAGCTCCATTGAATGATACCTCTATAGTGTTATCATTTCTTGGTGTGTTTAGCGCATGTGAAGCAACAAATGTGGTTGGGTCTTGTGGTAATTGGCTATCCCAAATGAATGAGTCAGCGATACCTGTTCTTGGCAATGCATGTACTTGATCCCATGCGTATGGAGTGACTGTATAGGTAACGCCATTCTGCATAGGAGGTAAAGTATCCGTGTATGTCCATGTCTCATTTCCAGATACATCATGCATCATTGGAATTGGGGTCCAAACGTTTCCAATTAACCAATACTTATTATTACTACTTCGCTTCATTGTGAACATTACATTTGTAACATCACTGACGGTATCAGATGCTACTCCTTTGACTAGTGGCAAGCTATTTGGTCCATAGAAATCGTTATCAATTATTGTTTGTGATTGTGGTAGGTTTTTATCTACTTTCCTTTCTACAATATTTGAGACAACTGTATTTCCAGCCTTGTCTTTTACTTGTGCGCTAATTTCTAATCCTTGGTTATCAAATAGTTGGCTACTTAATACTCCAAATGTACATCTGTTTCCTATTAACGTTCCATTACTCCATGTTGTCCCATCAAGTGTGTACTTGCATGATGTCTTGTTAATACCGCTTAATGAATCACTGACAGGTGCTGAAATTAAGAAACCAGTTTGTCCATTTACATACTTGCTTAAATAATCAATTGCAATATTTACATTTCCAATAGTTGGAGAAGTTGTATCGTATGTGATATTGGTCATCATTGGGCTGTGTTCTGTATTTCCTGCAAGATCTACGCCAGATGCCTTAATATCAAATGCTCCTTGATATGGTGGTGTCCACGTATATGCCCAAGCAAATGGAAGAAGTGCTGAAGTATTGTTAATTGTATCTATTAATGTCCAATCTGATGAAAGATCTGAATTTCTGAAATACAACTTTACTGCAGAGACTCCATTTACATCACTAGAAGAACCTTGTAGGTATATTGGGGAGTTGAAATCAGAGTTTGAGATATCTCCTACAAATGAAGTTACAGGAACTATGTTGTCGACAGTTACTTTCCAAGCTGAGCTCCAGCCTGACTCATTGCCTGCAAAGTCTACGGCTTTAACTCTCCACCAGAAAGATGCGTCTGCAACGCTAGTAGCAGTTTTACTTGTTGAGGTAAAATTCTCAGTCCATCTTAAATCAGTCAAACCTTGATCTTTGTAACTTTCATATATGAAGTATGCTACATCTGTACTTACATCTGACCATTCATTAGTTACGGATGCGCCATTTACAAATGCCCCGTCAATAGGGGATACCAATATTGGTGTAGCTGGTGCTTGAGTATCTAATGTAATAGTCCATATTGGGCTCCAATTACTGTAGTTACCTGCTGCATCTAAAGCTCTAACTTGCCAATACCATGTTCCATCAGGTGCCCCAGATGAATGAATCATATTTGTTGGCAATATTCCAGAGTGCCAAAGGCTTGTTGTTAATACTCCTCCAACCTCAGCTGGATTCATGGATGATTGGAATTCGTATGCTATTGCTGATGCATCTGTAGAAGCATCCCATGTGAAGTCAAAGTTGTTTGTAGTTGTATATGTGCTGTTAGGTAAACCATTGGTTGGTACTGATGGTGCAGTTGAATCTACTGTGAAATTTACTCTTTGTGCCCATCCAGGGTTCCCTGCATTGTCATATGCCCATGCAGCTATCTGGTATGTTCCGTCTGTAAATGTATAACCGGAGATATCTGCAGTCCAATCTGTACCGCTTAATACTGCCGGTATGGATGTATAAAGCAACGTTGTTGTTAAATCATCATTAATTCTGTATATATGCATTGCAACATTTTTTATACCGCTATCTGCATCGTTTGCCGTTCCTGTTATTGTTGAAACAGTTTGATACAATCCAATTGGGGAAAGGACATTTACGATTGGCGCTACATGATCGGTGCGAATTACTAGGTTTGCATCATTACTCTTCAAAGTATTCCCTGCAACGTCAGTTGCTGTTGCATAGAATGGGTATGCTCCATCTGCTAATGTGCTTGGTTCATCCCAGTACCATGTTCCATCTGGATTTGTAGTTGCAGTATAGTCTGTTCCTTCGAAGTTAACTTTTACAGTTGAAATTCCAGAAAGAATATCTGAATATGTTCCAGTTAGAGTAGGGGTTGTATCATCTATAGTTAATGAGTTTGCAACTACAGAATCCACTGCACTATCAACAATTATGGTATCAGAATATACACTTGAAAGATTTCCTCCCAAATCCTTGTATACTACTGAAACTGTTCTAACACCATCTGGACCAGAATCGAGAGTTATTGATTTTGTCCCTGCAAAGGTCTCCCAACCTGCTCCATTTATATTCATGCTTGTCACATCGCTTGATATGGAAAGAGTAAGTGTTACGCCAAGACTTTTAGTGTATACATCACCATTGTTAATTGTGATTGATCCAGTGGGAGCACTGGTATCGAGCTTTATAGTATCAGATACAACTGTATTTGTTTCTTTGTATTTCACATATACGGTTTTTAACCCGTCACCCGCAGAACCTATACTGTATGGGTATGAGCTTGTGTAGTGAATCCATCCTGAATCACCTGGAAATGAATTAGTTTCTGAAACTCTAAAGTGATGAACAACAGAAGAGGGCGCAGTAAGCGTTAAAGTTACATCTCGTGAATTTGTGTAAGCAGCACCTGAATTTATAGTAACACTCTGTACATAATCGAATTTGTTGGCGCTAACAGCTACTGTATCATGCTCGCTATTTCCTCCTGCGTTATTATTATCTGAAGCGAATGCGCAGAGATACTTGCCTCGGTTGTTGCTATCTACTGTTATTGAGAAATTCTGTCCACTTACATATTGCGGCTGGTAATCAAGCCAATACCAACTCCAGTTGTATATTGAACAATCGGATTGATTAGATACAAAAATATATCTAAATGTATTTGGAATAGCATTGTTGTTCCCATCTGTTACAACAATATTTATTACATCTGGAGAAACTGCTGGAGATTCAACACCGTTTGCAAATGTAATAACCGGTTTGTTATTTGGTGGTGGATTTTGCCCATCGTTATGTGCAAAAGCTGGCATCGAAAGGGAAAATACATACCCAAAAACAAATACAGAAGTAAATATCTTCTGTAAAAGAGATAGAGTCTTTCTTCTCATATATAAATCTAAAAAATTTATATTGAAGAAGTTTTACATTGAAATGATGTCGCCGCAAAACCTCTCTGTACAGATCGGTTTCGCCATTAGCTCCGCTTGACTTATATAGCGACCAAAAGAAGTCAAACATCTATGCCCCTGTCCCATAATAATATATCGTTTGGAAGTAGGAAGTCAATATACCCTCAAAAGTGAACTATTCGTGAATAATAATTAGCCTATGCAATGCTCTAGTCATACCTACATACAGTAATCTCCAAGTTAATTCTGTATCAGGATACCTCTCATCATTAACATCCATAATAAGGACAGAATCAAATTCCAAACCCTTCGCTTGCTCAATTGGTAGTATCAAAACTCCTTGTTTGTAATCACTCTCAGAGTAGTTAACAATGTCTCTACTAATCTCCGATTCATATTCCTTCAACACATTAAACATCTCAACCGCATGCTTCTTATCTCTGCAAAGAATTGCACAAGTAACAGCACCCTTCTCAAATTGTATTTTTATTTTTTCAATAATAGTTTTAATTGTATTCTTATCGCACTTAGAAAATTCTTTAGAAAGACTCATCTCTTCTACAGGGTCCCCATGCCTTAAAACTGCCTCAGGTAACTTATACCCAATTGGGAACTTACGCGAGAATATCTTGTTAGCATAATCAATAACCTCAACTGTAGCTCTGTAACATCTCTGCAATTGATGGAACGAAGTCTGCTTTGCAGTAATACCATCCACCAAATCTAAAACTGTTTGCCAATTCTTAATGTAGAAAGGAGGAATAATGGATTGTGCCAAATCTCCAGCTATTGTTAAATTGCCATTCTTTGCAACAGAAGCTAATGTAGCTAGCTGAACATAGCTAATATCTTGTGCCTCATCGACCATGATGTAATCTCTCTCCGATGATTTTCTTCCATATATCTTTTGGTGTAGGTAAACCATAGGGGCAAGATCTTCAATTCGGTAGAAAGTATTTTTCCCCTTTATGCTCAATGCCTTAATGGAGTGCTCCTTGCACTTTGAGTCCAGCAGATTAGATTTGAAAAGCTTTTTGTAGAGGTTGTATATATTTACATTCTTACTAAAGTAACTAAGTATTTCCTTTTTCTTCTCGATTTCGTTATTAAAATACGTGTCTATCTGTCCAGTTCTTGCGCTCTCAAATTGCTTCTGGGCGAATGCATAATCTACTGCTAAATCTAATCTTTCTGGCATATCGATATTTGGGAACTCATCCTTCAGTTCTTTATATCTGCGAATTATTCTTTCTTTGTGGGAGTAGGGGATTTCAGAAAGTAATTTATCCTCAAATTCTTCAAAGTATTTATCTAAGACACCCATGAACTCTACAGAGCCTTTGTATTCCTTGACCTCAAGATTTTCTTCTAAAGGTGATACCGTGTAATTATCATTCCATCCAAGAACTTTCTTGCCCCAGAACATATAGGTTAATGTTTCGACTTTTTCTACTCCAAGATTGGGTAAGACATCTGAGACATAGTCGATGAACATCTGGTTAGGAGCAATGATTAGGGAATTCTCAGATTTAATTTGCTCTTTGTATGTATAGAAGAGGTATGCGAGTCTATGTAGGAGTATTGTAGTTTTACCACTACCTGCAACTCCTTGTATTAACACAGGCTTATTTATCTCTTCCCTAATAATTTCATTTTGTTGTGCTTGTATTGTAGAAACAATATCTTGAAGCTTTTGACCGAGCCTTTCATTTAATTGAGCTAAGAGGAATTCATCCGCTGCAGCATTACCCGATTTAGCATCATATATTCCCTTAATCCTTGCTCTTGATATCTGGAATTGTCTTTTTTGTTTTAAATCGCCAGATCTTTTCCCAACAGGGGCTACAAAAGAGACATTATTGGTAGGCCCAGAATTTTCGTAGTACAGATTCGCAATTGGAGCTCTCCAGTCTGTAATGATGGGAATATGTGTTTCTTCATCCATTAGTGCAAACTTCCCTATGTAGAGTATGAGAGGTTTTTTAGTAACACTATCATATGGTGTGAATACTATTTTTCCAAAGTATGGGGAATCAACAGCAATTAATTCATTGTTTATACGTGATACCAATATCTTAATTTCTGTTAGTATCTGGTTGTATACCTTTTTAGCATCTCCGATATCATCTTCACCAGATTCCATATTTATGATATCTACCTGTTTTTCAAGTTCTTCCTCTAATTTCTCTAATCGAGGTATATATCTATTAATATCTGCGACTTTTCTTTGAGTAACACTTTTTAGTTGTGGATATTCCTCTTGTTCTAATTGTGATAGGTCTTGAAGATCTGAAAATGAAGCCACTCGGTCTAGATCCTTGTATAAAGGATTTAGATATTTTTTGAATGTTTGCATTTGGAATTTCAGTGATAGAAATTACAGAATGGAATGATACTAGATATAGAGATTAGAGTCAATTCTCGTTCTTAATAATCGGAAAACTTTGTTAATTATTTGGGGTACACGTTGGTACGTTATTTTGTATATTGGGGCAATTTGTTGGTGTTTTTTACCTTCTATGTAGCACATATGGAAAATCTCCTTATCTCTAGGGGTCAACTTCTTCTCAAGTATAAGTTGATCAATTTTACTAAATATATATTTTAAACTTTCTTCATCATCTTTCAAATCATGCATATCATCATCGTTATGTTTGATTATTATCCTTTCACCTATTGTATCTCCATCTGCTTCTGTTTCGTTAATTGATGCATCTAGCTCGATTATTTTTTGATTTTGAACATTTATGATTGCAAAAACTGTTTCTGTTGTAATTGGGGAGTCTCGATGCCAGTCTACGGATTCGATAATAGATTCCACTTCTTCAATGCCTAGTTCCTTTAATTGTTTACCTTTAAACATCTCGTTAGCTTTTTTTAAGAACATATTAAATCTAGCTTTTGTACTACGATTTATCCTAATAATATTCTCGCACCCATCATTTCTTCCAGATTGTATATAGCACATTATTGTTTTTACAGCATATGTGCTAAATTTGAATCCTTTTTTGATATCAAAATTACGAATAGCGTAAAGGAGGCCGATCATACCAGTTTCGTAATCATCTTCACTTATATAACCAAGCTCACGCATAGCTTTGTATACAAGGGGTCTTTCTGTTCTACAAAGAGCATCTTCTATTCTTCCAATGTATTCTTCTATTTTTGTATTTTCATTCTCGTTGAAGCGTAGCATCTGTCTTGTTGTAATCAAATCACCCCGGGTTGTCGAATCCAAGAGCAACTTATCCTCAGGATGATTACAGAAAAAAGTTTCAATGTATCTAAGCGATATTTCTGTTGATGCTTTAATGGGAGATGCTACGATATTTGTTAGTTCGGTTTCGTAAAAGGCTTTTCCTTTGAGTATGGGGTATAACTGTTTGAGTGTCCTGACTTCCATGTTCAGAAGTTGGCAAGCGATTTGTGTATCAATAAGTTTAGAATTTTGTGATATAGATGATGTAATTTCTGAAATATTTTGTATTTTTTCATAGAATTGCTCAAACTCTTTTTCCGTTGACGGTAGCAGATATGGAGCTCCTTCTATTACCTTTTCTGGGAAGAAAGTAATTGTATTGAGCAACTTTCGTGTTTCTTCATAGTTTTTTTCTGGTATTGCGACGACAAAGTCAATACCATTTTCTAATTGTGACATAGTCTCTAACTCGTATCCCATAGCGCAAGATTATACCACGTTAATTCTGAAATGTACTTAGCTTTTAATTCCTTTGAAACTACGTTATCATGAAATATGAGTAATCAATTGAAGCTTTTTCTTTACATTGTCTTTATCATTGGTATTTTTTTACTAATACAGAACAAATTCCAGATATTTGATATTGAATTAACTAATGAAGAACAGAAAATTGAAGAGAATAATGACACAGGGGAGGATATCAGTAAAAATTATAACGTTGAGAATTATGTAGAGATAGTTGTAGATGCGACAAAGATTGTGAAAGTGAATGTGGAACTTGCTAATACCGAAGAAAAAAGGAAACTTGGGCTTTCTTTCAGACAGTATCTTGGTGATTATGACGGGATGCTTTTTGTATTTGATCAGGATGCCTCTAACCCTTTTTGGATGAAGGATATGAAGATGCCTTTGGATATTATTTTTGTGGATTCAGATTATTTTATTGTTGATATAAAGGAGGCGCAAGCACCCTGTACTGTTTCATACTGTCCTTCAATATATTCATCTGCACCATTTAGGTATGTGTTAGAGGTAAATTCTGGATTTGTTGAGAAGAATGGTATTACTAAAGATGGGAGCCTTGTTTTGCATATTGCAGATTTAAACTGATATTATTATCAAAATGATTAGTACATTTATTGATTGGCTTGTGAATTTAATAACCGCAATCGGGTACCCCGGGGTTATGCTTTCTATGTTTATAGAGAGTTTCTTTGCACCAATCCCTAGCGAGATAATATTACCATTCTCAGGGTTTGTAGCTTCATCTGGATCTTTAAATATTTATCTTGTGATCCTTTTTGCGTCTTTGGCAGCATATTTAGGATCTTTGCCTTTCTATCTAATTGGTAGGTGGGGCAAAGATAAGGTTGATATGTTTTTAAGAAAGTATGGTAAATACTTGTTTATAAAAGAGGAAGATTTAGATAAAGGTTATGATATTTTTAATAAACACGGGGAGAAGATGGTATTCTTTGGAAGATTAATCCCAATCATTCGAACAGTAATTTCTTTCCCAGCGGGTGTGGCCGATATGAACTTTGGTTTATTTAGTCTTTTTACATTTGCGGGAACATTAATATGGTCGTCTATTCTTGCAGGAGCAGGTTATTTACTTGGTGATAATTGGGATACTATTTCCGTCTATGTTTCTAAATACGAAAAAGTAATATTGGTAATACTAATCGTTGTAGTTGTTCTGTTTGTAGCACGAGGTATAAAAAATATATTGGACAAAAGAAACGCTAAGTAGTGATTCTAATCAAAGATTGTCCATTCATTTCGCTTGGTTTTGTAATTCCCATAATATCCAATATTGTAGGTGCTACATCCTTTAGAGAACCATATGGTAAAAATCTGTTAGTAATATTTGTACCTGCTATGATACAAGGTACAGGATTCAATGAGTGTTCTGTATCGGCAGTATTGTTCTGAAGATTAATCATCTCTTCTACATTCCCATGATCTGCAGTTATTATAACTGCACCCCCTTGGGCGAGGAAGGCGTTTGTAAGCTCATGCACGCAGTAATCTACGGTTTGCACGGCCTTTATACCTGCATCTAGGACTCCGGAATGGCCAACCATATCCGCATTTGCGAAATTAACAAGTATAAAATCATAAGCATCAGTGCTCATTCTTTTTGTTAATACGCTTAGAACATCTAGCGCGCTCATCTCTGGCTTTAGATCATAAGTGGCAACTGCTGGTGAAGGTATGGCGATTTGATCTTCATTTGCATAGACAACGGAGGCTCCACCGTTGAAGAAATACGTAACATGCGGGAATTTCTCGGTTTCTGCAATTCTCAATTGTCTTAAACCCACAGAATCTATGACTTTACCAAGTGGTAGATTAACATATTGCTTTGGGAATATAACCTTAGAAGGGAAGCTTTTGCTGTATTCTACCATTCCCACAAAATAGAGATTTGTTATATTATCTTTCTGAAAGTTATTAAATGTTGGGAGATCAAATGCTTGGGAGAGTTGTAATCCTCTATCTGGGCGGAAGTTAAGATTGATAACAACATCATTTGTTTTTATAGTGCTGTCGTTTATGACGATAGGCTCCATGAATTCATCAGTGATGTTTTTTTGGTAGAAGTCATCAATAGCCTCACCATATGTTTTAAAGCGAGTCCCTACATTTCGCGTTAGTAGGTAATATGCTCTCTGTGTTCTATCCCATTGATTGTTTCTGTCCATGGCGAAGTATCTTCCAATGATCGTTCCAATCTCCCCGATACCTCGTGACATACAATATTTATCAATATCTGTGAGATATTGAAGCGCTGAATTGGGTGGTGTGTCTCTACCATCTGTAAATGCATGTATGTAAACATTCCCGTCAAAGTTATTTTTTGCAAAGAAATCGATAATTGCTTTAAAATGATTAATATGTGAATGCACAGACCCATCACTTAGAAGTCCCATAAGGTGGATGTCGCTCTTGTATTGTTTTGCGTGGATTAATGCTGATTGTAGAACATTGTTGGTCATCATTAAACCTTTTTCTATGGCGCTATTGATACGAGGTAGAGTTTGGGCAACAATATTTCCAGCTCCGAGATTTAGATGACCGACTTCACTATTACCTCTAACATTCTTTGGGAGCCCAACAGCTTCTCCAGAGGCAAGCAAATATGTATGTGGGTATATATTCCAAAGGGTTGAAAGATTTTGAGGATTAGCTAAGACCACGGCATTTCCCTGGTTTTTTGGTGCAGCTCCAAGTCCATCTAATACTATCAATAATACTTTTTGTTTAGCTTTCATAGGCAGTTGTATTAATATTCTGGCATATTTTTGAAATTTATTCTATAATTGCACCTGGTTTAAATATTATTAAAGAAAAATGGATACAAATATATTAAAAAAGATAGAGGTTGGTCAGCTACAAAAGAGGCCTGATGTTAAGGTTGGAGATACTGTTAAATTGTATATCAAGATTAAAGAAGGTAACAAAGAAAGAGTACAGATGTTCCAAGGCGTAGTTATCGCAATGAGGGGCAAGGGTTCTGAGACCACAATTACAGTAAGAAAGATCTCTTATGGTATCGGTGTTGAGAAAGTTATTCCTCTATACTCTCCTGTATTAGATAAAATGGAGATTGTGAAAAGAGGAACTGTTAGAAAATCGAAGTTATATTTTTTGAGAGGTAGAATAGGGAGAAAAGCATTAAAGATCAGTAATATTAAAGATGTATTTATGACTGATGAGGTCGTAGTACCAGAGGAAGGTGAAGCTCCTGTTGAGGAAACACCTGCATCTGAGGAAGTAGTTGAAGAAAAGACTGAGGCTTAGTATTATTAATTACTACTTTTTGCGGGAGTAGTTCAATTGGTTAGAATGTCTGTTTTCCAAACAGAGGGTTGCGGGTCCGAGCCCCGTCTCCCGCTCCATGTACTGTAACTTATCCACATTTTGTAATATAATTCTTGCTATGCAAGATGCAGATGTCCCACTATGGGATAAGGGTGACAATACAGATAACTATGCGAAAGGTGGTGTGAACAGCTTCTCTTTGTTTGATTATGATGAAAAAGAATCAAAAAACGAAGAAATAGAGAAGGTATATGAATTAGTTTTAGGTAGGAAACCAACATCAAGGGAGATTGCTTATTATAGATATTCCACCGTTAAAAAAGGGGATGTCGTAAACAAACTTCTAAAAAGTGACGAGCATAAGCGGATTATTGAGAAAGGGCATAAATACCCAGATATCGAAAATCAAGAAAAATTAGCGCAAAGCAACATCTTAAAGTTAAGACATAGTATAGAGGATCAAAATGGCGAGATGGAGGAGATGAGATCTATGCTTGAACAGAAAAATAGGGAGATAGCGGTTCTTCGCGAGGAGAAAAGAATCCCATTTGTTACTCAATCTTTTTTAGAAGGCAAGGGAACAGTTTACTATACTAATACAAAGGACAGCACAGAAAGAAAAGAGCTTGTTAATAATACGTGGTTGGATAAGATAGCTGATTTTATTAAAAAATTATCATAATGACACCAAGAGTATGTGCCAAAAGACTAAAAGAAGTTAGAGAAGCTGTGGGTTATTCTCAGAAACAGCTTGGTTTGAGAGTAGGGTTGTCGGACAAATCAATTAGTATGTATGAGAAAGGCACAGTGTATCCACCTGTTTCCAATCTATTAAAAATTGCCAAGGAATTAGAAAAAGACGTTAGCTATTTTATCCAAGATTAACGAGGTGGTGTTAGCCAGCTCTTAGTTTTCTTAAGGAGTTTTTTCGAAATCTCAATTCCTCCCCATATAGATAATCCTGCAACTGCAAGAATTATTAGTACTTCGATTGCAACCAAGATTATGTACTCTATCGTGATTGGTTGGGAAACGAGATGAGAATCTAGTGTGATGGAATTACTTACAGTGTTGGTATAGTTTGTATCATACTGCCAAGCAATGGTGCTCACATTTATCTTGTAAGTACCACTTGCAGATGGTTTAACAACTGCTTTGTACGTATATTCTCCGCCATCTGTTACATTCACAAATTCGGGATGTTTTGGAGTAATTTTAATTGTAGATGAACTATCCCAGATAATTTGGACTTTTGAGGAGGTTAAGTGGGGTACGATTGTAAGTGTATATGTAATGTTTTTATTTAATGGTGACTGTACGCCTTCCGAGAGTGTTAGATCAAAGTATTTGTTGGTTGCCATGCTTGTATTTTCATCTACATCTGTTTGAAGTGTATATTCGCCTGTGGATTCTTCAGTGGTAGTTTCTTGGGCATAGGCGTTTGAAACAACCCCGATGGAAAGTAAGATTGAAAAAAGAATAACAAAGAAATTTCTCATTTAAGTATTCTGTGTATGCTCATATTATATATCTTGTAAGCTTCTTGTGCTTCACTCTCTGTTATATCAAAATCATCATGTACTATTTTATTTCTTATTTTGTGCACTTCCCAAAGCCTATCATACTCATTCCTCTTAAATCTATTTTTTATTAGTTTCAAATTATCTCCGCACGGATTACTGTTCGAAAGTCTGTATTGCAGAGCTTTAGATAGTATGTTGTCTAACTTAATAATAGTGTCTCTTCTTCGTGCAAGGTCATCAGAAGTTGCTCCCGCCCTGAGAGCCTCCAGGCTGTTGAGCATACGAGATATTGCCTTTTGTTTTTCTTTCCTTTGATTTTGGCTAGCAAACAAGAATAGAACTGCGACACAGATCAAAATCAAAATTGTTATTATTAGTGCTTTATCCATGTTTTTGTTTTATCTTTTTAAATCCCCAATATGCTAAGTATACTACACCTGTGAACGAAGCTAACGAGATTGCTTTTACTATGATTGTTATAAATACAGGTGTTTGAATATTAAACCCTTCTGAGGTTGTAATTTCTTGATTGTAATCAAAGTTCCCAAATTTTGTGCTTGTTGTTAGCATATCAGGTAAAGATAGGTTTAGGATATTGTACTGAATGGTTGCAGATCCATTGGGTAAAATTATTTGGGAATTAATGTTATTAACTGGGTCTATATATTTTTCTAGCATTTCAATATTTGAAAGGGTAATCTCATAGTTTCTTATAGCGATATTGCCAGTATTTGTAATATTCATGATAGTCTTAACATATGGGGAAATGATTGTATTGTTTTCAAAATACATGGAAGTTGTTGTACTGAGAACAGGTGTAAGGCTTTCCTGTGAGTTATATTGTACTTTGAAATCTGTGTCCTGATAAAAAGTAAGCTTTGGTGCCACGGGATTTTTTCCTCTTCTTAATATTGAAATATGATCAAAGAAAGGACTGTTGTAAAGTGTCTTTTGTGCGAAATCTTCGAGGAATGGATCTAAAATGACCCATCTCTCTGAAACAGTGTCATACGCTTCCACCCAATAGTTATAGAATCCATCAGAGGTGTACCCAGAAATATTTGAAACAAAACCAATAACTTGTCTCGCAGGAATACCGTAATACCTGAGTATTGTTATGAGAAAATCTGAATAGTCTGATGGAGAAACTTCATTTGGGTTCTCTACTAATTGATCAAAACCAACTCTACTATCTGTGATTATTCCTTCTGTTAAGTCTGTTTGTGGATTTAATCTCTCAATGGTGTATGCATAGAGATATTTGATAACCAATTCTTTTGATGTGTCATCGATATTTTTAACATTAGAAAATGTATCATTAACAGCTGAAATGTTCGTTTTTAAATATTCAAGAATTCTAGTAAATTCGTTTTTCTCTGTTGTACTCCAATAGCCTGTATTTGTTGTTAAATATGAGGCGACAGCATCTACTTCCTCAGAACCATTATGCATTATGATATATCCTTTGACTGTACAATCTTGAGAGGATTTAGGTGCTACGATATATTGGAGAATGTAGTTTCCATCTTCATCTTGTTCTGCAAGGTTCGGTGATGGCTCTATAGTTGTCCATAAAATAGTTTGATGTGTGCTGTCTGAGGGAACAATTATTTCAAATGTTTGATTTTTATCTTCTAAATTATTTGTGAATGTTTTACTTATTTCAAAGCTGTATGAGACATGTTCGCCAAAAAGTACTGAGAGATTGGGATAGATAGGTTTTTCGATTTGTATTTGATATGTATCACCAATGGCTTTGATGTTTTGTATTGTGTCTGATGACCATAAGGGTTCCCCAATTGCTCGTGGGTATATCAATGTGATTTTTGTTGTGTCATAACCTTGGAATTGAGAGACTATGGTATATGAGTTTGTTTGTGTGTATGCAGTAGAGTAATTTACAGATATGCTGATAGGGGTTGATGGTTTTACAATTGCGTTATTAAGATCTAACAATATATCTGTAACTCCGGCTCGTTTGTAGCTTGTGCATTCTACATCTGTACCTTTGCTTTCATTCTTGCATGTAGGTGCTATGCCTTCCTGGGGGATTGTAATCGTAAAGTATGATATGACCTTTGGTGTATCAGTTGATATTGTTATTATCGCTTGCGTAGCTATTGTGTCGCCTTGGATGGTATGTACAAATTCGGAGGAGAGATTGAAGTTATCTTCTGCAAAAGTTTGGAGAGGTTTTTGGGTGAAGAGCACCAATGAAAGACTAGAGAGTAATAGAATTTTCCTTAAATAGCCAATCAAATTTCTCATATTTTCTTATTATCTGTTTTATAACAGGAGTTTTTGGTGTTATACCATAATTTAGAATAGCCTTATCCCAATCCAACTTCTCAGGTTCATTAACAATCTTGTAATATGGATTTCGGACAGTTTCCTGTTTGGCATTCTTTCTAATAACATAATAAGCTAAACCGCTCTTTCCATCAAGCACAACCTTGGGTTTTGCATTTATACTTGTATATTCGGCATATATAAGATTTGAATTTTGGCGGGTATTGATAATTGTGCAACAGTAGCCTGCTGGTATGATGATTTTTTGTTCTCTTCTTGCAGTAATTTTGAATATACGATTATCCCGAGGGGATCTGTATCTTTGTAGTAATATTGTAGCACCACCGTAAACGATATCGATTAATCTCGCATATTTTTTGCATCGTGTTGCACGAGTTTTTACAAATTCAATGCCTGCAAGGTTAGGTTTAAGTACTACAAAATTAATTTGTAAACCTTTCGATGCATAGATCTGATCCAAGTCCAGTTTCTTGTATTTTTTGTAAAAGATTTCGGGGCAAGACAGCTCCTTGTTTAGTAATTGTGGGCGTATTTCGTCTATTGTTACAGCGACACTTTCTTTGAAAGAAAGGTCTTTAACCTGAAGATCCTCCCCATCGTAAAGCATCGGGAAGCCTGAGGTCCTTTTAAGATCTATTTTTGCCATGGGAATTATTATACCACATGAGAATTACTCCCTGTTAAACGATTTGAGTAATTCAGATAGGATAAATGCCGCTATCATAAAGAAAAGTAAGGCAATGATAGGGGTTAGATAAATCTCAAAACGATCTATTCTTAATATGCTTGAAGTTATTCCTTCGAATGGTTTTACGAATATATCACTCATTGTTTTTATCCAACTCACAATTGTGTTTTCTGGGTTTGCTTTTACAAAATCTATTACTATTCGCCCAAGAATTAATGCCTCAATGAGCATCGTGGCTGTATAAGCTAATCTGATTATGAACTTTAACATAGTTAGTTATTATCAAGATTATCTACATAGTAGTCAAGTTCACTCATAAAACGAGAGACTCCTCTAGCCCAGGCATGCCCACTTTCTGCACATGGAGGGCAATATGCCGGTTCTATCTCTGCAGGGGTTAATGTAACACCGTATCCTTCAGCTAGGCCTCTTGTTATCTCTTTTATACCATCCTCCCATGTCGCAAATACACTCCAGCCTCTTGCATTCTTATTTATACCCCTCCACCCCCAAGCATTATTTGAATTCCCACCTGGTACTATATTCCCAAATGCAGATTCTACCCCGGAGATAGAGACGACGAGTCTCCAATCTAATCCGTAACTATCAGCAGTCTCAACTATATATTTTGAATATGGCGCTAATGGGGAGTGATAGTCACTTAAGAAGCTACTCATCGCTAAGACTCTTGGGTCTATGGTTATGAATCTTGAAATACCAGTAGCGTTACTATCTGAGATATCGGAAGAAAGATTATATTCTGCTGTATACGTGTAGATATCGAATACCGGTGACAATGTATTTACTTGCATAGTGGAGCTTTTCTGCGCGGTTCGGCTTATACCTGTGATTAATATTTTCTCAAAATGTGGAGATACAAAAAAATAATATATGCCGAATATTATTATGAAGGAAACGATTCTAATAATATTGGAGTTAGTTAAAGATTGTATCGGTAGCAGTTTTGTTTTAATACCTTCTAGTTCTGGCATAATATCCAGTATAACAGAAAGGGGCAATCTTTGTTATGTTCACACACCTACATTTACATACAGAGTATTCTTTGTTGGATGCGACTATTAGAATTCCAGCACTGATTGAGAAACTTCAAGCCAACGGTATGACTTCTTGCGCCATTACCGATCATGGGAATATGCATGGTGCTTTTAAATTCAAAAATGCCATGACCGAGGCTGGGCTTAAACCAATTATTGGCTGTGAAATCTATGTTGCCCCAAGGAAGATGTCAGATAAAGAATTCGGGATTGATAATAACTACTATCATTTGATATTACTGGCAAAAAATCTAAATGGGTACAAGAACTTAATGAAAATTGTATCTGTAGCCCATATGGAGGGCTTTTACTATCGTCCTCGTATTGACTTTGAGACACTTTCAAAATACACCGGTGATTTAGTGGCTACTTCTGCTTGCTTAGCGGGGCCAATTTCACAACCACTTCTGAAAAGTAATGACTACAAAAAAGCTCTAGATACAGCTAAAAACTATGCCGAGATATTTAAAGACAACTTCTATATTGAAATTCAACGTAATGGTATGGAGGAACAAGAGAAGGTTAATGAAGGGCTTCTAAAAATTGCGAAAGAATTGAAACTCCCGATAGTAGCCACTTGTGACTCGCATTACCTAGATAAAGAAGATGCGGCTATCCAGGAAATTCTTTGGTGTATTAGTGACGGCACGGCAATGGATGACCCTAAGAAAAGAACAATGCCAACTAATGAATTCTACGTTAAGACTCCGCAAGAAATGGAAGAACTATTCAAGGATCTTCCAGAAGCTATTGAAAATACTCAAAAGATTGCATATTCAATTGAGGAGTACGACATGTCATTTGGCCGTATTGAGCCCCATTATCTTGACTTACCAGAAGGTTTAACAACTGGCGAATATCTAAAAAAAGTTACCTTCGATGGAGCGAAAGATAAATATGGTGAAATTACAAAGGAATTGGAAGTGAGACTGAATTATGAACTAGATGTTATTGGTGGCAAGGGCTACAATGACTACTTCTTGGTTGTCCGTGACTTTGTAATGTTTTGTAGGAATAACGGTATTGTTGTGAGTATGAGAGGCTCTGGTTGTGGTTCTGCTGTTGCGTATTGTATTGATATTACGAATATCGAGCCTATCGGTTGGGAATTGTACTTTGAGAGGTTTTTGAATCCTGAGAGAGAATCCCCCCCGGATTTTGACATAGATATTGCGGATAAACGTCGTGGGGAGCTAATTGAATACACCATTAATAAATACGGTATTGATAATGTAAAACAGATTGGTACATTCAGTAAGCTTCAGACGAGGCAAGCTATAAAAGATGTTGGGCGTGTACTTGGTATTGATTTAGAAATTACGAACAAATTGGCGAAAATGGTAGAGGTTGTATTTGGTAAGGCAAAAGACATTGACTATATGATTGAGCATAACCCAGAATTTGCAGAAATAATAAATTCGTCTGATAAGCTACAAGAATTAAGAAAAATTGTAAAAAAAGTTGCAGGAATTTGCAGAGGAACATCTACTCACGCATGTGGTGTTATTGTTGCCCCTGAACCAGTAGTGAATTTCTGCCCAATACAAAGGGATTCTCATGGTGGTGGAATTGGTATGACGCAATATGAAATGGCGGATGCTGAGGCTACCGGGTTAATGAAATTCGATTTTCTTGGATTGCGCAACCTAAATGTCATAGGTGAAGCAGTTAAAAAAGTTGAGGTGAATACTGGCACGCAATTGAATTTGAGGAAATTGAATAGAGATGATAAGGAATCTTTTGAAATTATGCAGCAGGGGCATACCGTAGGTATTTTCCAAATGGAGGGTGAGGGAATGAAACGTACCATTAAAGCCGTTCACCCCGAATCTCTAGAGGATGTTTGCTATATTCTCGCTGCGTATCGTCCAGGTCCTATGCAGTTCATATCTGACTATGTTGATGTAAAACGTGGCAAGAAAAAAGCCGAGTATATTTTCCCAGAACTTGAACCAATTCTCTGTATCACTAATGGCGTTATAACGTATCAGGAACACATTATGAGTATTGTGAAAGAAATAGGCGGATATTCAATGGGGAATGCAGCAGCATTAATGAAGCTGATGAGTAAGAAAAAGTTTGATAAGGTTGAGCATGAGAAACCAATATTTATGGAAGGTGCTATGAAGAAGGGCTTCGACGAGGAGAAGTTGAATTTGCTTTGGGAAAAACTTTTGTTATTCGCAAACTACGGATTCAACAAAGCACATAGTGCTTCGTATGCTACGGTAGCTTACTGGACGGCATATCTGAAAGCTCACTATCCTCTTGAGTTTATGGCAGCCTTACTTGAGGGTGATCTTGATAATTTTGACAGGGTGATTATTGATCTTAATGAATGTGAAAGACTTGGGATTAATGTATTACCACCATCCATAAATGAAAGTGGCTTCTATTTCAAAGTCGAAGGTGATCGCTCTATACGTTTTGGGCTTGGAGGTATAAAAAATGTTGGCGAGGATGTTGTTAAGACAGTTGTAGAAGAGAGAAAAGAACACGGCGAGTACAAACACTTGGATGATTTCGTGCATAGGATGTTTAATGATGTTGGGAAGAGGGCTATGGAATACTTAGTAATGGCAGGTACGATGGATAGCTTTGGTGACAGAAATGCTTTGTTACAAATTCTACCAGTGATATATGAAAAGGAAAAAGCGAGAAACAAGAGCCAAGTGTTAGGGCAGATAGATATATTTTCGCTTACATCCAACGGAGAAGAAAAAAAGGATGAAACAGTGGCGATGACGCCATTGCCAAATATTGAAAAAACGCCAATATCCCAGATACTATCGTGGGAGAAAGAACTTCTTGGGCTATATTTTTCTAGTCATCCGTTAGACCCATTTCAAGAGTTTTTTGAAACAAAAAATGTTGTATCTTTAAGGCAAGCCCTTGATGAGAAAAAGAATAATGACCTTGTTATCTTAGGGGTTATGGTCAACAAGATTAGAAAGATTACAACTAAGAAGGGTGAAATAATGGCATTTCTCACGATTGAGGACAAGACTGCTACCGCTGATGCTATTGTATTTCCTAGAACGTATCAGGAGCTTAAGGATGCACTATGTGAGAATAAACCAATACTAATAGCGGGAAAGATAAATGTAAGAGATGGAGAGAAGAGTATCGTTGTTGAAAAAGCAAAATATATTGATGAGGAGAAATGTAAATCTAGTTTTGATGGTATTACTTTCAGAATTAGACCTATTCATTCAGAAGAAGAGATTGCTGAATTAAAAGCCTTTATTGCTAAATCTGATGGTGATATTCCTGTACGTATTATTATCGATGATGGTGAGAAGAAAAAGACAGCTGTACTTGCTAAGAAGATTGGTATGAATGAAGAAACAAAGAAATGGTTAAGGAAGTTCTAATGGTATAATTAGTAATGAATTCAACCATTCAAAGAAAATTAGAAACACTTCCACATAAACCAGGCGTATACAAGTTTAAAGATATTAATGGTGATTTGCTTTACATCGGCAAAGCCATCAATCTTTACAACCGTGTCAGATCATACTTCAACTCTGATCTAGAAGATAGACCAAGAGTAAAACCGATGATTCCCTTCATAGCCGATCTTGAAATTATAGAAACTAACAATGAAATAGAATCATTAGTATTAGAATCAGCACTAGTAAAAAAATATCAACCGCTATATAATTCAGCTTTAAAAGACGACAAATCATACGCATGGATATACATATCTACAAAGGACAAATTTCCAACAGTCAAAATTGTTAGAACCTTAAACCAAAAGGAATACAAAAATGGAGAGCTCTTTGGCCCATATCCCAGTGGCTTAACCGTAAGAAGAATATTCACATACCTTCGTAAGCTCTACCCATTTTGTAACTGTTGCAAAGAAGGATCTAAAGAATCTCTCTACTATTTCTTAGGCCTATGCCCAGGGCCATATCAAGGGCATATTTCAGAAAAAGATTACAGAAAAAATATCAATGAAATAATTAAATTTCTTAGAGGGAGAAAGAAAGGGCAAATATCAGAACTAGAATCAGAAATGAAACAGTATTCAACAAAAAAGAACTATGAAGAAGCCGCAAAGCTTCGAGACAGAATCAACGACCTTAAGTATCTCGGCGAGAAGATTGAATACACATATTTTGATACAGAAGAAGATTACAAAACACGAAGAAAAGCAGTATTAAAGAAAAACTTTGAAGAGCTACGAACAGAGTTAGGACTTAACACGTTGAAAAGAATTGAGTGCTATGACATATCTAACACCCAAGGCAAATTAGCATATGGTTCCATGGTTGTAGCTCAAGATGGAGAGATAGCACGAAATGAATACAGGATTTTCAAGATCAAGGGGTTGGATACCCCAAATGACCCGAAGATGTTGACAGAGGTTCTAAAAAGAAGATTTGCAAACAAGGAATTTGATATATGGCCAAATATTGTTTTAGTAGATGGTGGGAAGACCCAGCTATCTGTAGTGCGAGAAAGCATTCCTGAGAGCGTATATATCATTGGGATATCAAAAGGTAAAAGGTTTAAAAGAAAAGGCGGCAGGCTGTTAGATGAATTTTGGATTTACTCTCACGACGATATTCAGAAGGTAGAGATTGAGAATAGGGGGATATTGATAGAATTGAGAGATGAAGCACATAGATTTGCAATTACGCATCATAGAAAAGCAAGATCAAAATCCGGCCAAAGATCTATTTTAGAAAGTATACCTGGAGTAGGGGTTACTACAAGAAAATCCCTTATTGAATATTTTGGTAATATCGAGAATATTAAAAAAACAGGCAAAGAAGAAATTCTATCTATCGTAAAGAACAAAAAAACAACTGCTGAAATATGTAAATATTTTAATATTTCTTAGTATCGGAGGCCTGTATATTTGTAAGTATATATTCAAAAAACGGATTATTTACCATATTTGAATCGATAACATATACCTTCCCATTGGAAGAATTTGAAATCACACCAACCTCCCTGTCCTCTGTATTTGAACTAATTATTCCTCTTAAGCCACTTCCGACATTTGTAGAGATTACATAGGTATTAATAATGCCCCACCTTTCCTCTCCTTGCGCATTAATTTGGGTTATATAATCATTTAAAGCGTAGTCAATAGCTCTTTGTCCTGCAGTATCCATTGGAACAATATATACTTTTTCATCTTCTCCAATCTTTGAGAAAAGAATCTGTTGCAATTTAGGATCATACGAAGAAGCACTGTAAGAGATGAGGTATTCCTTTGGGATTTTTAATACCCATGGGAAGTCAGGAAGAAGATCCTGGGCTTCATCATCTGTAAGTAAAAGATTCATCTCTGTTTCTTCTTGTACTCTCTCTGCAAGAGCTGTATTGGCCTGATCTGTTGTTATTGTCTCATACCATACATCATTGTATTTTGAATATATCCTTAATCCCTTGTTATCCTTTGTCCAATATTGCCCATATTCTTTGTCTACAACCTCCATTGAAACCATTTGTACGAAACTCCATCCATAACCTGGGAGTGTTTCGGTGTAGAAATTAAAAGCATCTTCTGTACTTGAATCCTTTGGTAATCTGTAGGCAGAGCTCCCACTACTGAGGAAGTTCTTTACAGAATCTAAATCTTGGCTATTTTGGAATATAAATGTTGATCCTGGGTATGCAGGAAGATCTTCTAGACCGGTAACGAATGTTAATTCAACATTCTTTTCGGTATTTCTAAGTGTATTGATATATTTTACTGCCAAAAAGACAACCGCGATTAGTACTATGCCTAGTAAAAGGAAGATACTGTATCCAGGTAATTTAAAATTTCTTTGCTTTGTTCTAGTAGGTTTTGATTTGAAAATTGATAGTTTCTTCTTGCGTTGTAGCTTAAAGGTGTTTTGTTTTACGGGCATATATACTTTTCCAGCTTTGTATGATGATTTGCCTACTTTTCTCTTGGGGTTCATAATTTACATTATATATATTTTTTGATTTACAAGTATATATATTTTTGTAGTATAATCTCTTGTTTTAATGCGGGATCGTCTAATGGTAGGACACTGGTCTTTGAAGCCAAGAATCATAGTTCGAATCTATGTCCCGCAAGATTATAACTTCCTCAACTGTTCTATTGCTTCTCTAGTAGCTTTCTCACCAATCTCTATCAACTTTGAAGGATTCTCAGCAAATGCTGTAATAGGTAAATCAGGATCAATAGGTAAATCTAAACCAACATCAGCTTTCTTAACACCCTCTTTAGAAAGATTATACAAAGAAGTATCAATCATGGCCTCTATAACCTGCATAAAATTCAATTTATTAACGTCCAAGTGCTTAGGGAACATCTGAGAATACAGATTAACAGCAATAACCCTCTGCGCACCCATATCCCTAACCACGTCTACTGGAACAGGATCTGTAGTACCCCCATCAATTAGTATTCTTTCTCCATTTTCAACTGGTTTGAAAAGAAGAGGTATAGACATACTTGCACGAATAGCGGTTTTCAAGCTTCCTTCTTTCATCACAACACGTTCGCCAGTATTAATATCTGTCGCTATCGCCGCAAATGGAATCTTAGTATCTTGGACAAGCACATCATCAGGAATATATCCTCCAAGCATATTTAGAACCTTTTCGCCCTTAAAAATACTCGATTTAAGAGATGGATCAAAAAAAGCATCAAACATCTCCCTGTAGCCCTGAGAATAGGCAAGCTCTTCTAAAACCTTGATATTTTTTGTATATGCATAGAATCCTCCAACTATTGCACCAATACTTGTACCAGCAATATAGTCGATGGCAATATTATTCTTTTCTAACTCCTTTATAACACCAATATGTGCCAAACCTTTTGCGGAGCCAGCTCCTAAAGCCAGGCCGATCTTCTTTTTAAATAAATGAAACATGCGCAGTATATTATAAATTAGATTGTATCTCTTTAATTTGATCTCTTAACTCTGCAGCTTTCTCAAATTGCAAACTATCTGCCGCTAGAAGCATCTTGCTCTCAAGTTGTTTAATTAATAATTTCTTTTGTTTCTCATCTAGCTTTTCAATATATTCGTCATCTACAGGTATCTCTTCTTTCTTTTCTACCAATGCTCCTCGTATCTCTTTTGTAATTGACTTAGGAGTAATGTTATTCTTTCTGTTGTATTCTAACTGATATTCACGTCTTCTGTTAGTCTCTGAGATGGCAGCTTTCATACTTCCTGTCATATTATCTGCATACATAATAACTCTACCCTCTATGTGCCTTGCAGCTCTCCCAATGGTCTGTATGAGACTTGTCTGTGAACGTAGAAACCCTTCTTTGTCAGCATCCAGTATAATTATAAGTGATACCTCTGGTAAATCGATACCCTCTCTCAGAAGATTAATACCAACCAGTACATCATAGTTTCCCAATCTTAAATCACGAAGAATATCTACTCGTTCTACAGTATCAATATCTGAATGTAGATATTGAACCTTAATACCAGAATCCTTCAAATAGTCTGTAAGATCTTCTGCCATACGTTTAGTAAGTGTTGTAACCAAAACTCTTTGTCCTTTTACTACATTCTTGGTTATCTCAGTAAGGACATCATCAATTTGCCCTTCTGTCTTTCTGACCTCTATTGTTGGATCTACAAGTCCGGTTGGCCTTGTTAGTAGTTCTACGACAGTTTTGTTGCTATCCATAATTTCATATTCATTTGGTGTTGCTGAGATATACAGCGTATTTCCTTGTTTTTTTACAAATTCATTAAAATTCAAAGGCCTATTATCTCTTGCACTTGGTAATCTAAAACCATATTCGATCAAATTGTCCTTTCTTGCACGATCCCCGTTATACATTCCCCCTACCTGGGGAATTGTGATGTGTGATTCATCAATGAACATTAAATAGTCTTCAGGGAAGTAATCCAGAAGTGTAAATGGAGGTTCACCAGTTTTCCTACCATCGAAATATATGGAATAGTTTTCCATACTTTTACAGTATCCAACTTGCTCAAGCATTTCGATATCGTAGTTAGTCTTCTGTTCTAATCTGTATGCTTCAACGTCTTTACCAATATTTCTCAAAAATGCTAATCGCTCAGTAAGATCTTTTTGAATTCGCTGTATGGCAGTACAGATTACATCTGCAGAATATACTAACGACGTGGCAGGAAATATTAGTACTTCTTTCAATTCTTCAATCTTGTGTTTAGAAATTGGGTCTACACGATATATATTCTCAATGGTATTTCCCCACATCTCGATACGAAGTGAAGCTTCATCATATGGTGGGAATATCTCGATGATGTCACCGTTAATCCTAAATACTCCAGTATCGAAGTCATATGTATCTCGATCATACCTCATTAATACTAGGTCTCTGGCCAATTGTGAAATATCTATTTCATGTCCTTTTCTTAATTCTAATGTTTTGTTTTCGTAGTTTCCCGGGTCTCCGATATTGTAAATGCATGATACCGAAGCTATAACAACAGTATCTCTACGTGTTAATGCAGAATTCATTGCTGCAAACCTTAAATTCTCGATTGCCTTGTTCACCTCGGATTCTTTTTCAATGTAAAGATCCTTAGTGGGAATGTATGCTTCAGGTTGATAGTAATCGTAATATGATACAAAGTATCTCACAGCGTTTCCAGGGAAAAACTCTTTAAATTCTTCATACAGTTGTGCTGCTAATGTTTTGTTGTGAGAAAGTATTAATGTCGGTCTGTTAAGTTGCTGTATAACATTGGCCATAACAAAAGTTTTACCGGAGCCTGTTACTCCGAGTAAGGTCTGCCTATCTTTACCATTTTGCATATTTTGCAGTATCTGATCAACTGCTTTTTGTTGGTCTGAAGAAGCTTTGTATGGAGACTGTAGATTGAATTTGTCCATCTCAAGATTCTAGCAGATATGGGTTTGTGTTAAAATAGCAGATATGGATAGACCAAAGTTAAACAAGTTAAGCCAAGAGGTAGTAAATCAGATCGCGGCAGGAGAGGTAATTGAAAGACCTGCGTCTGTGCTAAAGGAGCTTTTAGACAACAGTATTGATGCACAGGCTATAAAAATTGTAGTAAAGATTAGAAATGGCGGTATGGATATGATTGAGGTGAGTGATGATGGTATTGGAATACCGAGTGAAAATTTGTCAGAAATATTCGATGCGCATACTACATCCAAAATAAAGAGTATAGAGGATTTGAATACATTGATGAGTATGGGATTTAGAGGCGAGGCGTTATCATCCATAACTTCCGTGTCAAAGGTTACTGTTCAATCAAAATACAAAGACGAGGATGTTGCTTATGAGCTATCCTACAATGATAATGGTAAATCAGATGTAAAAAAATGTGCGAGAGAAGAGGGTACTTTAGTTAAAGTTGAAGACCTTTTCTACAATATTCCAGCAAGAAAAAAATATCTTAAATCAGCGCAAACTGAGTACAGGAAGATATATGAGACAATTTCAAAGTACTTATTAACATACCCGAATATCCATTTTGTTGTTGAGAAAGATGGTAAAAAAATCTTAGATATGCCAATTGTGAAGGATGCTAAGCCGGGGGATATCGTCAAAGAGAGAGCACGAGAGGTATTTGCAGATGAAGAAAGTTTGGAGGTTTTCTATGATGGCTCTGGAATAACTATAAAAGGACTCTCTGCGCATCCTTCCTCTCATAAAGCGAAATCATCGAAGCAGGTTGTTTTTGTTAACCATCGTGCTATTACTGATCGTGGAATTATTCGTGCAGTGTATGAAGGTTATTCCAGATTCCTACCATTTGGAGAAAAGATTTCTTTTGTATTGGGAATTGATATTAAGCCAGAACTTGTAGATGTTAATGTACATCCGAGAAAAGAAGAAGTTAGATTTGAAAATGCCTTTAGGGTATATTCCGCAGTTGAGGAAGCTATTAGACATACATTAGAAAAGGCCTTGTCGTTTAACAACACCCACCTCGAGGAATCATCTTCTTCTGCAGTGAGTAGCTCTTTTGATAGTATCAGACAGAACTTCGCTAACGCAAAGTCGATATCTGTACCTAAGCCATATTCTGAAATCAAGTTTAACAACAAGGCCTCATCTGTAAGAGACAGTCTGTTGTTCTCGCAGGAGGTGCTTCAAAACACATTTTCAGCTAAGATACCGGAACATATATCCCAGGATGAGGGAAAAGGGATATCCAGTGTCAGAAATATTTTTCAGATTTTTAATAAATATATTGTTGTAGAGTTTGAAGATGAACATCTCTGGGTTATAGATCAGCATGCCGCTGCGGAGAGAATTAATTTTGAAAAATTATCCAACAGAGAAACTAAATCAAATGTACAGACATTACTCGTGCCCCAAGAAGTAAAGCTCTCGAAAGAGCAAATCCTGTTTTTAAAGGAGCAAAAAGAGTTTTTTAAAGGGATGGGTTTTGCTTTTAATATAAAAGATTCGGGTATTGAGATTCTTACAACTCCTGTTGAGTTTATGTTTGATATTCAATCCATGTTTAATGAAATCTTTGAACTTTCAGATGACCCCATGATTTTGAAACAGAATTTTGATAAGCTAAAACAAGACATACTTGCTACCATAGCATGCCATTTGAGTGTACGTTCAGGACAAAAATTAGATAGAAGCGAGATGTTGAGTATGTATAAAGAGCTATCTGAATGTAAAAATGAATATAGCTGCCCGCATGGAAGACCCGCTATATGGAAAATGAGTTTGAGTGATATAGATAAAAATTTTGAAAGGACATACTAATGAAAACAGGAACACTATACCTAATACCTACCCCTATAGATAATAACGAGCTAAAAGATATCCTTCTGCCCAAAGATTTGCCTTTAGTAAGTAAATTAAAGCATTTCATTGTTGAGACTCCTAAGAATGCAAGGCGGAATCTTGGTACTTTGACTATGGAGACTGTAATGCAGGAGATTGATATGCAAGAGTTAAGCGAACATACCAAGGATAATCAATTGAAAGCTTTACTTGAGCCCGCTATGCAGGGTTTTGATATGGGATTGATGGCTGATGCAGGATTACCAAGTATTGCAGATCCAGGATACAGGGTTGTCATCGAGGCCCAGAAGTTTGATATTAAAGTTGTACCACTTGTTGGGCCATCATCTATAGTTTTAGCTTTAATGGGATCGGGTCTTAATGGGCAGAATTTTGCATTTAATGGATATATTCCTGTTGATAAGGAAGAATTAAAAACGAAAATCAGGTTGTTAGAGTCTCTTTGTCACAAAATTGGACAGACACAAATCTTTATGGATACACCATATCGGAATCAAAAGCTTTATGAATGTATATTAGAAGTTTGTAATCCAAACACCTATCTATGTGTAGCACTAAATGTTGGTAATGATGATGGATATATTAAGACTATGAAAATATTCGACTGGAGAAAGAGTAGAGCTGTTTTGCCTAAAACCCCCTGTTTATTTTTAATCAACAAAGCATAATGCCATCATTCATTGGCTCTATACCAACAATTGATGCTTCCGATATGGAGCTTGCGAAAAATATTTCAAACGGCAAAATAGATACTTGTAGAAGTCGCGAGTACGTCAGTAGTGGAATGAAAAGGATTTTGGGTAAAGAGGATCTATTCTTTTTCAACAGAGGGAGGGAATCGATCTATGTGGCATTGCAGACATTGGGTGTATCTCAAGATGATGAGGTTTTAATTCAAGCTATGACGTGTAGTGCAGTCGTTGCCCCAATATTATGTCTAGGTGCAAATCCCATCTATGTAGATATTTCAAAACAAACTCTTAATATTGATATAGACGATTTGGAAAGGAAGATAACGCCTAGAGCAAAGGCATTAATAGTTCAGCATACGTTTGGGAAATTTGCGGAGATGGAGAAGATAGAGAAAATTTGCAAAGCCAATGGCATTAAGATAATTGAAGATTGTGCACATCTTTTCAGAAGTGATGTACAAGATACAGTTGTTAATAGGTTTAGTGATATCTCAATCTTTAGTTTCGCTCAGGACAAGGCAATAAGTAGTGTAACAGGAGGGTTATTGGTGGTTAATAACTCCGATTATGTTGAAAAAGTTAACACTTTGTACAAAGTGTGCCGTAATCATACCATGCAAGAAACAAAATACCCGCTTTCATACCTAAAACTTTGGGATTTTGCTAAGCGATACTATTTCACTCCATTGGTGCCTTTTCAAAAACGAATAACGATAGGGAAGGTGGCGATAATGACTAGTAGGTGGCTTGGGATAACTAAACAGCAGGCAACTGAGGTGCTGGATAGAGAAATAGTTCCAACCAAAATTAGTGATATACAATATGCGCTTTTGGGAAATCAACTTAAGAAATTAGAGAAATTAAATAGTCATAGACGTGATATTTTGAAAATATACGATGAAAAATCAGGCGAATTGTTGATTCGATACCCTGTGTTAGTTGAAAATCCGGAATTAGTTTTAAATATATTGAGTCAAAATAGATATCTTTGTGGTAGATGGTATAACAGTATTGTATTCCCGATGAAAGACCTGAGGACTACTGGATATATTCAAGGAAGTTGTCCTGATGCAGAGTATGTTGTAAAGCATATCATTAATCTTCCATTAGACATGGATATTTCAGAATCAGATGCCATGAATATCAAGGGAATTGTTTCTAAATTTTTGATACACTAGTCCTATGTCAGTTATTGAATTCAAGGAAGCTACAAATGATCAAGAATGGGATGAGAAGGTTTTATCACTTCCTAACTATTCATTTTTAAACTCTAGTGCGAGGTATCAGTATTTGAAAAATTCAGGAAGCAATACTTTTAGATATTATATTTACCAAGATAACAATTTTGTTGGCATAGTTGCTGGTAATATTGGTCATTCAAAAATATTCGGGAGATTTTTAGAGTGTAAGCACTCTCCATTGCTAAAAAGTAGCTCAAAAGAGCTATGGGCTGAAATAATGGGCTTCTGTAAGACTTTAGGACGCAAGAATAGATGCTTCATGGTACGATTAGTCCCTCTTGTTAGAGAGGATTTGAACCTTTCGGGAGCGTATACATCAGAGGGAGCTATTATTGCACCAATCCATAATGTCGATGCATTAATCTCTCAATATTTTGATATGAATAAGTCCGAAGATGAACTTAGACATGACATGACAGATTCGACAAGGAATAATATTAATAAATTATCCAAGAATCCTGATATTTCAATTAAGATTTTTGATGATAATTCTCAGTTTGATGTTTTCAGGAATTTCCATGAACAGACAAAGAAGATAAAGGGGTATGTTGATAGACCAGCAAAATTACTGTTAAGCGAGCTCCAGGTACAGATTGATAATCACATGTGCTATATGATCGTCGGCTACTTTAAAGATCGACCAATCAGTATCTGGCAATGTACGATATTTGGGAAATATATGCATATATACCAAGCAGGAAGCGATACCGAGTTCAGAGAAAAAAATATTCGTGTTACATACCTTCTTTTTTGGGAGGCGGTTAAACTTGCTAAGCAGCTAGGGTGTGCAGTATTAGATCTTTTTGGTGGTATGACACCCCCTTCGTATACAGGCAGCAAACATCCATGGAGAGGAGTGAGTTCATTTAAAGAAAGTCTAGGAGGAGAAAAGATAGTATATTTACATAGTAGAGATTTACCTTTAAATACACCAAAGTATTGGTTGTACTACATCTATTCCTATATCAGGACTTCGCTCAAGGGATATACAATTAAGTGGTAATTCTACCAACTTCCTCCACCACCGCCACCAAATCCACCGCCACTTGATCCTCCGCTAAATCCGCTTCCGCCAAAGCTTCCATGTGATGAAGAGTAACCTCTTGAGCTATTTGTAGCAACAGCCCTAGTAGCTATTTGTTGGTTCATATGAGTTAGAGAATTGGCTAGAATATATGAATTAAAGAAATTATTATTCCCGTCATACCACTCAGGAGGTGTTGTATATAAATCTTCAAATTCTTTAGCCCATTTCTTCTCTAAACCAAATATGATGGCATAAGGGAGTAACTTCTCAAAAACCCCAAGATATTTCTTAGGGTTATCATGGAATTCAATTCTATGCTTCTCAGCAGTATTAATATACATTTTAAGCCCTTCCAGTTCATAAAAAAGCTCATTACCTTTTGCATCACGTTTATCTATTTGCGTAGCAAATATTATTATCACAACAAACGAGATAAGCAGCCCAAAGAACCAACTCATTGCTGCATGGTCAGAGAAAAATCCTGCAGATGCGAAGATCAAGAAAAGGCCAACAACTCCAAGTGCTAAGTATCCACCGGATATATTACTTTGCTTTTTTGAGAAATATCCATCTTCATACATTCGTTTATCCAACGATCCTCTCAAAGTATTTATTGTATTGAAGAATTTTGTGCTAAGTTTCTTTATACTTATGGTATCGCCACTATCAAACAAACCGTCGTATAATTTACGCTCATCATTGTCATCGGGAGCTGTCTTCTCGGTTTTGATAAGCTCATAATCCTTCTCGGAGATTTGTTTTATTTTTATATATTTGTTTATCGCTTGGTATATTATCTCTGCAGATATGGCGTTATTTGGTAGATTCTTCTTGTATACATATGCTGCGATTAAAGGATTGATACCCTTTGGAGCATCGTAGTGTGGGATCACAGTAAGTTTTTTGTTCTTTTTGTATATTTTTGACAAAAAAATAACGAGAATAATAACTGGAATTGGTAAAAGAACTCCTAAGTTCGCTAATATTGTCTGAATCCGCTGTTGCGATGTTGTATCTGCGACTGTTCCCTTTGGCATTGCTACAACAACTGTAAGCCCCTCATACACATCAAGCAGGCCCGCTTTTACAGTTAAGCTATTATATTCAGTGCTTTTCTTTGCTATGCAGTTGGTATATGTCTCTTCGTAATACCCAGTATAGCAACGATAGTCTGTGATTGTACCTGGAAGATTTATTGTGGTTTCAACATTTTGAATAGGCACTTCCCAGCCGTTCCCAGTTATGTTCAAATATAGTTCATCATGATCATCAAAGTAATTAACTGCATATGTAAGTTTGTAATCTATAACGTAGGTATAATTGCCAATAATGGTTTCTTCTGCATCGCCAATTTTGAATATTGTGTAACCATTCGAAGAATCTTTCTCATATGAATCATACTTATCGCTGGGATTAGAAGTTTTGAAGTAGTAGAGATCCTTTAATTTGAGAAGTGTAGGCCTCGTGAATGAGCCCTGGGTTTTGTAATTTGTTGGAATCTCTCTATATATACCATGACGATAGCTAGTAAAAACGTAATCTATCGTCTCATTGATGTCGATAGATGCATCTTGATTGAAAGTGACGTTACTGTTGAAATTCTTTATGTAATCGGAATCTGTTTGTGCGGATACCTTGCATGGTAATACAAAAGCAATTAGGCCTAAAAGGACTACAAAAAAGAATTTCTTCATAAGTTTAGAACTTTATCTCAATATTTTTCTTTTCTTCCTCGGATGCCTCAAAGAAAGGCTCTGCTTTGAACCCAAGGATATTTGCAATTATATTGTTTGGGAAGACGACAATCATAGTATTAAAGTCTCTAACAGTTCCATTGTAGAATCTTCTTGATTTCTGAAGTGTATCTTCTAATTCCTTAAGGCTTGTTTGAAGCTCTAGGAAGTTTGTATTAGCCTTTAATTCAGGATAATTTTCTGCGAGTGCGAATATCTTAGAGAGTCCCTTTGATAACTGATCTTCTAACTTCGCTTTTTCCTCAAAAGAACCAGCAGTCATAGCTTGTGTTCTTAATTCTGTAACTGCAGAGAATGTCTCTTTCTCATGCTTCGCGTAGCCCTTTACTATTTCTACCAAATTGGGAATCATATCGTATCTTTGTTTCAAGATTGTCTCAATATCTGCAGAGGCTTCACCTATGACAACTTTCTGCCTGGATAGCTTGTTGAATAGACCTATTACAACAAGTGCGACTAGAAGGACAACACCCAATATTATATATAGAGCGGTCATGTTTTTATTTTCTTAATTTATCTTTTTATATTTTAGATATTATTATGTCCTAATGCAATATATAAAAGAAACCCCTCATTACGAGGGGTCCTACTAGCTATGAATTAAAGAAAATGGTTATTTCTTTTTCTTCTTTGCTACTTTCTTTGTAGCTTTCTTTTTTACCACCTTCTTTACAGTCTTCTTAGCAACTTTCTTCTTTGCTACCTTTTTGACTGCTGGCTTCTTAGTAACTTTTTTCTTTGTTACTTTCTTAGCCACTTTCTTTTTAACAACTTTTTTTGTTGTTTTACCTTTGGGCATTTTATTTAAGGTAATAAGATTATTACTTTAATTTAACATGTAGGAGATATATGTCAATACTTCCTACTTAAGTGACATGTGTATTGTAAATACTGTGTAACAGAGGTACGTAAAAATCATAATGAAGCCGGAGAGTCGACTTAAGGTTTTCATTCTCCCAAGCAATTTCATTTCGGCAAGGATAAGAATTACAACAATTGCTCCATAGATATTTACAAAGACAGTATCATTGATGACCCCATCACTAACGGGGATTTGTCTCATGACGGATAATATTCCAATTCCTAACCCAAGGTTAAGTACATTACCACCGAAAACATTTCCCACGATAAGATCATTGTTGTTTGTTTTCGCTGCAACAATGCTAGCTACAATAGTCGGGATTGATGTACCTATACCTACAAGTGTAAGACCTAATAGATAGCTACTAATACCCGTGACCTCAGAAAATATTGGGGTCAACATTGTGATTCCAAGGGATGTGGCGAGAAGCAGAAAAACAAGAAGCCCAATACTTAGCAATTCTTTTCCAACAGATTTTGCATTTGTTTTGTGATCCTTTAGTCCTATTACATTTTTGAAATCTTCCTCGACTTCTTTATTCTTGTGAAGAAAACCATATTGAATAATTATTACCCCAGCAGAAACTAGAAATATGATTAAAATAATACCATCTGTAAGTGTTAACTGTCTGTCGATTATTAATGCTGTAAAGAGAGCTGTAATGGCAAAATAAAGAGGGATTTCCTTCTCAAAAACCTCTTGCTTCACCATAATAGTAGTCATGAATGCGGGGATGCCTAAAGCAAGCCCAAGATTAACATAGTTTGTACCGATAAGATTACCCAGTGCAATGTCAGGTTGATTGTTCACAAATGCCATAATACTAACAAGAAGAGTTGGCGCTCCGGTAACAAAAGCCGTCAATGTTGTTCCTATGATTACATCACTGACGCCAATATTTTTGGCAAGTTTTATAGATATATTAACCAGTGCTTTGCCACAAAATGTTAACACAACAAAACATAGGATGAGACCTAGTGTAGAAAGTAGTAATGGTGACATATTTAGCAAGCAGTTATATATAGAGAATCGGGGTGACATGACTTGAACATGCGACCTCTGCGTCCCAAACGCAGCGTTCTAGCCAACTGAACTACACCCCGATGACTAGGAGGATTTTAACACATCATTAAAAAAGAAAAAAGGGAGGTGTATGCCTCCCTTTTCAAAATCACAATAAAAGCATTAGATTGCAGACAGCAACTTTAGTGCCAATCCAGAAACAACAGGAACATCAAATCTCTCTCCTTTGTATGCCTTTACCATTCCAACAATGATAAGAACCAATGTTAATGGGGCTAATAACCAACCGATAACAGGAACCCATGCGAATAATTGTAGGACACCAACTAGTGCAAACTGTGCACCCATGTATCTTACGAACTCATCCTCTTTTTCAACTAACATAAGAATTAGGCCAACTATTGGGATACATGCCAATACAGCCATCCACTGATTCTTTGAGTTGTACTTAATTCCGTCTAATGTATAGACTTTTTTAGCTTTTTTCTCTTCTGCCATAGTAACAAGATATAAATTAATATCTTTAGGATACAAGTACATTTCTGATTTTGCAAGGGGTATACTACAGGTACTTGCATGGGTATACTGTACTGGTATACTTAGGTATACATAAATTATTAGTGGTATACCTATGGGAGATATATTGACTGAAAAACAGGAATTGGTTTTGAAAGCAATCAGAGATTTCTTTCTTGAGAATTCCTATGCACCTTCTTTAACGGAATTACAAAGGATCTTAGGTATTACAACGAAGAGGGGTGTAGTAATACACTTGATGGCTTTAGAGAGAAAGGGGTATATCATTAGAACTAATGAGCCTAGAGGTATTAGATTGATAGATGATACTGAAGAAACAATATCTTTCGAATATATGGTCGGTATACCTATTCTAGGGTATGTAAATGCAGGGACACCACTAGTAAACGCGAATGAGGAAAATCTAGGTATATTAAAAGTTGCCAAAGATATTATTGGGAAGGGTAAAAAGAATCTCTTCTCAGTAGTTGTTAAAGGAGATTCTATGAACGAAGCAGTGGTTGGTAACACTAAAGTATCTGATGGCAATTATTTGATTGTTGATAAGGATGCAGATGTGTCAGATGGTGATATTGTAGTAGCAATAATAGAGAACTCAGCTACAGTTAAAAGAATCAAAAGGCTGGAGGATATGATTGTGTTGTATCCGCAATCAAGCAATCCGATACACCAGCCTATTTTCTTAAACTTAGACTTCAATGGGTTAATCAATGGTAAGGTTGTAAGAGTATTGGAGAATCCAGCTATCTGATCTCAACACTCTTAACATAGGGTTTTACATTACTTCGTAGTTTTCTTAACTCTTTTTCTGTAAATGAGTTTTGAGTCGAAAGTGATGTATTTATAGTTTTCCCTGGGCGAAAATTTTGTATGAAATACAAATTCGCACCATTTATAAGTTCACCAATGCCTACAGACGAGTTAGTATCGTGTATCCCTTTTACATAAGTGGTCCTAAATTCATACTTTATTCCCGAATTCATAATTATCTTTATCGATTCTTTAACTTTTTTAAGGGTATCTGCACCCGTATAGAGTATATATCCTTCATCTGAGTATTTTACATCCATGGATATGCAATCAAGCAAACCACTTTTTACAAGGCGCTGTAATCGATCAGGAAGTAAACCATTGGTATCAAGCTTAACTAGATACCCTAATTTTTTGATCTTTTTTATGAATGAGAGGAGCTCTTTGTAATAGAGCAGAGGTTCGCCACCAGTAATTACCACAGCATCTAACTTCCCAGATCTGCTCTCGAGATACTTAAGAATTTTCTCTTCGTCGAGTAATCGATCTTTCTTTAGAGGTTCAACGACTAGCTCGGGGTTGTGGCAATATTCACAATGCAGATTACAGCCATATGTAAAGACAACTGCCGACAATTTCCCAGGGTAATCAATAAGCGATATTTTTTCAAAACCAACAATATTTAACATCCACAAGAATTCATTTTAAAGAATTTTCTATCACCCCATTCCGCTTGTTTTCCAACATTCCATTGACTTATTGGTCTGATATATCCAACTACTCTGGAATAGACTTCACACCTTTGTCTTGTAACTTTTTTCATAACTAGGACAGTAATAATTTATATATTAAAATTTCTCATTGAATGGCATCCCATCTTGATAGCCAAGCTCCGCATCACACTTAGGACAATATTTATGCTCCCCAGCGATATACCCATGCTTAGGACACACACTAAAGGTAGGTGTCAGAGAAAAATATGGCAATTTATAGTTCTCTGCAACCTTCTTCACAAGGTTTTTTACACTCTCAGCGGAGGATATCTTTTCCCCAACATACAAATGCATCACAGTTCCACCTGTATATCTACATTGGAATTCATCTTGTAAGTCTAGAGCCTCAAAAATATCTTCAGTGTAATTAACAGGTATTTGGCTACTGTTGGTGTAGTAGGGAACAGAACCTGGTCTCTCTGCAATATCAGCAGCGGTTATTATATCCGGGAACTTCTTCTTATCTGCCTTTGCAAATTTGTATGTAGCTCCCTCCCCGGGGGAAGCTTCTAAGTTGAATAATTGGTTTGTTTCTGATTGATAACTCTTCAACTTTTCTCTCATATGATCCATTATCTCTAGTGCAAATTCTCTTCCCTCCTTGGAAGTTATACCTTTTCCCTTATCTTTAAAGAAATTCATCATAGATTCATTCATTCCTAGAATACCAATAGTATTAAAATGGTTCTTGTAATATTCTCCAAAACGTTTTTTGATATTACCTAAATAGAATTTTGAGTATGGATATAGCCCTTTATCAGTGTATTTCTCAATAAATGCTCGTTTGATCATCAGGCTTTCCTTCGCTAAGTCCATTATATGATCCAAACGTTTCAAATAATCATGCTTGTTTGTACTAAGATACCCGATTTTTGGCAGATTAATTGTTACTACTCCGAGGCTTCCTGTTAATGGATTTGCTCCAAAAAGGCCACCGCCTCGCTTTCTTAGCTCTCGATTATCAAGTCTTAATCTGCAACACATACTTCTAGCATCGTCTGGGTTCATATCAGAATTAACGAAATTCGAGAAGTATGGAATACCGTATTTCCCTGTCATATTCCATACGGGTTTGTAATCCGAATTATCCCAATCAAAGTTCTTTGTAATGTTGTAAGTCGGGATTGGGAATGAAAAAAGTCTTCCTTGCGAATCTCCTTCCATCATTACCTCGCAGAATGCTTTGTTAAACATTGCCATTTCTTTTGTGAACTCTTTGTATTTTTCTTTCTGTACCTTTCCTCCAATAATGATATTCTGTTCTGCAAGTTCTCCTGAAGGAATTAAATCCATGGTTATATTTGTAAAAGGTGTTTGACATCCAACTCTTGTCGGTACATTCATGTTGTACAAGAATTCTTGCATTTTTTGTTTAACTTGCTTGTATGACAAATTGTCATATCTAATGAATGGGGCTAAATATGTATCAAAGCTTGAGAATGCTTGTGCTCCTGCAGCTTCATGTTGAAGAGTATAGAAGAAGTTAACACATTGGCCTAAAGCAGCCCCCAAATGTTTCGCGGGCGCAGAAGATATTTTCCCTGGGACCCCCGTAAAACCTTTCAAAAGCAAATCCTCTAAACTCCAGCCACAACAATATACCGCCAACATACCTAAATCATGAATATGGAAATCTTTATCTATATTCGCATTAGAAATCTCTTTGGGATATATACTGTGTAACCAGTAATTTGATTGAACAGTAGTGGAGATATAGTTGTTTAATCCTTGCCATGAGTATGCCATATTACTGTTCTCATTTACCTGCCAATCAAGTTGATCAATATAACCTCTAACAAGTGTATCTGCATCTATTAAAGATTTTATATTCATCACCTGATTCTTCAAATCAACAAACATTCCAAATGCAATGGATGTTTTCCCATGTCCCTCATCAATCAATACCTGTTTTACTACATCTGCGATTTCTTCTGTCTTAACATACTTTCGTTTGGAGTATTTTTGCACAAGCATATCTACTACTATTGTAGCCATTTCTTTAGCTCTTTTTCTATCACTTCCACCAACACTCTGGGCAGCTTTGAATATGCCGGTTGCTATTCTTTCTTTTTCAAATTTAACAATTCTTCCATCTCTCTTTCTGACCTGGAACGGGACTAGCTTTTTCTGGGCAGCCATTATTTGTAGTAGTAAAAATTAAATTATTTTTCTAAATTATCAATTTCCTCTCTAATATCATTCAGATCTTTAAACTCTTTATATACAGAAGCAAAGCGAATGTATGCCAAAGGGTCCTTGGTCTTTAACCAAGCAAGAATCATTTTACCAATCTCTTTTGATGTAACTGGTTCTTCGCTATTATTAACATATCTTTCTACACCTTCAGCAAAATCTTCAACCTCTTGAAGGCTAATAGTGTTTTCATTAATTGCCTTCTTTATTCCTTTAACTATCTTGCTCACATCGAATGTTTCTAAAGAGCCATCTTTTTTTAATATTGAAATATCCATCTTTTCAATTCTCTCGTATGTAGTAAATCTCTTACCACATCTAAGGCACTGTCTTCTGCGTCTTGTAGAACTATCTTCGCGGTTGTCTCTTTTGTCTACAACCTTTGTTGTATCGCAAGCACAGAATGGACATCTCATATATTTTACACACAACATATTGTATGTATGTCCAACATACCCCCAATCAGTAGTATGGTCAAGCAACCGATAGTGTGAAAGTCTATAGTATGTTGTTAGAAAAAGAGAAGTGATTGTAAAAGAATATTACAGGATTTGACTATGAACTATCCCTTGTGTACCATATGTAATTAAGTTGAGTTCCACAACAGATGATTATTGACCTCAAAGATTTCCCTCAAATTAGAAAGCTGACTATCAAAGATAAAAGTTTGGTCTGTACATCGGGTTGGTACGATCCTATACACCCCGGACACATATCATATCTAAGAGAAGCTAGTAAACTAGCAGATTTTCATATAGCAGTAGTAAATGGAGATATGCAGGCAGTTACCAAAAAAGGGAAGCCTTTTATGCCTGCAGAAGAGAGGGCATATATTGTGAATTCCCTTGATTTCGTAGACTTTGTAGTGGTATACGAGCATCCAACAAAATATGACTGTTGTGAAGCCCTGGATATTATTAAACCTGATATTTTTGCCAAAGGAGGTGACCGAGACGTAAAGGCAAAAGTGCCAGAGGCTGAGATAGTAGAAAAGAATGGAGGGACGGTAAGATACAATATTGGAAATCCAAAGCTGTGGTCAAGCTCAAACTACTTAGAAGAGTGGGTACAGTTTAAAAATTCACAAGCAGTTAACTCTTAACACCACTCAAATATTTAAATATAGCATTAGCAGCGATAGCACCCTCACTAACTGCGGATACAACCTGCCTAAAACCATTAGATCCTGTTGTACAGTCTCCAGCAGCCCAAATGCCCTCAATATTAGTCGCCTGAGACTGATCAACCTTTATATATTTCTTCTCGTCTGTATCTATATTCAGAATATCAGGTAACAGTGAGTTTGGCTCAGACCCTATCTCTATAAATATACCATCTAGAGCTAGTGTCTCTTGTTCATTGTAAGGCTTAGATAACCTTACTCTCTCCAATTTTGGTTCGCCCTCAAAACCGGTTGGCAATGTTTCAAAAAGAACTTCAATATTTGATCTAGAATTCAATTGATCAATCCATATAGGTTCACCACTAAATTCCTTGCCACGATAGATAACATAGACCTTCTTAGCTATATCACTTAGCATACATGCAGACATTACTGCGGCATTTTTACCACCAACAACAGCTACTACCTTGTCTTTGTAAAACATAGCATCACATGTTGCACAGTATGAGAGACCCTTTCCTAAATATTTCTCTTCATCAGGAAGCATAAGTTTGTTTCTTTCCGTACCTGTAGCTAAGATGATTGTCTTTGCAAAATATTCATTTTTCCCGTCAGTAAACAGATGGAAAAGAGGATCTTCTTTCTTTACATCAACTACACTTTCATATTTTACTTCTGCACCTTGATCTTTGGCTTGTTTCTCAAATTTCATACCTAATTCCATACCAGAGATATCTGGTAAACCAGGGTAATTACAAACCTTATGCGCATCAGAGATTGTTCCCCCTATTATTTTTCCAATAATGATATTTGACAGTTTGTATCTACTCGCATATATGCTTGCAGAGTATGCGGCTGGTCCGCTTCCTATTATTGCAATGTCGTATGTCATGTATGTTAGTAATTACAAGTTAATATATATATTCATTTTAGCATATGTGCAAAGATGGGGATATGTAATATCTATAATTGATACCCTTAGTACTTAAAGAAAGCCTTTAGAAGTGTAATAGGGTATATATAGTGAATTTTGATAGATATATTTATGAATATGTAATATATTCATAATTTCCGATATAGATCGGAGAGGGGTTTCGAGAGAGGTATCCAGTGGAGAAATGTTAATGCTATAAATAGCAATTATCATGTCTGGATACCTCCTCATAACCTATTTCCATTGATCTTGGCAATACCAAGACTCTAATGCTGGTGAGCCCCCTTTGGGGTTCAAGTCCTTAAACTCGCGACAACCATCACTGGTACAAAAACGTGGTCCTTCGCAAAGAGGAAGGGTTGTGGGAGTGCAAGCACTCATGATGAAAACAACCATCAATAAAGCAATTACTACCAACATTAATTTTTTCATTTTTTTCTCCTCTCCCGATTAGGGATACAAAATTTTCTAGTTTAGTGTAGTCGTACACGAACTTAGAACTTTCAAAGCATTAAAAGCTTTAAGTTCGCGTCCAACAAGAAGAAATATTTGGGAATAGGTATTTTAAAGAGCAGTATAGATTTATTCAACCTATAGTATATTATACCACAATTTCTTATCTTTAAACAACTACACCCCAATCTCTGGTATCGGTTAGTATCTCTGGGTGTTCTTTTCTAACAATAACCATATATTCAAACATCACGCTATTACCACCATTTTCGGTATGAACTGACCAACCATCCTCCTTGTCTGTAACAGCCTTCCCGTTATCATCTACAATCTGGCATTCAACACATATGACCATACCATCTACAAGTAAGTCACCAGTTTTTTGCTTTCCGAATGCAGGTACATCAGGATACTCATGCAAAGATCTTCCAATACCATGCCCACAATATTGTTTTAAAACATTAAAACCATTATCTTTTGCACACTTTTCCATCTCATAGCCCAAATCACCAGTATAATTACCCGCAATCGCTTTCTCTACAGCATTCTCAACTGAGGCCCTACCAGCCTCTAGAAGCTTTGAATTATCCTTTGGAGGTGTGCCAACACTCCATGTCCAACAGTGATCTGTAAAATATCCCTTGTAAATTATTCCAAAGTCAATAGAAACGAGATCACCATTTTTTAGAGGTGTATTTTTAGGAATACCATGAATAGCTACATCATTAACAGAGATACAAGTATTGTATTGGTAGTCATCGACAGTTTCAAAAGAAGGTTTAACACCATACATAGTACATAGCTCTCCAGCTAAGTCATCAATTTCTAAAGGTGTAACACCTTCTTCAATGCTCTCTCCAAGCTGTTTAAGTATATTTACAGATATCTCTGTTGCTTCACGAAGCATTAATTCATCTTTTGGATTTTTAATAATCATAACAGTATTATACCTCTTACTACCCAATAATATATAGCTCCTCCTCTGCTCGGGTAACCGCTGTATAAAGCCATCTTCTCCAATTATCATCAGTCATTTGAGGGAAACGTTCCTCAAAAAGAATAACCTTTTTTGCTTGACTACCCTGTGCCTTATGCACTGTTAAAGCATAACCAAAATCAAACAAATTCATATTCTCAGAAAGATACTGCGTCAATGTTTCAGATTTCCCAAATTGATCAACACTAATAGGACCGGAGAAGATATCATCTTCACCATCCAAAGCAATCTCAGTATCATAAAAATTACCAACATCATTTTTAGATATAGAAAGTATTGTACCAGTCATACCATTAAATATTGCCATACTAGGATTGTTCTTTAAGCAAATCACACGGTCACCATATTGAGGAGTAGGTGCATCGAACTCTAATAATTGTCTAATGCCTTTATTCAAATCTACACGTGTACGATTGTATCCAACAAGGACCATTGTTTGATCATTAAAAGATTCCATTTTGCTCGATATAAATTCCTGAGTATCCTCTTCCTTTTTCGAGATTTTTCTAACTGTATCAGAAAAATCCATAAAAGGAATCTGACCATAACGTCTCGCAATCTCAGATACTTTAATAATCGGATTATCACGCTCCTGCCTAAATATTTCTTCCAATCGTAGAGTAGGGTTTGACATAAGATTGAAAGATTCTTCAATAGGGGGTAATTGCCCATGGTCGCCAGTTGCAAGCACAGGCACATCATAGCTCAAAAGATCCTCCCATATTGTAGAAGTAACCATTGAAGCCTCATCAACAATAATTAAATCATAATCGAATTCCTCAGCTGATTTCCTTTCCCAGCCTATGATATTGTCTTTGTCATCACAAATAGCTTTGTATATAAGGCCATGTATAGTACCTATGTAATCAGAAGTACTAATTGATCCTGCATCTTTTAATTTTCGCTGAAGCACTCTAGCAGCTTTACCAGTAAAGCTACAATATGCAATCTTAATTTTCTTTTTCTCCTTATGAATATATTGCCCTAGAATACCAAGTAATGTCGTTTTCCCAGTGCCTGCATAACCACCAAATGTAATATATTGAGTAGGATGTTCTTTGTACCACTGTAAAATACTCTCTAATATGTTGTTTTGCTTCTCTGAAAGTTCAAATTTCACTTGTGTTAATTAACCATAATTGATAAATTAAAAGGTATGTCTAATGTATATAGTATTATGAAAAAGAGCAAGTTTGCCCATATAGTGCTTACAGTGGCGCTGTTTCTTTCTACGCTTAGCGTAGTACAAGCTTCAGATGTTAAAACATTCACATATTTTACCGGCATAGGGTGTCCTCATTGTGCAAATGTATCACCAGAATTACATGAGAAAGTAAATACTACTGATGGGCTGGTTATGGTAGAATACGAGCTTTACAAACAATCATCAAATGCAAAAGTTCTAGCAGATTACAGCGATCGATTTGGATTTAATCTCGCGATTCCATTAGTAATATATGAGCCCAATGTATATGATCTGGGTGATACACCAATATTAGAGAACCTAGGCCAAAGACTTTCAGATATCAAAACAAATACTGTTGAACAAGAAGATGAGACTGTCACATGGACAAACTTTGATCTAAATGATTTCAAGGGCTATCCAAAAATCTTTGGAAAAGACAGGGTAGCAATGAAAACTGATACTGGAACAATCACAGGAGATCAGAATACAGAAATAAAGGGGTTCCTTTCTACAAGCGGATTAGACGAATGTGTATCAAATCTGACAGGAGAATCAGTAAGTGACCTGACTGTTGAGTATCCTGGAGGCTTTGAAACTTACACATACGGTATTAAAATAGGTTCTTGGACTCTATTATGGAGAGGAAACACTTGCGCGCAAGTAGGGGATACAACTGCTGATGAAAGTAATACAGAAAATAACTCGGATATATCATTATTAAAAATTGGGACACTTGCGATTACAGATTCTATAAACCCGTGTGCTTTATCTGTTTTACTCATGATGTTAGTTGCTATCACCACATATCATCCAAAGGACAAAAAACAGGTGTTGCGGTCAGGGCTAGCTTTTGTAGGAGCAGTTTTTATCACATATTTCATATATGGTATTCTCATAATCAAAGCATTTACATTAATCCAAGGCCTAAGCAGTATCAAAACATATCTTTATACTGGATTGGGAATAGGAGCCATACTATTAGGACTTTTAGAGCTTAAGGATTTCTTTTTTTACAAACCTGGTGGTATTGGTACAGAGATGCCTTTGTTCCTAAGACCAAAGGTCCAGAAGATTATAGCTAGAATAACATCTCCACTAGGTGCTTTTGCTTTGGGTATGTTTGTAACATTATTCTTGCTTCCATGTACCATTGGTCCATATGTCATATTAGGAGGCATGTTATCTTTTAGTGAGTTTTTAAATACCTTGCCGTATCTTTCCTTCTACAATCTTATTTTTATCTTGCCAATGATCATTATAATTTTACTTGTATTTTTTGGTACAAAGAATATTAAACAGATTAATGAATGGAAAGAAAAAAATGTTAAAATCATGCATTTAATTATTGGCGTTATATTCTTACTTTTGGGCTGTACTATGGTATTGGGATGGTTTTAGAGTATATTATATATTGTTTATATAATCTGCCTAATTAATAATGATAAGCTCCAATAGCAGAAGAATAATTATGACTTGTGCTATCGTAGTTGCCTCAATTTTAAGCTATGTCGCCATTTGGAGTAACAGCAGAGGAAATGTGTTTGCAGGAAGAAATGTAAGCTGTGCCTGTAGAGGTGTAGAAGATTGTTATTGTATAGAAGGGGAGATCTTTGAAGGTACTTGCCCAGATACACAAAATTATATGCATTGCACTAGAAGAGTTTGCAATGTTTGTAAAATTGGATCTCCCCCAGACTGCGAGCCTACGTTGGCATGTAATTCTCCATGTACCGGAGGTGGTGATTGGACTTATTTTAATGGCTCATACCATACATGTGATACTCCAATCAGTTGTACTTCCGGCGAAGGTTGCGACGATTGTACTCCACCAGCTTGTCCAACAGGATATACAGACGTTAATCCAAATAACTATTGCTCTACCATCAGAAGTGATACATCTTGTAGCAATGGTGACGATGATTGCGGAGATTCCTGCGGTAGTAACACCAGGAAGTGCTACCTTAAGGAAACCAACACCTCCTTCGTCCAAGCCAATCTTTCTACAGATGGTCCATCTAGTATAAGTATGATTGTAGATGGTAGAACATACTCCCTCTCTACTGATCCCAACAATCCTACACCTATCGAACTACCTGCCCCTGGATCCTCTGATGTACAGTTATCAGTACCTACATTCACTGCACCAACAACCTCAAGAGGTGCTAACTATTACTTCCAAGCAAACAACTATGGCGTTGATAATGAATGGAAAACATGGACTAATTGTAGTGGTGTAGCAGGAGAAGACTTCTGTACCGAAATGCCAAATTCTAACAACACCCAAGCATTTGACCCTACATCACTAACTGTAAACCAAGTACTAAAGGAAGGTGCAGTAGGTCAAATATCTGCTCAATATGCCACTCTTAATAAATGCGACAATGAATTACAATATTCTAGCGCAAGGGTGGGTTACTATAAAGTTGATTACATACCGGATCCTCCACCAGATGATCCAGAAATAATCTTCCCCGATATTACAATGGACAGGACACCAAGAGGATGCTCAAGCCTTACATACACTGGGCAAGATATTAACAACCCTCTGCATGTTGTATTCAAAACTTCTGACGAAGACGGGAGTTATGATATACAAGCTGCTACCATATGGCTTAGCAAAGATAATACTGTACCTACCACTGGTACAATCACAGGTACTTACTCAGGTTCTTCCAATCAAGACTTAGGAATAATGATTAAGAAACATGGAACTGATTGGTCTAACCCATATATATATGTAACTAATACATCTCCTTTCACTTTTGCAAGAATCACAAATGAATATGTAACTGTAAATGGGAGTAACATAGCAAGGATATATGATGTATCTGTGACAGAGGATTCCGCAACAGCTGTAACATTTGATTACAAGATTGAATTCCTAGCGTCATCTGAAAATCTCTCGGGTATGTACAATGTATATGGTGGAGCATTAGATACACTCATGATAGATGGTAACACACTAGATCAAAATTACTTCATCTCACTAACAGACTGGGGAATAGATCTTGTAAACCCAGTGGCTAATGACATAACCCAAGAGATATATGATGCAACTAGAACAAACATCACATGGTCTGTATCAGACACAATCAGTGGGATAGATAGAACAGTAATTAACGCATACAGAACAGGAGGATTAGTCACAGACAATGTCACCCTTTACTTACCTACCGCATACACTACAAGTAAAGGAACTGTTCTGCTAAGTAGTGGCAGCCCTGTCCCAGATTTAGACGATATTGGCTTGTATGAAGATACAAATGCATGGATATTTACAACTTCAACAGGAGAAAAAGACAGACTCAGCATTGGGAACAATGAAAATGGTAATATTTTGCTTTACACAACACCGTATGACAAAGCTTGTAATGTTGCATCCACAAGTGAAAACCTTGATCTAAATCCATGGATTGCGACAAGAGGAGGATCAATATATTCTCTGAACAGCATCTCTTCTCCTGCAAAAGATGTTACGTCAAGTACAAACCTAGATGGAGTATTTGATACCCGTACATCTATGACAAAAGAAAAACTTGACCTAGGAACAGAACTATTGGCAACAAGAAACGTTAATATAACGAGCCTAATACATTCCTCGGCAGGAGCTGTGAGAGCATTGCATGTAGTAGATGAAAATAGAGTAAAAAGCTATTGGTATTCTCAACTTTATAAGAAATTCGAGGAAAAAAGAGATGGTCTTACATCTTTCACAAAAGGAAGTAGTGATGACGCAACAACGGATAGCTGTACAGGAAATAAATGCTACATGTTTGCGACAGGGGATATACATATTCCATCAAGCTACTCTTGCGATGTTCCAACTCTCTTTATTTCTGAACAAAATATATATATTGAACCAGATCTAGAAAGCAATGGTGGACTTTCAGGGTGTATCTTCCTAGCAAAAAATAATATATACATCGGTGGTGGAAGTTACGCGTCTAATACAAAAATTCAATATGATTATATTGAGGGATTTTTCATCGCTGATAATCAAATAATTTTTTCATTAGCAGACCAGGCGAAATCTCTTAGAGATGGTATCGAGATATATGGTGGATTGATTGCTCTTGGCTCAAACATCTCAGATGGGAATAATGCGGTATTAATAAATAGAAATCTAAGGCTATATAATCAAACTAACCCAACACTCGTTATAACATATGATAATAGATACGCCAATTTATCATACATATTCTTCGGAACTTCAACTCAGCTTTACAAACAAGAAGTCGGATTCAAAACAGGTGATTAAAGCTTTGTGATATACTTACTAATATATTTAATCTGCTCACAACATGCCTAAGCCATTCCTCTATTTCGATACTGAAACAACAGATTCAACTGTTAAAGACCTCATACAACTAGCCTTTGTTACTGATGGAGACGTCAAATTAAATATGTATTTCAAACCTAAGCAGCAAATCTCTTTTGGCGCAATGGCAGTACACCACATTACGCCAGAATTTCTTGAGGATAAACCATATATAGAAGATACACCCCTCCCTCTAGAAAACCTTGACCCCGATTTCATAGGAGACTCCCTTGAAGACTATCTCAAATTCTTAGCTAACAAATATATCTGGGTCGCTCATAATGTTGATTTTGATTTAGAAGTACTAAACCGGAAGGGAATAAAAATACCCGAATATATATGTACATTAAAAATTGCAAGAAATATGTTAAGTGAAGGGGAGCATGACTTAGAAAGCTATTCTCTTCAGTATTTACGTTACTACTTAGGTCTATATAAAGAGGAAAATCAAGATCACAACACTGCGCATGATGCCCTTAGCGATGTGCATTTTCTTAAAAATCTATTTCATTACCTACAATCACACAGTACACTATCAGCTGAAAATATGATCTTAATAACAAAAGAACCTCAATTCATGAGACAGATATCTTTTGGTAAATATGCAGGGAAAACACTAGAAGATATTGCTAGACTAGATAAAGGATACTTAGAATGGATAGTAGAAACGATGGAAGACAAACCTGATTTACAGTGGAATGCAAAGAGGGTATTGAGTAATGATTTAACTTTATTCTAATACAAATGAAGAAAAAAATAGTATTACTATCAATATTACTACCCATTTTCATGCTTCTTCTTTGCGGTGGATTATACTTTCTTTTTAAAGATAAAATACCAGTTTTAAATACGGTAAAAATAGAAAAATATACAGAGATCTTAGATTGGTGCGAATCATCTAAGTCTGAGGAAGGACTAGTTATCAACTGTCCAGCACTACTAGTAGACATAAGGGTAGGTGAGGAAAACACAAGCTGCTTCGATATTCAAATACTTACAAAAAACAATACTATTGAAGATCTTTCTCTTTGCGAGCGAACAGATAAGATAAGTTATGCAAATGAAATCCTACAATTTAAAAGATTACTACCTATAGATGTAGAATTCTCTTACTCTCGCCCAAATCTCTTGAGTAGCTATGTGTTTAATACATTTGATATGACCCTAATGTCTGATGATCAGATTAAAGCATTTGTAAATGATGATATTGCAGAACTTGTTAATATGGATATAACTACTACAAAAATAAAGAATAGTGTGGATTTCTGTCCAGCACCAGATAAATTGCCGGAATATATAACAGAGACGAATAAAACCAGCTATACAGGATTTTATGAAGCAAACAAGCTTGAAGCTTCAGAATACGAAAATACATACAATTATAACCTTGATGATACCGTAATCCGTTTTCTTTTCAGTTGTGATTCAAAGAAAATAGTAAATAATCTGTCTGGGTGTACACAAACCAGTTATCAATTGTCAGAAGATGCATATACAGAACTAAGAAAAACACCTAACTCAATTGATTTTGATATGGCTCTTAATGATAATGACCGATACAATATAAAGATAGCATCTTTTTTGATCGATAATCCAGATGGAATCAAAATTAGTAGTAGTGTATCTGCATTAATCACTCTTCTCAAAGAACTCAATGGTACACCTGATGTAAATGAATATTTATACTGCTCAGCTTACAAGGTAATTTCCAAAATAGAAGATAGCTTAGCACAAGAATATTCAAATGTAATGTTAGATAATATTGAACAAAGCATCCACAAAACCACTTCCGCTATATGTGCGGGTATGGTTTCTTCTGATGATGTTGATAATATTGGTTTGTATCTTAGGATAATAAATTCTACAAAAGGTGATGATTTCCAGATATTAAATAAATGTAATATTTTAAATCTAATATCACAGAAGTAATATTATGTCTGTATTTCGCTTAAAAGTATTCGCTGCATTAGGAGGATTTCTTTTTCTATTACTTTCTTCTACAGAGATTTTAGGATATGTATGCAGCAGTCTTCGCACATGCAATGGAGGACCAACATGTACTATCAGTTCAACAAGGGCATATTGCTCGAAAGAAGCATCGGATAGCCCTATTTGTAATTGCCCTGATACTACACAATACATACATTGCTTAGAAGGTGCATATAGCTTTAGCAATTGTTGTCCATATAACAATCTATACATTGATAATATGGGCAGTGGTTATTGTACAAGATCAATAGATGCAACATATCCTAACGGTGGAACTTGTGAGTGTTGTACTCAAATCAACTGTGATTGTACACCCAAATGCCCAACGGGTTCGTATTTTACAAACACAGGGGCATACTGCTACGCAGGCAAATCAAGTTGCTCAGAATCTAACGAATGTTCAGAATGTACAGACTATGGTGCAGCGTGTTACTATCCAGAAACAAACACATCTTTCGTCCAATCAAATGGTTCTACAGCTGGTCCAACTAGCATAACTATGACAGTAGATGGTACTGCATATACTCTTTCTACCGATCCTAATAACCCTACTGTTATCAAACTACCTCAATGTTCTTCTCCGACTGTCCAATTATCTGTCCCTGCATTTACAGCACCAACAACCTCAAGAGGAGCTAATTACTATTTCCAAGCAGATAACTATGGTGTAGATGGTCAGTGGCAAGGATGGGTATCATGCGCTGGTACTGCAGGAGAAGATTTTTGTACTGGGATGCCAAATTCAAATAGAACCCAAACCCTTGTTCCATACTCTTTAACAATAAATCAAGTATTCAAAGAGGGGGCAGAAGGTAAAATCTCTGCACAATATGCTACAACTAATAAATGTGACGATAACTTTAAATATTCTGTTGCAAGAGTTGGTTACTATATAGTCGAGACAGTAAAACCAACTGTTAATCCAACATCCGTAAATATAACTGTCGATGGAAAGACATACAGTCTCTCCTCTTCTGCGTCTACGCCTACAACTATAAAACTTCCATCTTTAGGATCTTCTGATGTACAAGTATCTGTACCAACCTTTACAGCTTCTACAAGTTCTACAGGCGCCAACTATTATTTTAAAACTGATAATTATGGCTTAAATGGAGAATGGACGGGTGGAACTGCATGTCAAGGTATCGCAGGAGAAGATTTTTGTCTTGGACCTAACGCGAACAATACACAAACCTTTGATCCATACACCAAAACAGTAGCTCAAGTACTTAAAGAAGGCGCAAAAGGTAAAATAACCGTTCAATATGCAGCTACAAACAAATGTACCACATCTTGGGAATACTCAAGCGCATTTACAGGATACTATCTTGTAAACAAAAAACCCGTACCAAACACAAACATCTTTCCAGATATAGCAACAGACATAACTCCCAAAGGATGTGCAAGCCTTACATACACAGGATTAGATATTAACAACCCTCTGCATGTAGTAATAAATGCTACTGATGCCGATGGGAATGGTGATATACAAGCTTCTACCATATGGTTTACCAAAGATGATACGATACCTACTACTGGTACAATCACAGGTACTTATTCTGGTTCTTCAAATCAAGACCTAGGGATAATGATTAAAAAGAATGGTACTACTTGGTCCAATCCATATATATATGTAACCAATACATCTCCTTTTACATTCGCAATAATCACAAATGGATATGTAACTGTAAACGGAAGCAACATAGCAAGAATATATGATGTATCTGTAATACAGGACTCTACAGACGTTACATTTGATTACAAAATAGAGTTCTTACAAAGTGCTCAAAATCTCTCTGGTATGTACAATGTATATGGAGGAGCATTAGACTCATTCATGATCAACGGTAATAGTTTAGATCAGAGTTACTTTACATCTCTAACAGACTGGGGGATAGATCTTGTAAACCCAGTGGCTAATGACATAACCCAAGAGATATATGATGCAACTAGAACAAACATCACATGGTCTGTATCAGACACAATCAGTGGGATAGATAGAACAGTAATTAACGCATACAGAACAGGAGGATTAGTCACAGACAATGTCACCCTTTACTTACCCACCGCATATACAACAAGCAAGGGAATTGTGACCTCTCAATCGTTACCACCAGCAAGTGATATTGGTAAATACGCAGGAACAAACGCCTGGGTATTTACAACTTCAACAGGAGAAAAAGATAGATTAAGCATTGGAAACAATGAAAGTGGAAGCATTGCAATCTACGCCACAACATATGATAAAGCATGTAACACTGCATCTACAAACGAAGAACTTGATCTAAATCCATGGTTTGCAACAAGAGGAGGAAATGTCTATTCGCAAGGCAATATATCCACCGATGCTAAAGATGTCTCCTCTGTAACATCTCTAGATAATGTGTTTAGTTCAAAAGCAGGGATGACTAAAGAAAAACTAGATCTAGGGACAGAATTGCTTTCTACTGGAGATTTGAACATATCGAACTTAATACATTCAACCGCAGGGGCTATAAGAGCACTGATCACATATGATATGAATAATAGTAAGAATTATTGGTTTGGAGCTCTATCTAGCGAATTTGAGAAATACAAGCTAAACTCAACTGCCTTTGTTCCAACAACAACCTCTGTCTCTGCTGATTGCATGGGAACAGGGAGCTGCTATTATATTTCACTCTCAGCAGAAGCAGATATTAATATACCATCGGGATATATCTGTGATAGACCAACCCTTATAATTTCAAACAGGGATATATACCTAGAACCAAATGTAACAAATGGCGCAGGGCTATCAGGCTGTATCTTCCTCGCCAAAAACAATATATATATCGATGATGCCAGCTATCTTTCAGCTACACAAATAAAATATGATTACCTTGAAGGCTTCTTTATAGCTGATAACCAGATAGTATTTCCTTTAGTTGACCCGGCAAGAACAAGAAGAGATGGAGTAGAAATATTTGGTGGATTAGTTGCATTCGGATCAAACATATCAGACAATAGCAAGGCAATATCAATAAACAGAAATTTAAGATTATACAATCAGACAAACCCAACACTTGTTGTAACATATGATAATAGATATTCAAACATATCTAAGATTTTCTTTGGACAACAAGCTTCAATATACAAACAAGAGTTAGGATTCAAATCTTACTAAATTTATATATAATATTAAGTATGTTAAAGAAAAAATACTCTGCACAAGCTTTGGCTATTGCGATGGTAGTTTTGGTAGTTTCATCTATTCTTGCTATTTCCATCTATTCTCGTATATCAAAAGATAAGACTCTCTCACTAGATGAAAGAGCTTCCGCAGAGGCTCTCGAAGTCTCTGACCTGATTCTTAACTACCTCACAGATGCTTCAATTAACGATGTGATCGAGGCAGCCGAAGAAGCGTCTGAGACACAAACTATAGAAACAGGCATCAGCCTAACAGAAAATGCTGCTTCATCACAAATATCTTCCTTGTTGGAGGCAATTGGTATTAATGCTGGACTAGAATCATTAGATATATGTCCACTGTCTGTAGCTGGTAATTCGTATGTACTTTCGTTGACAGAGGGAGATTTAGATACATATTTTGAGATAAGACCTGGACAGATGATGGCATTGCCACTTAAAGGAATGGCATTGGGTGATGATTGCAGCACAGTCCTGAGGGCTGCAATTAGGGGAGACAGTACAACGGGATTCACACTTACAAAAGTATATGGTTCGGGATATGTAAATGATTTGGCAACATCATACAAACCATACGATGAATCAGACGTCGCCCATTATTGTTTCTCTTCTGGAACAGGTTGCAATAACTCAAATTTCCTAGATAGTAGCAGTGATGGTGTAAACTGGATCTATTTTTCAGATGATGGAACCGAACAAATAGACTTAGATCTAAAAGCTACATCTGGAGGATATCAATTGGATGAGGTAAAAATAACAGCAATTGGAGGCACAGTTGGTATTGCTTATCAAATTAACAACCCAGAAAGCTGTACACAAGACCTCCAGATGATAAATGTACAAGCTGCTGCAAACTGTAGCGGCTCATATAGAGGGAAATCTGTTCTCATACCAAAAAAGCAATGGGAAAGCCCGATATTCAACTATACAATTTTTAACGGAGAGGGTTCACTCTAAAAACAGCTAAATGAGTAATAGATATTCCATAAAACTAGGGGGAGAGTCCGGACAAGGTATTAACACCCTCGGTTTACTTCTGAGTAAATCCCTTAAATCAGTCGGATACAACATATTTGCATATAGAGAATATCCCTCTTTAATTAAAGGAGGTGTAGCATCATATCAAATAGATATCTCAAATGAAGCTATCAACTCATCTTCCAAAATCTGTAATCTGCTTGCCATCTTGGACCCAGACTCCATAACAGAATATTTGGAATCTTTGAATTTGAATGGGATATTAATTTACGATGACGAAATTGAATTTACCGAAGAACAAAAATCCATTATTCAGAATAAAAAAATCTCAACAATATATTTAGATACACAAACTATAGCTGTAAGTAACGGTGGAAATCCCATTATGGCAAATACTGTCATGATAAGCTTCATATGGAAAATCCTAGGTCTATCGCAGCAATCACTTGAAGCTATCGTTAAAGAGATTTTCATAGAAAAAGGAGAAGAAATTGTTGAAAAAAATTTAAAATGTATAGCTGCAGGCTTTAATTCAGAAATATATAAAGAAGAATACAACCAAGGTAGCTATATACCAATTCCAGATGACAAAAACAAAGATAATAAAATACTAACAGGAAATGATGCCATAACATTGGGGGCTATTGCCTGTGGAGTACGTGCATACTATGGTTACCCCATGACTCCAGCAACCTCCATTTTTAAATATCTTGGGAATACATACAAAGAAACTGGTATCTTAATTAAACAGGCAGAAAGTGAAATCACAGCAGTACAAATGGTAATAGGTAGCATGGCAATGGGAACAAGAGCATTTACTGCAACATCAGGCGGGGGATTCGATTTAATGCAAGAAACAATCTCTTGTGCGGGAATATCGGAAGTACCACTAGTAATAGTGCTCGCACAAAGAATAGGGGCAGGAACAGGTGTTCCTACATGGACAGGATCAAGTGATATACAAACCGCAGTAAAGGCTGGGCATGGGGAATTTCCAAAGGCAGTACTTTCTGTAAGTGATATTACTTCTGGATTCACATTGATTCAAAAAGCATTCAATATAGCAGAAAAATATCAAATACCTGTAATAGTCCTTACAGAGAAACAAATTGCAGAATCACTATTCTGTGTATCATCACTGCCAAAATCTTTAGATATAGAAAGAGGAGTTGAAAAAAAAGCAAAGAGGTATGAGATAACGGATGATGGGATATCTTCAAGATGGATACCGGAAGAATCCAAAAAACCATATTTAAACACTAGTGATGAACATGATGAGGAAGGAACTAGTACAGAAAATGCATCCATGATCTTACAAATGTCCACAAAACGCATGAAGAAATTAGAATCATTAAAACAAGAAATCCCAGAACCAATACTGTATGGGAACATCTCCTCTAATACCATATTAGTTGGGAGTGGAAGTACAAAGAATGCAATATTAGACGCGATATCCTCAGGAAAAGATATCGCATATCTTCACTATGAATACATCTATCCATTGAAAACAGACCTTCTTATGAATTTCGCCTCTCAAAACAAACGCATTCTACTAATTGAGAACAATCAAACAGGAGAACTGGGCAAAATAATTACTGAAACTTGTGGTTACCAGTTTAAAGAAAAAATATTAAAAGCAGATGGAAGACCATTCTTCTTAGAAGATATATTAAATATAGAAATATAATGATAGACATAAAAGAGTACAACAAAAATATAAAACCAACATGGTGCCCAGGCTGTGGTAATTTTGCAATACATATGGCCTTAAAAAATGCACTCAGCCAATTGGATATTAAACCTTCACAAACATACATCACCTTTGATATTGGATGCAATGGGAATGGGGCAGACAAAATTAACACGTATGCCTTCAAAGGACTTCATGGAAGATCAATTCCACTTGCGGCAGGAGTTCACCTAGCAAATAGAAAATTTACTGTGATTTCGGATATGGGAGATGGCGCATGCTTCCATGAGGGGTTAGATCATCTTATACATGCAATAAAATCAAACTACGACATCACAATCTTGATTCATAACAATCAGAATTTCGCGTTAACTACTGGACAAGCAACAATTACAACTAATGAAGATAAACCCATGTATGGTCTCCCGGATAGTAAACCGGAGCGAAGTTTAACTGCTTCAGAAATAATATTAAGTGCAGACCCATCATTCTATGCAAGAGGTTACTCTGGTGACTTACCACAATTAGTAGAAATCATTAAGGCAGGTATACAAAACCATGGTTGTAGTGTAATAGAAATATTCCAAGTATGCCCGACATACAATGAAGAATGCACACCTGAATGGTACTCACAAAGAATTAAGAAATTAGAAACTCCTGCAACTAATCTCGAGAATGCACACCAGATTAGTCAAATTACTGATCAGATAGTAAATACTGGTATAATATATCGTAACACAACGCTTAAGATATTCTATGAACTCTTAGAGAATAGAAAAGACATTTCTACAGAATTGGTTGAAGAAGTAAAACCATATGACGTAGAGAAACTATTTAATCAATTTAAATAATGATAGACAAAATATTTTCTCCGAAATCAATCGCTATCGTCGGAGCCTCTCAGGATTCGGAAAAGATAGCTTCTGTAATATTAAAAAATGTGACCGAAGGAGGATTCAATGGTAAAGTATATCCAATCAATCCCAAGTATGAGGAAATACAAGGAAGGCAAGCATATGCTGACATTTTGCAAATTAAAGATCACGTCGACATGGTTTGTATTGCAATACCATACCAATTCGTAGAATCTGTTGTCGATCAGTGTGTAACAAAAAAAGTACAATCTGTTGTCATAATTACTGCTGGCTTTAAAGAAACTGGAGAGGAAGGAAAGATAATAGAAGAAAGAATTTCTCAGAAACTTAAAAATGCAAACATTCGACTTCTTGGACCTAACTGTTTAGGATTCATAAATAATAAAGCAAAAATAAATCTGTCATTTGCAAGACAGAACCCAGGAGAGGGTAATATCGCATTTGTCTCCCAATCCGGAGCTTTCTGTACTGCTATCCTTGATATGGCTTGTGAAAACGGAATCGGTTTCTCACATGTGATATCTTTAGGAAACAAAGCTGATATCCATGAGAACGAATTAATGCAAACCCTGCTTTTTGACAATAATGTTAAAGCACTAGCACTATACTTAGAAGAATTTGCAGATGGAAAAGAATTTGTAACACTAGCACAAAAAGCTAAAAAACCCGTACTACTCATTGCACCTGGAAGTTCGGAACAAGCAAAAATCGCAATTTCTTCCCACACAGGAGCACTTGCATCTTCATATGACACAATTATAGCTGCAGTGAAGAAAGGAAATGTTATCCTTGCTGAAAATTCCGAAGATCTCTTTAAACTAATTACACTTATAGCTCAGAATGCAATTCCAAAAGGAAAGAAAATCGCGATCATAACAAATGCTGGAGGTCCTGGGATCATAGCAACTGATTCTGTAGAAAAAGAAGGGCTTGAGCTAACTGAAATAGGAGAGAAAACAAAACAAAAGCTTCTAAAGGTACTCCCTAGAGAATCAAACATCAAGAATCCTATCGATATATTAGGAGACGCAAAAAGTGATAGATACGAACTCGCAATACAAGCAGTTTTAGAAGAAAAAGATGTGGATTCTATCTTCACTATCCTCACACCCCAACTCATAACTGATATAGAAGGCACTGCACAAAAAATTATTGAAATGAGTAAAACTACAGCAAAACCAATATACTCCTGTTTCTTGGGGGGAAAAGATGTTAGATCTGGATTCAGGATTTTAGACAAAGAAAACAGACCCTCCTTCAATGATATTCAAGAAGGAATACATTTGATTGCAAAATTAGCGAGATTTGAAGAGAACAAGGAAAGAACCAAGATAACAGATTGTAATGATTACAAAACCAGAGCTAAACATAAAAAGGAGGTACTCTCATGCTGTGATGCAGAAACTATCAGAGTATTACCTGAACAACTTGCAATCTCCCTTCTTCAGGAATTTAAAATTGATATCCCCAATGAACTTGTTACAGGAAGTCTTGGAAATGCAATTGATTTTGCAGCATTGAATTTTCCTGTTGCAATAAAAGCTACAGCAAAGGATTTAGCACATAAAACTGATTTTAAGGGAATATATCTTGATATTCGAACTATCTCTGAATTCGAAGAAAAATTTATAGAGCTTAAAGAAAATATTTCAAAAATTACAGGGAATCCATCTCCAGAGATTCTAGTCCAACAGATGATAGATGGAAAAGTGGAATTCTTCATTGGTGCTAATAGAGAAGGTGATTCAATGATATATGAAAAAGAGGGTAGAGGATTCGGTCATCTTTTAGCAATAGGGCAGGGAGGAATATATACAGAGGTCTTTAAAGACATCAAGCACATATTAGTACCCGAGTATGATCAAAAGATAATGGATATATTAGATGAAACCAAAGTATCGATGATTATAAATGGGTATAGAGGCAAACCAGCGTTAGCAAAGGAGAAATTAATAGAATTAATAGTTAAGCTAGAAAAACTGTTGATCAATTATCCAGAGATCATCTCAATGGATATAAATCCAGTGATAATTACTGAGAAAAAGGCTATTGTTGTAGATGTTAAATTCTACGTAGCAAAGTAATTCTATTCTTATCCCTTGAAATTACATCACAAATGTCAAGAATGGAAAGTTAATATCCAGTATGAGAATTTTCCCCGTATTCGTTGTACAACTTCTTGCAGGCATCTTTCTCTATCTGAATCTCCATATATCCATCTACATTCCCCGTCTCTTCCATGAAGCCAATTTCCTGTGCATCTGAATAGTCACATCCATAATATACCTTTGATATCTTAGCCCACATTATTGCATGGCGGCACATTGGGCATGGTTTACCAGTTACGTATAACTCACAACCAGACAAATCAAAAGCCTTGAGTTTTTTTGAAGCCTGTTGTATTGCTCTAATTTCAGCATGATTTGTAGCATCTTTTCTTCTTACAACCTCATTATGTGCCTTCGATATAATTTTTCCATCTTTAATAATCACACATCCAAATGGACCACCATGACCCTTCCTCACACCATATTGCGCCTCATCCAAAGCTATCTTCATATACTCATTCATTAGTACTGCTTCTTAAAATTAATGTCGTCTACAAGCATTTTTCTACCTGTCCTTCCAAGATCTTTCTCATATTGCCTAGCATACTCTCTGTAGTCAACAACCTTCTTTGTTCTCTCTTTTATACTTCTCTCTCCAATCATACCGGGACCATTTATGCATCCGCCATCACAGGTAAGAATATCTAAAAATCTGTAATTCTTGTACATTCCGTCTTTAAATTCAGACAATACCCTCAAGATATTCTCGACACCCTCCATTACTAAGATCTCTTTTTCTTTTAGTATGTTTTTGTAATGGAGTGTAGAAGATAGACCACCAGAAATTGGATAGATTTTGGTATAGTCATTATAAAATCTCTCAAAAGTAATACAATATTTTGAGTCTGTAACCTTTTCGGGGATATTTTTCTCTACAAAGAGAGATTGCAATTCCTTAAATGTTAAAGCTTCATCAACACTACCTAATTCTTGTGCTTCCATCTTTTTTGTAATACAAGGACCAACAAATACAATTTTGTATTCAGGATAGTATTTCTTGCAAATGAGAGCCATCGCCCCCATAGGAGAAAGCACAGGAACCAGATTTGATATTAGATTAGGGAATTTCGTACGGATCATGTTAACAAGAGTAGGGCATGGTGATGATATCCAGGTTTTCTTTTCTCCCTTTTCGATACTTTCTTTCAGAATTTCATAATACGCCAGATTCACCATCTTCGCACCAAACGTAAGCTCAACAATTTCGTCAAAGCCTAACATTCGAAGACGATATATAATTTCGGGATAGTCAAATTCCGCAACAAAAGAAGGTGCTAACATACATAGATATTTTTCTTCATCTTTGAATTCCATATTAAAAATATACATGACGCTTAGCGTCTACGCAAATCATTAGTACAACAATAACTATATGGGAATTTTACTGTTTTTTAGAAACTATATGCCCAAATGTGATACAATTTCCTCATGGTACTGCTCAGCATTGATACTATTAAGAAACTTTTGTTAGATAAAAAACTTCAACTTATTGGGGTATATTCGTTGGCATTTTTAGTTCCATTTATATTCCGACAGCCACAGCTATTGATAGGGAGTATTGTGAACTTCATCCTGATATTTTCTATCTCACGGTTTGAAACTAAGAAAATTATACCTCTAATATTTATACCCTCTATCGCATCACTCTTAAGTGGGACACTTTTTGGTACTTTTACCCCTTATCTCCTATATATTATCCCTTTTATAGCTACCGCAAATTTGATATTCATTCTTTCATTTAAATATATAAAGATTAAATACCTGAGAGTTATATTTTCTGCGTTAATTAAGGCTTCTTTTCTCTTCTCTTGTGCATATATACTCGTAAATACGCTCCATATTCCTCAAATATTTCTAACAACAATGGGAGAAATACAATTCTTAACAGCAATAATAGGGGCTTTGCTGTTTGAAGTAATGTTTTCAAAATCTGTTACGGTAAAGTAATATGATATAAGATATTAAATAATTTATACTGTCTAACCAATGGTAGAGACAAAAAATACTGAAGAACAACCAAAGAAGAAAGGGCATGGTTGTTTAATTGCATTTCTGCTTTTTCTTTTCCTAATAGCTGCAGTTGTAGGTGGTGGATATTGGGGATACAAGAAACTAACATCTAGTCTTTCAAAGCAAATAGATTTGAATGTTACGTATTCTCAAGAAGATATGGACTTATTAATGAGTAATTTAGGCGCAGATGCAAACCCTACATCTTCTTATCCTCATGTAGTAGAGTTAACAATAACAAGCCAACAAGCAACTGCCTTTGTGAATGTATCCACTGAAAGTATGAAGAAAGTATCTATTAAAGACACGCAGATTAAGTTTAGTGAAGAGAAGGCAGAGATTTCTACTATACTTACATACAAGAGAGAGAGATTTCCCATATATGCCACAGGGAATGTATCAAAAGCTACAGATCATACAATATCTGTCAATTTGTATGATGTAAAAATCGGGGATATTAGTATTCCCAAAGCTCTTCAGGATTATGTAGAAACTGCACTAGAGAGTATGGCAAATTCCAAACTATCTGAATTAGGTGATACTTTAAGAATCGATAATTTTAAATTTACTGATAATGGTCTGCGTGTAGTTGGTTTAATTCCAAGTGAGGAAAAATAATATGAAGAATACTGCCATAATTTTTGTTTTTCTAGGATTGATCTTTATCGTGATCGTTATCTTTGCATTTATATATCTTCCTAAGATGGCAGATGCTAATGGTATTGATAACCAGGGAATTGTTTTAGAGATGCCGATAGATGTTACTTTGATGAGGTATTCGAAGGATGGTGTTATTCCTTTTTGCGTAAATAATAGCAAGGGTATTGATATTCAGGTGAGGGAGAACGCCCCTATACTTTCTCCTCTTTCTGGTGTTCTTTCTGATTACAACACTGATTCTGATAGTGTAGTTATACAAGCTTCTTCTAAGGTATTGGCTCGTATTACTAGTGTCAAGGATTTGAATTATGCTGTTGGTGATTATGTTATGGTTGGTGATATTATTGGTTACGCGGATGGAGAGGATATTCTTTTAGTGCTAGAGAATTTGAAGAATGAGAGATATGAGTGTCCTTTTTTGTATATGGATGACAATGGGAAAAAGGTACTTGCAGAGGGTCTTAAGGTTTCTACATATTCAGCAGAGAATATTTGTGATTGTTCCAGTATTGATTTTTAAGGGGTAGTTTTCAATATATATATGATTTATACACGATAGTTAAATAGAAGGGGATAATGTATAATACGAAACGATATGGTGGATGTAGCTCAATTGGTTAGAGCACTGGTTTGTGGCACCAGGGGTTGTGGGTTCAAGTCCCATCTTCCACCCCATATTTGACATTTACACCTCCAGTTATTACTATGAATACTAGTAATTTAAATCCTTCTTTACTATGAAGCTCTGGCAAAAAATGTTTACGAGTTGCATCATATTATCCCTCCTAACAATAGTAATAGCATACTTAAATCCTATCCTAGACTTTGATGTATCGAAAATACTCTCCTCTAGTACCACGCTATTCTCCATACTAGTAGGTTTCTTCATTGCATCAGCAATGTCAAACTTCTTACGATTAAAAACCCTCGTAGCCTCTGAAATGGGAGGACTATACAGTGTATACAAATTCGCATCACTAATAGATGAAAAACTAGGAGAAGAAGTAAAACAAGCAATCGATAAATATGTAACAACAGGGTTCCATTGGGAATTAAATAACTATGTAGAAAATACACACAAAGAATTTGATGAAATATTTGATATATTAAAAAAGAGAAAAACCAATCCAGATAATAATAAGGAGGAAGTTGCATTAGACTTCTTAATGACAGATCTTGGTTCACTCCCTGCAATAAGAAATGAAATATCATTAGTTGCAAAAACAACACTAAACAAACTTTACTGGATACTCCTAATCGCATTAGGAGTACTAACCATTTTTGCGCTACTAATGGGTACACAATTCAATTTTACTAGTATCTCTCTTGCCATATGTGTATCCTCTGCAGTCATATTTTCTTTGCTACTTCTAGACGAGGTCGATAAGAATAAGCTAAATGAATATGACATCGCTTTCAATAACTACAACCAGCTTCTGATATCTCTTGGAAAACGACCCTATTATTTAGATATAGATATTAAAAGTAAAAGAGTAAAAATTGATAAAACAAAACCATATAGACTTTACAATTCTAATACTCATGAAGTAGTAGAGATGAAATAATTCTCTTGCGCCAACTCCTCTCCATCAATATAATGAAAATATATTCAGATGGAAACTACCCTTCCTAATAACAATATTGTTCGTAAAATAAAGAAATACAAATTAAACTCCCAGTTACGCAATATCCTTCTCCTAGTCTTTCTTGTACTCTTACTCCTTTCATCAATAGTATTTACCTACTATTACACTACACAACAAACTACACAAGACGAAAACAGTCAAACTATTACATATGTAGAAGAAAAGAATGACGATGAGGAAACCGTCACAAATAGATATATCCAAGAAGAAAAAGATATAACACCTGAAACCCCATCAACATCAGAAACAGATACAAATGCAAACACAACAACAAAACAAAATACAACAAATCAGACAACACAAACTAATGCACCAACAGAAGATCAAACAACTCCAACTAATACACCAACAGATCCCACCCCAGAACCAGAAGTTCCAGAGACACCTAGTGCCTATGTCGTTTTCTACTCTGATACACAGTCAGATACTACAGAAGAAGACCAAAATCATCAAAGAGTAGTAAACTACATATTAGCAACTGGAGCAAACCCCGTTTTCCATGCAGGTGATATCATGGAAGATGGAACCCAAGACAGTTTAAATAGATTTAATACTGTAACGACCACACTAAGATCTACAAGAATCTTTTACGCTGCACTGGGAAATAACGATAGAGTCGTTGGTGATTCAACTACACCATCACAACTATTCTTAGACAATTTTACATTCCCTAACAACGAAAAATGGTATTCGGTAAACTATGGAAATCTCCATATGGTAATACTAGACAGTGCATTCTCCTCTGCCAGTCAAACACAAATAAACTGGCTAATAGCTGATCTACAAAGTTCAAACTCACAAAACAGAATAACAGGAGTAATGTTCCATCACCCAACATTTAGCAACACAATATCACAATACCTCATAAACTATGGTGTAGATTTTGTAATATCAGGACATACCCATGGATACACACATACTGTATCAAATGGTATAAACTACTTTGTATTAAGTGGACAACCATCGATAGGGTATATGAAGGCAATGGTGTATGAAAGTAGGGTAGAGATAACGACATACAATACAAATAATGTGGTTATAGAAACAGGAGAATTTTATAAGAGATAGAAATACAATCTTATCCCACTTTCTCAAGTAGTAATTCACATTGACATCCAAACTTCATTTCTTCATTCATTTTTTGTCCTACTTCTGATTCCGACCATTTATCCCAATCTCGAATATCAATTTTCAACAATTCTTTCCATGCTTTCTCCTCTAGACCTACCCCTATAAGTACACTAGCATTAAAAACTTCTGGAAAATGTGTTGTTAAAGCTCCTCTTTCATAATCTCCAACGCCTGATCCGACACCATGGTATGCATCCTCCTCTTCCGTCTTATGTAATCTATACACAAGAGGTCTGGTATTGCGAGCTAAGGGTGGTACTGTGAAAAGAAACAGTTTCTCTTCTCGCATAATTCCGATTATTGCACAAGGAAGCCATTCAGCACCTCTATCAATACCAATAACTCTTCCATCATTTAAAACACATATTTCTCCAGGCGTAGGTTCATTATTTCCCATTTCAAGACGCGCAGTTATCCTATAATGAGTTCCGTTTTTTAATTTTTCTATTGAAGGTATTAGCATAAGTTTTAATTTTTAACTTATTTATTATAAACATAAATTATATTATATAAGTTATAAAATCAAGAGCTACATATTCCTTATATTTATTAAACCATGTATAAATGTATATATGAAATATATCCTACCCATATTTATAGCTATAATCTTAGCAAGTATATTTCCTACATATCTCCTACAGAATGAGTCAGTTGAAGCATCCATAAGCAAAGCACCTCCAACAGTAGAAGAAAAGATATTAAAATATATGACACCTGAGTATAAAGTAGGTCAGCTATTTTTATTTGGAATAAATGGAACAGATCTAACATCGGAGACACAAGAATTTCTAACCAAGAATCATATTGGAGGAGTATTACTCTATGGTAAAAATGTTGTCTCTGAAACACAGATTGAACAATTCACATCACAGATACAAACTACTAATAAGATACCGCTTTTCGTAGCAATAGACCAAGAGGGCGGAATAGTATCAAGGTTGCAATGGAACAATACACTTACAGAAGCACAATCAGAGATGAATACTCCAGAAGATGCATATACTGTTGCAAAAGAGAGAGGTAAATTGCTCAATAGAATGGGTATCAATATGAATCTAGCACCAGTCGTAGAATATATAACAGATCCGGAATCTTTCATGTATCTTAGAGCTTTTAGAGGTATAAAAGAAATTGTAATACAGAAAGGTGTAGCATCAGTAAACGGATACAGAGACTCAAACGTAATAGCAGTGCTTAAACACTATCCAGGACATAGCAACGCTTCTCCTGATTCACACTTTGCATTACCCGTGGTTAATATCTCTCCAGAACAATGGGATGAATACATCTCTCCATTTAGCGAAATAATTGGACAAACAACTGTAAGTGGAATCATGGTAGGACATATACAATATCCACAGATAGATACATCACCTTCAAGTATTTCAAAAGAGATTCTCTCCACTAGATTAATAAATAATTTGAACTACAAAGGATTAGTCATAACAGATGATATGGAGATGGGAGCACTAAAAGATATCGATACATATACGAATCTTGCTAAGCAAGCAATTTTAGCAGGCAATGATATCCTAATTTACAGTACTGCAAGTGACACCGAGACATCTATACAACAAGAAATATACGACTTCATATTACAAGAAGTCATTACAGGGGATTTGAATATTGATAACAAAGTATTAAAAATAATAGAAACTAAGGTTCAATACGGCATTTACAATCCAATACTTAATTAGATTGTATGTTCTTCTCCCTCTGCAGCCATAGCTTCTTCCTTTGTCGCATGTATCGTACCATCAGGATGATTTGCAGGTGCATAAATGGTATAGAGCTTGAGGTCTTCAGTTTCAGAAGTATTGATAATATTATGCTCTGTACCAGCAGGTATTATTACAACCATATCTTCCTTTACTAATGTTTCTTCGCCATTCATTATGACCTTTCCTTCTCCATCTTCAAATCTAAAGAATTGATCAACAGTATCATGTACTTCCATACCTATATCTTCAAGTGGTTTAAGAGACATTGCTACTAATTGCATATGTGAACCAGTATAAAGAACCTTTCTAAAATTTGTATTCTCACTAACAACATCTTCAATATTACTTACATATCCTGTCATTATTTAAAAAATAATAATTTAGATATTTATATATTAACATCCAAATGAAGTGAATTGAAGAATGCAAGAACCCATAGTATAATATCTGTCTTATGAGCACAGAACAATTATTAGACCAATCAACAAATATAACGGAAGAAACTATTAGGCGGCTACCAAGTCTTTCATATTCTCAATCAACAACACGCACACAAATAGACCAACAAGAAATTCAAGTTTACGGTATCCTAAATCCAATTGAAGAAGTAGCAAAATACAGAACAATAATTCCTGACAGAGTTGATGTCATGCTTTCTAAGGAAGAATATCCCTTAGCTCTTAAATTGTATAGTGGATCAATTTCCTTAGAGAACACACAAGATGAAGCAAAAGTTTTCAAAACACCTAAAAAGGGTGTAATTGGTATAGACTATTATGACGATCAATATATTGGATATCGTTTTCATTACTATGTATCAGAAGAAGATTTTCCAATTGTTGCAGCCTTCCTTAATCAAAAATATCAATCAAATATAGCAGGATTCACACACACAGAAGTTGTCACACCCAATAAATTATGTGTGACACACCAATTAAGGAATTGTTCCTACCGTTACGATATTGTATTACATGCTACAGATGATAGTTTCTCTGACAATCATATTAGATACTCAAAAGCAGATGTTATCTTGCAACCTATTAAAGTAGCAAAGCCTGACAATGAGACTGTCGAAGTGTACAAACAGACGCAGCAAACAGATTTGAAAGAAGATAAAGAAGAATTCTGCAAATTCATTGAAACAGTAGCTACATTAATCAACATTGATGACTATCGTATCTTAATAAATGGTAGTGAAATATACAAAACTAGTGACCAGGAAACTACTCGCTCGAAAGCACTTGCTTCACTCGAGATAAAATACAATGGGAAAGAATCATTCATTGGAACAAATTTCTTTCTTGCTATTTTAGCCATGAGATTAAAATATCCATTTCGTCTCGAAAAGATGGAGGCACTATGTAATGCGGCAGATCACAAATATGAACTCGCTAAAATTTTACGATCAAAAAGAGATTTGAAGCCAAAGGAATTAATAAGGGGAAGGCCACAAAATTACATCGTTAATAATATAGATCTCTCTTTAATAAATATTAGAAATGATCAAGGTTTCAATCACGGAAGCTTGCATTGGTATTTTAAAACCAACCCTGAATCCTACGATAAGATCATAGCAGAGTTTCAAAAACTCACACATGGAGAGATTTCAGAGAATACGCTTCTAACATCAACAATAAAAAGCGCTCATCCCACGTGGTATTCATACAATATGCATATAACTAAGTAAGAGATATAATCTCGCATGCAATCCTTAAATATATATATTCATATTCCATTTTGTTTTTCTAAATGCCCATATTGTGCATTCTTCTCTTGTACAAACTGTGATGATAAATATGACGAATATTTCAAAACATTAAACAAAGAGATTATTACTAAATCTAAGCTTTTCAAAAGCAGAGAAGTGAAAACCATATACATAGGTGGAGGAACACCTAATCTAGTTCCATACAAAAATATTGTTGAGGTAATACAGAATATTAAGAATAATTTTCATATAAATGAAGAGATAGAGATAACAATAGAACAATATCCAGAATATATTACAGAAGAATCATTAAATGCCTACAAAACTGTTGGTATAAATAGAATAAGTATTGGATTACAAGCTACTGACAATGATGATTTAAAGCTACTAACAAGAAGATATACCTTTGAAGATTTCGTTAAGAAGTATAACTTGGTTAAAAATTTGGGATTCACAGATATTGGGGTCGACCTCATTTTCGGATATCCACAACACACATTAGAGAAATGGAAAGATACTTTAGAAAAAATAACTGCTTTAGATATACAACATATATCCTGCTATAGCTTGGAGATAGAAGAGGGTACACCTTATTATAGCCTTTATAATCAAGATAAATTGATGTTACCCTCTGAGACAGATGATAGAGAAATGTATCATTATGCTTGTGAGTTTCTAAGTAAGAAAGGATTTCATCAATACGAAATATCAAATTGGTGTAAAAAAGATTTTGAATGTAAGCATAATATTAATTTTTGGCATTATCAAGACTATATTGGTTTAGGTGCAGGTGCATATTCCAGAGTAGGAGATACAAAGTCACATAATCCGGAAGATATACAAAGATACATTAACAAAGAATGGAATATTGAGAAGGAAATAATTAGTGAAAAAGATATTGAAAAGGAAAAAACAATTCTTGGATTAAGGCTAAATACAGGCATTAACTATGACGAAAGGATATTTCAAAAAGAATATATGGAAAAAATTGGAAATAGCATAGTACTAAATGAGACTGGGAGAGATATGTATAACCAAGTGGTGCAAAGAATGCTATAATACAAGCATAATCTCCTCACTATACACATGGGAAATCGTTCCGTCCTAGCTATTGGTATTAATACTCCCGTTGAGGAAAAAATACTCATACAAGAAAAACTGAAATTAAAAGATATCACCTTAGATACCGCTTCAATTAAGGATATAATTTTTGAAATTGTCGATGGGGCGATTATTGTAAACATCAAAAATAGAAAATTAAAGGAATATGGGTACGTTTGGATACAGTCAGGATGGAATACAACCCATATGGCATATCTCCTACATCTGTATTTGAAATCACAAAAGATTCCACATAACAAAACAAATTCACACAATACAAAGCTTTCAGATATTTTCACTCTGGCATATAAGAATGTTTTGGTACCAAATACATATTTTCATAATGGTTTGAATGTAAGCAGTAAAAACACATCCGAAATTGCAAAGGTTTGTAAGTTACCTTGCATATACAAAACTTCTTTAGGGTCACTAGGTTGCAATGTATTTTTGATAGATCAGGAGAAGGAAATTGCACAAACAGTAAAAGAGAATGGGAAATACAATAGATATATATTTCAGCAATATATTCCTAATGATTTTGATTATAGAGTCGTCGTAGCTAATGGTGAACCTACATCTGCTTGTAAACGAACAAGGATTACAGATAGATTTAGGAATAATGTTGCACTTGGTGCAAGTGAAGAGTTCATTAGGATTAAAGATGTTCCTGAAGAGGTCCTAATCCTTGCGACACAATCAGTTATGGCTTTGAAGCTTAAATGGGCAGGAGTTGATATTGTTACAGATAAAAATACTGGACAAAGTTATGTCTTAGAGGTGAATAGGCGACCAGGATTAACCGAGAGTTCTACCGAGATAACCGCAGCTTACAAATATATAAAAGGTCTGGTTGGGAGATAATCAGATCAGAACAATACTTTTCATTGACCGATAAATATTAATAGCGTTATAATAGCCTTATCGTGCAATTCCGGTTGTTTGAGTCTTGCAAATGGAGGGAATAATGCCAGGGCAACAGAAACAAAAGAAAAATAAAGCGCAACGAAAAAAAGGATGGGAAAATAGGAATCATCAGAAAAGAACTCAAAAGGGAGACAGAAAATAACACCAGCAATTGCACCAGAAGTGGGCTCATATCGATTTTTATCACATATGAGCCCGCTTGTTACATCAAAGTATTATCTATCTATGAATGTAAGTGCATAACCCTTCTTACCAGCCCTACCTGTTCTTCCAATCCTATGAATATAATCTTCATAACACTCAGGCTCATCATAATTGATAACATGAGTAATATCAGAAACATCAAGTCCTCTAGAAGCTACATCCGTAGCAATTAAGATATTGAAATTACCTCTCTTAAATCCATCTATTATTCTACTTCTCTGAGATTGTCTCTTATCTCCATGCAATGCATCAACATCCAATTTATTATCATAAAGATAATTAGATAGTTTATCTGCATTTCTCTTTGTTCTAGTAAATATCAATACTTTTTTAAATTCTTCTTTAGATAAAAGATCTAGTAAAACCTCTTCCTTTTTCTTCAATTCATCAATTTTTACAATATCCTGATCCACATTGTGCTGGGGAGCCTGAGATTCAATCTCTATCTTCGTAGGATTCTTTAATAAAGAATTTGCAATCTGCTCTGCCTTGAAAGACATAGTTGCAGAGAAGAAAAGAGATTGTCTGTTAGTATCAAGCTTTTCAATAATGAATCGTATATCATTAATAAATCCCATATCCAACATCCTGTCTACCTCATCGAGGATTACATTGTTTACTTCTGATAGGTTTACACCCCTTCTCTCATAGACATCTTTTAATCTTCCTGGTGTAGCAATGATGAAGTGAGGTCTTTTTCTAAGTATATACATCTGATCCTTGATACTCTTGCCACCAATTATTAGTACAGATTTTAGATTTGTACCTTTGGTTAACTCTCTAAATTCATCCTGTATTTGCATACCTAGTTCTCTAGTAGGAACAACTATTAAGCATGTTTGTGTACCATCATTTAGAAATTTGTTGATCATCGGTAACAAAAACGCTGCTGTTTTACCAGAGCCTGTGCTTGCAATACCCAATATATCTTTTCCTGACAAAATGGCAGGAATAGCTTCATTCTGAATCTTAGTAGGGATAGTATATCTCTTACCTAAGATATTCTTTTGAAGAATAGGGTCTAAATTAAAGTCGTTAAAAAGAGCCGCTGTAACATATATATTAGATGTCTCTGTTTGTATAGCTTTTGCTATATATTGATTAGTGCTTATACCAGAACTTCTTCTAGTATTTGCTCTAAAGTTTCTTCTTGGGGAATATCGATTAGATCGGCTATGCCCAAATGATTTGTACCTGTTTTCCATAACGGTAATTAACAATTAATTTTAGTTTTCAGTTCATATAGACAAACCGAAAATAAAATATTGTTAACCTCATTGGGTCTATTAGTTTCGCTTAGATCTACATCAAACAAGGTTGATTATATCATAAAGTATACAAAATTGATACAAGGATATTAAAGAAGATCTTTTACACTATCTACACACCATATATGAATATCCGGATTCTCTCTTATTTCTAATGGTAGCATTTCTAAATCACCACCAATCCATACTAGATTTCTACAACCAGCACGAATACCAGCCATGATATCAGCCTCCAAACTATCACCAATTATTAAACTCTTTTCAATTGGTATATCAATCATATCAGCAGACCTATTCCAATCATCCTCATCCTTTACCTTATCAATGTCTATAGCATTGTACATGATACCTTGAACGCCAAGCTCTTCTTCAAAACCTTTTACTTTCACAATAGTCCAATTCTCTTGTGCATTTGATGTATATATGTAAGGTAGTTCAAGTTCCATAATCTTCTTCGAAACCTCCAACGATCCATCTATTATCTCAGGAGATACTTCATAGAAATCTTTAAGATATTCACAAACAAAATCTCGATATATTTCTGCTTGTTCAAATCCAAGATACTCCTCAAGTGCATACATATACCTATCTGTGACAAGAATGGCTTGACCATGTCTTTCGATATATTGTCTTTTCATAATTGCAGCCATTGAAATTGCGAAGTCTTCACCAACTGTATCTATTTCTATCTTTTCAATCAAAGAAAGACTCAATGATTTCTCTGTTTCGATATAATATCGTGAAGTATGTAAAACGGTATTATCAAGATCAATTAATATTCCTTTGATATCATTTTCTTTTACTATTTTTTCTAGAAGTGGGACAGAAGCTTCTTTCTCAACATCTGTAGCTTTCATAATAACAATCATTCTACCATATTTGATTTACAGTATTACCACAACAGTAGTTAAACACGATGTTGATTATACTACACGTAATTCTGGGATTTTTGAAATGTGAAGTTCATTAGTTGCGAAATCGTAAGTTCCATTGAAATAATCCCATTCAAAAGCAAATTCTAACCAAGCCTTATCTGTTGGCCACATACCATCAAACGGCAAATTATCTATATCATAATAGGCAAGATCTCTAAATCCTTTTTCCTTTCCTTCATGCTCCTGCAGAATTTCTCCGATAGGTCTACAAACAAATACATCCAGATCTACTATATGCCCATTTGGGAATTTGAAAATCATATTTCCTAATTGTCTTAATTCCTCACCTTCCAAGCCTGTTTCTTCTCTCAATTCTCTTTCAGCTGCATCTTTGGGATTTTCACCAGCTTCAACACCTCCGCCAGGAAAATTCATATGTTCTTGTTTAAGGTGGTATCCCATTAATATTTCTTTTCCACCTTCGGGAGTTTCTTTAATGACAAATACTAAAACTTTTTTCTCTCTTCCATCATCAAAAACATCTATGCCTTTCATATTTCATTATACATCTACTATTTATTCTGTTAAAGAAAGCTTAAATTCTGTGATAGAATATTATCTATGGAATTAAATAAAAAAATATATCTAGATCATGCTGCGACAACCCCTGTAAAACCAGAGGTATTAGAAGCAATGCTTCCATATTTTACTGAAAAATATGGGAATCCCTCATCCATATATTCACTTGGGAGAGAAAATAGAAAAGCAATAGAAGAAGCAAGAGAAAAAGTTGCCAAAGCACTAAATGCACAACCAAAAGAGATATTTTTTACTAGTGGAGGAAGTGAATCAGATAACTGGGCTATAAAGGGAATAGCGTATGCTAATCAAAACAAGGGAAAACATATCATCACAACAAACATAGAACATCATGCAGTATCAAATACATGCAAATATTTAGAGAAGCAAGGATTTGAGGTAACTTCCGTACCTGTAAAAGAAAATGGGATTGTAGATATCGAAGATATTAAGAAAGCTATTAGACCAGATACAATTCTCATTTCTGTAATGTTTGCAAATAATGAAATAGGAACAATACAACCAATAAAAGAAATAGGGGAGTTAGCTAGAGAAAAGGGAATATATTTCCATACAGACGCTGTACAAGCCATTGGTAACATCCCCGTAGATGTTGGAGATATGAGTATCGACTTGCTATCACTCTCTGCTCACAAATTCTATGGCCCAAAGGGTATGGGCGTTCTTTACATTAAAGATGAAGTACGTATCCATTCCTTTATACACGGCGGCGAACAAGAGAGAGGTAAGCGAGCTAGTACAGAGAATGTGGCAGGAATTGTAGGTCTTGGGAAAGCTATAGAAATAGCAGATACAAATATCAATACTTATAACGAGAAGCTTTTGAAATTAAGAGGCAGAGCTATAAAGGAGATATTAGAAAAGATCCCATACTCTAGATTAAATGGGGATCCTGAAAAAAGATTACCTGGGAATGTAAATATTTCTTTTGAATTTGTAGAAGGAGAATCAATCCTCCTGTCTTTAGATATGAAAAACATATGTGCATCAAGTGGATCAGCATGTACCTCTGGATCATTAGATCCATCTCATGTATTACTTGCAATTGGATTACCACATGAGATTGCACATGGATCATTGAGATTAACATTTGGAGAGGAGAATACAGATAGTGACATTGACTATCTATTAGAAGTATTACCTCCTATCATTGAAAAACTTAGGGCTATGTCCCCGTTATATGAGTCTTTTAAACAAAATGGGAGAATACAGTAACAAAGTAATGGATCATTTCATGAATCCTAGAAATGTAGGCGAGATACCTGATGCAGATGGTATAGGTCAGGTTGGTAATCCTGTATGTGGAGATATTATGAAGATGTATCTAAAGATAGAGAAGAATGTCATTACAGATGTAAAATTTAAGACATTTGGTTGTGGTGCAGCTGTAGCTACTAGTAGTATGGCTACAGAGTTAATAAAAGGTAAAAATTTAGAGGAGGCACTAGAGATAACTAACAAGGCTGTGGCAGAGGCATTGGATGGTTTACCACCAATAAAGATGCATTGCTCTAATTTAGCAGAGCAAGCTATTAAATCAGCAATTGAGGATTACAAAAAGAAAAATTCTCAAAAATAAATTAAGATATCTCTCATTCAATGCCAGTATTAATAAATTTCAAGATATGCGACAACGCACCAGAATGTAGTGGTATTGCGGTATGTCCTACACATGCACTTTCATACGATGAAGGGAAGAAAGCAATAGTTATTGATAATACAAAATGTATAAGTTGCGGCCAATGTATGCCACAATGTCCTGTATCTGCTATATGTGTAGCCAAAACTGAAGAGGAGTATGAAGATTACAAGAAACAAATTGATAATGATCCGAGAACTATTAAAGATCTCTTTGTAGATAGATATGGAGCATCTCCTGTCTCAGATTTTTTTATGATTGAAGAGTCACAGTTACAAAATAAGATAGAGTACGAAGGTATTACATTGATAGAGATATATGATGCTTCAAATACGCAATGTTTACTTAAATCAATTCCCATACGAGATATTACAGATGATATCAGTGGTGACATTAGATATTACAAATTAAGTTCCTCCAAGAAATTATTGCAGGACTTCCAACTTTCTAACCTTCCATCATTATTAATCTTCAAAGCTAACAAATTACTAGGCAAAATAGACGGTTACTATATGCAAGACCAAAAATCAGAGTTTTTAGATAAAGTGAAATCAATAATCATATAGATGACCATTCCCGTTAATCGTAAGAAAGTACTAATTGGTATCAGTGGTGGCGTAGATAGCTCTGTAGCTGCAGCTTTGCTCCAAGATCAAGGCTTTGATGTTGTAGGCACAACAATGATTGTACTTAAAGAATCTTGTAGAAACAATACTGTAGAAAAAGAAGCTAAAGAAATTGCAAAACAATTAGGTATCGAACATATATCATTACATCTTCAGGAATCTTTTGATGAAAAAATCATAAAAGAATTCATCTCTGAATATTTAAATGGTAGAACTCCCAATCCATGTGTATTGTGCAACAGAATAGTTAAATTTGAAGAATTGCTTCAAACTGCATACTCCAAAGATATTCCATACATAGCCACAGGTCATTATGCCAATGTTGAGAAGATTGGAGATAGATATGTACTAAAAAAAGGGGAAAGTAAAACAAAGGATCAATCATATGTACTATATAACCTTACACAAGAGCAATTAGCACATACCATATTTCCACTTGGACAATATGAAAAAACAAAGATTAGAGAATTAGCCAAGAAATACAATTTGCCAACAGCAGAGAAGAAAGATAGCCAAGAGGTTTGCTTCATAGAAGATGATAACTACAATAGATTCATTATGGAAAATACTAACTCAGAGATGTTACCCGGGTATGTTTTAGATACCAAAGGTAATATACTAGGGAAACACAATGGAATCTTTAACTATACTGTTGGTCAAAGAAAAGGCTTAGGTATTCCAAGCAATACGCCGTTATATGTCATAGAGATTGATATTGAAAAGAACCAGGTAATAGTAGGGAATGACAATGAAACCTTTTCAAGCAGACTAGTTGCAAGAGATTTGAATTGGATAAGTATTGATAAGTTAGAAAAAGAAATGAAGGTTGAAGTAAAGATAAGATATGGTGCAAAAGAAGCTGCAGCAAAGATTAAACCTTTAGAAGATGACAGAGTAGAGGTAGTATTTGATACTCCACAAAGAGCAATAACGCCGGGGCAATCAGTAGTGTTCTATGATAGAGAATATGTAGTAGGGGGAGGAATAATTTGCTAGTTTCCCTCGACAAGATATGAGTCAGATTCTTCTGCGACCTCAATAAGGGTTTGTAAAGCCTCAAAATGTTCTTCCTTAAATTTTTCAGTTAACGGGTAAATCATTGTTAATCTTGCATCTTTATGAACTATTTGCAAAAAGTTATCCGTCGTTTTCCAAGTGACACCGAAACAGAATTCGGGATTTACATATATTGGAGAGTCTAGAATATCTAAATATTTTAAAGAAATCACACCTAAGAAATATTCTTCAGTCCCAGGATTAAATGTCGCACAAAAAACAGCATTGTCGTTGAAGTTACAACATTCAGGTATAATCTCAGCTTTAATCAGAATCTTTTCTACAATTTCACTGATATTATTTTCTTCGATACTCTGCTTTGGCCCACAACGAAAGAGGATAGTTTTTTGTCTCGCATCGAGAGTATGAGAAAGTTCTCTGAGCGATTTTCTCAAATTAGCTTCGCTAACTTCAGATTCTATAGCTGATTTATCAACCATAATTTAAGATATTAATTTATCTATATAATAATATACTACAGGCAATAATGTCTGTAAAATATACATCCGTTAGAATTCTTAGTAATATATACGGATATAACTTAGCAAGATAAAATAATGAATAAAAGAGCTTTTTGGATAGGCATAATAACATTGGGAATTATTCTTTCTGGAGCTATTATCTACACATATATTTCTCAGAAGGAAGTTGATCAGAAAAAAACAATTACGAAAGATAATTTCAATTTAGAATATACATATCAAGGAAATAACCAATGGGTATATACTGTTACTGGTACATTACCAACTCCCTGCTATTCCGTAGCAACAGAAGCCCTCGTGATGGAAAGCTATCCCGAGCAAGTACAAATTAAAATAAAGATTCAAGAACAACCAACAGAAGGAGTATGTAGTACTGTTATTCAAGAGTATTCATATGATGGAACATTTAATGCTAGTAATAGAGCTACCATCTCCTTGGTGGTAGAATAGGGAGATTTTAATCTTTATCCTTGATAGATGAAATTAATCAAAAAATATAAAAATAAATACAACAATATTACCTATTGTTTGTATGAATTGAATTGTGGTATAAAACTCGTACATCTTCAAAACCCTGCTACTATAGATTTTGACTTCGCAGTAATACATAAAGCTGGAACTATTTACGAAAATCAAGAAAAAGTTCCACATGGGACAGCACACTTCTTAGAACATATCCTTTTCCGTCCCAATAGTACATTCAAAACTGAAGAAGAGATTCACAAATACGAGGATGGAAGTCAGAAAAGACCTGCAATATATATAAACGGAAGGACAGGGAAGAAATTCCTTTATTTAACAGGACACTCAAACGAAGCTGGTACTCTGAGAGTATTAGAAAGAGTACGGAGTTTAATTGAATTCCCATTTGAGAAATTCAAAGAAAACTTTGAAACAGAAAAAGGAATTGTTTTAGCAGAAAGAAGTCGAGAAGAGAAATCTGAAAAGGACAAAAATATTCAGTTTGCTAGGTATCTTTTCGATGAAATATTACCAGAAGTTTGTTACCCTGTGCTTGGAGAACTTGAAGATATCAATTCAATAACTTTAGATATCTTACAAAAATATTTTGATACAAGATTTGTACGTGAGAATGTACTTTTCACAGTTCAATCTAAAAAAACTCTGACTGGAAAAGAAGTTGAATCTTTAGAAGCCATTGGAAATCTATACCCCATTAAGGAATCATCTCCATTCAAGACTTACGAGCTAAGAAATGCCTTACAATACGGTCTATTCTATGATGAGAGAATGAATGGGAATGCACTATACCTCATATATATAAGGAAAGATCATAATGGTTTTGACTATGAGGAGGAATCCATCAGCAGCCTTCTTACCTCTCTCATTCGAAAAGTTGGGGAAGAAATCCTACGAGACAAAATGGGGCTCGTATATACTACAAATGTATCAACATATACTGAATATACATTTAACTACCTTATCCGAGAGATAGGGTTTAAAACTGAAAGCACAAAGGTCGAAACACTGCTAGAAGCACTAGATACATTTCTTTTCCATGATTTAGAAAATTTCTTAAATTCATCGAGGGGAAGTGATTGGTTCCAACACGTATTAAGCACCTTCTTGTATCCCCATACTATACAATTCAATTATGAACTTGCTGAAAACATCGGAAATATATATTTCGACAAGGAAGATATATATGATGTAAATAGATACAGAAAAGCTGTAGTAAAAATTTCAAAAAAGGATTTAATCAAGGAGATAAGATTACTCCAACAAACCCCTCCCCATATATGGGTGGAAAGTAATAAAGAAGTTGAAAAGATAGTTAAGAATTCATCTTTCTGGAAACGATACTCTAAATAACACCAACCCTTTCCAAATATTCATCCTTAAAGTATGTAAATCTCTCTTCAGGCATAAGTAAAACCTTCTCAATATCCAACTCTCTCACAAACACTGGCTCATGGCTAACAATAATAATTGTGCCTTTGTATTCTTTCAACGCATTTAATAATATCTTCTGAGAATCAGGATCTAAATATGTAGTAGGTTCATCTAAAAGCAAAACATTGTGCCTACCTGCAAATAATTTTGCTAGAGCCAATCTTGTTTTTTCACCACCAGACAAGGTACAAACTTTCTGATCCACCATATCACCTGATATCAAAAATCCTCCTAAGAATTTTCTTTTATCAATATTTCCCCAATCCAATCTCTCGACATTCTCCCAAACAGTCATATTTAAATTCAAATCCTCATTCTCTTGAGAATAGTAACCCACATCTGTACCATAACCCCATTCATATGAACCACTTGTAGAACCCTGTTTCCCTGCTAAAATTTTCAGTAGAGTAGTCTTACCAACACCATTCTTACCAATAATCGCAACCCTCTCGTATCTATGAACCTTAAAAGAGACATCTTTTAAAACCGTAATAGGATCAATATATGACTTTGAAATATTACTAACCTCTAAGACATTCATACTACTTTGTGATGGAGTAGGTATACCAATTCTCATTTTTTTTGATTTCGCAAGTTTGATTTTTAATTCATTTACCTCATCCTTCATAACCTTGGCTTCTTCAAATTTTCTTGCAGCTCTCTTTTTCTCTTTAATACTTTTTCTCCCAGACAGCCCTTGTGCTAACTCAAACACCTTCTGTGCTTTCTTTTCCTCTGATTCTAACTGTTTAACTAAGAATTCATCCCTCAATGCTTTAACTTTCAAGAATTGCTCATAATTTCCTCTATATACCTCTACATCATGTGTCTTTTCATTTAAATACCAAATCTTACTCAACCCTTTATTCATCAATCTAAGGTCATGTGAGACAACTAACACTGCTTTAGGATAGGAGATTAGATATCTCATCAACCATTCTGCAGACGGGATATCTAAAAAGTTCGTAGGCTCATCCAATACGAGTAGATCAGACTCTTCAAGAAGTATCTTAATAATTTCAACCTTGATCTTTTGCCCTCCAGATAGTTCACTTAATTTGCTGTCACAACTTTTATCTTCCATCTTGAGATGATTCAACAATTTCTTAATCTCCCATTCTTCTGCTTCAATCTCTTTTTCAATTATTAAATATTCCCCAATAGTTAATTCTGGGTAATTCTCTATATCCAATCCTCTGTGTGTCTCCTGAGCCAAGTATGATATATTTCCCTTGAAAGAAATCGTACCGAGATCAGGCTCTTCTCTACCTACAGCTATTTTCAAGAGTGTAGACTTCCCTGCACCATTTACACCAACTAAGCCAATCTTTTCATTGGTATCTATTGTTAGTGTTACATTTTTTAATATTTCTTTGTTTCCTCTATTTAAAGAGATTTTTTCTATATTTAACATAGGGTCTGATTATATCAATATTTATAGGGAATTGAGAATTATATTGTCCTGTAGTATAATGACCGGTTCTTAAAAATCTATCCAAATTCAGGAGAAGAAATGGCTTCAGTAAAGCAAATAATTCTTAGCCCTGAGCTAGTCGAATTAGCTCAAAACAACCTTCTTATCCCGGACATCCTTTTCAATTCTGAGGAAAATGATGCTCGATATGAAGAGAATGTCCAAAAGTTCCTTGAGGGACTCCCCAAGGGAATAGTTGGTATTCAAATAAAAGGCAGATTTTTTCTGAGAAAAGATCTTGGGAACTTAATCCCAGATCTCGAGAAAGACTTTGTCTTTCCAGAAGAGCAAACCTCCAAGTAATTGGAGAAACCTACAGAGAGGCCTAGCCTTCACGCAAGACCTCTCTGTAATCTTCACATTTATACCCCATATGATATATTTATATAGATAACATTATCTATATAATTATCTATGAAGAAAGAACTCATTATTAAATTATCCATACTAGTATCTGTACTAGCAATGTTTGTAGTAAACATTCTCTCTAACGCATTACCAATCAATGGAATAACTACTGCTGCAGTGTCAGATTCATTAGCAATATACTTTGTACCCGCAGGCTATGTATTCTCAATCTGGGGAGTAATATATCTTGGGATAATAATCTACCTCATCTCAATGTTTGTGAATTTTAAGAAGGAGGATATGACCATTGCACCATATGTAATTATCAGTAGCCTAGCAAATACCGCATGGATATTTATGTGGCATTACAAATTACTCTACATATCTGTAATCTTCATGTTAATCATCCTTGCAAGTTTAATAATGATAGCTATCAAACTTAACAAACCAGAAATATCATCAGCAAAAAAGATACCCTTCAACATATATCTCGGATGGATCTCAGTAGCATCAATAGCAAATATAGCAGGAGCTCTCTATACCGCAAGCTGGAATGGATTTGGCATTTCACCAGAGATCTGGTCAGCAATTATGATAGTAATTGCTACCGTATTGGCAGTAATTGCATTAGTAAAAAAGAATGTAGCTTATCCATTGGTAATACTTTGGGCATTGATCGGTATAGTGATAAAGTTCCAAGGGATTTCAGATATCGTAACAATAGTAGGCATATTCGCATCCGTGGCTATCACTCTATTTATGGGTTACAAGCTTTTCAAGAAAAGTAATATCTAATTTCATATATATTTAAATGGAACAACAAGAAAACAAAGACTATACAGGAGCAATATTCCTAGTACTAATTGGGATATTGTTCTTACTTAACACTACCAATGTCGTGCCTTGGAGCATCTGGCTATATCTACTCAGATTCTGGCCAATACTTTTGATCTTGGCAGGACTCAAAATGGTATTACCAAAGACTAATGTTGGCACTATCATTATGACAGTTGTATACACACTTTTCATGCTCGCAGCAGGTGTAATGTCATACTACTTTGCAATAGAGAAGAAAGTACCTTTAATCCCAGAACGTGTATCTGAGATACTCTCAGGGCAATATGCTATGAACCAAGAAACTCAAACCAAGGAAGATTATATCCTTTCAGAAGACTATACTGGCGTCGAGAGCAGAATCCTAGATGTATTCATCGGAGCATCAGACTTAACGTTAAATGATGAGAATCAGGCATACCATTTACTTTCAAAAACAACTTACCAATATGATGATGATTTGCCTGAAATAGCAGCAGGCGTTGAAGAGAAACTTCTAAGTATGAGTTTTAGCAATCAAGATGTAAGACATCTTGGTATTTGGAGATTCGTAGCACCAAAATATGAATTAACACTCGGACAAAACATCTTGCCAACATCATTAGATATTACAATTGGAGCAGGGAAAGCTACCGTCGATTTGGATAGTACAGTATTAAAATCAGTATTCGCAGAGGTAGGAGCAGGAAATCTTGATATGACATTCTCAGAAACTTCCTTACCTGAAAGTATCAATCTTGAGATCGGGGCAGGAGATATGATAATTACAATACCAAAAAATGCTGGAGTATCAATAGTGTATAATCTTGGAGTAGGTGAAATCAACCTTGATGATGGGCAAATAGAGGGTATAGGAGAGGATGGTGGATATAGAACGAGCAATTATGATACTGCTGAGAAGAAACTAATCATAGATGCAAAAGTAGGAGTGGGTGCTCTTACAATTGAACGTATATAAAATTATATAAATATATAAAATGAAAACAAGTGTAAAACTAATTATCGGAGGAGTATTAATACTCTTCGGTATAATTTTCTTGTTTGATACCACAGGTCTTCTTTCCCTGATAAATATAACAACTGGAGACATTATTGGGTTACTATGGCCAGCCATACTGTTGGGCTTAGGTATCAAGATGCTTTTTGACAAGAATATGTCAATCGGTATCGTACTGACATCATTAGGTACACTTTTCTTACTTACTCATCTGTTCAATATTAGTTTCTTTGCAATGCTATGGCCTATGGTCATCATTGTAATTGGTTTAACTATGATTTTCAGAAAAGAAACTCCACATATGACAGAAGGAAAGAAGTACTATGGTGGAGATAGAATCTCTGAAACAGTAGTTTTCTGGGGAATAGATAAAAATATGGATTCAAAAGCATTTAAGGGTGGAGATATCACAGTAGCATTTGGTGGTGCAAAATTAGATCTCAGAGATGCACAAATCGGTAAAGATGGTGCAAAGTTAGTACTTAATACTGCATTTGGTGGTATAGAAGTATTACTTCCAAAAGATTGTAATGTTGTATCCGATGGAATAGGTATTCTTGGGGGTTGGGATAACAAATTCAATCAAAGAGATACGAAAGGCCCTAGGTTAGAAATAACAGGAACAGCAATCTTTGGAGGAATAGAAATCAAAGAATAACGAGTATCTAATTACCTCGTTTTGTGGTAGAATGTTCCCTTGTCATGGAATATTCTCCAATAGATAAAAACAATATAAGAAACATTGCTATCATAGCGCACGTTGACCATGGGAAAACCACCTTGGTTGATGCCTTCATGAAGCAAACTCACCTTTTCAGAGATAACCAAGAAGAGATGCAGGAAACACAAATTCTTGATTCTAGTGATTTGGAAAGAGAGAAAGGGATTACCATTAGTGCTAAAAACATTTCCATTAGATACAAGGGATACAAAATCAATATCATTGATACCCCAGGACATGCAGATTTCGGTGGAGAGGTAGAAAGAACATTAAATATGGCGGATGGTTGCCTTTTACTCGTTGATGCGAAAGAAGGACCTATGCCACAAACGAAATTCGTGCTTAAAAGAGCATTAGAAATGGGACTCAAACCCGTTGTTATTGTTAACAAGATAGACAAGAAACTCGCCAATATATCCAAAACCATTAGTAAGGTACAAGATCTATTTTTAGCACTCGCTACAGATCCTGAGCAATTAGAATTCCCCGTATATTATGCAATAGGCAGAGAGGGCAAAATCTTCAAGGAGATGCCACAGGGAGACCTTACAATACCAAATACAATTCCAGGTGATGTCACTCCAATATTAGACGAGATAATTGCAAATATGCCAGCACCAAAGGGTGAGATAAGTGAGCCATTCCAGATGCAGGTAACCTCATTAGAATACGATTCTCACACAGGGAGATACTTAATTGGGAAAATAAATAGAGGAAGTGTAAAACTCGATGATCCAATAATATTGATATCAAATAAACCAGGAAAAGAAGAAAAGGTTCAAGGTAGAGTACGAGGATTATTTACAAAGGAAGGATTATCATGGGAGCCAATCAAATCTGCCGGTGCAGGAGAGATAGTTGCTATTACTGGTATAGAGTCTACTGCGATAGGTGCTACTGTGTGTGATATCAATAATCAGGATGTATTACCAGATATCACAATAACTCCTCCTGCGGTTAGAGTGAAATTCCAAGCTAATACCTCTCCTTTTGTTGGCAAAGAAGGGAAGTTTGTTACAGATAAACAACTTGCCCAAAGATTGGATCAAGAAAGAAATTTAAATATTGGGTTGGAGATAACCAATCAAGGATCAAATAACTACTTTGTTGCAGGTAGGGGAGAGTTACAACTTGCTATTTTAGTCGAGCAATTAAGGAGAGAAGGGTTTGAGCTTCAATTAAGTAAACCTGAGGTTATATTACAAACGATAGACGGAGTATTAAGTGAACCTGTAGAGGAGCTTACAATTGACTCTCCCGAGGAGTATATGAGCGTTATTACACAAGAGGTTAGTGATCGAAAAGGAGAATTAGTAAATATAGAGAATGAGGATGGAATAAACAGATTTACATACAAGATATTAACTAGAAACCTCATCGGATTGCACAGAATGCTTATGAATGCTACAAAAGGAGAATCCATTATCAATAGCTATATCTCTGGATATATTCCATATGTAAAACAACCACCTCTCTTTAGAAAGGGTGTTCTAATTTCTTCAGAAACAGGGTTAGCACTCGGATATTCCTTGACTACAATACAAGATAGAGGGAAGCTTTTTATCGGTGCTTCCGAAGATGTGTACGAGGGAATGATAATAGGAATAAATAATGCAGAAGATGATATCTTGGTAAATCCTTGTAAAGCGAGACATAAGACTAATGTTAGAATGTCACACGCAGAGGTAACAATTGTATCACTTAGAGCAACAATTCCTTTGACTCTTGAATATGCACTATCATTTATCAATGATGATGAGTTGATCGAGGTAACACCTAAGAGTATCAGATTAAGAAAAAAGCTTCTCACAGATACGCAAAGAACATGGGCCAAAAGGAAAAATCTTACTGTATATGCCCAACAGCAAATGCAAAATATTTCCGAATAATAGGGCAGACCTAGGTCTACCCCGCACATAAATAACGACTCTTAATTGGAGTTGGTATTTCAGCATAAAACAAAAGGGGCAGTCTAAGACTGCCCTTTCTGATTCAGAAATCAATAGAATTATCTTCTATCGAAGCTTCTTCTTTCACCACCAAATGATCTTCTTTCACCAGATTCTTCTCTAGCTTCAGAAACATTTACTGGTCTGCCATCAAGCTCCTTGCCGTTTAATTCAGCAATAGCATTTGCAGCTTCCTCTTCGGTAGACATTTTTACAAAACCATATCCCTTGGATCTGTTTTTGATTCTATCCTTAATAACGACTGCTTCAACAACAGTACCGACGGAACTGAAGAAATCATTAAGCTGTGCATCATCGACGTTCCAGCTCAAGTTTCCTACAAATAATTTGTTTCCCATTTATTTGTAATAAAAATATAAATTATATTCGCTATACCAAATTACGCACTTGGGAGATAAATTACTCAAAGCAGTCTTAACAACGCTCCAATAGCAATAGTATTATACCACATGCATACAAGAATATATATACTTGCCTTTTATGCAAAAAAAATGCTACGGTATTTATATTATATAATTTCATTTTTCAAAAAAATGACAAAATTATTTAAGCCTTTGATGATTACGGCAGGTGTAATCATCATCCTTGGAGGAGGAGGTTTAATCCTCGCAGAGAAAGCGGATGCTGCAACTCCGGAAACTTCTTTGTACTCAATGGATAAACTATTTGAGTCCGTTACTCGTACTTTAACTTTAAACCCAGAAGCTCTTGTCGCTTTTGAGCAATTAGTACTAGATGAAAGGCTAGCAGAACTAGCCACAGTCACAGATACTAGTGATATTGCGTTATACCTATCAGAAATAGAGGCTCAAGAGGAGAAGCTTGATTTAGCGATAGATGAGAGTGGGGACGAACTTACAACCGAGGAAAAAGAACAAGTTAGAAATCAATATCAAGAAAGAGTCCAAGAGCATATTCAGACGATGGAGCAAGTTCAACAAAAGCTTGGTAACGAACAGGCAAAAGAGAGCCTAGGGAATGTAATCGAACATCTTGAAGGCAAACTTACAGAAAGTCAAAATGAAGAAGCAGAACAAAATTCTGAAAACAACGCAGGTGAAGATACTCAAATTCAGAATCAAAACCAAGAGTCTAATACAGACAATGGATCTGGCAATGGGTCTTCTACAAGTGGTAGTAGCAATTCAAAAGGAAAGAATTAACGCAATTTGAAATAGGAGATCATCTCCTTGAAGGATGGTCTCCTATTGTACATAAGACATCCCAGTTCAAATAATTTCAAAGCTATAAACATAGCTACTACAACATATAATATGGATGCAAATATCCCTATTACCAACTGAATTGTCGGTAAAGCACCAAAAGAATTTCTAATCAACAGAACCATGAAGGAGGTAAACGGGAAGTAGCTTAAAACTACAGCTAGAGGACCCATCGGATTAGTAATTAAAGCCTGCATCAAATACATCGGGAAAATGGAAAGCATAATAAATATGGATGATAAGTTTCTGCTATCTTCTGCTCCAGTACCAATCGCACCTGTACCAGTCATAATTGCTGCAAAGAACAAGAACCCCGCAATGATTAAGAATATATTTAATGGTAACACTGAAAGATCTATGTTTGATAAATCTATTGGTATAGGCAAGTTAAAACCACTCATCACTACCTTATATATAACAAAACCAAATACAACCCACGTAAACAATTGAACAAACATGACACCCATCAATCCTATCATTTTCCCAAACATTAATGATTTTTTATCTACAATAGAAAGAATTGTCTCTATCATGCGGTTTTCTTTCTCAGCAGAGACACTCTGTAGTAAGAATGCCGAAGAGATAAATACTGCCATAAAGAAGACAATCAAAGACATTATTGGAAGAATGAACTTTTCAAACCCTTCTTTCACCAAATTACCATCCTTGTCATATGTATAACTAGTACTAGTAGGGGTGCTATTCAGCATAACAGCTAAATTGGGATCTGAAACCTTCGCAAATGCACTTTGTTTAACCAATGCATTAACAATAGTTGGGAGATTGGCAGTGCCCATAAAATCAGCATCTTTTCTGTAGTAAAGCTCGTAACTAAGATCTTGTAAGAAATTATCAGACAATTTTACGAAAGCAACAGTTTTATCCAATTTCGCACTATTTTCAGCAGAATTTACATCTAGAGTAAGCTCAAAAGGGCTAGTTAACAGAGATGTATTTATTACACTTTCAGAATCATATATGTATACCCTTGAGAAACTTGTTGGCTGTTCGAGTTGTTTAGCCGCATCCACAGAGGTAAGCCCTGAAATCAATGCAATAACACCAATCAACAATGGCATAAATAATGTACCTAACCAGAAACTTTTTTTCCTTACTATTTTCAAAAATTCAAATTTTGCAACTTCAAAATACTTACTTTTCATTTTCTTTCATTATATCTATAAATATCTGATTCAAACTTGGGTAATCCAAATTAAAGCTAACAATCTTCACGCCTTGCTCTAGGAGATTCTTCAAGACATCCTCTTCTGTTACACCATCGTTAGGAACAATTTCAGCTGTTTTATTCGAAAGTACTGCAGTATAAAGATTGTTCTTCTCTTCAGGATTCCATTTATCAAATTCTACATAAATGTTTTTACTTCCATGTCGTGCACGTACATCATTTACAGAGCCATACTCCATCTGACAACCATTCTTTATTATCACTAATCTATCAGCCATTTTTTGAGCTTCTTCAATAACATGAGTACTATACAAAATTGTAGTACCCCTTCTACCTCTTTCGGAAAGGAGGTCTACAAACATCTGTCTGTTCACAGGATCCAAACCCTTAAATGGTTCATCCAGAATCAATATCTCCGGGTTATGTATTAACGCAGTACCCAGTTGGACCTTTTGTTGCATTCCAGAACTCAATTGAGATATCTCCTTATCCTTATGCGCAATTAATCCGACAAGTTCCAGATAATCAAGACTTCTTTTGAGGGCATCATTCTTCTCAATCCCTCTTAATTTAGCAGTATACGTTAGGATATCAATCACAGACACATCTCTATATAAACCTCTCTCCTCAGGAAGATAGCCAATTATACTGTTCAACTCTTCTGAATATTCCTTTCCATTTATCAAAAGCTTCCCCGTATCAGCTTGATATATCTTCAACAAACACCTTATGGTAGTTGTCTTCCCAGAGCCATTGGTCCCCAAGAAAGCAAATACCTCACCATCACTCACATCAAAAGAGAGGTTTTGTACTGCCTTGACTTCACCAAATGATTTTGAGAAATCTTTAATACTAATGGAATATTTTGCCATCCCTTAGAATAACAAAGTGAAGTGGCATTTGCAATTCTTTTCATATCTTTAGTATCCTATGGCTATGAAAAATCTGAAGATATTCGGTATTACAATAATTGGGATATTGATTCTCGGCTTGACCCTTCATAAGGTTATAGCCGCCACACAATATACATCTGATCAAGTAGCATCACATAATACCTCTGCAAGTTGCTGGATGATATATGACAGTACCATTTACGACATTACCACATATTTGCCAATTCATAATCAAAGATATTCAAATATAACAAGTTGGTGCGGAACAGATATCACACAAGATTTTGATAATGAAAGAAAACATTTATCTACAACAACCAAGAATCTTCTTGAAACTTTTAGAATAGGAACTCTTTCTTCTATAAATACGACCACATCTACAACAACATCAGATACTACAGAAAACACATCTAGTACAAGTACAAATCCCTATAATCTTCTAATACCCGTATTAATAGCAACCATATTATATTGGGGCCACTATATTTATGCATTCAAAATAAGCAAACCTCAGAAAGGAAAGTTCTTTAATGCCTTCTGGAATACAATGCTTGTACTTTCATTTCTCATACCTACACTAGGTTTTGGAATAATAATGATATTACAATATCAAATACCATCACTTGCCAGCTCTTCCTTTGATTTTATTTACTGGCATGTTGAGCTCTCTCTCTTCATGGGTGCAGTTGGATTATTCCATTTCCTAAAGCGAATTAAAATATATTGGGCACAAATCAAAAGAAATGGTTAATAAACTACTAATACATACATGTTGTGCAGATTGCCTCTTGAACCTCATACATATGTTAGAGGAGGAGAATCAAATAGATAGTAATACTGAGTTAATACTCCTGTTCTATAATCCCAACATACATCCTAGATCAGAATATTTTGAAAGATTAAATGCACTTAAAAAAATAATAGAGCAGGGGAGCGTAAAACAAGCCACAAAGGTTGTAATCCCAGAATACAAACCAAAAGAATATTTTGAAGAGATAACAAATTATCCCAAAAGATGCATTGGCTGTTGGTCACTCCGAATGGCACATCTTTTTGACTATGCAAAAGAAAATAACATCAACTATCTATCCTCAACACTTCTCTCCAGCCACTACCAAGATACAGATAAAATAGTAGAAATTGCGAATAAGTTAGAGACTGATGAGATCAAGGTAATACGCCCACAAAAAGCGCACGAGCATATCAAAACGGGAGGCTTTTACAAGCAAAACTTCTGCGGATGTTGCTTTTCTTTAACAGAACGCATGTTAGAGAAATATAAAAAGTAAAACGCATTACAAGTCAAATTACAATTTCCAATTCATTTTGAATTTTGATAGAGTGGAAATCTTTTCTCGCCCAAGCGAATATTAACTTAACACTCTACACAAAATGCACCAGAAACTGCCTACATTCGCAATATATATCGCTATCATTTGCTTCCTTCTTGGAGTAATTGCACTTACACAAGCGGTGATCTCAAACTCAAGCAATACTACCCATACCGAATACATTCAAAAAAATATATAATTAGGAATGGAAAAACTATTCTTCGGGATCTTAATAGCAATTGCTGTTATTATAATAGTAATCCTCATAATCTTATCCTGGGTTTTACCTTCAAAAGAGGATGAGAAAGAAGATGAAAACGGAGAAGAGTAGTGTTGCAAAGTTTTTGAAAGGAACTTGATAGTAGAATATGCTATGTTCTCTAAAGTATTACTACCACAAATACTGGTAATTGAGAAAAACGACCAAATCTTGGATATTTTAACCTCCTGTATTGGCACCTCCGGTACGACAATAGAGCATGTAACTGAGATGAAAGCCGTCCAAGACAAATCTTTGGCTAAGTATTCTTTGATCATTGCAGATCTCAAACTCAATGAACAAAATACAGTTTCACTAATTAAGGGAATTAGAGAGAAAGAGATATTTACACCCATTATTCTTCTGGGTGACGATTACCTTCCAAACAAAATACTCGCATATGATCTTGGTATAAATATGTACCACGAAAAGCCCATCGCTTGCGAGCTATTAAAAGCTCAAATCAAAAACTTCTCATTGCTATATCGTAATAATATGCAGTTAGATCTTGGTATCCTCCGAATAGATATGGCCGCTAAAGGTATAATATGCGAATCAGGATTCGTGCCCTTTACATCAAGAGAATTCAACCTCTTAATGTTACTCGTACGTGCGGGAGGAAGAGTACTTAGTCCTTCGCAAATAGCAGATCTTTCACCTTGTGAAGAAGAGGAGATAACAGAATCTGCAATTCATACAATTGTTAGCAGAATAAGAACAAAGCTAAAGAACAAGATCCCAGATCCATTAATATTAACAAGACATCAAGCTGGATACAGTATTAACCATCTTTATCTTCAGAATTTGCATTTTAGAAGAGATTCCTAACATTATGGTATACTTATCATCATGCCAAAAGCCTTAAAGATACTTACAATTAAAGATCCAAATGAAGAAAAGATTCTAAGAGGGGGTACTGCGTTCGTTACACCCGAGCTTTTTCAGAGTAAAGAATTTTTAACCTTCCTTGATGATTTGCTATACACTGCAAGGCATAGTGAAGATCAAGGCAATATCCCAGCAGGTGGTATTGCAGCTATTCAGGTTGGTAAGCCATACCGTGTCTTGTATTCTTTAAACTACGATACTGATGAATGGGAACTTTTCATTAACCCAAGTATAGAACCCGCAGGATTCTTGAAGGTTAATGGCGAGGAAGGATGTCTAAGTGTACCTAATAGGCTAGGGTATGTTGAAAGATATTACAAGATAAAGATAAGATTCCAAGAAAAAAATGGCAAATGGATTACAAAAAGATACAAGGACATAAATGCAACAAGCATACAGCATGAATACGACCACTTGGAAGGAATCTTGTTCATTGATAGAATGAAAAAATAGAAAAATAAATTTAACTACCCAATAATGAAATATCTAAACATATTCGCAACAGTTCTTCTCTCGTCATTTCTTTTTGTAGGATATGCATTTGCCACAGAAGATACAACAGTACGAGATCTTCTCGGGACCACACAAGAGACAACAATCTCCGCTCCTGTAACTCCAACCAAGGAAAATCCTCTTGGCTTAGATATTCCAGAGCAAACAGATAATCCAAGTACAATAATAACTTTTACCAATCCATCACAGACTGGAGCCATTATACAATTAGAGATAGATAGTAAGGGGTTTGTAGACATTACATCCCCATACAGTTTCCCCGCACTTAGCATAGGTAAACATACTCTAGAATTTAAATATCAGGATGCGAATGCAGCTACACAGATTTACAGCACCTCAATAGTTATAATACCAAGACCTCCGATTCTTAGCACCCCCGTTATATCAACAGATACAGTTACGATTTCTGGTACTGGATTGGCGAATTCAGAAATAATAGTTCTACTATCTAGTGGGGCAGAAGCCTCGTCAGAAACTGGATTGATTGATGGAGATGGGAGATGGAGTATAAACTTCAATCGTGCAGATCTTCCAAACGATATATATTCAATAAATGGCTATGTAAGAAGGTATGGATATGCCAGTGATTTATCTGAAATTACTAAGTTTACATTAGATACAAGTAATACTAGCTCAAATAAGGGTGAATATTTGTTAGATCTTAGCCAACTTTCTTTTACTGTAGTTAAAGAATGGGTCAAAAACAATCAGACATATATTCTCATCGCATTTTGTGCATTTGTCTTTGGAATAGTTATTGGGATTGTTAGCAAGACTCAAAGAATAAAAGATGTTACACAGAGAGCAGAGGACAAAGTAGCTAAACAATTCCAAAAGAATATGGGGAAAAAGCAAGAGGTTACCTTGAGAGAGAAGCTAATGGCCGATGAAAAAAAAGATGTTAAGAATGTAGAGAAACCTGCTGAAGATTCTTCTGCTTCAAAAGAAGAAACTGCAGTGATTAACAAGTTAGATTTCCTAAAGGACTACAAGAAATTTGATCCTGATAATGAGCAAGGCAAAGAGGAGAAGCCTCCTGTGAGTATAACTCTTACTTCAAAAAAATAGCTTTCATGGTAAAATATCTTGGTTAGAATGCCAAGATGGCGAAACTGGCAGACGCGCTACATTCAGGATGTAGTCCTAGCGATAGGATGGGGGTTCAAATCCCCCTCTTGGCATATTTAAAGATTCCAGTTCCAATCTTGTATATTCCAGTATCTCTCATATGAGAAATTGATATTTGACACGTCTATTCCACTCAATTTGCTATCGAAATAAAACATGAATGTTGGATGATACAAGAAAATAGCAGGAGCATCCGCCATCAAATATTTTTGGAATTGAGCATACTTAGATTGACGTGTTGTAATGTTGTTAGTTTTTCTTGCATCCTCAAGAAGGATATCAACTCTTTCATATTCATATCCGGATAGATTTAAATCTGGATAGTTCACCTTAAGAGAATGCCAGAGATTGTATTGATCCGGATCGACTGTTGTTTCTACTTCATAAAGAAGAATCTCAAAATCTCTAGTAGCTATAACCTGCTGGGATATCTCATTATACGAAAGAGCCCTAGGTTTGATTACAACCCCCTCCTTATCAAACAAAGAGATAATTGATGCAATTACTCTGTTATTAAGATCATTATCCAAGTAGCTCAAGGTAAAGCTTAAAATGTTGCCCTCTTTTGATTCAAAATACCCCGTCTCTGCATTTTTTGTATAACCTGCATTACTCAAAAAAGCAGTGGCTTTCTCGACATTATATGCGTAATAATCTAACTGACTATTAAATGCCCAAGAGCTTGAGGGCAGAGGACCTTGCATAACATCTCCCACAAGAGGAGCATCAGACAAAAGGGTTTCTTTATTAAGAAGATAACTAAGCCCAATTCTCAGATTCTTATCCTTAAGAACATCCTTTCTTACATTAAAAAATAGCAATCTATTTCTATGTGTCTCAACCTTTGTCAGTACACCATAATTAGGATAATCCTTCATAAATGATAAAGCCTCGCTATCCCATGTCCCAAGAGTATCGATATCTCCCACACGCATTGCTGTCTCTAAAGAGACATAATCTGGGTAGATTCTAAAAACAATTTTCTTAATAGAAGGTGAATATTTATCATATTCATTATCTACAAGATAAATAGCATTCTGTTCTGTTTTATTCACTTTATATTTCCCGCTCCCAACAGGAGACAACGCAAAGGAATCAAAAGGCATCTCTGTCATAGAAACATTCTCCAACACATTTTTAGGAACAATATATATAGCAATTGCTTCAAAGAACGTAGGGTTTGAAGATTTGAGCGTAAATTGTATTGTCCTTTCATCTACTTTTGAAACTGTCATTCCTTCCAAAGCTGAACCTACTGAGTCAAAATGATAGTCTGTATATAGTGAAATCGCGGTATCAAAAGTAAATAAAACATCATCAATTGTAATAGGTTCTCCATTTTGCCAGTATGAATTTTCTGCAAGTAAAAAAGTATATGTCAAATTATCTTGCGATACGCTCCATTCTTTTGCGATTCCGGGTGTTGGTTTCCCATCTGTTCCTATATACACAAACTTCTCAAATACTAAACTATCAACAACCTTATCAACATAGTTAGCAGATACGAAAAGAGGATTAAAAGAAGAAATAGCACCAACCATTCCTTCTGTATACGTATCATTTGTATTTGAATTACTCCTCAGGAATTTTGCGAAAGTTTCTGATTGGAAGAAAAGACCTATTAATAGAGCCGCTACTAACGAAAGAAAGATATAGCTAAAAGGGATTGTTTTCTTGAACACTGAACTCCAGAATATCGGATAATTCCAAAAAAAATCTCTCCAATCTTTTTTCTCGTTGTGATTTTCAACAACTTTAATATTCTTGAACTCACTTAAGGCATCTTTCATGGAAAGAGATCCGTTTTGTTTCTGATCCTTAGGATTTTTCATCAAATCTTTATTCTGAGTATTTAAGAATAAACAAAGAGATAGCGATGAGGGCAATAATTAAAACAATAGTTGTATAATACAAAACTTTTTCTAATCCTCGTTTGGTTCTAAATACCTCACCACCTCCGCCAAACATTTTACCTAGGCCTTCGGCACGATTCTGTAGCAAAACTGATACTATCAATACTGCACAAATCACTACCTGAATTATTAAAAGTATCTTTTGTGTGTTATCCATGCCCATCATTATACACTATCCAAACCTCTGAAGGTAGCACAAAAGAGAGCAGAGGTAAGAGACGCAGATATGATGGTTAATGTTGGTTTTACAACAAAACTAGTGATCTTAAGCGTTCCCAATGTCATCTCCTCGAATGTATATTCATTGATATAAAAATCTGTCATAAATATCTTCAATAAAAAGAATACACCAACCAGCAGAAGAGAGGACATTAGAAACATGGTAATGAAATTAACTTTAACTGTCAGGAATTTCAAAAGAGGTTCAGCTATTAAAATTGTTAAGGTAAGAATTAATAAAGTGGCAGCAAAGTACAATCCACTCTCCGGTAAAACAATTCCCTGAGCGAAAAGATTTACTGACAGAAACACTAATGCAAAATACGCTATAAGAGATTTTAGAAAATTCTTCATCATTTGGGCAGTCATATGTTATTACACCAATAATATATCACACAGAGATAGACATGAATAGTGACATTCAGTATACTGAAATATCTAACTGCCCAAATGAGAAACGAATCAAAGACAAAAATAATATCCACTATTGGTCCCGCATCTTGGGATGAATTTTTACTACGAAAAATGTACGAGAATGGTATGAGTGTTGCACGAATTAATGCTTCTTTCGCAGATTTTGAAGAACTAGAGAAAGTATCAACAATGTTGCATCAAATATCTCCAAGAATAGGCCTTATGCTAGATACTCAGGGTCACAAAATTAGAGTAAAAGGGATAGATCAAGCAATAAATATAGAGGGGGAGGTCTCGATTCCGAATACTTTTGATATTACTTATCCCAATCTCTACAATGAAGTCTCTTTAGGGACAAGGATCTTCTTAGATGACGGAACTATACAATTAGCTGTCAAAGAGATCAGAGAGAACAATGAGATCATATGTGAGGTTACACAACCCGGGGCCTTAAAACCTAACAAAACTGTTAATATCCCAGATCTTAATCTCAATTTTCCTCCACTTACAGAAAAAGATAAGAATGATATAAATAATGCAATTAAATTGGGTTTTGATTTTGTATCGCTATCATTTATCAGGAATCGGGAAGATATTGAAGTGGCGAGAGAAATCGTAAGGGAAAACAATATACAATTAATAGCGAAGATCGAAAATAATGAGGGAGTACAGAATTTTGATGATATTTTAGCTGCCGCGGATGGGATAATGATTGCAAGAGGGGATTTAGGGATTGAAATTCCATATGAGAAGGTACCAATTCTTCAGAAACAGATGATTTACAAATGCAGAGCTGCGGGGAAACCAGTTATTGTAGCAACCCAGATGCTTGAATCAATGAGAGAATCCATCATTCCAACCAGGGCAGAGGTTTCGGATGTTTCAAATGCGGTTATGGATGGTACAGATGCTATTATGCTTTCTGCAGAGACATCCACAGGGAAGTATCCAGCACAAGCTGTTATGACAATGCAAAAGATTGCAAATGAAGCAGAATCCGTTTTAAGACAGAGTCCTATGCATGAGCATACTTTTGCACCTTTAGAAGTAGATGAGTTATGTCGAAATCTATGTGATATTTCAGAAAATATGAAGCTTCGAGGCATAATCGTGATATCTAATACTGGAAATACTATTCGTAGTTTAATTAGACATAGGCCTAACGTACAGGTTTGGGAGGTTGCTAACACTGTATCAAAGATAAGGCAAAGCTCTATACTTCATGGTGTAAAAGGTATCTACTCAAATACTCTTCCTTCAGATAGAGATGAGTCTGTTGAGCGTGCAGTAGATCTTGTTTATGCTCAAGGGGAGTTGGATTTAAATGATAAAATTGCTATTATTAGCGGTAGTTCTATAA
>CAYOEG010000004.1:0-60468 GCA_964403155.1 uncultured Candidatus Saccharibacteria bacterium
ATACTGATTTCAAGGCAGAGGTCTATGTATTGAGCAAAGAAGAGGGTGGAAGACATACTCCATTTGTATCTGGATACAAACCTCAGTTCTATATCAGAACTGCTGATGTAACAGGTGAAGTTGTATTGCCAGAGGGTGTAGAAATGGTAGCACCAGGCGATCATACTGAGTTCACAGTAAAACTAGGATCTTCAGTCGTTATCGAAAAAGGATTAACATTTGCTATCCGTGAGGGTGGACAAACAGTTGGTCAGGGTATTGTAACTGAGATCTTGAAGTAAGACTTAAAGGGGGAGGGGCGTTGCCTCTCCCCTGTATTATTTAATTAATTTAGCTCTTTTAAATAATGGCTAATACTGCAAAAATTAGAGTAAAGTTAAAGGGATATGATTCAATCGTAGTAGATAAGTCCGCTAAAAGCATAATCGAGACTGCAATTAGCACAGGTGCAAAGGTTGCGGGTCCAATCCCTATGCCTACCAAGAAAAGAAAAATCGCAGTAAATAGATCGCCATTTATTTACAAGAGCTCAATTGAACATTTTGAGATTAATACACACAAGAGAGTAATAGATATCATTGATCCTACTCCAAAGACTATAGATGCATTACAACATCTTCAAATGCCTGCTGGAGTTGGTGTCGAAATACAGTAATTAAAAAATTATGAAAGCATTAATAGGAATAAAAAAAGGAATGACTAGAGTAATGAACAAGGAAGGAAAGCTTGTTCCTGTTACTGTCGTCGATGTTAACGGGTGTATGCTTTCATTCAAAGAGCCTATGGGATTTGAATTAGGTTTGGGTGAGAAGAAAAGAGCAAACAAAGCTTTAACTGGAAAGTATAAAGAAGCAAAGAAAGTTCCTTCCATAAGAAGATACTTTAGAGGAGAATTGGCAGTTGAGAATGTAAATATTGGAGATGAAATAAAACCAGAAATCTTTGTAACAGGTGATAAGGTTGAGATAAATGGTGTTTCTAAAGGTAAGGGTTTTGCAGGTGTTGTTAAAAGATGGGGATTTAAGGGTGGACCAAGAACTCGTGGTCAGTCTGACAGATTGAGAGCACCAGGTTCTATCGGTGCGGGTACGGATCCGGGCAGAGTTTTGAAAGGTAAAAAAATGGGTGGAAGAATGGGTCAAGAGACAGTAACTTTGAAAAATAGAGAAATAGTTGATATTAAAGATACCTACCTATTAGTTTCAGGCCCAGTACCAGGTTCTAATGGAGATTTGGTAGCTATATTTAGTGAATAATTATGGAAGAAAAAGTAAAAAAGACTACAACTAAAGAAACAGAAGTAAAGCTAAACAAAAATGTTTGGGAATTACCTTTCAATGGAGACTTGGTAGCACAGGTACTCTATGTTTACATGAATAACGAGAGAAAAGGTACCTCTAATGCAAAAACTAGGGGAGATGTAAGTGGTGGTGGAAGAAAGCCATGGAAACAGAAAGGTACTGGTAGAGCAAGATCTGGATCTATTAGATCTCCATTATGGGTTGGTGGTGGTGTTACATTCGTACCTAATAACAAGAATTGGAACAAGAGTATTAACAAGCAAATGGCAAAGAAAGCAACATGCGTTATGCTTTCTGAGAGATTGAGAAAAGAAGAATTGAACTTTATTGCTATGCCAAAAACTGATGCAAGAAAAGCATTGAACAAGCAGATTGGAAAGAAAGCTCTGGTTGTATCTGCAAGCGTAGAAGTAAAAAAGAGCTTAGGTAATGTTGAAGCTGTAACAGTTGTTGATCCAATCAAATTGAATGCAAAACATTTAGCAGATTCCAAGAACATATTAATGGATAAAGAAGCGATTAAAACACTTGAAGAAAGATTAACAAATGGAAAATAAAGAATTGAAATTACAACCTGTTGTTTCTGAGAAAAGCTATAACCTAGCTAATGCTTCGAACAAGTATACTTTCTTGGTAACAAGAGGTTTTAATAAAATTGAGATAGCAAAAGCAGTTGAGAGGAAATACAAGGTACATGTTGAGAAGGTAAATAGTGTTGTAAGGCCTGGGCAGAAATATAGAGACTTTAAGACAAATCTTTTCTTTAGAAGGACAGATTTGGTTAAATATGTAGTGACCCTTAAAAAGGGAGATAAAATTGATGAATTCTTAAATATATAGTTATGTCAGTAAAATCATTCAAACCAAAAACTTCGACATTAAGAGGTACAAAATTAGGAGATAGGTCTGGCTTGGAAAAGAAAAAGGGTCCAAGAAGTTTAACTATTGCTAAGCAACAGAAATCTGGAAGAAATAGCCAGGGTAAAATAACTGTTAGACACAGAGGTGGAGGATTTAAGAGAAGAATCAGGGTTGTTGATTTTAAGAGGGACAAATATGGCGTACCTGCAAAGGTAGAAGGATTCTACTTCGATCCTAACAGGACAGCATTCTTAGCACTCTTACAGTATGCAGATGGAGACAAGAGATATATAATTGCTCCTCGTGGAATTAATGTTGGTGATACATTAGTATCTGGAGAACAGGTAGATGTATTGCCAGGGAATGCCATGAAGATTAAGAATATACCTTCAGGAACATCTGTACATTGTGTAGAGAGTATTCCTGGAAAAGGTGCAGCATTTGGAAGATCTGCTGGCCAATTGATTGTTGTTCAAGGTATAGATCCTACTGGAAACTTTGTTCAGGTTAAAATGCCTTCCGGAGAGATTAGATTGATCTATGCGGATTGTATGGCAACTATTGGACAGGTAGGAAATGAAGATAAAGTAAATGTAAAACTTGGAAAAGCAGGAAGAAAGAGAAACTTAGGATGGAGACCAACAGTAAGAGGTATGGCAATGCACGCAGTTGAGCATCCACACGGTGGTGGTGAAGGTAAAGGTGTTATCGGTGGTGCTGCTAAGGATATTTGGGGCAACAGAGTTGGAAGAAGAACAAGAGATAACAAGAGAACTGAGAAGTTTATCATTAAGCGAAGAAGGACTAAGAATAGACCTTTCGCTAAGAAATAATTTTGAAATATTGAAATATGTCTAGATCATTAAAGAAAGGACCATATACAGACGAAAAATTGATGAAGAAGGTCGCTTTGGCTAGAGAGACTGGTAAATTGTCTCCAATCAAGACATGGGCGAGAGCATCCACTATCACACCAGAGATGGTTGGTATGAAGTTCTTGGTGTACAACGGTAAGAAACATGAGGAGGTATTGGTAGCAGAATCAATGATAGGACATAGATTGGGAGAATTTTCTCCTACAAGAAAGTTTAAAGGCCATGCTAAGAAGGGTAAACTCTCACAGGTTTACGGAAGTAGCGGTAGATTTGAATAATTAATAAATAGATAAAGATGGAAGAGAAAATAGTAAAAGTAACAGTTAAAGATATAGCACAGTCTCCAACTAAGTTGAGATTAGTAGCTGATGTAGTAAGAGGAATGAGAGCAGATAAGGCTTTGGATTCTGTTATGCTATTAAACAAAAAGGGCTCTGATATTGTAAAGAAAGCTTTGCAAACAGGTATCGCAAATGCAAAAGATCTTTACAGTGTAGATAAAGATGCATTGGTAGTAAAAATGATATCTGTAGATGAAAGTAAAACATTAAAAAGAGCACAATTTGGATCAAGAGGTAGAGTATCTAGAATTAATAAGAGAAGATCACATCTTAATTTAGAATTAAAAGTTAAGTAATTATGGGAAGAAAGGTTAATGCAAATGCAATTAGAATAGGGATAAATAAGACTTGGGATTCTGTTTGGTATGCAAGCAAGACCCAGTTTCCTAAGATTTTTGCACAGGACCTAAAAATTGAAAAGAAGGTAAGAGATACAATGAAAGATTCTGGCGTAGATCAAGTAAAAATAATGAGATCTGCAAACAAGATTGAAGTTGTAGCTAATGTTGCAAGACCAGGTGTTGCTATTGGTAGAGGTGGAGAAGGAATTGATAAATTGCAAAAAGAACTTAAGAGAATGGCAAAGGCGGATGTTGAGGTTAAGATAAGAGAAGTAAAGAAAGCTGATATTTCCTCAAGAATAATCGCAAGAACAATTGCAGAAGGTATTGAAAGAAGACAACCATCCAAGCTTTTGATGATGAGTGCGAAAGAGAAAGCAATGATGGCAGGAGCAAAAGGTTTGAAAATATGGGTATCTGGAAGAATCAATGGTGCTAGCCAAGCAAGAACAGTAAAGGTAAGTGCAGGAACAGTACCAGCACAGACTTTGAAAGCAGATGTTGATTTTGCTATGGATACAGCAAAGACATTGGATGCAGGATTGATGGGTATTAAGGTATGGGTTTACAAGGGTAATAAATCTGAAGTTACAGAAGAAGAATAATATATTTAATAAACAACCATGGGACTATATTTAGAACCAAAGAAAAGAAAATTTAGAAAAGAGTTCAGAGGCAGAATGGGTGGTGTCGCAACCGCTAATAACAAGCTTGCTTTTGGAGAGTATGGAATGAAGGCTATGGAAAATGGTTGGATTGCAGGAAGAGAGATTGAAGCTGCTAGAAAAGCTATTACCAACTTCATGAAGAGAAAAGGTAAGGTTTGGATCAAGATATTCCCACACAAGCCTTTCACACATAAAACAGTAAACAGTAAGATGATCGGTGGAAAAGGTGCAGTTGAAGGATATGTAGCAGTTGTGGTTCCAGGGACAGTTCTTTTTGAAGTCAGTGGTGTTGATGAGGCTACCGCAAAAGAAGCAATGAGACTTGGTGGACAGAAATTGTCTATGAAAACTAAGTTTATTGTAAAGACCGGAATATAGCTTGAGAATAAGGTAAATAATTGATAGAATACAAGCCGTTACCAATAAAAATTATGGAAAAAGAAATAACAAAAACAAGTAAAAAAAGAGAGTTCGAAGGAGTAGTCATTAGTAACAAAATGACTGGTACTGTACGTATTCAGATTGAAGAAGTATACAGACATGCAGAATATGACAAAGTTCTTAAGAGAAATAAGGTATTCTTCGCACATACAAATGAACCGTTAAATATTGGTGATAAAGTAACTATTAGAGAGTGTAAGCCATTCTCTAAGAATGTAAATTGGGTTGTAGTAAGCAAGTAATATGGTACAGAGAGAGTCAGAATTAACAGTTGCAGATAACAGTGGAGCAAAGATTGCAAAAATCTTCGGTATCCCAGGTGGATCCAAAAGAAGATACGCATATGTTGGTGATGTTGTAACAGTATCCATACAGAAAGCATTGCCTAATGGAGCATTAAAAAGGCATGAAGTATGTAAGGCTGTCGTTGTAAGAGTACATAAGGAATATAGAAGAAAAGATGGAACATACATAAGATTTGATGATAACGCATGTGTATTGATAGATCCAAAAAGCAAAGCTCCAAGAGGAACAAGAATCTTTGGGCCAGTAGCGAGAGAACTAAAAGAGAAGGGATTTGATAAGATCGTGTCCTTAGCTCCAGAAGTATTGTAATTTAATAAACACTAGAATGAAGATTAAAAAGGGAGATACAGTAAAAATATTATACGGTAGAGACAGTGGAAAGACTGGCCCTGTAGTTGCTGTAGATCTTAAGAATCAGAAGGTTGTAGTAACGGGTATCAACTTATATAAGAGACACCTAAAGGGAGATGGCAAAACAAGAACATCCGAGATCTTAACGATAGAAAAGCCAATGTCAGTTTCAAAAGTGATGTTAGTTTGTCCATTGTGTGGAAAAACAACAAGGGTGGCCTTGAAAAGAGAAGGAGACAAAATAATGAGAATTTGTAAAAAATGTGGAAAAGTAATCGAAGCAAAGAAAGAAGAAAAAGTAGAAGTAGAAAAGAAGGAAACTAAGAAAGCTTCCACAAAGAAGAGTACTAAATCTAAGACAGAAACAAAGAAATAAAAATGGCAAGATTAAGGGAAGAATATAATAAAAGAATAAAAGCAGAATTGATGAAAGAGGGAGACTTCAAGAATGTAATGGAAGTCCCAACCTTGAAGAAGATTGTAATCAATGTCGGGGCAGGAGAAGCTATTACAAACAAGACTGCCTTGGAAGAGAATGCAAAGATTCTTGAGCTCATAAGTGGTCAGAAGCCAGTTATAAACAAAGCTAAGAAAGCTGTCTCGGCATTCAAATTAAGAGAAGGTATGGAAATAGGTGTATCTGTTACTTTAAGAGGTAATAGAATGTGGGAGTTCTTTGATAAGTTAACAAATGTAGTATTGCCAAGAGTCAAGGACTTTAGAGGACTTTCTGCAAAATCATTTGATAAAGCAGGAAATTACTCGATCGGTTTGGATGATCACACAATATTTTTGGAAATAGATCCTAACAATGTTACAAAGATTAGAGGTTTGGAAGTTACAATTGTTACAACAGCTAAAGATGCGAAGTGTGGAAAAATGCTTTTAGATAAATTTGGGTTCCCTTTCATAAAAGATGTCAACAGAAGCTAAAGAATACAAAGCAAGAAAATTAAAAGAAAGCTCTAAATATAGTGCTAGAGTGTATAACAGATGTGAGATTTGTGGTAGATCAAGAGGATATATCAGACACTATGGTGTTTGTAGAATATGTTTTAGAAATTTAGCAAGTCAGGGAAAGATCCCCGGTGTTAAGAAATCTATTTGGTAATTTAAATATATATAAAAATGAACGATTTAATTGCAGATTTGTTAGCAAGAATACAAAACTCCGTGATGAGAAAAGAAAGAGAGACTGTTGTTGTAAATACTAAGATGAATGTAGAACTTTTGAAGGTATTGAAGCAAGAGGAAATGATTAATGATTTTGAAGTCAAGGAGAAGGAAATTGTTGTTGCACTGGCATATGATGACAAAGAGCCAGTAGCTGCTCACTTCACAAGAGTAAGTAAGCCAGGTCAGAGAATATATGTGTCTAGAAAAGAAATTGAACCAGTTATGAACGGAAGAGGTATCTCAGTAATAAGTACTCCTTCTGGGTTAATGTCTGGAGCAATGGCCAAGAGCAAAGGTCTTGGTGGTGAATTAATCTGTAAAATTTGGTAATTGAGATGTCTAGAATAGGACTTAAACCAATCAAAATCGAAGAAGGTGTAACAGTATTGAGCAATGATTCTGAAGTTACTGTAACTGGTCCAAAAGGAGAAATCAAAATCTCTTTACCAGCAGATGTAGCTGCAGAGATCAAAGAGAATGAGATTCTTTTGACAGCGAAGGAAGAGACAAAGCAGTCACATTCTAACCATGGAACCTTGAGGATGATAATTGCTAACGCAGTTGAAGGAGTGAAGAATGGATTTGAAAAGAGATTAGAATTAGTAGGTGTAGGTTACAGAGCAAAAATGGAAGGATTAAATCTCTCTATGAACCTTGGATGGAATCATCCTGTTAAGGTTGAGCCTATCGAAGGTGTAACAATTGAAGTTCCAGAAGAAACAAGAATTGTAATAAAAGGATATAATAAGCAAAAAGTTGGTGAATTTGCAGCAAAAATAAGAGAAATTAGAAAACCAGAACCATATAAGGGGAAGGGAATAAGATATGAAGGGGAGTATGTAAGAAGAAAGAGTTCTAAATCAAGTTTAGGTAAATAAAAATGACAAAGACTAAAGATCAGAAAAGACAAAGAAGAAAGTTGCATATTAGAAAGAATGTAAATGGTACATCTTCTAAACCAAGAATATTTGTATTTAAAAGTAACAGATATTTCTATGCTGGTATCGCAGATGATGAGAAAAATATTGTAGTCAAATCTGTGATGTGTAAGAAGAACTCAGATGAAATTGTAAAATTAGCAAAAGCATTCGCTGGAGAGATTAAGAAATTTGATAGTGCAGTATTTGATAGAAGTGGATATAGATATCATGGTTTGATTAAAACATTCGCAGATGAATTAAGAAATAGTGGAGTTAAAATATAATTCAAGATAAATGGAAGAAGCAAGAAGAAACAACAATAGAGAAAGAAAAGAATTTGATAAGAAATCTCTACCTGTAAGAAGAGTAGCAAAAGTTACTAAGGGTGGAAAGAGATTGCGATTTAGCACGGTCGTTGTTGTTGGAGATCATAATGGAAGAGTAGGTGTTGGATTAGGAAGAGGAGCAGATGTTAAAAGTGCTATAGAAAAAGGGGAAAGACTTGCAACTAAAGCTGCGAAAAGTATCCAATTGATAGGAGATACTATTCCTCATGAGGTTGTATACAAGTATGGTGCTGCAGAAGTTATGTTAAGACCTGCAAGACCAGGTACTGGTGTTATAGCAGGATCTTCTGTTAGAACAGTTTTAGAATTGGCAGGCATTATGAATGTATATGGTAAGATTTTAGGAACTCAAGAGGTAAATGCTAATGCATATTGTACCTTCCAAGCATTGAAGTCATTAAGAAGTGGTAGAGTTTTGAGAAAAATGTCAAAAATGAGAGCAAGAATTGATTTAAAGAGTGAGATGGATAAGGAAAAGAAAGCAAAAGAAGATGCAAAGAGAGCAAAGAAGAAAGAAGAAAAAAAAGATACTAAGAGAACAGCTAAAGTAAGTAGAAGAAAATAATGTACCTAGAGAATATACCAAGAAGAAACAATAGAACAATGAAGGCTAAGAGACTTGGAAGAGGATATGGGTCTGGTGTTGGTGGTCATACCGTTGGAAGAGGCGCAAAAGGACAGAAATCAAGATCAGGTCATAAATCATTAATCTCCTTTGAGGGTGGTAATGTACCTTTCTTTAGGAGAATGCCTAAATATAAGGGTTTTAATCAGAGTAGGAAGGTTGAAGTTGCAGCTGTGAATGTTGATGTGCTTGAAAAGAACTTTAAAGATGGAGAAGAGGTAACAATAGATGCATTGAAGAACAAGGGTATTGTTAAGAAGAATTCACAGAGCGTCAAAATACTTGGAAAAGGGGAGATCAAAATCAAAGTCAATATAGTTGGTGTTGCAGTGTCCTCCTCTGCAAAAGAGAAAGTAGAGAAAGCAGGGGGATCTATTAAATAACCTCTTGTAAAATGTCAAATCTAAAAGAGAAAATCCTGTCCCTATTTAGGACAAAGGAGATCAGAAACAAAATCCTGTTTTCACTATTAATCCTAGTAGTGTATCGAGTCTTGTCTGCAATTCCTGTATCAGGAATCCCCGCAGAGGCTTTGATAAAGCTTTTCGAAGGTACTCAACTAGGGGATGTGTTGTCTACAGTATCTGGAGGTGTATTAGAATCTGCATCTCTTGTCGCAATCGGTTTGACCCCATACATCAATGCTTCTATTATCTTCCAACTATTAGGAACTGTGATTCCCAAGCTTGAAGAGTTAAGAAAAGAGGGACCCGAAGGGCGAAGAAAGATAAGTATGTATACTAGAATTGCAACTGTACCATTGGCTATATTGCAATCATTTGTTATCTATTCGACATTAAGAGGATTTGGGTTAATAGAAACTTTAAGCACGTTAGAGCTTGTAGGTATGTCTGCTGCTTTAACAGGAGGATCTATGGTTATGATGTGGTTTAGTGAATTGATCTCAGAACAGGGAGTGGGTGGTGGCTCCTCATATTTGATTATGTTGGGAATTCTTTCTGGTATTCCAGGTACAGTTAGGACAAATTTTGTTACGATGGATACTTTCCAAAAGATTGTATTTTTTGTGACAGCATTAGTTTTGATTATTGTAACAATCATTATTACCCAGGCAGAAAGACGTGTGCCAATACAATACTCTAGAAGGGTAAGAGCAGGCGGTGCTATGGATAGCTATATACCTATCAAGCTTACCCAATCGGGTGTTATGCCAGTAATCTTTGCAATGTCTCTATTATCTTTCCCTCAATTAATAGCAAAATTCTTGGTTAGTAAGAACTATTCTGAAAGTGTTACTTACTGGGCAAACAAGGTGATTGAGTGGTTGGGTAATACATATATTTATGAATCCATATCCTTCTTATTTATTATCGCTTTCGCGTTGTTCTATCTTACTGTTGTGTTTAATACAGATGACTTGTCTGAGAATCTTCAAAAACAGGGTGCTTTCATACAGGGTGTTAGACCAGGTAACAATACTTCAGATTATCTTAGAAAAACAGCACTAAGACTTAATGTAGTAGGCGCAATCTTCTTAGCACTGGTTTCTGTCTTGCCAAGCTTTATGATTCACTTTGGACTCATGACAGCGAGCGTGATCACAGGTACGGGCTTGTTAATTGTCATCGGTGTGGTACTTGATATGAAGAGACAGGCAGAATCAATGATGGTTGTAAGAAGATACGACAAGTATCTCTAATATAATAGACGCTTCGCTGATCCGAAAACCATTGTGGTATAAGACACTATATGGGTTTTTGCAAGAAGTTCTGATTCCTATAGGCCCACAAATCCCTAGCTATTCTCGATCTAAAGCTCTTTTTGTAAGTGTATGCTCCAATAAAAAATCATTTCGATAAATCCAGGGATAACCTTCTGGGAAATTTATGGCAATTTTTCTCGGATTATTAATCACATATGCATATGTCAAAATGATAGCATCATCTCCAATAACCCATTTCCTTTTGTAAGTACCTTGAAATAGGTGGCCCGTTAATCCATATTTTTCATTGTAGTATTTTGTGTAGGCGGAGCAGATTATATGCATAGCCCGACTGAGGGTTTCTTTGCCAGTCTGAGATACGAGGATGTGGTAGTGGTTTGGCATCAAACAAAAACATAGCAGTTCATAACTTCGAACGTTTAGGATACTCCTTGTAAGATCGAACAAAAAGTCATAATCTTTAAGCTCATTGCCGATTTTACACCGACGATTCCCTCGTCCATAAATATGATAAATCCGGTTGATCTTAGGTGCTTTATACCCCATTCGAACAATATACTCTTTTTGTATGAAATTAATCTGAATCAAGCCATATAGTAAATAAAAATAGCACAATATCCCCAATAGTATTTTATGCTACAATGGTTCTTGTATAAGCTAAGCGTCAAAAGATTAAATACATATGAAGACATTACTTTTTCATGGTCCCTCAGGATGTGGTAAGGATACGCAAGCAGATCTTTTAGTCAATAATTTTGGTTTTCAAAAAATTGGAACGGGCGATATGTTCCGAAGTATGTATGAAAATGGTGACATTGACGGAATTAAAGCGCATGAGTCTTGGGGAAGGGGAGTATTTGTTCCTGATGAATTGACATACAAAATGTTTCCTTTGTGGTTAAAGAAGTTTGATATGTCTAAGGATTGGGTGTTTCTCTCTGTAGTACGAAGTGTAGGCCAAATATCTTTGTTTGATAATCTACTTAAAGAAACGGGAAGAGAATTGACAGCATTTGTACATTTGAAACTTACAGAAGATATTGTAATTGAAAGACGAACTTTAAGGTGGACATGCCCTAATTGTGGAGCAACTTACCACAAGAAACACAAACCAGAAGCGCACTTAGGGTATTGTGATGATTGTGGAATGATGCTTGGTCAAAGAGAAGATGATACGCTCGAAAAAACGAAATCTTTGTACCAAGAATATGTAAAGGGCGCAGAACCAATACTTTCAGAATATAGAGCGAGAGGAATTCTCGTTGAAGTGGATGCAAGTCCATCAATAGAGGAGATTCATAAAGACATAATAAGCAAATTAAGCTTGTAAATAATCGAAATATTTGTTATTCTATCCCTGTTCCGTTGTGTCTCACGAGAATATCTACAGAATTAGCATTTTCTGTTGAAAGGATGCTCTTCTTTTGATATAATTCTTGGGATTCATTTACATAGAAAGACTATAATATGATCGATAGTAAAAAAGTGTATGAGTTTGAAGGCGTAGTAAAAGAATGTCTTCCTAATACTCAATTCGTAATCGAAATAGATGTAAATGGAAAAAAACATAATGTGATAGGATACCTCTCTGGTAAAATGCGAATGCATTTCATTAGAATCCTTGAGGGAGACAAAGTAAAGATTGAAATGACTCCGTATGATAAGGAAAAAGGTAGAATTACTTTTAGATCAATGAATTAAAATGAAAGTCCAAGCTTCTGTAAAAAAGAGATGTCCAGATTGCTATACAGTGAAAAGAGGTAGGAGAGTTTTCGTATATTGCAAAAAGAATCCTAAGCATAAACAGAGACAGGGCTAATTAATTTATTTATATACTCGAATTTAAATGGCAAGAGTCGCAGGAATTGAGATAACAAATGACAAGAAATTATGGGTGGCATTGATGGGTGTCTATGGTATTGGTACAAAAAGAGCACATGACATTTGTAAAGATACTAATCTCGACGAAAATATGTTTGTTAAAGATTTAACAGAAACTCAGTTAGATGTTGTCAGAAAATATATTGAAGAGAACTATGAAGTAGAAGGTGCGTTAAGACAGAGTATCTTCAGAGATGTCAAAAGACTCAAAGATATAAGATGCTACAGAGGGATAAGGCATAAGCTTGGTCTTCCTGTAAGAGGTCAAAGAACAAGACACAATGCTCATACTAGAAAAGGAAAGAGTAGAGCAGTTGGAGGGTTAAAGAGAGTTCTCGCAAAAACTTAACATCATTAAAATATTTAAATGGCAGAAGCTAAGACAAAGAAAAAAACAAAGAAGAGTGTCAGCACAGGAATGGTTTTTGTTCAGTCTACATTCAACAATACAATCATTACTTTAACGGATGAAGCAGGTGAGGTTTTGGGTCAGGGAAGTCCAAGTGCAGTTGGTTTTAAGGGTGCAAAAAGAAGTACCGCATTTGCAGCTACAAAAGCAGCTACAGAATTAGCAGAGAGAGTTGTTAAGAAATATGGATTAAAAGAGGTAAAAGCTTTCATAAGTGGTCCAGGTGCAGGTAGAAACTCTGCAATCAAAGGACTTGATGCAGCTGGAATCAAAGTTACTATGCTTGTAGATAGAACACCTATTCCTCACAATGGTTGCAGACCAAGAAAGTTACCAAGAAAATAGTTAATATTTATTACGAAATCATATAAATGGGTAGATATACAGGACCAAAAGAAAAACTAAGCAGAAGAGAGGGAGTGAATCTTCATCTTAAAGGTGAAAGATCTTTCTCAGAGAAAGCTGGTGTAAATAGAAGACCTTTTGCTCCTGGCCAACATGGTAATGCTAGAAAAGCAAGATTATCTAACTATGGACTCCAATTAAGAGAAAAGCAGAAAGTTAAAAGAACTTACGGTTTGAGAGAGAGAAAGATGAAGACTGTGTATGTAGAAGCAGATAGAAGAGCTAAAACAAGAAATACGGATAAAGGATTGGAGCTTTTGAAGATGTTGGAACTGAGATTAGATAATGTTGTTTACCTAGCAGGTTTAGTTCCTTCAAGAGGAGCTGCTAGACAGGCTGTCACACATGGACATATATTGGTCAATGATAAAAAGATGTCTATCCCTTCATATGAACTTAAAGAGGGTGATAAAGTAACATTGAAAACTGCAAAACTTGCACCTGCACAGCCACTATTCTCTACACCTGAATGGTTGGAGAGAAAAGATTTGAACTGTAAGGTATCAAGAATGCCAATTAGAGAAGATATAGATGAGGGCATTAAAGAAAATCTCATCATCGAGTTCTACTCTAGATAATTTTATACATTTACAAACTACATGGAAGCTTTTAAAGATATTAAGGTAGTAATCAAAGAAGAAAACGAAAACTATGGTCTTTTTGAGATCTCTCCTCTTCCAAGAGGATATGGTCATACTTTGGGAAATGCACTTAGAAGAATTCTTTACTCTAGTTTAAAGGGTACTGGAATCACAAGTGTTAAGATCAAAGGTGTAGATCATGAATATTCCACAATGGATGGGGTAAAAGAGAATGTAGTTGATATCATCATGAACCTCAAGCAGGTAAAATTCAAAACCAATATGGATGAGAAATTTACATGCAAGATAAATGCAAAGGGGAAAACTGTTATCAAAGCTTCCGATATTGCAGTATCCGGTGATTTAGAGGTAGTAAATAAAGATTTGATAATCGCGACTTTGACAGATGCATCTTCAAAATTTGATGCAGAGATAACAGTTGAGTCAGGAGTTGGATATTTAGATGCAAAGAATGCAGACAGAAAAGAAGTTGGACTAATTCCTATGGATTGTGATTTCACACCAATCGAAAAGATAAGCCTAAGTGTAGAGCAGGCTCGTAAGGGTCAGGCTACAGACTGGGATGCAGTATTAATAGGTGTTACTTCTGATGGAAGTATTACTCCTAAAGATGCGCTCTTAGAATCATCTAAGATTCTTCAGGAATTCTCAGGAAAAGTAATGATTGCAATGGGAATGTCACAGAAGGAAGTTGTTGAATTAGCAGAAGAAGCAAATACTGCAGAGGTTGTAGCAGAAGTATCTGCAGATGAGACTGATGAAATCGGATCATGGAAGATTGAAGATTTACCAATCTCAAAGAGATCAAAAACTGGTCTTTTAGCTGGGAACTTCAAAACTATTGCAGATTTGAGAAATACAACTGCAACAGAGCTTTTGAACTTACCAGGATTTGGTAACAAATCCTTGAATGAAGTTATAGAACTTTTAAATCAATACGGTGTTAACATTAAGAGCTAAAAATCATGTACAAAGGTGTAAAGAAATCAAAATTAGGTAGAAAAGCATCAAACAGAAAAGCATTGATGATCAATCAGATTAGATCTTTGTTTGAAAGTGGACATGTTGTTACTACCTCTCCTAAGGCGAAGGTATTGAAAACAAATGCAGAGTCTATGATTTCTTTAGGGAAGAAGAATAAAGGAATGCTTTCTTTGAGAAGAGAATTGGCAGTTACATTGAAAGATGAGAAGTTAGTAAAGAAATTCATAGAATATGTTGAGAAGGCAGAAACTGGAGTAAGAATTGTTAAGATTGGCTTCAGAAAAGGTGACAATGGAGAGAAATCTAGAATTGAGTTAATTGGAATGGAAAAGAAAACCAAGAAAATAGTTAAGAAAGCAGTAGGGAAGAAAGAAGAAGTTAAGGAAGAAGAGAAACCGTCCATAGTTAAGAGTGCTAAGAAATTAGTAATGAAGGATAGTGGTAAGGGAATAGATAAGAGTACTGTAGTTAAAAAAGCAGAGAGAGCAAAGTCTCGATCAGGACTTTAATTAATTAGAAAATACGAATGAAATACAAAACACCTTGGACAAAAAAAGAAGCAATTGAAAGAAAGTGGTATGTAATTGATGTCAAAGACCAGATTCTTGGAAGAGCTACTACAAAGATAGCATCTCTTTTAATCGGAAAAGCAAAGGTAGAAGCAGTTCCTAATGAGGATTGTGGAGACTATGTTATTGTTCTTAACTCTGATGCGATCAAACTTACTAGAGGAAAAGAATTGAAGAAAGAATATAACAGACATTCTGGATATCCTGGTGGATTGAAAACTATCAGATTTGATGAGCAATTAAAGAAGGATTCTACAAAAATTATTAGAGATGCAGTATCTAAGATGCTTCCTCAGAATAAACATGTAGATCCAAGATTAGCAAGACTATTCATATACAAGGGAGCTGAGCATAAGCAAAGTGGTCAGAAACCTGTTGAGATTAAATTTTAAGTATATAAACCGTGGAGAAATATTTTGAAGGAATCGGAAGAAGAAAAACATCTACAGCAAGAGTAAGAATATACAAGGGTGATAAGGCATCTACAATTAATGGTGTCCCAGCGGTTGATTACTTAAAGGAGATGAATAAATCTGAGCTGTACATCATCAAACCATTAACAGTTGTTGGTTTAGAAAAACAGTACTACTTTACAGCTAAGGTACAGGGTGGTGGTATTACAGGTCAGGCTGATGCTATTAGACTTGGTCTTGCAAGAGCTATAAACGAAATGAATCCTGAGGTTAAACCTACACTCAGAAAAGAGAATCTTCTAACTAGAGACCCAAGAGAGGTTGAGAGAAAGAAGTATAACAGAAGAAAAGCAAGAAAGAAGCCACAGTTCTCAAAGAGATAGTTTCTTGTTTGCTATCAATTTCCAGATATCGTAGTATTAATCTGTATATAAGTTGATATTGCGTATATATGGATAAATCATCAAAGAAGTATTGGATATTAGCTTTGGTTATACCTTTCACCATGGTAGGTATGTTTGTAGCATACATGATTGTCTCATATGCTCAGAAAACAGCGAATTCGGCTACAGAGAATTCAATTTCTATCCAATACCCCGGAATGGCGGAAGATTCATACTATGGTGGCACATATAAATTACCAAGTTCAAATGGTGGTGATACTGTGATTAAGACAGCATATATTTCAATGTCAGCTGATGATATGAATGCAACAAATGCTTCGATACAGAGTTTGGAAACAGAATATAATGCGGAGACGACAAGCTCTCAAGATTCTGGACAAGGAGCAGATAGGTATATAAATATAACAATTAAAGTAGAACAGGTTAAATTCGAAGAATTTTATAATGAACTGAAAGCACTTTCAGGTGAATTTACATATTCTTCAACAAGTACTACAGATGTAACTGAAACAGTTGAGGATCTTCAAGCAAGGCTAAACAATCTCCAGTCCCTAGAAACACAGCTAAGTGATGTTCTAAAACAAGCAGAAACAGTAACTGATATCCTAGCTGTACAAAAAGAGCTTTCCACAACGAGGACTCAAATAGAGGAACTGCAGACTCAAATTAAGAATTTAAATAACCAAACGAGTTATTCCTATATAACTATATCCATCTCACAAAGCGCAACAGGGTCGGAGCTTTCTGATGAGGAATGGAAACCATTTGGAGTATTGAAAGAAGCGGGGAGAGCTTTAGTCAGCTTTGCGAAATTCTTAGGTACAGGTCTAATCTATGTCTTGGTATTTTCACCTGTAATTGCTGCAGTGGTTGTACCAGTCATCATTATTCAGAAAAAGGCTAAAAAATAGTATAATCAAGGGTGCAAGTATCTCTAGATGATTGCTCTTACTACTTAGTAAGGGAGGAAAGTCCGGACTCTATGTCGGTCTCGAATATTTCGAGATAGGTGCCAGCGTGAGCTGGGAGGGAGTGATCTTTCGGATAAAAGGGCAACAGAAAGTTATACCGCCTCGTAAGAGGTAAGGGTGAAATGGTAGTGTAAGAGACTACCGGGTATTGTAGTAATACAATATCGCGTGGTAACCCCCACCTAGAGCAAGGTTTATACCGCTTAGATAGATAATCATCATAAACAGAATTCGGCTTATTGGGTACTTGCACACTTTCACACCCTGCAGATCTGATCTAGATCAGTTCTCTGTTCAGAAACATTTCACACTAGAATGTTATCTTTTGACATGAAGAAACCTCGGAATATCTTTATATACAGAAGAAACGCTTATTATCATATCTTCAATAGGGGAAACCGGAAAGAAAATATCTTCATCGTAGAAAAGGATTATCAAATATTTTGTGATTTACTTTATAAATATATTCGCAAAAACAAGCTTATTCTAATATCGTATTGTTTTATGCCTAATCATTATCATCTTATTGTGAAAAGTGGCAAAGACTGTTCTGTGGTTACCAAGTTTATGAGAGCATTCATGGTCGCTTATGCAATGTATTTCAATAGGAAACACAATAAAGTAGGGCACCTCTTTCAAGGGCCATTCCAAGTCCGAAGAATATTGGGACTAAAAGATTTGAATGGAGTAATTACCTATTTGAAGATTAATCCTTTGGAAGCAGATCTTATAGGTGGCAAGGAACTAGAATCGTATCGCTGGTATTTCCTTCGAGATGAAAAATCTGTGAATAAGGATCAGATCTAGAACGGATCTATTTGAGGTTCCTTCCGATTCCGTTCATAAATTCCCTCTCGTTGGTTTTGTTTCTTCCTTCCAGCTGTAATTCTGTAACATGGAGACATACTAATGGATCTCTTGTTGCAAACAATAGATGCCCATCTTTGACAAATAAATCTCCTGGATCTTTCTCAGAAGGTGTGTTTACTAATTCTGCATTAAATATCTTCATAATTTTCCCCTCTAGATTCTTGTTATCTAAGTTTGTAGGTAATACCGTCCATGCAATTGGCCATGGTATAAGGGCACGAATCATCCTCTCAATATATTCTGGTGAACTATTTTGCCAATCTATTTGTGCATTCTCTTTTGAAATATCTTTCTGCCAACAATATGTAGCTAATTCTGGGTTTTGTTGTCTTGGGGATATACCCCCATTTATCCATTTTTCTAGAACATCGCCTAATACTTCTGCACTCTTTTTTACTAATCTTTGTCTTAATGACAAATTGGTATCATCGTCTCGAATATCTTCTTCAAATATTTCCAATACATCTCCTTCATCTAATCCTTCGGACATTAACATGATGGATATACCAGTGGTCTTCTCTCCATCTAATATTGCTTTCTGTATAGGGACAGCGCCTCTATACTTAGGAAGTACTGAGAAATGCACGTTGGTACATCCAAACTCAGGGGAATCTATGAATTCTTTAGGAATAAGTTCTCCAAAAGCTTTGCATACTACAATCTCAGGTTTAAATTTGTCCAAAGCTTTTTGATATAACTCAGGTTTCTTGTTTGTATGAAAGACATGAATGCCGTTATCTAATGCAAACTGTTTTACTTCTGAAGGTGTAGATATCTGTTTTCTGCCGACTAACTTGTCTGGTGTAGTTATGACTCCTACGATATCGAATCTTTTGTCTTCAAGAAGTGCTTTTAAGGTTGTAACAGATTCCCATCCTGTTCCAAGAAATAATAGTTTTGCAGGTTCCTTTTTTAAATCTTTCATATATTAATGATTTTACTGTATTAAAAGAAAAATTGGTATAATACAGACCATGAAAATGTCAGAATTTACATATACATTACCAGAAGAAAGAATAGCGAAATATCCTCCAGAAGAGAGAGGAACTACTAATCTCCTTGTCCTTAACCGAACAGATGGAGGAATTGAGCATAAAAAATACTTCAACATCCCAGAATATATATCTGAAGGAGATGTTGTAGTGCTTAATGAAACCAAAGTTGAGAAAAGAAGAACATATTTCAAAAATATTAACGGAAGGCAGTTGGAAGTACTCTTTTTAAATCGTATAGGAGATGGAAGATGGTATTGCTTAATTAAGGGTGGGAAATACATCAAATGCGAGGATATCCTTACTTCTGTAGAAGATGAAAGCATCAGAGTAAGAGTTAGCGAAAGAAGTAATACAGGCTTCCTAGTAGAACCATTGTCAGAAGAGGGTGAAAAGATATTTGATAGGGTTGGGCATACCCCAATTCCGCCATATATGAAAAGATCTGATACCCCAGAAGACTATGTACGTTACAACACTGTATTTGCACGCCTTTTAGGGTCCGTAGCGGCTCCTACAGCGAGTTTAAACCTAACAGACGAAATACTAGCCCAGATGGAAGAAAAAGGCGTTAAAACCGCCAAGGTAGAGCTAAAAGTAGGTTGGGGGACATTTGCTCCAATTCGTGAAGAAAACATAGAAGATCATGAAATTCATAAGGAAGAAATATGTGTTTCTGCTGAATCTGCAACCGTTATTAATGAAGCAAAGAAGGCCGGAAAGAAAGTTTGGGCATTTGGAACGACAGTAGCTAGAACATTAGAAAGTGTTAGTGACGAGAAAGGCTTTGTTCATGAATATTCTGGTGAGACAAACCTCTATATATATCCGGGCTATACATGGAAGTGTGTAGATCACTTAATTACCAACTTCCATATGCCAGATTCAAGCCTTATACTTTTAGTATCGTCTTTTGCAGGCAAGGAACTAATTAAAAAAGCATACCAAGAAGCTTTAGAAAAAGATTACAAGTTTTTAAGTTATGGAGACAGTATGTTAATACTTTAAAAATATGGAATTAAAAGATTTCGGTAAAAAACACGTATTTATGCCAGATGCGACTAGAGGAGCAGTTCGGTTTTTGACGACTGAACAATTGAAAGAGACAGGAATAGAAGCAATTGTTACAAATACTTTACATCTGTTGATGTCCCCTGGACCTGAGAGGATGAAAGAGTTAGGAGGTATTAAGAAATTTATGAATTGGGATGGAATAGTGTTGACTGATTCTGGAGGATTTCAGGTATTTTCATTGATTCATTCAAAGAAATGGAATGGTAAAGTACATGAAAATGGTGCAACTTTTAAATCACCATGGACAGGAGATGTATATGAGCTTACACCAGAGAGTTCTATTGATACCCAAATAGCTATTGGATCTGATATTTTAGTAACACTAGATGATTGTAGAAAAACAGATTTAACCCGAGATGAAGCAGAGCTTTCTGTAGAAAGAACTATTGCCTGGGCAAAGCGATGCAAAGATCATTTTGAAAATGTATATGGTGGTACTGCAAAGACAGGAAAATTATTAAGCTGTGTTGTACAGGGTGCAAACTTCCCAGATTTAAGAGAGAAGTGTGCTAAAGTTTTAACAGAGATAGGTTTTGATGGATACAACTTTGGGGGATTTGTGGTAGATGCTGATGGAGAATTAGTGTTAGATGAGATGGCTGCTGTTGTAGAAAATACACCAAAGGATAAATTCAAATATGCGATGGGAGTAGGTAAGCCAGAGGATATTCGAAGAGCGTCAAAGGTTGGATACAGGGTGTTTGATACTGTTTTGGTTACTAGAAATGCAAGGCATGGTACTTTGTATTCTTCTGATATTGAAGGAGAGGTTTTGAGAATTAACAATACGGAGTATGCGAATGATCAAAGACCTATTGATTCTCAATGTGATTGCTATACTTGTAAGAATCATACAAGAGCGTATGTACATCAAATGTTAAAGGCGGGAGAAGCTACGGGTATGACTTTGGCAACTATTCATAACCTCAGATATTACCGGAGGTTGATTGAGGGGTTAAATGGTTAAGGGGATTTCTTTCTTAAGATTAATGATTGGAAGTAGAAATTTGGATCTTTACTACCTATATCAATAGTTTTAAAAGATACTAAATCGAAATATTGTTTCGCGATTGCTAATAGTGTCTCATTAGACAGAAAAGAAAAGAAACGGGGGAGTCCCATTTTTGTATTGTCTGTTATTATCTTTTCTGTATTCTCACCACCATAGACTCCGTAGAAGAAAAGCCCATCTTCACGTAGTTGTGCAGATATAAGCTCTAGTATATATGGGAGATCATTTCTTGGGACATGTAGTAAGACATTCATCGAGTATATTGCATCAAATTGCTTTTCTAATTTCGGTATCTCGTAGAGATCCAAAATTTGTGCATCCAATCCTTTCTCCTGACACGTTTCTACCATTGATTCAGATAAATCAACGGCCAACACATCTAGCTCTAGACTTTTAAAGTAAGCAGAATCCGTGCCAACGCCAGCTCCTAACTCTAGCAAACTCTCTTTCTCCTCTGTTATCACAAGATTTGCGAAATCTCCCCTTGCATTGATTTTCCAATCCTCCTTTTTGGGCTCTGAGTCTAATCTTCGTTGTGCATCCATGTTGTATGCGACGCGTAATTCCTCTTTAAAATCCATTTGTGATTATACCTCGAATGATGCATTGAAGAAATCAAATAAATGAACTTAGCTGAAATGCCTTCTCCTATTTTGATATAATCAAACATCACGAGGAAGAAAACGAACATATACTCGAGTGGTATATAGCTACGCCTTCCATTTTTATTCTTTCTTTCGTTGAGGTATTAGACTAAAAATGATATTATTGTAAAGTCCTATTATTAAACACTTTTTACGATTGAATATATTGATATTTATTAATTTTATGAAATCTATATTTAATAAAATTAAAGGTAGTGATTCATTAAAAACCGCTATTACAGCGGTGTATTCCCATAAAGTAGTTTAATAGGACCGATTAAATTTTAAATAAAGCATGATGGAAACATTAGCAATAATACTTGCTTCTGTCGTCGCTGCTGCAGGTGGATCAGTTGTACTGCTTAAATATGTATTTAAGTGGGTAAATGTAAATAAGATTCCAGAATCTGAAATAGAGGCAGCTGCCAAGAAGATGATGAGTAAGAAGTTCGAAGAAGCAGAAGAAGAACTTGCTGGCTTAAGAGAGCGAGAAGAGAAGCGATTGAAAGATATGAGGAGAGAGAATACTGAACATGAAGAAATCCTCATTGAAAGAGAAAAGACTCTGAACAAGCGATCGAAGATCTTGGATGAAAAGAGTTCTGAATTAGAGAAGATGGATAGCGATCTTAAAGAAACTATGAAGAGAATGGAAGATTCGAGAGTTCAATTAAAAACAGAACTTGAGAAGATATCAGGGCTTTCTAGAGAGGAAGCTACCGAAAGATTAAAGAAAGAAATTGAAGAAGACCTTAAAGGTTATGAAGCTCAAAAGATTAGACAGTCAGAAAAGAACATTGAAGCTGTCGCAGATGAGAAGGCTCAGCATATTCTTGTAGAATCGATGCAAAGAGTTGCAACCGATTATGTTGGTGAAACCACCACAAAAAGTATCAAGGTTGAAGATGAAAAAGTTAAAGGAAGAATCATCGGAAAAGAAGGAAGAAACATCAGATCGTTTGAACAAATTACAGGTGTTGATGTCATCGTTGATGAATCCCCAACCTCTATTGGTTTGTCATCTTTTGATCCTTTGAGAAGAGAGATTGCATACGTTGCAATGACAAAGCTCATTGGTGACGGAAGAATTCATCCAGGAGCAATTGAAGAGTGTGTGAGAAAAGCTAAAAATGAGATTTCATTAGAAATTAAAAAGAATGGACAGATCCTTGCAGAAGAAGCTGGCTGGCCAGATATTGATATTGGTCTTCTCAAGCTTATCGGTAAGATGAAATACAGAACCAGTTATGGCCAATCTTTGATGTCTCATACGATTGAGGTTGTCAGATTAGCAGAGGTACTTGCTGCAGAGGTAGGTGCTGATGTTGAATTAGTTAAACGTGCGGCATTGCTTCATGATGTAGGAAAAGTATTAACACATAAGATAGATTTGCCACACCACCATATATCAGGGCAGGTTGCAAGAAAGTATGTCTTAAGTGACAAACTTGTTAATGCTATCGAAGCACACCACATGGATATCGAACCTACATCTGTAGAAGCAGTAATAGTGTACCTCGCAGATGCAATCTCAGGTGCGAGACCGGGTGCTAGAAAAGATAGCTATGAACAATATATACAGAGAATTGAAGGTATCGAGAATGCCGCAAAGGATGTTGCAGGAGACAAGATTGATGATGTCTTTGCTATTAGAGCAGGTAGAGAACTTCGTGTAATCGTTAAGCCTATTCTTGTTTCAGATGATGAAGCAAAGGTTATGGCAAAGCAAATTGCACAAGCGATTGAGAAGACCCAAAGCTATCCTGGTAATGTAGAAGTAACAGTTATCAGAGAAACAAGAGCTATAGAAGTGGCGAGATAGCAATATCGAGCATAGCTTCTAGTTATGATTGCTATAGGGGAAGGGGTAAAATCTCTTCCCCTTTTTCATTAATGTACCACGGGACTGTGCAAAAAACTTGCAACAGCTTAATTTTTGTGTAAATACCTGTAAAACAACGGTATGACGGTATTTGTAGGGTACTGCGCAACTACCAGTGCATATTCTAGCGAGAATATGATTACAAAGTTGTAACAATGAGAAACCTTAATATACCAAAGTTTTTGATCATAACCATATCCGCCCTGTAGTAAGTAGCATGCTTGACGATTGGCTTTATATAGCCTATTTTTAAGGTGGATATACACAAAGACTTAATTTAAAGCTTTTGTGCATAGTATCTCTTAAGAAAGGAGGTCATCGTCATGTTAAAAAAAGATTTAGTTGATAAAATTGCATCAACAGGTTTAACAAAGAGACAAGCAGGTGATGCTTTGGACGCAGTCCTCGAGGCAATCTCTGGTTCTCTTAAAGATGGTGAACCTGTTCTTTTAACTGGTTTCGGTAAATTTGAAGTCAGAACAAGAGCTGCTAGAACTGGAATCAATCCAAAGACTCTTGCTAAGATCAAGTTACCTGCAACCAAAGTTCCAGCATTCAAACCTGGAAAAGCTTTGAAATCTGCAGTAAAGTAAGTGCCGCCGGCATTTCCTTGCAGATAAGGAAAATGGAGAAGGACTCGAAAGAGTCCTTTTTCGTTTTAAAGGCTCGACTATTTGAAATAAATACTTTAAACTAGGAAAGTATATACAATGCCCATATGAAGAACTTCTTTATTCCAACTCAACATAACAAGTACAAACCATATCTGCTTAGAAAAGTGGCTTTAGTAGCATATTCTTTTATCATCGTATTCGTTAATAGTTTTGGCGGGATATTTGGGATTTCCAAGGTGGAGGCTAGCACAATATCAACAGAGAATATTATTAATCTAACCAACCAAGAGAGAATTGCAAGTGGGTTGAATGCTTTAAATGAAAACTCTCAATTAGATGCTGCAGCCTTAGCAAAAGCAAATAATATGTTTGAACAACAATATTGGGATCATTTCGGGCCAAATGGAGAAACACCATGGCAGTTCATTCGAGCAGAGGGATACAACTATGTGTATGCAGGAGAAAATCTTGCAAAAGGTTTCCAGACTGCAGAAGGTGTGCATGAAGCTTGGATGGCAAGTCCAACACATGCTGCAAATATCATGAGCGGAAATTACAAAGACATAGGGGTTGCAATTGTACAAGGGGTTTTGCTTGGGAAACAGACTACTTTAGTTGTGCAAATGTTTGGGAACTTAACTACTCAGGTTGCTGGGACTTCCACAGTAGAAGGAACAGAGTCATCTAGTGGTACGGTTATTGGAAATGAGCAAGGAGAGATAAAGAGTATCCGGATAACATCGCCAGTGCAATCATCAATATCTACAGATCCTAGCCTCAATGTGCAAGGTGAGACAGCGAATGTCTCGGGTGATTACACAGTAGAAGTATTGGATAAATCAGTGGTGGTTGGAGAGACCACATCTAGTGATAATAGTTGGGAATATGACAAAAACGGAGATTGGTTTGAGGGTGAGCATGTATTAAAAGCACAGGTGAAGGGAGAGAATGTAGTCTCACAGGAAATAAGCTTCACAATGGACTCTACAGCCCCTCTGGTGGACCTTTCCTCTATCGCTGTAAGCAAGGGGGACGATTCATATACTCTGACTTTCAAAATAGATAACACATGGACAGACTTACGTATTGTAAACGGTGCAGATACAATACCTGTGACATCTGAGGATAAGGAAAATATCACAATCGAAATCCCCACAAAAGGTATAGGAACCAAAATTGTGATAATGGCATCCGATGTACTTGGTAATGTCTCGCAGACAGATATAACTGAATATTTCCAAACTAATGAAGGAAAGACTAACATAGTCTTGAGTATTTTTAATTCAAGTATTGGAGACAAAATTAGCGTAGGAATTGTAATCCTAATATTTATTCTTTTGTGCATTGAAATTTTTGTATACTGGAGAAAAGGCAAATTGAAGGAAATAGTTGGAGATTTGTTTACGGTAGGTGCATGGTGGCTAATATTAACAGTAGCAATATTTAATGGATTTACAGGCTTAATTAATTAAAACACTGCCCAGTGAAAAAATACAGGTTAAAAGTACAAAATGATTTAGCATATCTTTTCATACTTCTGGCATTAACAGAATTCTTCAACTATCTTGTACCAATAACCAAGGGATTTACACTCATACTTACTGGTGTAATGGGGATATTACTTTTGGAGACATGGTTTGTAAGGATATTCGGTAAATATTCTGGTAAAAAAATATCAAAATACAGTGATGTAATAGTTAAAATCTCATTGAAAGAAAGATTCTTTAGCTATTTTGTTCTTCCTTCTGTTTTCTACTCTGCGATCCTTGCATTCTTGTACTTTAATCGAAATATTGTATTGGGGCACGTAGTTCTAGGGGTTTGTATGATACTTTTCTTAGTTCTCTTTCTTAATGTAAAAAGTTCACTTAACAAAGTATATTCAGTAGCGAATGCAACGAGGGCAATATTTGACTTCATATGTATAACAATTCTTTTCTTGTTAGTTAATGTATATATCAGAATTGGGATATCTTTGTTAATATTCGCACTTCTTGTGTTCATATCCTCTTTCATACTATTAATCTTCTCTTTGAAACTACATAAAAGAATTGGTGGTATTGAGTTACTAATTTCACTCCTAAGCTCAATATTTATAGCTTTGTTAACTGCAATATTTTGGAATACTAACATTTTCGTCATACCATTAATTAGCACTTTGGCATTCTACCTAGTCATTTCAATTTGGAATATAAGATTTGCAGGAAAAATCCATTTAGTTGATTACATTTTGCCATTCCTCTATGTAATACTCGCATTAACACTAATATTAACGCTATGACAGGACAAAAAATTGTATTAAAGATAGGTGGCTCAATCCTTTTTGATAAGAGTTTAAATATTAATTTCCAATTGTTAGAGAAGGTAAAGCAATGGTATTGGAGAGTTCTTCCTTCAGCTGAAAAAATAGCCATTGTAGTAGGTGGAGGATATCTTTCAAGAGAGATTCAAAACAGAATGAAAGGAGAAATTACTGAAGAACAGGCTTTGCACAATATTGCTATGCAGGTAACTCAAACTAATGCCGCATTAGTACAGGGGTATATAAATGATAGCAATTCATATCTTCCGAAGAAATTGGGTGATGCATATGAATTTCTTAAGGATCCTAAGGGGAAGGCATTGGTAAGTGGCGGTTTAAAAATAGGTTGGAGTACAGATATGGATGCTGCGGTATTCGCAAATATACTGGATGTGGAAAAGATTCTTAAACTTTCAAATATTGAATATGTATATGATAGTGATCCAGATACTAATCCAAACGCTATGTCCCAAAAAGATTTAACATGGAAGGAATATTTCAAACTTGCAGGAATCAGTGATGGTGATGGACATATAGTGAATAAGAGCATGCCAATTGATGCAACTTGTGCTCAATTCTGCGAAAAGAAAAAGCTCTCCTTCTTTATCTGTGGTGGGAAAAATCTCATTGAAAAAAACAGCATAGAAGAGGTTCTCTCTTCGGGAACTTTAATACACTAATCTATAGCTTGTACTTTGTACTTGGTATCACCTTTGGGTGTCGAAATTGTGACTTCTGCACCTAATTTCTTTCCCATAATGGCTTGTCCAATTGGGGATAGATGAGAGATTTTCCCTTCTAATGGATTTGCTTCATCTTCACTTGTAACCTCATATTTAACAGTTTTACCATTTTTTAAGGTCACAATATCTCCAATTCCAACAATGCTTTTGTTTTTGTCCGTTACCACTTTTGCCGATTTAATCTTCTCTTTTAATTCAAGAATCTTCTCTTCATTAATCTGTTGCTCTTCAATCGCCATAGAGTAAGCATCGTTCTCGCGCAGGTCTCCTTGATTTCGCATCTCATTGAGGGTGTTTGCGATCTTAGAACGTAGATTTTCTTCTCTGTGTTTAAGTTCGTCTTTAAGCTTTTTTAGCCCGGACAGTGTTGTCTGATATATGTTTTCACTCATATCTGACATACGCTGAATTTAGTTAACTGACCATAATATTACTATGAGTATATGATGTCAATAGGAGGAAAATATGATAGAATTACACCCGTAATAATGAGTTATGCCGCCATCGTCTAACGGTTAGGACATATGATTCTCAATCATACAATCGGAGTCCGATTCTCCGTGGCGGTACCATATATTTCACCTCAAATTTAAATTAAAGAATTTTAGTTGTAATGATTAAATTTGATATCATCACAATCTTCCCAAACATTGTAGAAGAATATATAAACACAGGAATAGTAGGAACTGCAAAAGGAAAGGGAATTGTAGAAATAAATATCCATGATTTAAGGAAATGGACAACGGATAATCATAAAACCGTAGATGATACTCCCTGTGGAGGTGGACCAGGAATGGTTCTAAAGATAGAACCAATCTATGCTGCAATCCAAGAGTTGAAAAAAGAAAATACCATAGTAGCAATTACTACACCAAAAGGGCATAAGATAGTTCAGAAAGATTTTAAAGAATTCTCAGAAAACAGTGATCTGCATATGATTATACTTTGTGGAAGGTACGAAGGATTCGACCAAAGAATACATGACAATTTGGTTGATTATGAATTCTCAATAGGTGACTACGTATTATCCGGAGGAGAATTAGCATCTCTTGTCCTAGTAGACGGGATTACTAGGCTATTACCAGGAGTCTTAGGTAATGAAGAATCTCTCGCAGATGAATCATTCAATGATGGTGCTACATTAGACTATCCTCAATATACCAGACCCATCGAATTCAATGGATGGAAGGTTCCAGAAATACTCTTAACAGGTGATCATGAAAAAATTAAAAAATGGAGAGAGTCGCAGAGGGGGTAGTTAGGTGATTTTTAGGGGGTGGTTTGCGTAGAGGTTTTGGTCATATATAATATACTATAGAGCGAGTCTAAATTAAGAACACATCGCTATGAAAGAGAAAGAAAAAATACTGTTAACAAAAGAAAAGAAGGAGAAATTAGAGCAAGAATTAACTAATCTTGAGAAGGTAAAAAAACCTGAGATATCAAGTGGGCTTGAGGCTGCAAGGCAACATGATCTAAGTGAGGATACTGATGATTTGAGTGTAATGCTTGTGGAAAAAGAAGTAATCGAAACCAGAATCTTGGAACTAAAAAATATTTTGGCTAAGGCTAAAGTTTTCATTAAAAAAGTATGTAATCCCAATAAGATAGATATTGGCTCAGAAATTACTGTAGAGGTTAGTGGGAAGAAAAAAGTTTTGACAATTGTTGACCCATTGGAAGCAGATCCGCTCAATGGAAAAATATCGGATCATTCTCCATTAGGTAAAGCCTTAGTAAGAAGCAAGAAAGGCCAGGAGGTAAGTATTAAAGTAAATGGGAAAATTGTAAAGTACAAAGTCTTAGAGATTTGCTAATTCCTCTATACTTGCACGTTTTTGTTCCATGGTATCCCTGTCTCTAACAGTTACAGTGTTATCTTCCAATGTTTGATAATCAACAGTTATACAGTATGGAGTACCAATTTCATCCTGATATCGGTATCTTTTACCAATATTTCCTCTAGCATCCCATACCACTTTCTTTGTATCTGTAAGCTTCTCAAATATCTCTCGAGCTTTGTTGACTATTTCAGGTTTGTTAGATACTAGTGGGAATACTGCTGCCTTGTATGCTGCAATTTCAGGATTGACCTTCAATACTGTTCTGACTTCCCCATTTGGTAAAGTCTCTTCTTCGTAAGAATCGAGTAGGAGGAACAAGAATGTCCTGTCTACACCTCCTGAAGTTTCAACAATATTTGGAATATATTTTTCACCTGTTTGTGGATCTGTGTATGAAAGATCTGTCCCGGAAAATTTGTTGTGCTGTGTTAAATCATAGTCAGATCTCCAGTGAATACCTTCATTTTCAGCCCATCCCCATGGTGCTAAATATTCAATATCAAACGCCTTCTTCGCGTAGAAAATCAACTTCTCTTGCGGATGTTCATAGAACCTTAAATTCTCATGCTTTCTGTAAAGCTTCTTGTAGAATTCCATTCTTTCATTCTTCCAATATTCAAAAGCTTCTTCCATAGCAGTTGGATGAACGAAATATTGAAGATCCCACTGCTCAAATTCCCTAGTTCTGAAAGTAAATCTGTTGGGTGTAATCTCATTTCTAAATGCTTTACCAATCTGTGCAATACCAAAAGGTATTTGTTGTCTTGTTGAATCGACTACATTTTTAAAATCAAGATATATTGTTTGGCATGCCTCACCTCTAAGATATGCTGGCATCTTTTCACCTTCTATGACCCCAATTTCAGTATTGAAAAGAATGTTGTATTTTCTAGCTTCAGTAAAGTCTGTTCCACCACACTTAGGACATTTTCCATCAATATCCTCAGGTCTAAATCTAGCATGGCATTTTTTACATTCGATAGATTCATCGGCAAAATTTTTAACATGACCGGATGCCTCCCATACTTTTGGATGAGTAATGATAGTACCATCTATACCAACGACATTCTCACGTTTGTCTACCATATTCTTCCACCAATACCTCTTAAGGTTGTTTTTCATCTCTACACCTACAGGACCGTAATCATAGAAACCTCCTACGCCACCATATATCTCAGAATTCTGAAATATTATGCCTCTTCTTTTGCAAAGAGATGTGACTTTTTGTAACAGGTCTTCCATAGGTATTAGGATGAAATTATTATTACCGATTATATCTTAATTCCCTAGTAATACAAAGAAGCTATGATATAATTACGAGAATAATTAACTTTTTTAAGCTCAAGCATGGAAGATACGCAAAGAAGTGATCTGCTCGGACAAAGACAAGTAAGATTAGACAAACTCGCAGAGCTTAAGAAGTTGGGTGTAGATCCATATCCAGCAAAGTCATACAGAAATTATTCTAATGGAGAGGTATTAAATAAATTCGGGGAATTTGAGAACAATGAGGTATGTTTAGCTGGTAGAATCACAGCATGGAGAGAGCATGGGAAATTGGTTTTTGGGAATATTCTTGATCAAAGTGGAAGTATTCAGTTGATGATTAGAGAAGCTGATTTAGTTGAGGATCTTCAAAAAGGATACTTAGGTTGGGACAAGCTATACCTTCTGGATCTTGCAGATTTCGTTGAATTGTATGGAACGATAGGGAAAACAAGGACGGGGGAAATTACCATTATGGTTAAGAATGTAAGACTTTTAACCAAAGCCTTGAGACCAATTCCACGAAAATTAGAAAACAAAGAGCAGATATTTAGGAGAAGATATTTGGATTTAGTGGTAGATAATGAATCATTAAAGCTTTTTGAAAGGAAAGCGAAATTCTGGCAGGTACAGAGAGATTTTCTTAGAGATCATGGCTTTATGGAAGTAGAGGTGCCTGTGTTGGAAGCCGTAACTGGTGGTGCGGATGCTGCACCATTCATTACACATCATAATGCTTTGGATCAAGATTTCTATCTTAGAATCTCTACAGAACTGTATCAAAAGAGATTGATAGGTGGAGGTTATGAAAAGATATTTACATTAGGACCAAACTTCAGAAATGAAGGTATGGATGACGAGCATTTACAGGAATACTATCAGTTGGAATGGTATTGGGGTTATGCTAACTACAAAGATAATATGCAGTTGGTGCATGATCTATTCTTAGAAATTGCAAACAAGGTATATGGCAAAACTCAATTTACAACAAGGGGACATACTTTTGATTTGGCGGATGAGTGGAAAGAAATTGACTATACTTCTGTCATTAAGGAGAGATTTGATATTGATATCTTTAATGATTCTGAAGAGAAGATGTTGGGTGTGATTAAGGATAACAATATTGAGATGGGTGGAGAAGTGAATAGAAATAGGATGATTGATACTTTGTGGAAAGCAATTAGAGCTACTATCTCCGGTCCTGCTTTCTTGGTTAATCAGCCTAAGTTTGTTTCTCCTTTAGCAAAATCGCATCAAGATAATCCTGATTTAACAGAGAGATTCCAGGTAGTTATCGCGGGTAGTGAACTAGGTAACGGTTATTCTGAAATCAATGATCCTCAAGATCAATTGGATAGGTTCTTGGAGCAGCAGGCTATGAGGGATAGTGGTGATTCCGAAGCTCAGATGTTGGATATTGATTTTGTAGAGATGTTAGAATATGGTATGCCTCCTGTAAGTGGTTATGGCCAGAGTGAGAGAATTTTCTGGTTCTTAGAAGATATTTCTGGTAGAGAAGGTACTTTCTTCCCACAGATGAGGGTAGAGGTAGAGAATACTACAAAACAGATATACAAGGACAAGGCCAGATTTAAGGAGAATATTAAAAAGGAAGAGAAGAAATAATTATTGTAATTAAAAAGGCCAACCCTCGAGAATATATTGCTATCTGAGGGTTGGCCCATCTGAACCGTCTCTGTCGAGGCAAAATTTCCCCAGAATTTTGTTGATCAGCTCCGATTCAAATGTCTTTGTTTCCATACAGGTGGTTATAGTGCGGATCATCCACAAAGTATGAAAACCATTGTTCTTACTGCAACCATATTGCTCCAATGCATTGATCCTTGTTGAAGAAGACAACGGTCTCCCATTGGCAGGCTTTATGGTTTGATATTTACTACACCCGATGGGAATTGAACCCACATATAGGGGAATGAGCCCCATACCTCACCTAGCGAGTGCAGGCAGATGCCGCGCACGGCGTTGTGTAGCGACACCCTAATATTTTATTTTAATGAACAAAAAAAACTGTTAGAACAGGAAATTATAGTATTTGTATGATTATAGGTCAATGACAGCAAAGGGGTCATTCTCTTCATTCTCACAAATCCTGATGGAAGGTAAATGGGTGATTTGTTTAGAGAAATCTTCGTAATCAATAATACCTGTCGAAAATTTGTTTAAAATTTCTATTGCCAATTTGTCATTATTGAAAATTCCACTCCAAATTTCTTCCATATGATCGAAGGTAGCTTTTAAACGAAGTTTTAAATACTCTGCAAGGATTAGGTTTGGTGATGTGAGTATAGTTTTAGTATCAGCTTTTTTGTCATCTTCCTGAGTTTCAAGTATCTTGGGGTTCAAACTTATAAATTCTGCTTCGTCTTTATCAATTCCCAAATTTTCAAGTTTAAGCTCAAGGGTTTCTATTGGACGAAGTAATTGAATAATACTCCCGACTTTACGGCATGAAATATCTCTTATTTCAGAAACAATTTGATTTAAAGTTTTCTCTACCGCAGTTGTATTTATATATGACATGTCTCCGAGAGTTTCGATATTTATAGATATTTCTGGAAACTGGGGAGCCATTTCATTCACAAAATCGTAACCGTTGAAAGAATCGACTTCACCACCATTGATATTGGGAGCAGAAGAACTATCGATTTTTGAAAGAAGTATATTTAAATCTGCAATTTCATCATCAGCTTTTCCGAATGCATTGGTGACTTCATCAGGAAGTGATTCTTCAAGGTATGTTATTTCTCCTTCGGACATGATAAGAAATTATAGTATTTGTGTGATTATAGGGCAATAGAAATTCCTCGACCCTCATCTTTAACAAATTACCTCTAAAGGTAAAAAAAGATGAGGGCCGAGTTGAATTGGCGAGAGTGAGGGGGGCACCCTAACCAATTCTAGGCGAGCGAGACAGGATTCGAACCTGTGGTTTCAAGCCTCTGAAGCTTGCGTCATGTCCACTTGACTACTCGCTCTAGCGAGATAAGAAGAGGAAAGATGGTTTTAACAACCAATCCAGGTATGAAGTATACTAATCACTTTTTTGCTGGTTACTGGTGTGGCCAGAGCTCTCTCTTTTTCTGAATGTCTTCAGTTACTTATCTCTCTTTAAAAGAACAGGAGCAATTTTACCAAATAATATATTATAGGTCAATATCCTTTAATATATATATTTCTGATATCATTAATGATATGGAATCCATATCAGATATATTAAAAAATCTAAAACCTCAATCAGAAGAAAAAAAACAACCTCAACCAGAACTCTTCAACATGGATGAAATAAAGGATAATCCCAAGAGAATGTTTGGAGACAAACATAAATATATCTCTACTGAATATCAAGTATATGGGCTTCGTCTAGCAGGCAAATTGGGAGACACAAAGCGAACAACAATGTATATAAAGTGGGCGAAAGAGAAACCGAGAGCAATCTTAGAAATGGCTTACAGCTTTACGATAGACTATCCGAATGCAAAAGACAAAAGTAAGATATTTATGTGGAAAGTAAAAGAACTAGAAAATGAAAGAAAGAATAAAAAAGAAGAATAATTGGAAAGAAATAATCAAGAAACACCTTGGAATGTATTTCTCGCAAGAGTATATGCATAAGGGACAACTTATATCATGGATTATCTCGGATATTATTAAAATTGCAGGATTGTGTTTTGTATGGATAGCCTCTTCAAATATAACGGGAAGTATAGATCAAGGGTATCTAGTTACTTATTACATTCTTATCCTTGTAGTTGGTAGATTAATGGCTGATATTACTCCAGAGGAGGGAGTGAGGCAGATTCTTAATGGAAAGTTCTCGAATCTTTTGTTAAAACCGGTAAGCTACATTAACTGTTACATTGGTAATAATTTAGGTTCAAACCTGTTCAGGTTAATGGTATCTGCACCTGCATTTTTAGGGGGAATGTTTTTAGCGATAAAGTTGGATTTATGGGTAATGGACTTTAACCCATATTTAATATTTCTTGCACTAATAGCAGTTATCATGGGGTTTTTAATAAATTTCTTCTTGGGTAGTATCTTTTCCTTGTTAGCGTTTTACAATAAAAACATGGAAGGGATGAGAATCTTTTATTTTAATATTGCAGCACTTCTTTCAGGTGAATTTATTCCAATTATCATACTCCCTTTTCTTGCACAGTTTGTTCTTAAAATGTTGCCTTTTAGGTATACGCTATCGTTTCCGATTGAAATATTAATAGGGAGAATGACGAACTATGATATTTATTCAGGATTTGCAATCGGGATGATATGGTTAGTTGCTTTGTATTTTATCTACAAAATTCTTTATTCAATAGCCATAAGAAGATATGCAGCAGAAGGTATTTAAACAAAATATATTTAGATATTGGAGAATATGGATATTGTGTCTGAAGGCAAGTCTTAAGAAAAGCAAGGCTTACAAAGGAGAAATATTTGTTAGATTTTTGCGTACTATTTTCATATTACTTACACAAATACTTCTTCTTTCTGTAGTTTTTGGAAACCAGGAATACCTTGCAGGATGGTCAAGATCTGAAGCATATCTTGTGCTTGGCATTTGGAATCTCTTAAATTACTCTGGATGGGCATTTTTCGGTGTTAATCTATCTATGTTAGAAAGGCATGTGGTGGATGGCGATTTTGATTTTACTCTTATGAAGCCAGTTTCTTCTGCATGGCTTACATCTTTTGGTGATTTCTCAATGTATAATTTAATATCGGCTTTATCAGGAGTAATCTTAATTGGATACTATTTTGTAGCTAATTGGACGACTGTTTCGCTCGTAAATGTGGGCTTTTTCCTTTGTGCATTGATAATCGCAATGCTGATTTGGTACTCAATATATCTATTCTTCGCTAGTTTTACATTATCTATACCTAGAAATGGATTCATGGGTATAGCAAAAGAGATATTGGGGCTAACCAGATATCCTACTAGTATATATATAGAATCTTTGCAGTTTGTTTTTTATACTGTAATACCAATTGCTTTTGTTTCCACAATCCCTTCAGAGGTCCTTTTGGGAAGAGTAACACCTTCAGTATTAATATTGGGAGCAGGAATAGCAATCCTATTATTAAGACTCAGCTATTGGGTTTGGAATATGAATGTTAAGAGGTTTGTAAGTGCTGGTGGATAGACATTATAGTTTTCAAAAGCTCGCAAAAATCTCAAATAGTGATTGTTGTGATAAGGGTTTACTTAGACGCTAAGCGTCCTACTGCATCTAATACTTTCTTCAATGCTTCTTCTGCGGTTTCTGCTTTCAGTGATGATGCGGAGGCATATGGATGTCCTCCACCTCCAAGAGCTTGTGCAATATCTCCAACTTCTTGGTATCCTTTGGTGCTTCTAAATGACACAAACCACGTATCTTTATTGTCAAAATCTGGCTTAATTACAAAACCCCAATGTACACCTTGTATAAACCTGATATATTTATCCCTTAAAAATGCTTGTGCTTCATTAACTCCTGTTTTTGTTAAATTCTCTTTTTCAATCTCATCTAGTGATATATACATGTATGCCATATCTTTTTCAATTGTTAAAGTTTTAAGATATGAAATAATAGCGGGTGTCGCTTCTTTTGGAAATTTCGCTGCATTGTAAGACATTGCTTCCATATCAACATTAAAAACTTGCTTCGCATCTGCGAAGACCCTTAGTGTATCTGGAGTTGTCGTCTCGTAAAGGAATCGCCCGGTATCTGCAACGATGCCGTACTGTACCAATTCTGCAATATCTTTTGTTAATACAAACTTTTTCCCAAGAATATCCTTAAAACTTACGAATACTTGTTCTGTTGCAGAACTACGCTTTTCGTTGATAACAAAGGAGTCTGAATTGGGTTCAACCTCCGTGTGATGATCGATACAGATGACTTCTTTGTTAGTATCCTTCATCTGATCTCTTGCGAAGTCTAAACATAGATCTATCTTTCCTGCATCGGTGACAATGATTAGATCTTCTTCATCCTCTCTCAATTCTTCTACCACATGTATAGCTTTCATTCCTGGTAGGTTCGCTGTGGGCATCTGCCTTGCTTTCATAACTACATTCTTTTTAGGATCTAGAGGCTCTATGAGAAATTTGATCAGAAGCATGCTACAGAAAGCATCAATATCGGGACTCCTGTGAGTGATGATTAAAATATTCTTAGATTTTTCAATTAATTGTTTTAATTTCTTGTTGTACTGTAACATAATCTTGATAATACCAGATGGGGAGAATATAATAAACCAAGAAATGAGAAGATATTTTTGCAATAACTCATCAACATCATCCGTCCTCTAAGAGGACGAAATTAATTACTTTCAAAATTTTGGTTTAGTATATTTAAATTAAAGAAATAGATAGATGATAGATATTAAAAAAATAGTTGAAGAAAAAGAGAAGGTTCAAGAAGCTTTACTTAAGCGAATGGAACCAGAGAAGTTGGATTTGGATACCATAATAAATCTTTACAATCAGAGAAAAGAACTTCAGACGGAATTTGATGTTAAGAGGGGTGAGCAGAATGCGTTTAATGAAAAGATGGCAAAGGTTGAAAAGGGTGGAGATGAATTTAAACAATTGGTTGCGGACTTAAAAGTTAAGGCGGAGGAGGTGAAGGGTATTGAAGAGAAATTAAAGGCTGTTGAGGCTGAACTTAAGGCTAAGATGGAGGTGCTACCTAATATCTCTGACGAAGATGTGGTTGCTGGAGGAAAAGAGAAGAATGAAGTTATAAAGATGGTAGGAGAAAAGCCTACATTTGATTTTCAAATTAAGGATCATGTAGAACTTGGAAAGAATTTAGATATTTTCGATTTGGAAACAGCCGCGAAGATTTCTGGTGCAAACTTTCCAATGTATAAAGGTTTAGGGGCGAGATTAGAATGGGCATTAATAAACTTCTTCATATCAGAGCATAACAACTCAGGATATGAGATGATCATTCCTCCCAATCTTGTGATTGAACAATCTGCATATGCTGCAGGCCAATTACCAAAGTTTAAGGATGATGTATATTGGGTACAGGATGGGTTATGTTTAGTTCCTACTGCAGAAACAGTTTTGACAAATATCTACAGAGACTCTATGTTGGAAGAGAAGGATCTTCCTAAGAAATTCTTTGCATATACTCCATGTTACAGGAGAGAGGCGGGTACATATCGCGCAAGTGAAAAAGGGTTGATTAGAATGCACCAATTTAATAAGGTTGAGATGTATCAGTTTACTGCAGATGATAAATCGAAAGAAGCGTTTGATGAGTTAGTAGCTAAGGCAGAGGATTTAGTCAAAAAATTAGGATTGCATTACAGAGTAGTTAAGTTAGCTGCTGGAGATTGTTCTGCAGGTGCTGCAAGGACATATGATATTGAGGTATATATGCCTACAATGGACACTTACTATGAAGTAAGTTCTGTTTCTAACGTTACCGATTATCAGGCAAGAAGGGGTAATATGAGATACAAGCCTGCCGATGGAAGTAAGCCTAGGTATATGCATACTCTTAATGGTTCTGGTTTAGCAACAAGTAGATTGATGGTTGCATTGGTAGAGGCATATCAGCAAGCTGATGGTTCTATTACAGTTCCAGAAGTCTTAAGACCATTTATGGGAGGAATAGATAAGATAGCTAAATAGAAATATGTTTTTCTTGGGATTTTGCCCTGACAAGGAAGCTATTAAAAAGATACGCAAAGTGTCGTCGGAATTGGGCAAAGTTTTTGACGATTTTGATATTTCTGTAAGATGGAGTAATCCGGATAGCTATCATATGATGATGGTACCTTTGGATATCAAATTCCCTTTCTTGGAGATACCAATATTAAAATACAGAATGCTCAAATATTGTTTTAGTCCTTTTAAGGTAGTTTTTAATACTGGCAAATTAGGGATTTCTAGGAAGTACAAAGAGCTTGTATATCTTGATGTGAAAGAGGGTGGTGAGGAGATGAGGAAGATGTATTTAGATATTAGAAAGTTTCTAGGGAAAAAAGATCAGGGCAACTTTATACCTCATCTTGTATTGGGAAGAATTAGTAAGGATCTTTGTGATCAGGAATATACAAATATATCCAGAGATCTTTATAGGGTAGCCAAAGGATTGGATATTCAAGATATTCATTTTTCTGTGAATGCATTAAAGATAATCAAGATGACACCAGAAGGATTAGAGATTATTGGCTAATATATCTTCAAGATTTTTAACCCATATCACATTATGGTTTCTTCTAAACCATGTCTTTTGTCGTTTAATATACTTCATCGTATTCTTAATAATTACTTCTTCTACATCCTCAAGAGTATATCCTGAAGTCTTCTCAAAATATGGTAAAAATTCTTGATATCCAATAGATTGAAGGGCAGGATATTTGTAATATCCTTTTGCAAAGGCATCATATGCCTCTTTTTCTAAACCCTGCTCAAACATCCTTTCAACTCTATCTCTTACATTTCTGTCTAAATCTTCCTTAGATACATCTAATACAAAATATTTACATGGATATATGGGAATGGTATTTCTTAAAGTTGTTACCCCTTCCTTCTCTATAATTCTAATTAATCTTCTCGGATTATTTCTATCACTCTCATTCAACTGATTAAGAATATCCAGAGAAAGCCTGGATTGTAAATCTTCTAATGTGAGTGATGATAGCTCTTCTCTTTGCTTCTTGTTATCATTTTCCGAATCTAGATCATATCCAAATATTACAGAATCTATATATAGACCAGTACCACCGACCAAGATTATCTGTTTCTCCTCTGGGAGTGTATCAATCAGATTTATAACTTCTTTCTGATATTTATGTATATTGTATTGTTCTGTAACAGAAACATGCCCAAAGAGGTAGTGTTGGATATCATCCATTTCAGCAATTGTTGGTCTTGCTGTACCTATTAAAAGTTCTTTGTATACCTGTCTTGAGTCCGCATTAATGATTACACCATCAAGTCTCTTTGCTAAATCAATTGCAATCTTTGATTTCCCAGATGCAGTAGGACCTGCTATGACAATGATGGAACGCATTCTATTTGATTAATTTGTAAACCAATATATATGAAATCCAAAGAGTTGCTAAAGAATCTCCAAGTGCGATTAGAAGAGGAATTATTAGAGAGGGAGAGAGTACTGCGACTGCAACCAGTAGTAATGTTAAAGAGAGAGACAATCGTATAGTATCGTTCTTCATCTCTTGTTTGATCTCTAATATGGAGAAGTCTTTTCGCTTACGATTTCGCATGAAGTATCCAACAGCAGTTCCAATATTAAGTGTAAGTGCAAAGATTGTTACAAATGGTACAACTTTAAAAATATCTGTAATTTCTAATTTAAATGCTAAATCGGCAACAAAGAAAGTAACGCAAACCAAAATGCCCGATATCAGGATAGATAGGAGAGATATTAGCGAAAATCTTTTATTTTTTGTAAATATCCAAACGAGTGCAGGTATGACAAGTAGTATTATTAAGAGAAGAGCACTGAGAAGGAGTTTCTCGTAAGATGTCCAACTGTTCCAAAGATTTGTAAATATTTCCATAGTTATATTTTCTTTATCTTATTTAAATACCAACCAGATATTATCAAGCATAATTTTGAAAGTGAGGTTAAGAGTAATACATTTTGTGCTAATTGACTTAATGCACCACTTGCAAGGAAGATGGTTGAGGTCAGTAAGATTAGTAAGAAAAGCTCAATGTAGAAATGTGAATCTTTGTTTTCACTAAGCACGTATGTGGTTACAACTAACAATACCATCTCTATCGCCAAGTAATTCAAATCAACAGGTACATTAAATATCTTTAAGAAGGCAATATACAATGATGCAGAGAGGATTGTTGCTATCAATGCTTTTCCAACTCTTTGTTTGTCTATGCTTTTTGAAACTACGAGGTATGTGTAAAGAATAATTATGCTTGCGACTATTGCGATTGTGATACCGATATAGTCAATTGCAGTTGTGTCTAAGGTTCTCTCGGTTTCTGATTCTATTGTGCAATCAGTATTAATTAATCCTGAGTTGTAAAGTAAATCCATTACCTTGATCTGTTGTTCATCCTCTGTAGAGACTGGAATTGCAAATATCTGCTGTGTGGTATCTACCAAGTATGGTGTAACAAATCCATCTAGATTTACACCAATGTATTGAGTATTGTATTTCTGCAAAAATGTATTGAATGCCTCAACCTTGTTAGGCCAAAGTTTAAAAATTGCAAAGTATGAGTTCTCTCCACTACTTGTTTTTAATTTTGTAATGTATACATTTCTAAAATCACTTCTATCCCATTCAGTTGCATCATAGTTTTTGACATAAATATACGCATACGGATCAGAGGTGTCCTCGAAGTTAACATCTGCCTTTCTCGTAACTATCTGCGCTGCGAAACGATTAGCTAAAAGTTCTCTAACCAAAGATCTATCCTTCGAAGAGGTTATGGTTATATGTATTTTGTTTTCTATGATGCTGGATGAGACTTCTTCTACGCCAAAACCTCTAAGTCTTTTGAAAAAGATATTGTTAATCTCATCAAGTGATTGCACAGATGTATCTTCCGCAGATATTACATATTCTTGTGACCAATATGTTCCGTTTTTGAGTGTAAGATTGTAATTTACTTTAGAAACGTACTTCTCTGTTAATGGGAGTGCAATGAAAACAGTCGCGATGAAAAGCGCGGTTGTGATTATTATTAATATGTAATTTAGCAAGGGCTTGAGATTCAAGCTCAGCTTTAATCTTGGTAATTTCATGTATTAAAGTAGGTCAGATATCTGTCCGAATATGATCATCTTATCCTTTTCTAAGATGTTCATCAAGAATGGTTCTTTCTTTTTTCTAGCGAAATCGAAATCCTCTTTAGTTATCGCACTAAATCTAATCTCTCGTTTTTGATCCTTCTCTAATTCGCTAACAGCTGTAGAGAGTTCCCTAACTTTCATATTACCAATGAAGAGGAAATCAACATCGGTGGTGTTATCATATCTATTCTTAATGAAACTTTCAGTTAAAACGACAACCTGTATTCCCTCGACGCCTTCAATAACTTTGAGAACTGCTTTCCCTATATTGGATTCTTTGTAGAACATACTTCTAAGATCCTGGAGAATAGGGCATTTTTTGTTTAATCTATACACCAATTTGTTCCCATCTTTTTTAGAGTAGAGTAGTCCAGCATCTTGAAGATTTAAGAGTTCTCTTCGAACTGCATTGATCTCTTCATCAAGAATTCTAACTAAACCTCTAACATGGAAAGCTGCGTTCATATCGAGCATATATTGCTCTAGGATTCTAATCCTAACTTTTGATATAAAAAGATTCTTTAGCATAGTTCCCCAACCTGCTTAATATTATTGCTCAATTATATCAAATTTCCCATCAGATGTACCTAGCATTTCGACCCATATTCTTCCTCTATTAAAAATCATCTCGTTGCCTTCACTATCATAGTATGTAGTTCTATCCGTACGGGAGGTCTTCTTCCATGTACCAGTAGTTATCTTCCCATCTACGAGGAATGTTGCATCACCCTGCCCGATAGTAGTAATAATTAGGTGCCCTTTGTCATCTCCGGATTGAACCATTGAAACTTCCTGCACAACTATGTTCTTAGTATTAACTTGTGTTTTTGTCTCTTGGTCTATATCTGCTTGCCCACCAACCATCCTTAAATATGAGTTAGTATCTGGGTCATATGTCCATATAACATTGTAAAGACCACTATTAATTAATCTCGTATGGAATGTAAGTTCTACTTTTGTCTTCTCTCCACGACTTGAGATATCTGCATCTGCTTTAAATTTCCACTTTTCAAAACTGGTAGGGAAGCCATCCCAATCTACTTTCTTAGCATACTCCCAAGCATAAGTTATGGAGCTGTACTCATTGTGAGGCGCGACTCTTCTTCCATCGTTCCATCTCCATGCACCAATAGTGGAGAGATCTTTTGCACCGTAGCTATATAGGTTGCTGCACGCATTTGTTCTTGGATCATCAGATGATGCACATCCATCATGAATGATTAATGAATCATATTCTAATGCCCATTCCAGGTAATAATTTCGAATGCTTCGAACAGGGCCTACTTTTTCGGGAGCTTGACTCCAATAGATTGCCATTAATCGCGTAATACCAGCTTCTGCATTAGCCTCTATTACTAGATCTGCGCTATTGGGGCTAGATAATGGTCTTGCATCAGAATGGTTGTTCGTCATTACAGCGACTGCTCTTCTTGTCATCATCGTATCCATTTCTGATTTGGTGAATAGTAAGCCATTTATTGGACTTTCTTCTGTTCTTGGCTCTGTTGGTTTAGAAAGTAGGTTTAATGAATACAGAAATCTGCCAGCGGGGGCATCCGCAGTAATGTAATCTTGGTTAAAAGAAAATATCTTCTCCAACGGTTGTGGTTTTACTTTGTAAATACCGAAATAGTAAAAGGCTGCTATTCCTAGAAGAGTAACTAATGCAACAATTGGGAATATGAAATTCTTGAAAACTAATTTCTTTTTGGGAAGATTCAATTCAACCTTTTCTTCTTTGATCTCTTCTTCTAACTCGTTTTTGATTTCCGGAATTTTTATTTCCACAACAGGGTTTGTATCTTTAATCTCGGACTTTCCCGTGTCTGTAATATTTATCTCTTTGGCCATGGCAGTTTAGTGTAGATATATATCCAATATACTAACATATTGTGGTAATATTAATAAATAATATTTTATGGAATGAAATATGATGAAGAAAATCGTATGGTTCCTAATATTACCTCTCATAGTAGGTGTCAGTATCTACTTAATATTCTTCAAGCAAAAACCAGCAACTACGGATGATACGAACAGTGATGATACACAAACCTCTGAAGAATTCGATACTGATACAACGACAGAAAAGGAGGAGGATGCGGATACCTCTACAGAAGAAAATGAAGAGACACAAACAATCACAGGATTCTCAACGGAATCTCAGACAATTGGAGCGGCTTCTTCATCAAAATATACGATAGAGGAGGTTAGCAATACTTCCCATACCGACTATCACGAATTTGTATTTACACTTTCGTCAACAAGTACTGATGAACCTAATGTCATAGCTGAATACAAAAGTAGCCTTGGTGTCATAAGGTTGGATTTCAATCAGATTGAAAAAGATGACAGCGGAATTGGATATCAAAAAGAAGTCAGTATAAACAAAGAAGGAATCTCAAGACTGTATCACAATGTATCTTCGGATCAGACAGAGGAATTGTATGACATAGGTGTTACAAAAGAGACAGTATTCAAGTTGATGTCAGAGAAAGTAGGTGACAATTGGGAGATTACGATATATGTCCAATATCCAGGAGAATCTACAAGTACTGTGGACTCTGGAAGTACCGATTTTAGTACTCAGGCACAATCAGTTACAGGTGTTGATGCTTCAAAAGGTGCGGCAATTAGTTCATATACATATGGTATTAGTGGAGGAGTTTTGAAGTTTGTCTGGAACGTAAGTAGTACAGACACGAATCCAATCCCAAGTGTAACTGCTGCGTACGATTCTGAAAATCATTTAGTTGTTACATTCACAAGTTTAAAGACAGATAAGGTATATCTTGCAGTTGATGGTATTTCATTACCTGGTAGCTTAGCTATGCAGACAGAGAAACCTGGGGAATCAACTATATATACCATAGGTGGATTCTCAGCAAAAGCAGAATATAAATTAAGTGCAAGCACAGGCCCAAATCAGGTAATTTTAGAAATTGAATTATGACGCTTCGCTTCGATGTGAAGCCTTATTGTATCAATGACTATATGGGTTTTTAACAATTTTTTAACTTACTATAAACACCTCTAGAATATGATTCGTGCGCTAGTATTTGATTTCAATGGTGTAATACTAAATAAACATACTCACCAGGTGGACTTGGATATGTTAGCTTTGATTAATGAACTATATGACTTAGAGGTTGATATGAATCTTTTCTCAAATACTTCGAAAGAAGCTATATATTTCTTAGATTCAAAATTTGATTTCCTAAAATATTTTAAAAATGTAATTCTTGTAGAGGATACAGGATTAAGTAAACCTTCTGATGAATCGTTTGAAAATCTGTTTAAAATATTAAAAACTGATCCACAGGATATTGTATATATAGATGATAATAGGAATAATGTTAGGCAAGGGAATAAATTTGGAATGAAGGGTGTATTTTTTACAACAGAAACGAAACTTAGAGCTAAATTAATAGAGATTGCAGAAAATGATAACTAGAGAAAAATGTAATGAACTTTTAGAGAAATATGTGACTACTCCGTGGCTTAAGATGCATATGCGAGAAAGTGATTTAATAATGCAGGCTGTAGCAAAAAGACTTAATGAAGATTCTGAGAAATGGGGGCTATCCGGTTTGCTTCATGATCTAGATTTTGATTATGTTAATAAGGATCCACAATGGCATGTTATTAAATTCGATGAAATCCTTGGGAAGGAAGGATTGAAAGTTGGTACAGATATAGATGATGATGTGTATCATGCTATTCGTGCTCACTATGAAGAACATCCAGACATTGCTGAGAAGAGAGAAAATAATCTTGATTATGCATTGTCTGCATCGGAGAATCTCTCAGGGTTTTTAGTAGCGTGTGCTTTGGTACAACCAGATAAAAAGATTGCTAGTGTAGGGGTAGAGAGTGTTACTAAGAAGTTGAAGAAAAAAGATTTTGCAAAGGCTGTTAGAAGAGATTTGATACAGGATATTGAGAAGGTAGGTATATCTCTTGATGAGTTCATAAAGATAGCTTTGGATGCTATTAAGGCTAATGCATCAGAATTGGGTTTGTAGTAAAATATCCTCAACAACGGGGCGTAGTTCAGATGGCTAGAGCGCTTGCATGGGGTGCAAGAGGTCGCACGTTCAAGTCGTGTCGCCCCGACCATATAATTTCATATACCTAAATATGGAACAGAAAAAACAAAAATTGTTTTTCCTCATAGGAATAATATTCCTAATCCTCGTAGTTATCTTTCTCTTAATATATTTTCTTGTAATTAAGAAATCTTCTACAAATGCTACCACCGCTGTTCCTAAAGCCAATGATCCTACTGTAGAAAGTAGGGTAACTATCTCACAAAGTGACGTATATCTCTTTGACTTCTCAACAGAAGAAGTTCACGATACAAGAGATCTTGTACATTTAAGAATATGGCCTGTTCTTGGTTTCTATACCACGGGAGAGATTAAGAGTGCAAAAATTAAAAATATCCATGTAGAAACAGCAAACAATTACGACGTTGCCATAATATATCCAGGACATGTAGCAAACAATCTTTCACAATATGACATTCTCTTTGGAACAAAAGATCCGGTCAAGGCTTCTGACATAGAAGATTATGGAAATACATTGGAATACAATGTTGTAGATAGTGCTCAGTACTATGATGAAGTGTACAAGAGTAGTGGAGCACCTCAGTGGTTGATAGTTCTGAAAAATCTGGGAGAATATAACTATACTGAGATTATGAACAGGGACAACCTTTTTGATAGTGGAAGAATTCTAGAATATGCAGGTATTACTGGAGAGGATCTTAATACCTCTTTCTATTTCGATCTTGAGATAGTATTTGAAGATGGCGAAAAATATGTGAAGAGATTCTCTTCTACCATAGAGGGTGATAAATATATGGTGGATCAGTTTTACAATCCTAAGCTTACATATTAATCCAAGAGATCTGTAATAGATTTTCTTTGATTAATCCTACTTATCGTATCTGCAAAATAGCTTGCAATAGACACTTCGTTAAACCACGGGGATTTAGCTAAGAATTCCTTTGAATGATATGTACTGTCTGTTCCAATTACGAGATCAAGAAAACCCTTCTCATAGGCTTCTTGGAACCTCTCCCATGCAGGCCCATTGAAAAGTGCATGAGTACATACCGCGATAACTTTTTTCGCGCCCATATTCTTTGTCTCTTCTAAAGCTTTTACCAAAGTCCCTCCAGTACAGATCATGTCATCAACAATATATACATCCTTTCCTTTTACATTTCCCAATATCGATATCTTGTCTACTGTATTTGCTTTGCAGTAGTTTCTGACCTTGTATGTAAACGCTATATCTGTTCTTAATGCTTGGGCATAATGATTAGCCCTCTTTGCACCTCCTAGATCAGTTGGCATAATGACAGTATTTTCTTTGTCCTTAACCATTCTTTTTAGAACAGGAACTAAAACATATCCTCCCATTAGATTATCAATCTTTGCTCTTCTAAAGAATCCTTGTATTGCTGAATTGTGCAAATCTATTGTTATTAGGTGATCCACCGATCCATCTCCCTCTAACTCATATGCAATTCTCGCAGCCGTAATACCTTCTCTTCCAGATTGTTTGTCTTGTCTAGCATATGGGTATGAAGGTAATACAGTAGTTATTCTTTCTGCATCGCATCTTCTGCATGCGTCAACCATGGTATACAGTGCTCTCAAATTTTGATCTGTGCATTTCCCATCTGTGTGATTTTCACAGTCTTGTATTATGAATACGTCTTTACCTCTGATACTTTCGTTAATTACAGTTTTCAATTCTGTGCTAGCAAAATGCATCTCTTCTGAATCTATTAGGTGTACTTCATCACCATATTTCTTTCTAAGGGATTTAACTATCTTTTTTGCGAAATTTAGACCTGAATTACAAGCTAGTATTGAAAGTGGAGCCTTAGATGTTGGAGACATATAGGAGTGTATAAAGTTAGTACTATATAGTGTACTACTGAAATATGGTATTTGTGAAATATATTTGAATAAATCTCAACTATCTGTAACAATATATCTGTTAATATTTCACTAATATACAAATGAAAGTATCTATAGATCATACAAAATGTGCAGGTTGTGGCTCATGTGTAGCTATTTGTCCAGAGGTATTTGAAATGAAGGATGATGGTACTGTAGATGTTAAAGCAGAATATCAAGGTGTTGATATCACAGATGCAGAATTAGTAGAAAAGGTAAAACAAGCAGCTATGGCATGTCCATCTGTTGCTATTGTAATAGAAGAGTAATATGGACGACTGTATCTTTTGTAAAATTGTAAGAGGAGAAATTCCTTGTTTTAAAGTGTATGAAGATGATAACTATCTGGCATTCTTAGATCTGTCAAACTTCACAGAAGGGCACACATTGGTAATACCTAAAAAACATTACAGGTTTGTATGGGATGTTGATGATATCGAAGGATACGCAAGAATTGTCAAGAAAATATCAAACCATTATAGAGATAATTTGGGGTTTGCCTATGTTGATACTCTTACTTTTGGAAGAATGATCCCACATGCACATGTACATTTGGTACCTCATAATTCTGACTCTGAAGATTGGGAAAAAGCCTTGGAGAGAATCGGAGAATTACAGGGGGATGCTACACGCAGACTATCAAAAGAAGACGGAGAATCAATTGCGAAAAAGTTCTCAATAGTGGAATAGTTATTCTGCTTGGAAGAATGTAAGGATATCTGTCATGTATTCCTTATCTACATCAAAATGAGTTTTCCCTTCCAATTCGACCAATTCAATCTCTTTACCAAGTTTACTAAGTGAAGTTACAAAGGTTCTTGAACTAAAGAGACCAATATTAACATCATCTGTACCATGCCATATCTTTATATCTATATTCATAATCTTGTTCACCTCAGTCTGATTCCATTCGTATGTTCTAGTAGTTGGTGCTAGCAATGCTACCTTTTCAATATTCTCTGGATATTTTTGTACAAAATGCATAGTAGGTAACCCTCCCATGCTAAATCCAATCATATATATCTTTCCAGAAGTTTCGTATTTCTCTTCAATCCACTCCTGAAGATTAACCATGTCAGCTATGGATGCTGCATTTCCCCAGTTCTCATCATGCTCATTTGAAGCTGCAAATATGAAATTGTGCTGTGTAAAATAGATACCATATTCTTGAAGATCCATCATGAAGGGATCCAACATATCTGAGATGACTCTTGTATTAGAACCGTGGCTATACAATATTATAGAAGGAGGATTATTTTCATCAATATTTGTAGGTGCCACTATATATGCTGTCTGGCCCTCAATCGCGAAATTTGTCTCCTCGTAGTGTGGACCCTCTGGAACAACATCTTCTTCCTCTTCCGTAGTAGTTGTTTCTTCCAATGTTTGATCTATGCCTTCTTGTGTTTGGGAATTATTTTGTTTCTGTGCTACAAGAATGTCATAGCAAAGATATATAGGAAGGGCTAATAACAGAAGGAAAACAATGAAAAGTATTATATCTGATAGTTTCATTTTGGTTTTTGTACTTTCCATATATGAAAATTATAGACATTTTTTTCTACTCTGTCTATTAGATGGTATAATCTTAAATTACCTAAATTTATACCTTTAATTCATGAAGAGTTCTAAAAAAGTCGAAACGAAAGAGGTAGTCATTAATCTTGATACATTTGCAATTCCTTTGGCTATTGTAATAGCGGGTGTAATCATTGCACTAGGGATATTTTTTGCAAACAAGAATAAGAGTACTGCAGATACCAATACTGGAAACAGTGATACTACTGCTACGGAAGGGACGGATACATTTGCTGCAGCTACAACCAATATTGGTACAGGTGCAGTGTTAGGAAACAAGGATACCGCAAAGGTAGCTATTGTTATGTACAGTGACTATCAGTGTCCTTACTGTCAGAAGTTTGAGGAAGATACTTTGCCAGAGATTAAAACTAATTATGTAGATTCTGGAGATGTTATCTTTGTATTTAGAAACTTCCCATTGGATTTCCATGGTGATCTTACATACCAGTCTGCATATGCGGGAGAGTGTGTGTATGATCAGTTGGGTGCAGAGAAATTGGCCGAATTCCATGCTCAAGCATATTTAGCTGCTGATATTGCTGCAGTTAACACAGTAGCTAAGAATTTAGGAGTTAATGAATCTGAGTACAATACATGTCTTTCTACTCAGGAGTTCAAATCTAGAGTAGATGCTGATTTCGCAGCAGGGCAGGATGCAGGAGTATCAGGAACACCAGGGTTTGTTGTTGGTGTGTTAGGCGATGATGGTAGTGTTACAGGAAAACTAATCGAAGGAGCATACCCATATGATTCCTTTAAGGCTGTTATTGATGAGATGTTAGCAAAGTAACCTTACGGGGCAGACCTAGGTCTGCCCCATATCCTCATACCTTTTTCTCACAAAAAACCATTTGTATTTTTCATCTTCCTTTATTAGTCTTGCTTCTATTGGATTACGTTTAAGATACGTGATAACTGTGTGGAGATCTAGTAGTCCTTTAATCCTACGAACTTGGAATGGACCTTGAAATAGGTGTCCTACCTTATTGTACCTTCGATTAAAGTAGGTAACGTAGGCAGTCATAAAGCCAGCCATGAACTTTGATACTGAATTCAAGTCTGTTCTGCATTTTACAACTAGATGGAAATGGTTGGGCATGTAGCAGTAGCTAACTAAATGCAGCCGATTCTTTCTTACGTACTTATACATCAACGAACAAAATCGCTTGTAATCATCCTCTTTGAAAAATGTTTTCTCCTTGTGATTTCCACGATTATAGATATGATAAAACGAATTTCGTCTATAAATGTTTTTGTTCTTGTCCTTCCTCATATTAAGAGGATAGGGCAAAGAGATTAAAATTCGGTGAAGTGGGGCAGACCTAGGTCTGCCCTGTTATCTACTTCTTTTTCTTTCCGCCTTTGAAGTATTCAAATTTCATTCTTGCAAATGCTCCTGTTGCAATTATTGATATTACAGATGAATATATCCATCCAAATATTGGTATGAGTCCGATACATACAGTGAGGAATCTCCCAATTGCTAAGGACTTGAAAGGTCTGTACTCCTTTACCTTGAATAGTGTTAGTATCTCTTGCCCAAATGCAGTTTCAACCCAGAGTTTTCCAAATATTGTCAAAAATAGTAATATCCCAATCAAAAATACTGCCAATGGTGCACCTACGACAGATACTGTAAGCAAAATGATCCCAATAGGGGCAAGTATTGTTATTCCGAGTCCAATTGCGAAACTAAGTAAAAGATCTTTCTTGCTTCCAATTATCTTGGTCATTAACTTTCCTGTTTTAACAGGTGCAATTGCTATTAACACATAGCCAACTAAGCTCATACTACAGAAAGCAAAGAGGGCATTAAATAATTTATTCTCGAAAACAGAAGTTTCCGTTTGTTCTACTTTGGCATCTAAATCAACTCCTTGCTCTTTTGCGATATTTTTTATAATGGATTCTGTATATATCTCTCCAGTTACATTCTCTTCTTGTAGAGAATATCTATCACCAGATATCAACAAATCACCTTTTATTACGGATTTTACCTCCCCCTCTGCAATAGCTATTCTGGCATCATCGCTGACTGTACCATCTAGGGTAGCGTTCATTGCTAAAAGATATAGATCTTTCTCAATATCACCATTTATATTAACCACCGTTCCTGATGTGAAGACATTTCCTTTGACTACACCTTGTATAGATACATCGTTACCAAAAGCATATATATTTCCGAATGTGTTTCCAGAGAATGTTACATCTGCTCCAAAGAGTAAGACATCGCCTGTTACAGTCCCTGTGACTTTTACAGTAGATGCACTTACGAATAGGTCTCCTTGCACAAACCCATTTATTTCTGTGTTTGTATTAGTTACATAGAGATCTTCGGATATGGTTTCGTCTTGTGCAAGAGTATAATCTGTCATTACAAATTTAGCTGCACTTACAGGTTTTACCATTAAGAAACCTAAGAGTAAGGTTATTAATGGAAGAGATAATAGCCCAATTAAGCGTTTTGAAAGAGACATCTTTAGAAAGATGATAATTTACTAAATATATAGTAGCATAAAAGGTTCTTAATTGGCATAGTTGCGGTAAAATTCAAATACAAATATAATCTTACAAACATGATTAACTACCTAGAACTACTTTGGCAGTTCATAACAACAGATTTCAAACTCAGATACAAGAATTCGTATCTTGGCATTATCTGGATTGTACTAAAACCTCTCGCAATGTTTGCTGTCATATATACCATCTGGTCTAGTATCTTCAAACAAACTCCAGACTACAAGATGGGCTTACTTCTTGGAATCATCATGATGAACCTCTTTAGTGAAGCAGTAATGATGGGAATGGATTCCCTTATGTCAAAAGCAGGAATTATATTAAAGATAAAATTCCCAAGGGAGGTTGTTGTATTTAGTGGTGTGACGATAGCAATGTTTGATTTCTTCTTCAATATGATAGTTTTTGGAATCTTCTGCATATTTACACCAATCAATACAACGGGAATAGGAGTGCTTCTTTTCCTTCTCGCAATACTTAGTATATTTATTCTGACACTAGGATTAAGCTTGTTCTCCAGCATAATTTTCATAAAGCTAAGAGATATCCATAATCTTGTTGAAGTGCTTATACAGTTAGTATTCTGGGCAACCCCAGTGTACTACACATTAGAAATGTTACCCGAGAATTTACAGAATATCGTTAAGTTTAACCCCCTCACATTGATAGTAACCTACGCAAGAAAAGGTCTGATAAACGGAGATGCAGTGAGAACAGAGGACTTTATGCAATTAGCAGTTGTCTTTTTAATATGTTGCGCAGTTTTGTTACTAGGTAATATCTTCTTTAAGAAAAAAGTTTCTAAAATAGCCGAATACTTCTAATGGATGAAAGAAAACCAATAATACATATAAAGAATGTTAGAAAATCCTTTTTCTTACCAAGTGAGAAACATAATACCTTGGTAGAATTCTTGCATAATCCGCTAAGACTTTTCAAACCAGCAGGAGAACAATATTCAGTATTGAAAGATATTGATCTAGATGTGTATCCAGGGGAATTTGTAGGTATCATGGGTAGGAATGGATCAGGTAAATCGACATTACTTAAGATAATGGCAGGTATATATGAGCCAACAGATGGAACAGTACGTGTAAATGGAAAGTTGGTACCTTTCTTAGAACTAGGTGTAGGGTTTAATCCTGAATTAAGTGCAAGGGAGAATGTATATCTTAATGGTGTCATATTGGGTATGAAGAAAAAGGATCTTAAACAGAAGTACCAAGAGATTGTGGATTTCGCTGAATTAGAAAAGTTTATGGAAGTCCCCCTAAAGAACTTCTCCTCTGGTATGCAGGTGAGATTAGCATTCTCGATAGCCATAATGGCTGATGCGGATGTATATCTTTTGGACGAGGTATTGGCTGTGGGAGATGTAGCTTTCCAAGAAAAATGTTTTAATGTATTTAGGAAATACAAAGCAGATGGTAAGACAGTTGTATTAGTCACACACTCACCTCAATCAGTAAAAGATTTCTGTGATAGAGCGGTGTTCTTAAAAGATGGTATTATACAGCCCCAAAATACTGTTGATGATGTAATTCAAGCATATATCAATGGATAGATTAAAACTCAGGGTTAGGCACAACAAGGTTATTCTTAAAAAAGAGTTAATAAATCTCCTAGAGAAATTACGTATTAAAGATTTCTTAAGAAAAAGGATGGAGATGAATACTCCTGCGTTTGGAGATACTGTTGAGATTGATAATACTAAGAAGAATATCTTTGTGCTTCCTAATATGCCCTGGACTTACAGGATGCAGAGACCTCAGCAGATCTTTTCGAGATTGGCTAAGAGATACAATGTTTTTTACATCTCTCCAATTACATCTGGTACAGAATATTTTTGTAAAGTAGCAGATGGTATATATGAGGTACATCTTCAAACTAAGGTTTCGGGGAATGTTTTGAGAGATTTCCATTTAAATACTGAGAATGAGGATTCATTTGTTGAATCATTTGAAAGACTTTTAGGTGATTATACAAAGAAGAGTGGATCTCTTCTTTTTGTTTTACATCCGGTATGGAAGAATGTAGCTTTTAGAGTAGAGAATGTAAAAAGAGCTTACGATCTAATGGATTTGTATGCTGGATTTAGTGATGCAAGGGAGGAGCTTGTAAAAGGAGAGGGTGAGTTGATAAAAGAAAGTGATGTGGTAATAACTACTGCACAGAATCTTTTTGACCATGCAAAGAAATTAAACAAGAATTCGTATCTTGTTAGGAATGGTTGTGATTATGATATGTTTTCTAAGTTAAAGAAGAATGGGGAATTGGATAGTTTAGAGGGTAAACCAATTTTAGGTTACTATGGTGCTTTGACTGATTGGATTGATGCCAAGACTTTGGAGGAGGTGGTGAAGGGGAATAGGGATAAGTATTTTGTGCTTATAGGGGCTGTTAATACTGATACTTTAAAACCTTTGTATAAGTATCATAATGTGTATTTCTTGGATGAGGTTAGTCATAGGGAGTTGCCTGGGTATTTGGCATATTTTGATGTTTGTATGATTCCTTTTGTTTTGAATGATTTAATATTGAATACTAATCCTGTTAAGTTCTATGAATATATTTGTTCGGGGAAGCCGGTTATAGCTCCACAGTTACCAGAATTAAAACAGTATTCTGATATTTGTTATTTGTATAATAATGCAGAGGAGTTTAATGGATATATTAATGAGGCTTTGAAGGAGAAGAAGGAATTAAAAGAGAAGAGAAAGAAGACAGGGAAAGAGAATAGTTGGGAGAATAGGGTGGAGGAAATTATTAAAATAATAAAATAATATGATGAAAAAACTATTACACAAAATAGCAGTTAAGACTCGTCTGATATATCTTTGGAGAGTTGCGAAGAATGTAAAAAATAAAGGGTTGAAAAAAACAGCTAAATATTTTTCTTACAAGGTATCTACTATTTCCCCTGTATTAAAACTGAGACAAAAGAGGTTGGATAATCAACTAAATGAGATCTTAGGTTCTAACAGTGATAAGCCAATTATCCTTTCTCTTTCTTTCATAGATTGGGATGTTCCGTTGTATCAGAGACCACAGCATGTAGCGATTCAGTTAGCTAAACAGGGCTTCTTGTATTTTTACCATACTAGAAACTACTATGATTTCTTAGATGGGTACAAGAAGATTGGTGAGAACATGTATCTTACAAATAGGTTTGATGATGTATATGAGAAATTAAAGGGTAAGAAGAAATTCATACATTTGTATTCTACAAATATGTATGAGGATGATGAGGCGAGGATAGAGAGAGCTTTGGATAATGGAGATATGATTTTGTATGAATATATTGATGAGATTAGTGAGAAGATATCGGGAAGGAAGATCCCACAGTTTGTACTAGATAGGCATGAAAGGTTGTTAAAGGATGAGGAGCATTGTTTTGTTATCGCTACGGCAGATAAGTTATACAAGGATGTTGCTAAACACAGAAGAAAGAATTTTAAATTGGTTACTAATGGGGTAGTATATGAACATTTCATGGATATTGAGAATATGATTCCCAAGGAGATGGAAGGGGTTGTAAGTAAGAACAAACCAATTGTTGGATATTATGGCGCTTTGGCTAGTTGGTTTGATTATGAGCTACTTAAGGGTGTTGCAAGGGAGAGAGAGGATTGGAGTTTTGTATTGATTGGTTGGGATTATGATGGTAGTTTTAAGGGTTCAGGGTTAGATGGGTTAAAGAATGTGTTTGTTATCCCTCCTGTGGATTATCATAGGCTTCCTTTGTATGCTCAATGGTTTGATGTATGTATGATTCCATTTCAAATTAATGAGGTTACATTATCTACTTCACCTGTAAAATTATTTGAGTATATGGCTTTGGGTAAACCTATTGTTACTACACCTATGCCTGAGTGTAAGAAATACAAGAGTGTATTGATAGCAGAGAATAAAGTAAGAGATTTTGTTAAGAAGGTAGAAGAGGGATTAAGGAAGAGGGAGGATGGTAAGTATTTAGAATTACTAAAAGAAGAGGCTTTAGAGAATACATGGAAGAAGAAGGCGGAGGAGATTAGGGAAGTTATTTCTTAGGTGATTTACTATCTTAGGGATTCGTCTATTTCCTGATTGTACAGAATATCATACCAGTCTGGGCCATACTTTTTACTAAATACTTCCACTGTGTTTTCCCAACCAAGTCTTCTTCTGTCTTCTGCAGACATATTCATCCGATCCATTTTGTAGCCAATATCAGTCGTCTTTGAAACTTCTATTCTTTCATCAATCCATATAGATTTATTTGCTTTTCTTGCTTTCCAACACATTTCCACGTCTACCCCATATGCATATTTTAGGTCACGATTCACTCTTCCATTCTTGTCCAACCATTCTGCCCTCCATAGTGGTGCGATGTTATCTATGAACCATGTTTGTCTGAAATTATTTGTACCTCTATTTTTTAAATGCTCCCAGTATATATTAGAGTCTTTTGAAATGGAAGGTATTACCACAACAGCATTTTTATCTTCTTTTAATTTTTGTATCATGTAGGAGATAGGGTCTTTGCTTTTTTTCGTAAATTCCATGCTAGTAAAGAGAAACATATAGCCAAAGTATTTATATGGTTTTTTATCTGTCTCTTCAAAGGCACGTAGCCATCCTCCCATTGTTTGCAGGTTTTTCTCCATAATAACATTGGCATATTTTGAAGGTGGAACCAAATCTGAACCATTATCAACAGAATATATATCTATTGGATAATGTACATTCTTAACAATATATTCATAAAGTTTATCTGCCTTTTCGGGCATGTTATAATTTACTATGAAAACAGCAACCTTCTTGCTTCTAGGTTTGAGGAAATTTAAGAATTTGAGCATACATTTTTAGCCTTTATTGAAAGAATTATAAATGGATATTAAAAAAGAAATAGAACAAAGTCAATTATTTGAACGTCGTTATGAAGAATTACTATATCTTTTTAGTGAAAGAACAGGACGATTACTTCATATGGTCAAATTCCATTATCTGAAATTATATATTCAACTGAAAAAGGAATTTCTACCTCAATTCGTAAAATCAGAAATACAACTCAAGGTGAAAAGAGGGTTGAAATATATTCGTCACAAAGAACCTGTCGGTATTCTAGTGGATAGTTTGGACAAAGGAGGTTTGGAACAAGTTGTATATAATATTTGCAAAGGTTTTAAAAAAGTAAAACCATATATTTTTATTACCGGAGAGGAATATGGGGATATGGGCTGGAAACTTCGTCAGGAAGGTTTTTATGTATATATTCTGGAGGATGATTTTAAGAGATTTTCCTCTTTAGTACAACAGATCGGAATCAAAAAAATAAATTCCCATTACAGTATATGGAACTTCAAGAAGATTCATCACAAAGAAATACAGATTTTTTATACAATTCATAATAGTTATACTTGGATAGAAGGTGAAAATCTTGATATCCGAAAAGAAGCATACAAAAAAGTTACAAAATTCATAGCAGTTTCTTGCTCTGTAAAGAGATATTTTTGTAAAAAATTTAATGTACCTTCGAAAAAAATCAATATTATTCCGAATGGTTTTGATTTGAAAAGATGGGTAAATTTAAAAAATAAAAAATATGAAAGTAGAAAGCGCAGGGAAAGAGTTTTCCTAAATGTCGCGTCATTTGCACCATTAAAAAATCAGATCCTCCTTGTAAGTGCATTTGCAGAAGTAAATAAAAAATACCCGGATACCATTTTATATCTTGTTGGAAATGTTTTAGATGTCGATTATTACAATAGAGTTGTTAGTCTAATAGAAAAACTAGGTTTGACAAAAAAAATAAAAATTATGGATTTTATGACTCAGGAAAAACTCTTTGATGTATATAAAAAAACTGATTGCTTTGTTTTATCTTCCTTGCAAGAAGGGGCTCCAAATGTTCTCTTAGAGAGTATGTATATGGGTTTGCCAACAATATCTACGGATGTAGGGAATGCAAGAGAATTACTTTCTGATTACGGAATAGTAGTAAAAAATTCTTACGAAGATTTAACAAAACTAAATATAAATGACTTAATCGTTATCGCGAAGGATAACAATCAATCAAACCGAGAAGAGCTAGCAAAATCAATGGAAAAGGTTCTTGAGCATTCTGAGATCTATAAAGGAAAAGCGGAATCATCATCAAATCATATAGTGAAGTTTTTTAATAAAAAAGTGCAGATAACGAAATATGAGGAAACTATGGAGGTAAGTCATATAAAAGGATAATTTTTGCAAAGAAATATCTCTTAAATTTTCTTTTTGCAGACTAAGCAGAAATGTCTTCCTGAATATTTGTATCCCGGAGAATAATCAAATTTTATAATTTCTAGCCCAGCTTCTTTGAGTAAGCTAAATAGCTCTTTTTTATTATACTGATAGATATGTGCGTCAATTATCTTCTTCCTTTTGTTCGGGAGCGGCATAGCTTTGGGATTCTTGTAAAAGGTTGTTACTTTCCCCCATTCCTCGGCATCAGGAGTAGTGATATATATCAACCCATCTTTTTTTAGAACCTTTGCTATTTTTTTCAGTGTAGGTATGGGATTGAAATTAAGATGCTCTAGTACTTCTGTAAAGATAATGGTATCAAAAGATTCTTTCTTAAAAGGAATAGGCTCTAATTCTATATTTGCGACTTTGAAATTTAAGGAGTGTTTCTTGATTAACTTTTGACTCATGTATGCTCCTATAAAATCTACCATAAAGGAAGAACAGCCAGTCAACCTCTTTGTAAATATTGAGAGGGTACCATAACCACACCCGATATCAAGGGTTTTCGAAATTGTTCTTTTTTTCGCATCTTCGTATAACCATCGAGTTACGGGATTCCAGAAATAAATTTCGGAAGACCTATATGTTGGGAATGAAATTTCTTTTCCAGAATAGTCTTTTCCAGTTTGGACTTTCTCATAGAAGCCTTTATCTGAAAGTCTGGCAATCTCTTCTTGTGTGTCATAGATTTCTCTTACCCAAGGAAAAAATTCATCCATGAATAGGCTATATGGATCAACCTCTGCATCTTTTGTTTTAATTTTGAATATATCTTTAAACATATAGATTTAATTTTTAATTGTTTTAAGAATTTTCTTTACTCGTGACTCCCAGTTGTTATTTTTAACAAATGTGTCGATTTGTTTGATATCAATTTTCTTTTTCATAGCTATATCTATGTTATCCAGAAATTCTGTTTTATTTTTTGCACAAAAGACATAGGGGAGACCCCTTAATTCTTCCATGTCAGATGTTACGACGGGTTTATGCATTGCCAAGTATTCGTAGACTTTTAGCGGGTTGACATATTTTGTAATATGGTCATTTTTGAATGGGATTATACATACAGAAGCGTAAGCTAGGTATGCAGGGAGATCTTTTTGTTGTTTAAGTCCCAAAAAGAATATATTCGAAAAGATACTCGTGTAGAAATGTTCTTTATCTTCTGGTATGCCACCAATAAAGACAAAATTGTAATCCTTATTTTTTTTCAAACAAAATTCAACCAAGTTCCAATCAAACCACTCTCCCCACATTGCTCCGATATACATTACAATTGGTTTAGATATCATCAGATCTAATGGTTTCCGGTATGCAAGATTGGGTTTAAACAAATTTGTATTCACTGCATTTGGGACCAATGCAATAGACTTTTCTTTATACCTAGAAAAGAGTTCCTCTTGTAATGTTTTTGCTGAGGCTACAACATAATCGCTTTCATGCAGTAATTTTTGATCTATATCTGCAGAATACCATATTGACCCAAGTGAAGACTGCCAATTATCAATATAATCATATATGATTTTGACATTTTCTTTTTTGAGTGACTTGATTAACTCTAAGAATTTAATATGTGGGAATTCCATTAAGCAGAAAGACCTATTTAATATGCCTTTATATCTCTGTACGAAATCTTCTAAAGAAAAGTCATCAATTTGATATAGCTCCAGCAAAGTAATATCGATATCAAAAAACTGTACCTGAGGAGGCTCGTAACTTGGATACAAATTGATATATATGACCTTATATCCATTTCTGATAAGTTCCATTGTTAATTGGGAGCATCTTTGCCCCCCACCAGAATCGGTCAGTGGTACTCCCGCAAACATTAAAACAACTCCCTTAATTTTACGTTTTTTAATTTCTATCATGCTTCTTTCCATTCTTCCCTCAAGGTAACCTTGGAGTCTTGCTTGTTTTTGAGAAGAAAGGAGTAAACGTTTTCCATGTAGTGATTTTATGAGATTTTGATAAAATGAAAAATCACCTAAACCACTCTCTCCATCCCCCTTTGAATATCTTCGTGTTAATAAGAGTGATTTCAATTTGTTAGCGGGCGAATTCCATAAGACAAAAGCATTTAAATTGAAAATCCATCGTTTACTTACTTTGCGATAATTAACATCATAAAGAGTATCTTCGCCAGTCTTTGAAAGATATTCAGGGTAGTGATTGATTTTTTGAGAAATGCTCTTCTTTATCAATAGAGATCTGGAAGAAGGTAAGAAGTTTTTCCAATACACGCCCTTCTTAAAATCGGCGACATAGTATTTTGAGAATTGATTCTTTTTCTTGGAATAATATATTCCACCCACCAAATCTGTGTCAGGGTATTTTTCTGCTGTACCTACGAGATTCTGGCAGAAACATTTATCAATCTTACAACCAGCGTCTGTGAATACTATAATCTCATTCTTCGCATGTCTTAAACCTTTATTACGTCCTTCTGCTATATTTAAGACAGATCCTCTGAAGAATTTAATATTCAAAGTTGTTTTCTTCATGAATTTTTCCACTACTTTGATTGTATTGTCTGTAGACCCCCCATCAACAAGGATGACTTCATTTGGGGTCAAAGTTTGATTCTCAATGTCCGCAAGAAAATTTAAAATGTTATCTGATTCGTTGAAAATAGTTGTAATAAGGGAAAATTTTGTTTTTATTTTTTCTGGATCAAAATCTTCCTGAATAACATGTACATCAATATCTTTTAAAAATGTTAAGAAAGAGTATGGATTATATCTCTCTGATGTTAGAAATTCTCGAAACTTTTTCTTGAAATCCATGAACTTCTTGATTGATTTTTTTAAGGAAACAATAATTGGTTTTAAGAACGAATATTTCTCAAGAAAATTATAATATTTCATTATCATTCTCCAGGAATAGGAATTCTTTATAATATATAGTTCTCTTTGAAAGCTAAGATATTCTTGCTCCATGAGAACTAACTTCTCCTCTGCGCGCATATCTTTTGGATGAACGAGAGATTTATTAATTTTCGTCTTCATGATATTCTAGAACCAAGACTCCCCAAGTTAAGTTATAAGATTATAGCGGGTGAAACTAAATAAATCAAAATTTACCCTCCTTTTCATCTTCGGTACACGCCCAGAAGCAGTAAAAATGGCTCCCTTAATTAAAGAATGTGAGAAATATCCTGAAGATTTTAATGTAAAAATACTAGTAACAGGCCAACACAGGGAAA
>CAYOEG010000005.1:0-56962 GCA_964403155.1 uncultured Candidatus Saccharibacteria bacterium
ACGAAGGTCAATTAGTACTCTCAATCAGAAGAACCCAGCAAGCAAGTGCATGGATCAACCTTGAGAAAGCTAAAAAAGATAACTCCGTTGTTGAAACTACAGTTGTAGAAGCAAACAATGGTGGTTTGATTGTTGAAATCGGAAAAGATATCAGAGGATTCATCCCAACCTCTCAGTTGGATGCATCCAGAGTATATCTAAATGGTATCAGACAAGTTGGAAAGGATATATCTTCCAGAGTTCAAAAGACTCTTAACTCTTTGGTTGGTGAGAAAGTTAAAACTAGAATCATCGAATTAGACAGGGAGAAGAACAGAATAATCCTTTCTGAAAAGATGGTCACACAGTCTAGAGACCTCGAGCAGAGAGAAAAGACCCTTAACAAGGTTAAAGAAGGTGATGTTCTCGTTGGTACAGTCAGTGGTATTACACCATTTGGTATCTTCGTTAACGCAGAGGGACTCGAAGGATTGGTTCACCTCTCAGAATTATCATGGGACAAGGTTGAGAATATAGATAATATCTATGCTGTTGGAAACAAGGTAAACGTTATGGTTATCGGTATCTCTGATGGTGGTAAGAGAGTCGCATATAGCGTGAAGCGATTACTCAAAGATCCATGGGCGGAGGCAATTTCTAAGTACAAAGTTGGAGATGTCGTTAAAGGTGAGATTCAGAAAGTTGTTCCTTACGGAGCATTTGTAAGAATAGGTGAAGGTCTTAATGGCCTTATCCATATCTCAGAACTTTCTGACAAATTAGTCAAAAATCCTGAAGATATTGTAAAAGTAGGAGATGCAGTAGATGTAAAGATTCTCTCCATATCTTCAACAGAAAGACACTTGGGCTTGAGTCTAAAGGCGGCACATAGCAAGAAGACAGTAGAACCTAAGAAAGAAATTTCTAAGGAAGAATTAGCAAGCGCAGTGGATAGTGCAGTAGAAGAAGAGCTTGCAGGTAAAGAATAGGGTATAATTAGGCATGAAATCAGTTATTCTGAACAAAAAACAGGATATCTTACAACGCCTAAGTAAGAATTCAAAAATAGCTTTGAGGAGTGCTTCATTAGTAATGGAGCACCTCAAAGCAAAGAGTGTATCTCCAGAGCACATATTCATAGGGATCCTTCTAAACGAGGATTGTTTAGCTACTAGAACTATATCTTCTATGGGAGTAGATAGGAGTGATCTTTTGAGAAAGTCATTTGGAGGGAAGACTTTGGAGATTACAATCAATCCCGAGAATGAAAGAGAGCTTACCATTTCGAATGAATCACAGTTTATACTTCGTAATGCATATGATATTTCAAGAAAGTATGCACATGTGTATGTAGGAACAGAACATATTATGTTGGCATTGCTTCAGCTGGATAGTGTATATTTCAAAGATTTAGAAAGATTGGGCCTTTCATTTAGGACCTTTAAATCTGCACTGGATGGCTATGCTTCGTACCCAATGGGTATGCTAACTCATCCTCCCAAGCTCAATGAGGAGATGCATGAAGATACGATCATAGACTATATGGGTATTAACCTTGTGGATTTAGCAAAGGATGGAGAACTTGATCCAGTTATTGGCAGAGAAAAGGAGATTGATCTGTTAATCAATGTCTTGAGTAGAAGGAAGAAAAATAACCCAATCATTGTTGGGGAGGCTGGTGTGGGGAAGACTGTTCTAGTGGAAGGTCTGGCCCAGAAGATTGCCAATGGTAATGTCCCGCCATCTCTAAGAAATATGCAAATCATATCTCTAGATATTGCTAGCATTATGGCAGGGAGCAAAATGCGTGGAGATGTAGAGGAAAAAATCATGTCCATTGTAGATGAGGTAATCTCCTCTGAGAATACAATACTCTTCATAGATGAAATCCACGAGATTGTTTCTCCGAGTATGGGTGGTGGCTCCTCTGATATTGCCTCGGTTCTAAAACCAGCACTTTTGCAAGATGGCTTCAGATGCATAGGAGCGACTACCACAGAGGAATATTCTGCTACTTTTGAAACAGACACGGCTTTAGCTAGAAGATTTCAGCCAATTATGTTAAAAGAATCTTCTCAAGAGGATACATTAGAAATTTTAGAAAACGTAAAACCAATATTGGAGAAGCATCACAATATTAAGATTGGGAAAGATGCACTTAAGGCTGCAGTTACATTGTCAGATAGATATGTGAGCGATAGGTATCTACCTGACAAGGCAATTGATTTGCTTGATGAAGCTGCCGCATCCAAGAGGTTAGAGATTGAGAATGAGTTTGGTGATATATCTGATCTGATGTCTAAAATGAATAAGATAACGGGACAGAAGGAAAATGCAATTATACATAGCAGTATGTTGAAAGCAGAAAAACTCCAAAAGGAAGAGGAGAAGCTACAAGAGTTAATAACAGCGAGAGAAAAAGAGTGTACGGAGAACAAGAAAAGCAGGAAGAACCAGATAGACGAGGATGATGTCCGAGAAGTGGTTTCAAAGTGGACAGGGATACCATTAGATACTTTGGGTAAGAAGGAAAAGAATGCATTATTAAAATTAGAAAACGAATTGAATGCTCGTGTCGTAGGGCAAGAGGAGGCGTGCAAACTTGTAGCCTCGGCGATTAAAAGGGCAAGAACAGGGATTTCAAATACTGAAAGACCATGGGCGTCGTTTCTTTTTCTTGGGCCAACTGGTGTTGGTAAAACAGAGCTAGCCAAGGTCCTGACAGAAGAACTCTTTGGCGAGGAAGACAGGCTAATTCAGATCGATATGAGTGAGATGATGGAGATGCACAGCGTATCTAAGTTAATAGGCTCTCCTCCTGGTTATGTAGGCTTCCAACAAGGAGGTTTGCTAACCGAAAAGGTAAAACACCAACCACATAGTGTCATACTTTTTGATGAGATAGAAAAAGCTCATCCGGATGTGTTAAATGTATTGCTTCAGATATTGGAATATGGTCATCTAACTGATGGCAGAGGGAAACAAGTCAATTTTAAAAATACCATTGTAATACTTACGTCAAATATTGGGGCAGAGGATATCCGTAGGGATAAGGTGCTAGGATTTGGAGAGAGTATGAAAGTAAGGAAGGACAAGGATATAGACAGGGCATATTCGAGTATGAAATCTGAGTTACTTGGTAAGCTGAAGGATACTTTGCGGCCAGAGTTACTTAATCGTATAGACGATGTTGTCATATTTAGGTCCTTAACTAGGAAAGACGCGTTACTCATTGTCCATCTGCTAATAAATGAACTTAATAGAAGGCTTGCCGGTGAGAATGTTGACATCAAATTAAGTGAGAAAGCCTTAGAATATATTGTAAAAGAAGGCTTTAGTGATGAATATGGAGCTCGTCCATTAAGAAGATTGGTCCAGGATTCCGTAGAAAACATTTTGGCAGAATATCTACTAACTCACAGAGTAGGCAAGAAGAAGATTAAAACTGTCCACGTGGATATGGTTAATGGTAGAATGAAGATCATAGATAAATAATAACCTTATGAAATATATTTGTACTTCCTGTGGAAACGAATTCCTCAAATGGTCGGGTAAATGCTCGAATTGTGGGCAATGGGGAACTTTAGAGGAATCGGAAGAAATAGCTACTGATAATAGTGGTGCTAAGAAAGCTTCGAAAGCTAAGTATTCGGCTATTTCTGAACAAAAAGGAGATTCTCATCTAGATTCTCGTATATCAACAGGCTACCAAGAAGTGGATAGGGTCCTTGGTTCAGGGTTGATCCCTGGAGAGGTTGTATTAATTAGTGGTGAACCTGGAATAGGAAAGTCTACACTTCTGATGCAGATAGTACAGAAATTCTCTAATAAAAAGGTTTTGTACGTATGTGGAGAGGAATCTCCAGGGCAGTTAAACTCTAGGCTTTTGCGATTATCTGGTAATAAGTCTTCTAGTAAACTGGGCGAGAACTTCATGGTAACAGAAGACGTATGCGTAGAAAACATAGTTGCTTTAATAGAAGAGGAAGAGCTTGATTTGGTAGTAGTAGATTCTATTCAAAGTGTCTCTTCGATGCAATCTCGAAGTTATCCAGGGAGTATAAGCCAGGTGAGAATATGCGGAGCAATGTTAACTAGAGTTGCCAAGATTAAACGTATTCCAATGTTCATAGTTGGTCAGATCAATAAGGGTGGGGATATCGCGGGCCCAAAAGTTTTGGAACATATTGTAGATTGTGTCCTATATTTAGAGGGTGACCAATATAATCAGTATAGAATCCTGAGAGGAATGAAGAACAGATTTGGTTCTACCAACGAAATCGGTGTGTTTGAGATGACAGGCGAGGGATTAGTAGAAGTTGGAAATCCATCTTTGGTTTTCTTAGAGAATGATAGCAAGTCTTCGGGCAGCGCTATAGGTGCTGTATTACAAGGCACGAGGGTTGTATTTGTAGAGGTGCAGGCGCTTGTTGTAGAAAGAGAAAGTACTGGTGGTCCTATGATGAGAATAGCGAATGGTATTAAAAAGCCCAGACTAGATATGCTTTGCGCTGTTATGTCTAGAAAAGGTGGAGTGTTCCTAGGCGACAAAGATGTATTTGTAAACATAGTAGGAGGGTTGAACATCAACGATCCATGCATTGATCTGGCAGTTTGTGCAGCTATCAAGTCCTCCGCCAAAGACAAAGTTCTAGATAAGGAATCTGTCTATGTAGGCGAGGTAGGACTTACGGGTGAGATACGGGGCACTTGGGGCGCTGGAAGTATAGCAGATGAGGCGCAAAGAGTAGGATACAAGTCGTTGATTTCCGGTAAGATAAAGATTGGCAAGGCAAAGGATATCGCTATTAAAAAGATTTCTCAGGTTACGAGTATTTAGTCGAAAACGGCCTTCGTAGTATAAGCACTGAATATCTCATCCACGCATTACGTAACACCGGCAGGTGCTCGTTCGATTTCGTAACATTGCGTAGCAATGGCATCAAACAGCGCTGCTACAGCAGCGGTTTACAGCAGGACAGGTTATTTCGCATGTATGTGGATACTAAATATAGGATTGACATTTGAGATGAATGGGGATATACTTATACTGTTCTTTCAGAAAGGTTGTGGATATCTTAGGTTTCTCCCTTTGTCTGGGGTGTCACAAGCACATCTGGGCAGTAGGAAAAGCCTAAGAAACACAACGTCTGATACTAAGAAAAGAAGGGGTTAATACAATGTGTATTACTCGATATTTTTTTCTTAACGTATGTAAGAAAAAGAAACCGGGGTCGGTTGGGGCAGTACCGATCCCTTCTTTTATCTCCTTATTGATTTTGTAATTTGACATCCATTTAGGATTTCAATATACTTCAAATGTCGATAAGGGCATATTGCCCGAAGTTAAATTTCCCGTTAAAAAAATGGTTAAAAAAGTTAAAACTATACAGGAGTATGAACAAATGACTCTTGCACAGCTTCGTGAAGAAGCAAAATCCATGGAAATGGAAGAGTTCATGGAATTGCAAAAACGTGAGCTAATTATTGAAATATTAAAGAAAGTCACCAAAGATGAGGGCTTTGTTTTTGTTAATGGAATATTAGAGGTAATGAAAGATGAGTCTCATGGACTATTAAGAACAGAAGGTTTGTTACCAAGTGATAATGATGTATATATATCTGGTTCCCAGATTAAGAAATTCAGCTTGAGAACTGGTGATGAAGTTGGTGGTCCTGCAAGATTACCAAAGGAAAAAGAAAAGTATCTAAGTCTTCTAAGAGTGGATACTGTATATGGCAAACCTGCTGCAGAAGCTGCGGATAGACCATCATTTAGAAAATTAACACCAATATTCCCAAATAAACAGATAACGTTGGAAACATCTTCAGATGTCATATCTACAAGGTTAATTGATTTGCTCTCACCAATTGGTTTTGGGCAAAGATCAATGATTGTATCTTCTCCTAAGGCAGGTAAAACTACCATAATGAAAGAGATTGCAGATGGTGTTGCTAATAACTATCCAAAAGCTAAGCTCATGGTTGTCCTCGTAGGAGAGAGACCAGAAGAGGTTACGGATATGAAGCGATTTGTTAAAGGAGAAGTTTACGCTTCTAACTTTGATGAATTACCAGAGCAGAACTGTAGAACAGCTGAGATGGCACTCCAGAAGGCTATGAGAATGGTTGAGTGGGGTGAAGATGTCATTATCCTTATGGATAGTATTACAAGGTTAGCCAGAGCATACAACTTGAGTATGCCAACTTCAGGCAAAACACTATCAGGTGGTTTTGATCCTGTAGCATTGTATCCACCAAAGAGATTCTTTGGTGCTGCTAGAAACTTTGAAGAGGGTGGAAGCCTAACAATTATAGCTACTGCATTGGTAAATACTGGTAGTAAGATGGATGATTTGGTATATGAAGAGTTCAAAGGTACTGGTAATATGGAACTTCACTTAGATAGAAACCTCGCAAATAGAAGAATCTTCCCAGCTATTGATGTGGTAGATTCTGGTACAAGAAATGAGGAACTTCTTTTAGGCAAAGAGGTTTTGAATCAATCATGGAGAATTAGAAGAATGCTTGAAGTTCTGGACTCAAATGAAAGTCCTACAGAAGTATTGGTAAGTAGGCTAAAAAAGACAAAGAGTAATGATGAGTTCTTAGCAACTCTGCACGAAGCATAGGTAATTGGTATAATCATACCTATCAATCCAACTATGGAAGAAGATAGCGTGAACCAAAATAGAAATGTTGCTGGGTTAAGTTTCAAAGATCTTGCTCTTAAATCAGGAAGCGGTAATGGTAATGAATTCCTCTTTGTAGATGAGGAGATAGAGCAAAAGAATCTTGCGAATGAATTAAAGAAAAAATCCCAAGCGTTTGTTACATATCATAGAAAAAAGAAGGACGTTTTTGCCTTTGTTGTTGATTTTGCAGAGACTTTCTCCTCTAGATTCAGGGTAGCATTGATATTACTATCAGTATTGTTTGATCTATTAGACGATTTTATTGATGTTTTTAAAGACAAGGTCATAAAAAAGATGTTCTGGGGCAGGGGAACATTCTTGAAGTCAGCATTACAGGTGGCTTTTACCTTCATTGTGTTTATTCTTGTAATCTCATATATATACCGCAAACCTGTAGTTATAGAGGCTAGCGCAGATAAGCTCGATAGCATAGGAGTCCCAGAATCGGATACGATCGTCATGAATGCGACTCTTAACACTCTTGTGCCAAAGGATAGGGGTAGAACAACGACAGAACAGTATATTGTAAAGAGGGGTGATACTATGAGTTCGATAGCCTCTTCGTTTAGTGTAAGTGTACAAACTATATTATGGGCAAATAATATGTCTTCGTCGGACTATCTTAAAGTGGGGCAGACGTTAGAAATACCTCCTCAGGATGGTGTGGTAGTGAAGATTGCGAAGGGTGATACTGTTGAAAGTCTTGCGAAGAAGTACTCTGCAACTGCTGCGGATATAGTAGATTTTAACTGGTTAGAGGCACCATATACATTAGCTGTAGGAGAAGAGATGTTTATACCTAATGGTGAAATGCCGGTGGTTGTCATAGCCAAGGCTTCTAGCACGCCAACTTCTTACAAGCAGTCTTCTGTTGCGTATACCCAAACTACAGCAGATCCAAATGTTGGAAGGTTCTTAGGCCCTGTGATGAGTGGACCATACGCTATGTCTAGAGGCTTCTACCGTGGACATGAGGGTATGGACTTCTATCCAACAGGAGGTCGACCAAATATTATAGCAGCCTGCGCAGGTACTGTAATTAGTGCAGGATGGGGATATTGGGGTACTAATTACGGTGGTTATGGCAATTATGCTCATTTAGATTGTGGAAATGGTTACACAATTCTTAACGCACATATGGCAAGTCTTGCAGTATCTGCGGGGCAGCATGTTGCAAAAGGTCAAGCATTGGGTGTTGTAGGTGCTACGGGTGTCGCATATGGTGTTCATACCCACTTCGAGCTTCGAAAGGGAGCATCTCTGTCGGGTAGGATGAATCCTGCACCATATATTCAATAATCCTAGTGGTTCTAGTATAATGTGCTTGTGGGCTCATAGTTCAGTTTGGCTAGAACATCTCATTCGCATTGAGAAGATCGCCGGTTCGACTCCGGCTGAGTCCAGAATATAGGTGAGGGCCTGTGGCTCAGCTGGTTTAGAGCACATCGCTGGCAGTGATGGGGTCAGGGGTTCGAATCCCCTCAGGTCCATTTTGTATAGATAGTTTCTTATTGTTTTGCAAGCCGTTTACATTGTGTTTACAATACTGGTGCCTAGGTATTGACTATGTGTTGACAACGCACAATCTAAGGTGTTGACAATATCTGCGGTATATGATAATATTGTGGAATAATAAGCCCGAATAAAACTATGAATATAAGAGAAACAATTCAGAAAATTGCGGAAACAAAAGAGTCATTTAGCGTCAACGATATAAAAATCGGCCATTCTCAAAAAATATCTCGCCAAAGAATCTCCCTAGTGCTAGGGGAGCTTGTACGAAGCGGAAAATTGGTGAAAACGGGCAACACTGTAACTACGAGATATTCTTTACCACAAAATGCGATAAAACTAGGCTTGAAAATTCATAAAAATCTCATAAATAACGGATCTTTGGAAGAGCACAAAATCCTTGACCAAATTTTGAGGGATGGTGCGTTCACTGCTAGCTTGAATGAAAATGTAAAAAGTATCTTTGAATATGCATTTACAGAGATGCTTAACAATGCAATCGAACACTCAAGATCCGAACGTATTCAAATTAGCGTAGAAATAGTAAACACAAAACTAGTGTTTGTAATCAGGGACTTTGGTATTGGTATCTTTAGGAATATTTCAAAGGAACTACATTTAGAAAATGAGCTAGATGCAGTTAGTGAGCTACTTAAAGGTAAAACGACTACACGACCGCATTCACACTCTGGCGAGGGGGTATTTTTTACTTCAAAAGTTGCGGATATTTTTGAGGTGAGAAGTTATGGTTATAACTTGAATATTAATAATATAATAGCTGATATTTTTGTTGGGGAAGAAGGTAAGAATGATTTAACAGGGACAGAAGTGCGTTTTATCATAGATTGTAATTCATCAAGGCACTTAAATAGTATTTTTGAAGAATTTCAAACAGATCCTAAGTCATTTGCATTTGATAAAACAAAGATTTTTGTCAAACTATATTACAGTGGAACACTCAATGTGTCACGCTCACAGGCACGTAGAATTCTGAGCGGATTGGATAAGTACAAAGAGGTAGTATTTGATTTCGAAAAGGTCCCATCTGTAGGGCAAGCCTTCGCAGATGAGGTTTTTAGGGTATTCAAAAATGATCATCCTGATATCAAGTTGCAACCTGTAAATATGAATACAGCAGTTAACTTCATGGTGGAGAGAGCAATTAGAAATAATTAATATTCCAATGTGGGGATATTGTATACGCAGCTATGGCGGTGGATCGAATGTTCCACAGTATAGTTTCATAAATCAAAAACATTATTCTTCCAATACAACTTTTTTTCTAGTAAAATACATACATTAAATTCTTTCTAAAGTTCAATGGATAGAACCTACAACCCCAAGGCATTCGAAAAGAAGTGGCAAGACAAGTGGTTCTCTGAACTAAAATACGAGGGTAAAGACCTCGACGAAACAAGAAAGAAATACTATCTACTAGTAGAATTTCCATATCCATCAGGGGACAGTATGCATATGGGGCATACAAGGAACTATTCTATGTTTGATGCTATAGCGAGGCTAAGAAGGATGAAAGGAGAGAATGTAATGTTCCCAATGGGTTGGGATGCATTTGGATTGCCTACTGAAAATTACGCTATTAAAGTAAAAAGAGCCCCTCAAGATATCACAAAAGAGAATATCGAAACATTCAGAAGGCAACTTAAGAGTTTAGGCTTATCTTTTGACTGGAGTAGGGAGGTAAATACTACCGATCCAGAATATTACAAATGGACACAATGGATATTCCTAAAACTTTTTGAAAAAGGATTGGCATACAAGGCTGTTAAGCCAATAAACTGGTGTCCGAAATGTAAAGAAGGTTGTGCTAATGAGGAAGTCGTTGACGGCAAGCATGAAAGATGTGGCGAGCCAGTAGAAAAGAAAGAAATGAATCAGTGGGTGTTGAAGATAACGGAATATGCAGATAGATTAGACAAGGATTTGGATTTGACGGATTATTGGGATAGTGTAAAGACAAGGCAGAGAAATTGGATTGATGCCAAGACTTGGTATGACATTAAATACCAAGTAGAAGGCACAGAAAAATATCTACAAGTCTCAACCACAAGGCCGGATGTCCAATTTGGTGCTACTTTTGTAGTTATCGCACCTGAGCATCCTATACTTCAAGAACTCCTAGAGAAGATGCCTGCGGAAAATAGGGAAGAGGTGCTTACATACATAGAGAAAACTCGAAAAAGATCAGATTTAGAGAGAATAAGCGAAGGCAAGGATAAAACCGGCGCGTTCACGGGGCTTTGCTGCCTAAATAGCATCTCGGGGGCAAGACTGCCAATATACGCTGCGGACTTTGTATTGGCAACGGTCGGCACTGGAATGGTGGTTGGAGTTCCTGCGCATGATAAAAGAGATTTCGAATTTGCTCAAAAATTTAACATACCTGTTATTAGGGTTGTAGAGGGGCAAAATGGAGACAGAAGTGAGATCACTAAGGCGGAGGATGTGTATGAAGACGAGGGAACTGTTTATGAATCCGGCTTTATGAACGGTCTTAGCAGTCAAGATGCTAGATTGAAAGCTGCCGAATATATTAAAGAAAAGGGTATTGGTGATACCGTCAGAAGGTATCATCTGCAAGATTGGATCTTTTCAAGGCAACATTACTGGGGGGAGCCGATCCCAATAGTGCATTGTCCAAAGTGTGGGGCAGTACCAGTTCCTGAAGATCAATTACCAGTAGAACTACCATATGTAAAGGAGTACGAGCCATCTGGTACGGGAGAATCTCCATTGGCTGCAATGACAGATTGGGTTAATACAAAATGCCCAAAGTGTGGTAGTGACGCTAAGAGAGAGACTGATACAATGCCTAATTGGGCCGGATCAAGCTGGTATTTCTTGAGATATATGGATCCACATAATGCAGAAGAATTCGCATCTGAAGAGCTCATGAAATATTGGGGTCCAGTAGATCATTATGAAGGTGGTTCTGAACATGTTACTTTGCATCTTTTGTATTCCAGATTCTGGCACAAATTCTTGTATGACCAAGGATTGGTACCTACACCAGAGCCATATCAGAAGCGTACAATCCACGGAATGGTGTTGGGAGAGGGCGGAGTTAAGATGTCTAAATCCTTGGGGAATGTAATAACCCCAGATCCTTTGATTGAGAAGTATGGTGCAGACGTAGTGAGGGCATACATGATGTTCATGGGCCCATATGAGGGTGATGTCTCGTGGAGTACTGAAACAATTAACGGTGTAAAGCGTTTTGTGGCAAAATACTACGCTTTCATACTTAATGCCTGGGAGAATAGACAAGACGCCTCAGAGGAGAGAGTTCATAAGGCTGTTGCTAAGCTTGTGAATAGGATAGAGCAGGACATATTGGGTCTAAAATTTAACACGAGTGTCTCAGCTTTGATGGAGTTTTACAACGAATTCAATAAATCCGTATTCTGCAGAGAAGATATAGAAAAGCTAATTCAAGTAGTCGCGCCCTCACTTCCGCATATGGCAGAAGAACTTTGGAGTTTAATCGGACATAGCGAAAGTGTGTTTGAGAACATATGGCCGAATATCGATGAGAAACTACTTCAAGAAGAGACAATTGAGATACCAGTCCAGATTAATGGGAAGGTGAGAGGCAAACTAACTATAGGGAGTAATGATCCTGAAAATGTGATCAGAGAAAAAATGCTATCAGATAGGGCTTTGTTTACGTATTTGAGTAATTCAGAAATCAAAAAATTCATATATGTTCCTCGGAGGATCATAAACGTTGTCATATAGGCGTTTTTACGATAAGAAAATGTACTAAAAATCTTTGACAAAACGACCAATTTTTCATATCATTTTACGATAGGTGTCTATCCTGGGATTTGTAGTCAGGAAGCCACTTTTTACTGCCTGAGAAACATGATAAAAACTAACTGCCCAAAACTAGTAAAAAATTCAATCATTCCAGCAATAGCTCTTCTTCTCCTGGTGCCAGGAATTGTTAATGCAGCAACGGATTCTACGATAAATTTTCAAGGAAAAATTGTTAGAAATGATACTGGATATGAGGGATTAAATGTTACGGCAGGAAATCCATCATGTGTTGTAGATGGAAATGGTAATGATACTTGTGACTTTCAGGTTAAGTATTACTCGGCATCTTCAGGTGGAACACTTTTGCTTACAGAGGTGTTTACAAATGTAGAAATAGGACAGTATAACGGTGCATTTACATTGTCCCTTGGTTCTGATGGATCTCCAACGGCTGGTACATATGCAAGTTGTGAAGGAGGGACTTGTGATAACCTTCAGGAGGTAGTAAACGCAGTTTCTGATCTTTATGTTGAGCTTGGCTTCGCTCCTGGTGGGGCTGGATCATATACAGAAACATTCTCAAGAATGCCAATCCAGGCTTCTGCATATGCATTAAAAGCCAAATATGCTGAAAAGGCTAGTACAGCTTTCCAATTTGATACTGCTGCTAATTCTTCTGGGTATGCGAGTCCATCAGAAGGGATGGTGTATTACGATACAACAGATGATGAGCTAAAAGTATATGATGGTTCGACATGGGGTAGTCTTGGAGGAGGAAGTGGGTCCTTATTTACAGATAGTGGCATCTTTACATACCTTACTGCATTAACAGATCATTTTGTTTTGGGCTCTAGCAGTTATACCGCTATTGGCGCAGATTCGTACACAACATATCTCTCGGGATTGGGTTCAAGAGCACCATTCTCTTTTGATATGACTGCGAAGAGATTGACTCTCTCTGGGGATCAGGCGCAATCAGGGTTAACAGTATACTCTGACTACAACTCTACTGGTGCATGGCCAGTAGTTTCAATGAAAGCAGAGGGGAGTAACTTTGACAATGTAGTGCTTCAAGTAGTTCAGGACGGTACAGGGAATATGCTTTCATTGCAAAAGGGTAGCACAGAAGCCTTCATATTTGAAAATCCTTTAACCTTCTATATTCATCCAAGGACAGATGCTCCGACAACGTATACAAATAGGCTTTACAATGTTAATGGATCCCTCTATTGGAATGGTAGCGTATTGGGGGCTGGTTCGGATCTTTGGACAGATGGAGGAACATTTACATATTTAACATCCACGGCAGATGATGTAATTATCGGTGGTGATAGTGATGCTAATGCGAAATTCTTCTTTGATGTATCTACTGGAAATCTTGGAATTGGGACAAGTACTCCTGGCGCGAAATTGGATATTGCTGGTTCTAGTTCCACGATTTCAAACACTACGGGGGATATAACTATGACTCCGGACGAGAGTGTGGTTATAAAAGCGAATGATACGGCGGCAGATAACTTAATGGAATGGCAGGATTCTTCTAGTACTGTCTTGGGATTAATTAATCAAAATGGTTATGCTACTTTTGGTGGTAGTACAAGTAATACAAGTGCAATTGTTACGCTTGGTGCGAGTAGTAGTGGTGTTGCTCAATTAAACTTTGCTAGTGGTTTTGATGTTTCGGCTCCTAACACAGGAGATTTGTGGTGGAATGGGACTAATCTGTATTTCTATGATGGTTCTGAATCTGTAGATCTTCTAACTTCAGGTGGTGGAAGTGATGTTCTTTCTTCTTATGGAACTACCTCAAATACTGGGTATTTGAATGTACAACATGATACGAATAGTTATGATGTTGTTGCTAGTGGTTGGATTTGTGTTGATGGTACAGGCAATGCGAGTTGTACTGGTGGCACATGGAAAAATATCACAGAGGCAGACTATACCATAACCCAGAGTCTTTCTAATCAGTGGAACGATGCGGATGCAGATGGGATTATAAGGACAGCTGTAGAATCAACATACATTTCTCTTACAACAGATAATTTAACCTGGAGAAAATATGACAATACTGCTCCAACGGCATCTAATACAACGGGAACCAATGGCCGTATCCCAATAGGCACTAGTGGTGGTGATATCACATATACTAACACACCTTCAGTGATAAAGGACGGAGATACTTACAAAATGTGGTATGCAGGCTCCGATGGGACAAATTACCGAATATACTATGCAACCTCACCAGATGGCTTAACTTGGACAAAATATGATAATACTGTTCCTACTGCTTCAAATACGACAGGTACCAATGGTCGTATTCCATTGGGAACTAGCGGCGGAGATACTACGCATACTTATGCTCCTTCAGTTATTAAAGATGGTGATATTTACAAGATGTGGTATTCAGGATACGCTAGTAGCTGGAGGATATATTATGCAACATCACCAGATGGATTAACCTGGACAAAGTATGACAATACTGTTCTTGCAGCCTCTAATACCACAGGCACTAATGGTCGTATTCCTAATGGTACTAGTGGTGGAGATACAAGTGCCACTTACGTAGCAAATGTTATTAAGGATGGTACCACTTACAGGATGTGGTACACAGGCTATGATGGTACTAACTGGCGTATTTACTATGCAACATCACCAGATGGATTAACTTGGGCCAAGTATGACAATGCCGTTCCAACAGCATCTAATACAAAAGGTACCAATGGTCGTATTCCATTAGGTACGACTGGTGCTGATGCAAGTGCATCTTGGCTTCCATCTGTAATTAAAGATGGTGATATGTATAAGATGTGGTACACGGGATATGATGGCACTAACTATCGAATATTGTACGCAACCTCTCCAGATGGTTTGACTTGGGCAAAATATGACAATACTGTGCCAACAGCCTCTGATACTATTGGTACCAATGGTCGTATCCCGCTTGGAAGTAGTGGAGCAGATACAACTCATGTCTATCGCCCAATGGTTATAAAAGACGGTACTACTTACAGAATGTGGTTTGTAGGATCTAATGGTACTAATCGTATTTACTATGCAACCTCTTCATCGCCATATGGTATCTACAATAGTCCAGTTATATCTACACCTAATGCCCAATCATATGATGCTCTTAAATGGGAATCAAATTTAAATACATATGGAAAGATATCTGTACAAACAAGAAGTGGTAATACAGATGATCCTACTAATCCTACAGATAGTTTTGTATGGACGAAGTATGATAATACTGTTGAAACACCTTCCGATACGACAGGAACAAATGGTAGGGTACCAGCTGGAACGAGTGGGAAGGGTGATGAGGGTATTTATGAACCTTTTGTCTTGAAAGACGAAGATACATATAAAATGTGGTATACGGGTGAAGATGGAGATGGTAATTATAATATTTTCTACGCTACTTCCTCTGACGGTTTAACCTGGACGAAGTATGACAATACAGTACCATCAGCATCAGACACTACAAGTACGAATGGAAGAATCCCATTAGGAACAAGTGGAAAAGGCGACGAAATAGAAGTTGGTGGCCCAACAGTAATTAAGGATGGAAGTACATATAAGATGTGGTATTCAGGTAGAGATGACGTAGATGGTATCTATCGTGTGTATTACGCTACCTCCTCAGATGGCTTAACTTGGACGAAGTATGATAATACTATTCCATCAGCTTCTGATACGACAGGGACAAACGGTAGAATACCAGCTGGAACAAGTGGGAAAGGTGACGACTGGGGTATTTATAATCCTTATGTCTTGAAAGATGGTTCTACATATAAAATGTGGTATGTAGGAATTGATGGATACAGTGAATATCGTGTATATTATGCCACCTCGCCAGATGGCCTAACCTGGACTAAGTACGACAATACAGTACCTTCAGCATCGGATACTACAAGTACGAATGGAAGACTCCCACTAGGGACAAGTGGAAAGGGTGACGAGTATTCTATTTATGATATTTCGGTCTTGAATGATGGCGATACATATAAAATGTGGTATTTAGGAGGAGGGGGTTATTCTTATACTCTTAGTATCTATTATGCTACCTCCCCAGATGGCTTAACCTGGACAAAGTATGATAATGCTATCGAAGGTGCATCTGATACAACAGGAACGAACGGTAGGATACCAGTGGGAACAAGTGGTAGGGGTGACGAGTATGGAATGGGTGGAGTTGGTGTAATTGAAGAGGATGAATCATATAAGATGTGGTATGCGGCTGGTTGGGGATCATACTACGCCACAGGTATAGAGACCATAGGTATATGGGAAGAGTGGAGACCATACACAAGTGGCACTAACTATACCACAGTAGAAAGTGGCGATACCCATACCAATTGGACAGGCACTAATGCTACAGTAGCAGAAGGAGACATAGGTAGAGATGTAGATTACTTTGAAGATGAGGATGAGACAGTAGTTACTAACCTCACTAAGGTAACCAGTAGTACTAATGGAGGATATATGGAAGCTACAGTAGGAACGATTAATCTCTCTAACTATGATTATCTAACACTGTGGGTACGAGCCTCTCAAACAGGAGCTGTATTAAGGATAGGTATGGGAGAGAGTGCAGCAACTGAACAGTATGAAGATATAACAATAGATGTAGCAGATACTTGGCAGAAGGTATATTGGGATCTATCAGATATCACAGGAACGAGTAGAGATGCAATAACTAAGGTAAGACTAACCAACTTCTCAACAAGTAGTAATGTCATCTACTTAGACAATGTAAGTGGAGAGAGTCTGTTAGACGATGGTAGTGGTAATGTAGTAACCAGTACACCGAACAACTACTTCCAGTACAGAGTAATCTTTACTACAACCAACCCCTCCTTTGCTCCTCAATTGGAAAATATATCGTTGGCATACAACAGTGGATACAGAATAGTGATGTATGATGCTAATAACACAAGACTATACAACTATTCTGGAGTTTCTAGATATCTGAGACTAGATGTAGTTGCTTCTACAGGTGGAAGTGGTGGAGGAGGAGGCTTTGTAAATGGACTTGCAGTCTCACATGTAGAAGATGGAACTGATGCAATAGCATTCCAGTTTGATACCTCTGTCACATTCTCAGATCCTACTTCCAAATTACTCTCGGTTCTAAATAACGGGACAGAGATGATGTTCCTTGATTCCGATGGAAATCTATACGTATCAGGTACGATAACTTCAGGTAATGGTATTGGAGTAGCTCTTCTAAACAATTCTGGAGGCACTGTTACTACAAGATCATTAGTTACGGTTGATACTACGGCGAATAATGCATTCACAACAACCACAGTAGCAGGAATGCAGGGAGCTATGGGGGTAGTACAAGGAGTAAAAGTTGGAGGAGATCTTGATAGCGATGGAGTATGTGATAGTGGTGATACATGCCTAGTAGTATTCGAGGGAACAACAAATGTAAATCTAGATAACGCATCCTCTAGTGCTGTTGGAGACTATATTTACTCCTCTACGACTGCAAGCCAAGGACATGCAGATGATAGTACGGAACAGACAAATGGATTAGTAGGGATAGTAACTTCAATAGCTAATGCAGGTTCTGGTTATGTACAGATGGTATTTGATGCACAGAACAAGGTAACTGCAGATTTGTATTTAAATCTTAATATTGGGATAGACAAAAATGCTTACAGGGATATGTATAATCAACTTGCAAATGATTATGCATCCATGACAGATGCTGAGAGAAGAGGTGTGGTAGAGAGTAATCAATCACAATCAGTTATGTTTGATAGTTTTGTAGATTCATTGAAGATGGATAGCTCTACTTCTACAGTTGGTGTAGATGGTGATGCTCAGAAAGCAGGTTTGTGGGGTGGGCTAACCATAGATGGTACTACTACGGATATCGCAGCGAATAGGTATTTGGGATCTTCTACTGCTACACTACTTGTAAGCAAGTACTATGACAGAACTCAAACAGGACTACAGGACCAAGATTCTACACCTGAGACATTGGTGGATTTGGGTATAGATCCTAATTGGTACAATGGTGTTTCTTTACAGACGGCTACAAATCTTTCTCCCTCATACAATGGTAGTCTCATTACTGTATCTGGTTTGTATGGTACTGGTTCTGAGCATGGGTATATTGATTTAACTGTTACTGGTACAACGGTGTCAGGATTAACCGCAAATATTACTTCTTCTGACGGTAGTTGTACTGCTACCGGTGCTTCACTAACATTTGGTTCTAGTTACTCGTTTGGTGCGGGTAGTTGTTCTGGTTCTACCATAACTATTAAGCCTATAAGGGGTGATTACAATAGTGGTGATAGGTTTAGAATAGCAAGTTGGTATTTAGAACCAACCACTACTGATGACAGAGGCAGTGAAAGGACATTCCCACAGAGGAGTTTGATTGTAGCTAGTAGGGATGCCTCAAATGGATATTTAACAATAGTGAATGCAGATACTCAGAGGGTATGGATGAAGTTCACTCAATCTTCTACTGGTGAGATGTTTGGTGTTGCTTCAAATAGTACAATGTCTTCAATAGCTATGATTAATGGCGAATTAAGTGTTGGTATGAATGGTAGTAGTGCTACTGGTATGTATTCTTTGCAATTCCATAATGATAATGTGTTTAAGTATAATACGAGTGGGAAGAATCTTTCTAACAAGGTTATATCTGATCGTAATGTTGCTAATACTTATGCTGTAGTTAATTCTAATCAGGCTTTAGTAAGTAATATTGTTAATGATGTTAGTAGTAATGTGGTATGGAATAAGCCTACAGAAGAGACTACTGTAAGTGGATGGGGGTATATAGTAGGAAATGGAGGAAATAATATCTCTGAGGCAGTATATTTACCATATAAATTTAATAATACTCCTACTGTAAATGTGAGTTATGCTGCTTCAAAGAGCACTACTGCTCCGAGTTCGTTAGCTGAATGCACAGATGCATCTTTCCAGGCAGAGGCACATCCTAAATCAATAACAAGTACTGGCTTCACGGCTTTTATGGGGCAAACAGCAGCTTTGACTTTTAGCTCCAGTGCGTACTATTGTTATACCTGGACTGCTACGGGACAGGTATCCCCTAAGATGGCGGCGGCTGTTGCACAGGGGGCAAGTGGAGTAGATGGGGCGACTACAGTTATAAATAAATCTGATCAAAGTTCTGCCAATTATTTAGTTGGTTCGCAAAATACCGATGTAATCTGGCAAAGTAAAGTAAAAATAGATTCTAAAGGTAATATGTATTCTGCTTGGAGTGATGATACTACGGGGACTTCGTATCTTATGGTTTATTATGGAGTTCTTACAAGACCCACAGAATCATCCCTAGTAGCTTATATGTCTGGAGCGTATAGGGTAGGAGGGGCTAATCATTGGAGTACCAGTGGACCTGTTATTGCTGGTTTATCAAGCCCATCAAATCAGATTCAGAATATTTATATAGCAGAGGAGACATCAACTATTGACGAGAAATCGAACACAATTTATGTTGGCACTTCGTATGGTGTCTCTGTAATTCAAGAAAAACAATCAGGTAATGCTACTTTATATGATGGCTCTGACGAAAAGAATGGTACTGTCCAATACTATACCAAAGACTATATATCAGAAAAGATGGTAGGGGATATTAGAGGTATGTGGCCTCTAAATTATGATAATACTAGTGCTGATAATGAGGATATATCTATAAAAGCAAATGCGTTAACAGCTGTAAATATTGATAGTAATGATGCCGTGAGTGGTGTAAGAGGTAAGGCCGTAGATTTCAATGGTACTGATGAATATTTATATAGAGCCGATGATAGTGATCTAGAAGCAATGAGCGCGTTGACTCTCGGAGCATGGGTGAAGAAGACGTCTTCGAGTAATGGTGTAATAATGGGGAAATATAATAGTGGTGTTATTGGAGCTTATCATTTAGATATTAATGCAAGCGGGAATGTCTATTTTGTAACATCTTCTTCTAGTGGTTATAATACATCTCTCTCAAATGGGACAGTAAGTCTTAACGAGTGGCATTTCATAAGTGCTGTATATGATGGAACATCCAACTATATTTATATAGATGGCCAGCTAGATAAGGTCGTAACTGTGAGCAACCCAGGTGCGATAAAAGATACTGCGGAGAGTTTTGCTGTAGGAGCTTATTATGCTAGTGGATCTCCATCCACTTATTTTACCGGTTCCATCGATGAACCATTTGTAATAGCTACAGCCTTAACAGCCAATCAAATCAAATTACAATACGAAGAAGGTCTCCGAGCACTCAAAGGTTCTCACAGTACAGCAGATACATATAATCAATTAAATGGAACAAGTAATGATGTAAGAAGTATATTAGTAAGTCCAGACAACAAAAATATGTATGTAGGTACAGAAGGGGGAGGAATATCTAAAATAGATATAACATCAAGTACAAGAGTAAATACATATACAACAAGTACAGACCCATTAACATCTACAAACAGCATCGAAACACTATCGGGTAGATACTATCCGATACTAAGTGGAGATATCGGAAGTAGTGGTAGATTAATGGGTCTAGATAGCGAAGGGAATGATAGCACTGGAATATATTACTCTCGAACCGTAACATTTGATTCCGTAAGTAATATGGCATACCTATGGATGAGTGCCAACATAGATAGTAGTGATACGTCAAGTAGTATTACAGTATCTGCTTCTAACGATGGAGGAAGTAACTATGTAACAGGAACCTTAGTTAAAACAAATACCACAGGAAGTATTCCAGAATATGAGTATTCATTCTCATTCCCATCATCGGATGATCAATACAAAGTGAAATTTGAAATAGCAAGAGGATCATCTAACAAAGCAGCAACATATGTAACCAAATGGGGATTGGCACAGATGGATATCTCAGATGGTACAGTTAATGGACTATTCACACAATCTAGTGATTCTGTTGCAGACGGAAGCTACCTAGAAGTAGTTCATGGACAGAATACATATGATCTAGTAGCAAGTGGTTGGGTATTTGATGAAGAGCTGGATGAATGGGTAGAGGTTTCTGATTCTGATAGTGGTATTACACAAAACCTTTCTAACCAATGGAATGATGCAGATGCAGGGGGGATTATAAGGACTGTTGTAGGATCATCAGATATATCTCTTACAGGAGACGGTTTAACATGGACAAAATATGACAATACAGTTCCAACAGCTTCTAATACATCAGGAACCAATGGCCGTATTCCAATAGGTACCAGTGGAGGGGATACAACGCACGCGTACACGCCCACAGTAATTAAGGATGGAGATGTATACAAGATGTGGTACTCAGGTAGTGATGGAACAAACTTTCGAATATTCTATGCAACCTCCCCCGATGGATTAACCTGGACCAAATATGATAACTCAATCCCAACAGCATCTAATACGACAGGTACTAATGGTCGTATTCCACTTGGTACCAGTGGAGGAGACACAATACAAGCGGCGAACCCTTCCGTAATTAAGGATGGGGATACATATAAGATGTGGTACTCGGGATATGATGGAACAAACTATCGAATATTCTATGCAACCTCCTCTGATGGCTTAACTTGGACAAAGTATGATAACACGGTGCTTGCAGCTTCAAATACGACAGGTACTAACGGCCGTATTCCACTGGGTACTAGTGGTGGAGACACAACAGGTGTGTATGCATCAACCGTAATTAAGGATGGAAGTACATACAAGATGTGGTATTCGGGTACAAATGGTTCTAACGCAAGGACTTTCTATGCAACTTCTCTAGATGGCTTAACATGGACAAAGTATGACAACACAGCCCCGACTGCTTCTAATACCACAGGCACAAATGGTCGTATCCCTGTCGGAAGTAGTGGTGGAGATACACTGCATGCGTATACACCAACCGTAATTAAGGATGGGGATACATACAAGATGTGGTATTCGGGATATAACGCGACTTACCTAACATACTACGCAACCTCTCCTGATGGCTTAACTTGGACAAAATATGATAACTCTATTCCAACAACCTCGAGTACAACGGGTACTAATGGTCGTATTCCATTGGGTACAAGTGGAGGAGATGCGACACGTGCGTTTTTCCCAACAGTAATTAAAGATGGAGATGTATACAAGATGTGGTATTCAGGACATGATGGTACAAACATGCGTATATACTACGCAACCTCCTCATACTCCTATGGTATCTACAATAGTCCAGTTATATCTACACCCAATGCACAATCATATGACAGTATAAGATGGGATTCAGAACTAAATACATATGGAAAGATATCTGTACAAACCAGAAGTGGTCCTACAGATGATACTGCTGCTACAGGGTTTGCATGGTCAAAATATGATAATACAATACCATCAAACTCTGATACCACAAGTACTAATGGAAGGGTACCGTTAGGAACAAGTGGAAAGGGTGATAGCGCAGGGATTCTGTATGAGAGTGTCATATTGGACGATGGTGTTTACAAGATGTGGTATTCAGGTTATGACGGTACAAATTACAGAATATATTATGCGACTTCTACTGACGGTCTGATATGGACAAAATACGACAATACAATACCATCAGCATCTGACACCACAAGTACCAACGGTAGGATCCCATTAGGGACAAGTGGGAAGGGGGATTCTTCGCACGTATCGGCTCCATTAGTAATAAAAGATGGGACTACTTACAAAATGTGGTATCAAGGTCACGATGGGACGAACTATCGAACATATTACGCAACATCTTCTGATGGGTTAACATGGACAAAGTATGATAATACTATTCCATCAGCATCTGATACAACTAGCACTAATGGGAGACTACCATTAGGGACGAGTGGAAAGGGTGATTCTTCAGGTGTATCTTCGCCATCAGTAATAAAAGAGGGAACTACTTACAAGATGTGGTATACAGGCTTTGATGGTAGCAATTACCGAATCTATTACGCAACATCTTCTGATGGATTGACCTGGACTAAGTATGACAATACAATACCGACAGTCTCTGATACTACAAGTACAAATGGAAGAATACCATTAGGAACAAGTGGGAAGGGAGATTCAATACATACTATTGGTCCGTCGGTTATGAAGGATGGTACAACATACAGAATGTGGTATGACGGATCAAATGGGTTAAATATTCGTGTTTACTATGCGACTTCGTATGATGGTTTAACTTGGATAAAGACAGATAACACAGTTACATTCTCGTCAGATGATTCAAGCACGAACGGTAGAGTTTCAATTGGAACAAGTGGTAAGGGAGATTCTTCCCTCGCTAGATTCGCTAGGGTTATACAGGATGGCGATGATTATAAAATGTGGTACATAGGTTATGATGGCACTAACTATCGAGGCTACTACGCCACAGCCACAAACAACTCAGGCACCTGGGAAGAGTGGAGACCATACACAAGTGGCACTAACTATACCACAGTAGAAAGTGGCGATACCCATACCAATTGGACAGGCACTAATGCTACAGTAGCAGAAGGAGACATAGGTAGAGATGTAGATTACTTTGAAGATGAGGATGAGACAGTAGTTACTAACCTCACTAAGGTAACCAGTAGTACTAATGGAGGATATATGGAAGCTACAGTAGGAACGATTAATCTCTCTAACTATGATTATCTAACACTGTGGGTACGAGCCTCTCAAACAGGAGCTGTATTAAGGATAGGTATGGGAGAGAGTGCAGCAACTGAACAGTATGAAGATATAACAATAGATGTAGCAGATACTTGGCAGAAGGTATATTGGGATCTATCAGATATCACAGGAACGAGTAGAGATGCAATAACTAAGGTAAGACTAACCAACTTCTCAACAAGTAGTAATGTCATCTACTTAGACAATGTAAGTGGAGAGAGTCTGTTAGACGATGGTAGTGGTAATGTAGTAACCAGTACACCGAATAACTACTTCCAGTACAGAGTAATCTTTACTACAACTAACCCATCCTTTGCTCCTCAATTGGAAAATATTACACTTACATACTCATCTGGATTTAAGATCCAAATTGTAGATGCCAATAGAGTAAGACTGTATAACAATAGTGGTGAGACAAAGAAACTGAAGCTAAATATAGTCTTAGGAAGTGCGGCCATAGACCTAAGAGGTACCCAATATGCACTAAATATTGCGCCATCAAGTGCGCAAATAGATGGTGGAAATAGCACAAACAGTATCTGGATTAACAAACTTGGTACAGGTGGCAACCTTCTTAAACTCCAGACCAACAGTGTTGATATGATGGTGGTAGATTCTGCAGGAAATATGACTTTGGCAGGAGATGTTGCAATAGGAGGGGCTGTAGTGTTAGGTGCTACAGGAGATCAAGGAACTATAAGATACAATACTACAGACAATAGAATAGAATTCTCTAACGACGGTATATCATGGATGCAACTGGGTGATAACACACGAGCTATAACACTCTCAGCGGAATACTCAGGAGCTGTTCTCTCTGGCGATGGTAGCGATAATGTTGGAAACATGACCTCCGATAACACGGGTTCCTCATCCAACTCTATGAACTACTACGAGTGGAGTAGCTCTGCAGTTGCTTTAAATGATTACGATGTTCGTGTAAGATTTACATTACCTTCTGATTTTGTAAGCTGGGGAAGTGGTGGAGTAACACTAAACTATGCTACAGAATCTACGAGTAATACAAATAACAAGTTAGATGCGTATATGTATCTTGAAGGTTCTGCAACTGTAGATGGCTCTTCAACAGGGAATGCTTCTTCATCTGCTGGAGTATGGACATCATCAACCATTGCAGGTTCTGGACTGGATGAATGTGATACTGCAGGCGAAAGTTGCTTAATTATTTTGAGAATGTCCTCTCTAGGAGACAACTATGTAAGAATTGGTGATATAGATATTACATATAACAGATCTTTGTAATCTAATCCTCTTTAAGATTGAGAATGTAGTAGGTTGTCTTACCTCTCCCCATGGGTTTAATTAACTCCCAGCTAGTTAATTTCTTAAAATCCTGGATCCTAGTAGCTTTAGCTCTATCCGTAAGAGTAGCATATTCTCTTGCTGTTATAGATCCGTTTGCTTCAATATACTTTAAAATCTTTTTGTGATGAGGCTCTAACCTATCACCATATTGTGGTAATTGAGACCTTACTCGTCTTAACTCATTCAATATCCCATCTGTAAAATATTCCAACCAGTTTGTAAAATCTATATCTTGAACAATGTCATAGTAGTTACCCATTACTCCAACATTTTGAAAATACATAGTTACATCCCTGTTGTAATAGCTCTCAAAGCTAAATAAAGGGAAGGTATTTATTCCTAACCTTGCCAGTAAGAATTTTGTAATCAGTCTTGTAGTTCTTCCATTCCCATCCATAAATGGATGGATGATAACGGATTGTTTGTGGAATATCCCAGCGAGAATAAGGGGATCTATCCTTTCTTGGTTTGTATTAACAAAATCAACTAGCTCAAGCATTAATTTATTTACATCTTTCGCATCAGGAGGTAGGTAAATGGTCTCACGTCTTATTGGATCATTTACAAATACTGGCTCATTACGGAATTTACCTATTGAAGATTCAGGTATCAGCTTGTCTACGACAATTCCTTGGATCTTACATATGAGCGAGGTCGAAAGCTTACTTTGACGCTTTGTCTTTGTAATCTTGTTTAAAACCTCAATTGCCTTATTGTAGTTAAGCACCTCTCTTTGTGTATCTTTAATTGTACTAGGTCTAGATTTCAAAATTCTTTTTACATCTGTTAGTGGAATAGGGTTACCTTCAATTTGTGTTGATGAACACGAGGAAATAGCTTTTGCTGCGTTTTCTAACTCAAAGAATACTGTTTTAGAAAGTGTTAGTTGTTTGAATTGACCAATAAGCTCACCAATCTCACGAATATTGATAGCGAGCCTATTTGTTATGGTATACTTCGGTTCTAACATAGTCATATTATAGTCGAATAATAGTCGTAAATCAATAGCTATTTTGACTACAAAACACCTCTTTTCTGTGTTAATATTTACTGTGTTAAAAACTGCCTTTAACAAGAAAAATTTGTATTTTCTTCTGCCACTATCTCTCTGTCTGATAGCTGCCTTTGTCTACTATTTTTCCTTTGTAAAACTCAAACCAAATGATTTGATCATAACAACTTCTGATGGCACAGCACTATTTTCTAATGAGAACCCAACATTCAAAGTAGACTTTGGGAGTAAAGAAAATCCTCAGGGTCAAATCATCCGATTCGAGGCACAGGCATCCAATGAGAATCCTTTCGAAAAAGAAGAGAAAAAGAGTATTTTCACAAAAATCGCAGAATTATTCAAACCAAGGCAAAGGGTCGGTATACAAATGTCTCTGGTGGGTATAGATTTCAGTGAAACGGAAAAAACAGGAGATGTTGTATTGGCAGATAATGTGCAGACAGTTGCTGAAATTTTGGGTACAGATAGGGTAGAGACAAGTACGAATTTAGTTGATATGGGGAGGAAAATTGGTGAATATGATACGGAAGAAGCGATTTCGAAACAGACTGTTGTTAATAGTAATGTTGCAGATGGTATAGATTTGGAATATCAGATTCTTGAGGGGTTAGGGTTAAAGGAGGAGATTGTAATTAATGATCTAGAGGCATATTCGGATAGCTGTGGAGATAATTGTAGCTTGCCATTAAACAAATTTGAATTTGATCTTACAGTAGATGATGGTGTTGTGTTGAAGAAGGGTTGGTTTACGATAGAGGGGCAATCTTCCGAGATTTACTATTTTGTTGATGGCGATGGTAGATATTTAGCACATTTCTTACCTAGTTATGCTATAGATGCTGTTGGCGACAAGACGTATGAGGTAGGTTTGGATATACAGGAATATTCTGTTGGGAGGTTTAAAGCTACTGTTACTGTGGATTCTAATTGGTTGTTAAGTAGTGATAGGGTATATCCCATAAGGATAGATCCTAGCATTGTACATGATGATACTAGTGATTTTAGTGGGGGGATATTTAATGGAGTCGAGAGTATTACTGGGCCTAAGGTTCAGGTAGATCCAGGGTCAAATTGTACAGGAGGAACAATTACAACATCGAATGGGTATATAATTCACACCTTTACAAGTAGCGGAACATTTACATGCAGTAGAAGCATTCGGGCAGAGGTATTAGTCGTTGGTGGAGGAGGTGGTGGTGGAAGTGCTACTAGCGGTCAAGGTGGAGGAGGTGGTGGTGCAGGTGGCTTTTTGACAAAAGTATTGACATTATCTTCTGGGTCAAAAACCGTAACTGTAGGTGCGGGAGGTACACAAAATAACAATGGAGGAAATTCAGTATTTGACACCTTAACGGCAATAGGTGGAGGCGCTGGTGGTGCTTCTGGTGGAGATGCTGGAAGTGTAGGTGGTTCTGGTGGAGGTGGTGGATACAACGGTGCAGGAGGTAGTGGAACCTCAGGGCAGGGAACTGCAGGTGGTGCAGGTAGTAGTGTTGGTCATGGAGGAGGTGGTGGTGGTGCTGGTCAGGCAGGAGCGGTTGGTTATGATACAGGTACTGGAAAAGGAGGTGATGGACTTACCTCTGATATTTCTGGTACAAGCACATACTATGCGGGTGGTGGAAGTGGTGGGTATGGAGTTTATCCGGGTGGATTAGGTGGTGGTGGACAAGGTAGCACTGGTGGTGTTGGTGGGAACGGTACAAATGGTTTGGGAGGAGGAGGTGGTGGTGCATACCACACATATGGCGCTGCGGGAACTGGTGGCTCGGGTGTAGTGATAGTGAAGTATAGGGCGTCATTTTTTGGTACGTACACATCTCCTTCTTTAGATATGGGTACTAATCTTGGGACTACAACTCTCTCTTGGATATCTTCTGGGATTGCTACTGGTGATGGAGAGACACCATACAGTACGACAGGTTTAGTAGCACAATGGAACTTTAACGAAACTAGTGGTACTACTGCTGTAAGTGGTGGTACTTGTGGTACATCTTGTAATGGAACATTAACTAATATGACGACATCAGGACAAGATGCTGGTGTTATGACTGGATGGACTGCAAATAACAGGAGGTGGGGGGCAGGGGCTGTGATGTTTGATGGTACAAATGACTATGTAGAAATTGGTGATCAATTAGACATGGGGACTTCGGATTTCTCGGTATCTGCATGGATAAAGACACAAAACACATCCACTTCAAGTCAGTTTGTTATTTCAAAAGCTCTATATGGATCAACAGCAGGGAGGTGGTGGGTTGGGACAAACACAGGGAAGGTGAGATGTGGTTTTGAGTTTTCAACAGGTTCTGTAGGATTGGATAGTTTAGAGGAAGTAGCTGATGGTAATTGGCATAACATAGTGTGTGCATTTGATAGAGATGGAAACCTTACCATAAGTATTGATGGGGAAGTTGACGGCTCTATTAGCATTTCTGCAGGAGCCTCAGATAATCTTCAAAATACACTTCCATTAAGAATAGGGGCGTATAACAACACAGATTCAAGTGCAATGTTATTTTTTGAAGGGGTGATAGATTCAGTACAAGTTTATTCTCGTGCTCTTTCTGCAGACGAAATCCTCTCTAACTATCAATCAGGTAATATTGAATTCCAATATAGAGTAAGTACAGATGGAAACACATGGAGTGATTGGTTATCAGATGGAGTTAGTACAAGTGATCTATCTTGGAATACTCTAGATAATTCATATCTATACAGTACTTCTGACGCAAATCTCATATCATACTGGCCCATGGATGAATCAACAGGCAGTACTGTTGCAGATGTAAGAGGAACAAGTCCTGGTACTGCCTCTGGTACCACTATAGTATCTGGGAAATATGGTAATGGAAAAAAGTTTAATGGTACAAGTGATTATATCGAATCTCCAGACAATGATTTCTTAGATCTAACAAATAACTATACCTTAGAGGCATGGGTATACAGGAGTGCTGATAGTGGAACATATGAAAGAATTCTGTCTAAATCAGCTACAGATGGTTATGACTATTGGATGCAGATCTCTACAACCGACACACTCATGTGTGGGATCATGTCATCTGAGGGAGGAAGCTATTATTCCAACAGTACAGCTACGATTTCTCTTGGTGCTTGGTATCAGGTAGGATGTTCGCTTAGCGCGAGTAATGTATGGACATTGTATATCAATGGCCAAGTAGTTAGTTCTAGCGGTGCTGGTACAGCTGCTCCTGCAAGAGTGACCACGAGGACTTTTGAGATAGGGAGACTAGGAAGTGGATCTGCATGGTCATATTCTCTTAATGGTGTGATTGATGAAGTACGAGTTTTCAACACTACCTTATCAGCTGCTCAAATCCAATCCAACTATCTTCAAGGCTTAAACACTCTTGGTGTATATCAACAAAAGAGTGGTGGAGGGGTAATCAAGAATGAAGGTACTAATTCGGACAGAATAACTAGTAGTCTTGGTAATGGACTAGTTGCATATTGGAAATTGGATGAGAGTAGTGGTACATCATTAGTAGATTCTGTTGGAAGTAATACTGGTACAGCTACTGGTACTACTGTAGTAACAGGTAAGTATAGCAATGCAAGGAGTTTTAACGGAAGTAGTGATTCTATAAGTGTTACAAATTCTTCTTCCTTACAAATAACTGGTAGTCAAACGATAGAAATGTGGCTATATCCTACAAGTTTTGCAAGCCGTAGGAACCCATATGCAAAGGCATACGGCGGTGAGGGTACTATCACCCAAGAAACGGATGGTACGTTAACTTATTACTATGGTACCGCTGGCGCAAATGCTACTCCATATCAGGGGTTTAGATCTACCCTCGCTCTTAACCTAAATCGATGGAACCATGTAGCTATAGTTAGGGATCTTTCTGCGATGAGTCTGTCTTGGTATATTAATGGTGTGTTTTCAAACACAGTGGCAGCATCATATGCAGCTGCTGTGGCGAGTACATTGAATTTAACTATTGGTTCAGGATATGCAGGATATTATGCAGGATTAATCGATGAAGCAAAAGTTTATAATATTGCCAAAACAGCAGCAGAGGTATTTGAGGAATATAATGCTACAAGTACATACTATACAAACTATTCGCTAGATAGCAATGATGTAAGTACAGAGAGTACTGTGTCTTTTGATATTGCTGGAGATAAAGTTGGATCGTATGCATCTGCCATACTCGGGGAGTCTGCATATGCTAACTACGAGCCGGATACAAATACCGTTGGTTCATGGGATTTCAATGGCCCAGCTCTCAGCAAAGCATATCAAGATAGAACTATTAATCAGAATAACGGAGTAATGACATACTATGGTATTGAGTACGGTATAAGGTCGACAAATGCCACGTTCATAATCAATCAGTATGGAGGGGCTAGCAATGCCGGAGAAATGGATATTACTTGTACAGGGGGAGATGCTGCATGTGTCATAGTTACGAAAGATGGAACTACTTTGTCAACACCGACAATCAACTCTGGCGTTGCTATGGTCGATGGTACCACTGGGACGAACTGGTTGATGTATTCTCCCTCTCTCACAGCTCAGGGTATAACACCATATAGTAGTGGGAGCAATAACTATATCGCGGTATATTATACCGGTTCTGCATGGCAATATGATAATAATTCAGCATATGTTACTTTCACACCACAACCATACAATATACTTGTTTGTATCATAACTAGATTTACTGCTACTACACCATTAGATATTTACCCCATTGTTACAGAGGGTAAAACGGGTAATGGAATGAGTTTTGACGGAGTAAACGATAGGATTGCTCAAGCCTCAGGAAGCAATGCAAATATTGCGGGGGATATCACTATAGAGGCTTGGATAAAGATGAGCACCTTCGCTACAGTGGCATTGGTAAGTAAATATAGCCAATATTCACTGGTAATTACATCTGGTGGTCTTGTAACTTGGGCAGACAGTTCAAACTGGAGTTATGCTAATTTCGGGTACCCAGATATTGGGCTGGTAACAGGGCAATGGCAACACATAGCTGCAACCAAAACTGGCTCTACCGTCAATATTTATCTAAATGGAGATTTAAGGTTTACACAGACCTTCGGTAGCGCAATTACAGGGACATCAAACATAATGCATATTGGTTGTTATAGTACCGCTACTACATGCACAACCTACTATTACAACGGCCTAATGGATGATGTTCGTATCTCAAATACAGTAAGAACTGCAGACCAAATACGTCAAGCATATGAAGTTGGTCTTAGAACGCATGATGTTTTTGTGAATTTTGGTGCATCTCTTAATAGTGGTAATCTAATATCTAGTTCCAGTGACACCTCGTTTACAGTAGATGCTACCACACAAGGACTTCCTCAAATGGGTAGCAATCTGTATGTTGGAGAGAAGGTAATCGTAAGAGAAGTCAGTAGTGGGTCTGAATATATCGCGCAAGGGACTGTATCTGGCATCACTGCATCAACAGGTGCCACGACAGTATCTTCGTGGGATTCAGGATCAACCTTCCCATCAGGTGGCTTCACAACGAAAGCCAGTGTATTCAAATGGCAAACAGAATATATATCTGTTAAGAATAAAACTATTGGAACACAAATGGATGCAATATCCTTGTTAACACTACGGCTAACAGGAGCATTTAGTGGAAGGAATGTGTGGATAGACAACCTTAGGACATCTGATGGGTATCTAACCAATTCTTCTGGGGAAGAGCTAACATTCCCATACTATGCCCAGTATTTACAGTACAAAGCCATAATAACATCGCAAGATGCTGCTGTTACACCATACATATCCCAAGTTCAACTTGATTATGAATCTGGAGCTCCAACATTAGATCAAATTATGAGGCATGGGAAATGGTTTAGTAGTGGTGTAAAGAAAAATTTCTGGTGGACTGGAAACTAACAATAGTGTATATTCTAAACATATGAGTAGTGTAAAAGATGTCCTAAAAGACAACAAAAAAATTTTACTACTAGCCGTAGGACTCCTGGTCGCTTGTGTCCTCGGCCTTTATTTAACTAAAGATGGAGGATTACTAAGTATGAATACCAACCTTTCAGACCTTACTCAAGAAAAGCAATATACCGCCCCAGAACAAGTAACGAAGAGTGGGGTAGATTATAAAGCTGTGCTCAAAACCTCGGTAGGAGATATAACCATTGATCTATTAGAGAAGGAGACACCTGTCACAGTTAATAGCTTCCTTTTCTTAACAGAGAATCACTACTACGAAGATATGATCTTCCATAGAGTAATAAAAGATTTTGTAATACAAACAGGAGATCCTACGGGAACAGGTAGTGGTGGCCCTGGCTACTATATTGATAACGAAATAACCGATAGAAAATACGCTAAGTATGTAGTAGGTATGGCAAACGCAGGAGCTGATACCAATGGATCGCAATTCTTCATAACCTCCGGTAATATCGCGACTTCAAATGCTCAATATATGGATGGAAAATACACCATCTTTGGAGTAGTAGAATCAGGTTTCGCAGTAGTAGATTCAATAGAGAAGGTTGAGACAGATAAAAACGACAAACCAATCAATGATGTATCTCTAGATTCTATACAGATTTTAGAGAATTAATCGAAAGTTCATTCCTTGTTGATATAACGAATGTATGTCAACAAGAAAGATTGTCACTTTATGTATATTATCATTCGTCCTAGGTCTTCTAGGGGGCTTTGCGATCTCTCATTTTCTTCTTCCCAAGCTGTTGAAGGTTGAAGAACAAATAGCCCAACAAAGTGTATATGAAATAACAAACACAGAGTGCCCAACAGTAGAGGATGCACCTGTATGCAGTACTTTTGTTGATGTAAGCGGTGCAGTAAAGAACCCAGGAGTGTACTGTTTAGATCCTAGCACTAAAGTTGTAGATGCAATAGAAAAAGCAGGAGGATTTACCTCTGCAACATCTCTTCCATATATCTACAGAAACTTGAACCTGGCTAAGGCAATTACCAACGGGCAGAAGGTGTATATTCCGTCAAACACAGAATTGCTTTGTGAGCTTAAGGAATTCACTCTCAAAGAAGAAGAGATAATTCCGCAAGAAACTACAGGGCAGACTACTCAGCCGGTAGAGGAAAATACAGAGAACGAGTGCATAAATATCAATACTGCAAGTGTAACAGAACTAGATAGTCTTAACGGTATAGGATTATCAACTGCTCAAAAAATAATTGATAACCGACCCTATAATCAACCAGCTGATCTCCTAAATGTAAGTGGGATAGGGGAGGCAACCTTTGAGAAATTCAAAGATAACATATGTACATAGTATGTTACACACACTGACACAAAAACCTAAGGCTTTGTGTGCTCTCATTTTTGATTCTAAAATAATTTTCATCTCATGTACATATGTGATTTCAAACATAATTTTAATTCCAATACTGAGAAACATCCAAAACCCTATCAATACCACTTGGTTATGGATGACATTTTTACTTTCAATTACCATTTTGTGTATAGTAAACAAGCTGAGAAACATGTTGGAGATTTCTAACAAGTCGGAGAAGAAGAAAAACCTGTGTAGCAAATTGTTGATCTTTGTACAGATACTCACAATGTTACTTTTTGCCGCTGCTTTTTGTGTGCTAAGAATTACCCCTCTAATATCATTGGAGAAGCAAAGATCTCTTGAGGCACAGAGTTTCACTAATAATTATGTAGAATTTCAGGGTATCGTTGCCTCAGAGATAACCTCCAAACACACTTACAATAACATTGAGATAAAGCTTAAAGAAAATCTAACAGTATTAAACAATACCTTGAGCATGGAACATCAAAAGCTATTAATTAAGGTAAAGAAATATCAGAAATTCAAAATAGGACAGGTGTGCAACATATCGGGGATATTAAAAATACCAGAGAATTTTGAAGATTTTAACTATCAAGAATATCTTAAAAATAACAATATATATATGTTAATGGAGTTCCCAGAAATTGAATGTACAGAACAGAGAGAAGGATGGGTTGTACAAAATACACTGATTGATTTTAAAGAGAAACTAATTGAGAAGATACAATGGAAATTAAATGAACCACAGTCTTCCTTGTTAATGGGGATTCTCTTCGGGCAAGACAGACTATTTAGTGAGGAATTCGAAAAGAATGTACGTATTGCAGGAGTAAGCCATATTGTTGCTGCATCAGGGTACAATATAACGATATTGATACTAGCATCTAGTAAGCTTCTTTCGTTTTTACCATTTAAAATACGGTTCCCAATAAACATGATTTTGATATGGGGATTCTGTATCCTCTCTGGACTATCACCATCAATCCTGCGTGCCTGCATTATGACTACCATCGTGCTCTGTGGGACTCTTCTAGGAAGAAAGAATACTATTCATGTCACATTACCTTTAGCTACGCTCATATTTGCTTTAATAGATCCCAAGATTGTCTTTAATGTAGGTTTCCAACTCTCAGTGGTAGCTACGCTTGGATTAATATATCTACAACCGTCTTTGGCGAGAATAACAAAGAAAATTCTAAAGAGAGATATTGGTTTTGTAAACGACACCTTGTTAACAACCTTGAGTTGTACATTAACAACACTTCCAATTACCATTATTACCTTTAAAACGCTTTCTGTATGGTCAATATTAGCCAATTGTATGATCCTGCCAGTTATTGAATCTACTATGTTGTTGGGTGTGTTAGCTTTGGTATCTGGAAGTATCCTTTTCTATGAAATTATTAACGTCCAATTGATGTATTTCGAACTTGTAGTAAATTACATTGGCAATATGGATTGGGGCTACTGGGAGTTCCAAAGTGTTCATGCATGGATACCCATAGTCATAGCAGCCGCTATTATATTTTTCTGTATATATTCATATCCTGTAAAAGATGAAAGCTCCAACTACTATCTTAAAATTTGTAGCTAAAAATATTCTACTGATATCCTTTGTGGTAATAGCTATCTACAGGATAGTGATTATGGATTCGGTTAGAGAAGCTGAAATGATAATTTTTGACATAGGGCAGGGCGATGCAATCTTGGTACAACAAGATAACTTCCAAATATTGGTGGATACAGGTCCGGATGATTCCTTAATATATGAATTACCTAAATATATGGTAGAAAAAGATAGAGATATAGAGGTTGTAGTGCTTACACATCCCCATGATGATCATATCCAAGGCATATATACGCTTCTGGAATATTACAGGGTAGAGAATATATATTTTGTGTCCGAATGTTTCGAATCAAAGGATTTTGAATATATCAAAACTAAATATGGAGATATATTGGAACCATTAAAAAGCAAGACAGATATCAGCTATGATGATATTAAATTTGAAATGATATATCCCATTGATTTAGGATGCCATCCTGATTCCAATGATGACTCCATAGTTGCTCGATTAACTGTAAACGGCGTAGCAACAATGCTAATGGGGGATGCGGGATATGAAGCAGAGAACACATTGCTCTCAAATAGTCTTCTCAACCAAGTCGATATACTTAAGGCAGGTCATCACTGTTCAAGAACAGCTACGAGTGATATGTTTCTCAGAGGGGTATCTCCAACCGTAGCAATTTGTTCTTGTGGCGAAGGGAACAAATTCGGCCATCCGCATAGTGAAACCATTGAAAAATTCGAAAGCGCTAATGTTCAATATTTAATAACATACCAGGCTGGAAACATAGTTTTTAAATTTAAAAAAGAATGATAGAATGCTAAATATATAGCTCTTTTGTACCTGTAGCTCAACCGGATAGAGCATTGGTTTGCGGAACCAAAGGTTGTCGGTTCGATTCCGGCCAGGTACGCCAAGTAATATGCACTCGTAGCTCAACTGGATAGAGCATCGGTCTTCGGAACCGACGGTTGCGGGTTCGACTCCCTCCGAGTGCGTTTTTAATATATACTTAACCAATATGGATATTCTTCAAACTATACAAGAGAGATTAGATAAGGGTGTATTAACACTAGGTGTTGATTTTAAGATTGAAGATATTAGGGTAGAGAGCACAAATGATTCTTCTCATGGAGACTATTCTTCTAATGTAGCGATGCAGCTTTCTGGTGTTCTTGGTAAGAATCCTAGAGAGATTGCACAGGTACTTGTAGATGCTTTTGAAAAGGGAGAAGAAATTGAAAAGGTAGAGATTGCAGGGCCAGGGTTCATAAATTTCTATGTTTCTAATCAATATCTAGCTAATGAGGTTAATGAAATACTCAAACAGGGTGAGGATTACTTCAAGCTAGACGTTAAAAAAGGGAAGAAGATAGTTATCGAATATACCGATCCTAATCCCTTTAAAATCCTCCATGTGGGTCATCTGTATACCAACATAGTAGGAGAGTCTTTTGCACGCCTTCAGGAGGCTCTAGGAGCCGATGTGAAGCGTGCCATATATCAGGGTGATGTTGGATTACATGTGGCTAAAACTTTGTGGGGTTTAGAGAAGAAATTAAGAGAGGAAAGTGTCGAATTTAATAGCTTGGAAGAGCTTGAATTGAAAGATAGGGTGAAATTCTTAGGTGAAGCATATATCTTGGGTAGCCATCACTATGATGAATTGGAAGATGAGAGTGCGAAGAGCGAGATAGATAGCCTTAACTATTATATTTTCTCTTTATGTGTACCTGAATTAGAGAAGAAGGATTTTAGCTTATATGAGGGTGAGGAGATTAAGGAGAAATATCTCAAGGGTAGGGATTGGTGTATGGAATACTTTGAAACGATATACAAAAAGCTTGGTACTAAATTTGATTACTACTTCTTGGAAAGTGAGACTAGCGAGATCGGATTGAAGGTTGTTAATGAGGATACGCCTGCTGTTTTCCAAGAGGATGATGGTGCTGTTATATATAAAGGAGATGAGAAGAAGGGTTTGCATACGAGGGTTTTTGTAAATAAGTATGGTATTCCTACATATGAGGCTAAGGATCTAGGTTTGGCAATTAAGAAGGGAGAATTAATTGACTATGATGAGTCAATTATCATTACAGGAAAAGAACAGGCTGGATATTTCAAGGTAGTATTTGATGCTTTAGGTAAGATCAGAGAAGATTTGGCTTCTAAGACAAGGCATATTCCTCATGGATTGATTAAATCTACTGACGGTAAGAAGGTTTCTAGTCGTAAGGGTACTTCTAACGCGGAGGAGTTGATAGATACTACTCAGCAGATGGCGAAAGAAATGATGATAGCGAATGGAAGGGTGGCAGATGATATTGATGAGAAGAGTTTGAGGATAGCGATTGCGGCTATTAAATACGCTTTCTTAAGGGTTGGGGTAGGTGGAGATATTGTTTTTGATCCTTCTAAGGCTTTGAGTTTTGATGGTGATACGGGTCCGTATCTTCTGTATGTGTATGCAAGATGTAAGTCTTTGCTAAAAAATGGTGGGCAAGATGCCGTTGTGGGGAACGACATCCTCGAGAACGACGCTGCGAAGGGGTTGACGGGGATGATTGGCAAGGCGGGGCGATCAGTGCTTAACTCGGGCATAAACTACTCTCCATCAACATTAGCGCAGTATACCTTCGATTTAGCACAATCTTTTAATAACTTCTATCAGCAAATTAAAATTTTAGAAGCTCCAGAAAAGGATAGGGCATCATTGCTAGCACTAACCAAGGCTACTATGCTAACGATTGGAAAGTGTTTGAAATTGATGGGTATATCAGTTGTAGACGAAATGTAATGTCTTATTTGTATAACGGGGTGTAGTTCAGTTGGCTAGAACGCTACGTTCGGGACGTAGAGGTCGCTCGTTCAAGTCGAGTCACCCCGAGATTATGAAATGCTAGCTAATTGCCCACACGCACCCTTAATATCACTTCCATATGAGTATCTCAATGTATTATTTATCCCTCTCTCATCTAATACATATTGGAAATCCATAATCCTCTTTTTAGTACTAGGCTCAAACCCAATGCCATTGACCTTGTTAAAGTTAATTAGATTTACTAAAACAATCTGATTCTTTAATAACTTTGCCAGATCTTTCGCGTCCTCTGGAGAATCATTAATGCCTTTAAGCATAATATATTCGTATGTAATCTTCTTGTTTCTCTTCTTCTGATCTTTTACTAACAATGTAATCAAATCATCCAATGGATTATTCTTTGCCACAGTAGGCATGAGCTGAGCCCTAAGCTTCTGAGTAGGAGCATGTAAGCTAATCGCAATATTTACACCCAAATCCTTGTCTAAAAAGTCCCCCAATTGAGAAATATATCCAGCAGTAGAGATTGTGATTCTTCTAGCACTCATACCCAGGGCTTTGCTATCTTCCAATATCTGTATTGATTCTATGACGCTTTTTAAATTCAACATCGGTTCTCCCATGCCCATATACACTACGTTGGTGATCTTCTCTCCAGAAACTTTAAGTTTTCTTTCAAAATACATAACCTGATCTAATATCTCCTGAGTAGAGAGACTTTTGTTCAATCCCATCTTTCCGGTAGCACAGAACTTGCATCTAACAGGACATCCACTCATACAGCTAATACATACAGTAATACGATCTTTATTGCGCATTAACACAGACTCAACAGGGAAACCTTCCGATGTATATGCCAAGAGTTTAATGGTTCTGCCATCAGAAGAGGGGAATTCTTGAAAATTCTCTAACTTACTAAAAGGCACTTCTGCCTTTAACTTTTCTCTTAAATCCTTAGGCCATGTAGTAAGCTCATCCCATGACGAAATCAGTTGCCTGAAGTACTGATCGTAGAGCTGATCTACACGATACCCTTTAATATTGTTGTTTTTTAGGAATCTTTTGAACATATCCCGATTATATATGTCTCTACTATGATTTACAAACTATCCCATATGCTTTAATATTTAACTACTTAATTAAACTGCCAAAAATATGATCCTAGGAACTACGCATAACGGGTATATCGCCCCTAAAGGTTGGAAACCTAAAAATCCTGATGAGAACTATATTATTTCCTTGCTTGATATTGAGCTTGCTGATGGAGTTAGAGATGAACAGTTCGAGGATGTTGTTGCGGCATGTGCAGCTGAAAGTTCTACAGGTACGTGGACAGAGGTGTATTCTGGAAGGGATTCTGGTATGAGGATCGCAAATAAACTAAAGGCTGTAGCTTTTGATTTGGATCCTAAGACGAAGACGTTTAAAATAGCATACAAGAAGGAGCTTTTCGAGAAAGATAATATCTCGGGTATATTAGCTGGCGTAGTGGGGAATATTGATGGAATGAAGATGCTTAAAGCATTTAGATGTCTAGATATTAGATTCCCAAGAGAGATAATTCAGGCGTTTCCTGGTCCTCAGTTTGGTATTGATGGTATTAGAGAACAGATGCAGATTGAGAGAGGTCCTTTGCTTTGTACTGTACCTAAGCCAAAGGTTGGACGTACGGCCAGAGAACAGGCGAAATTGGCAGAGATACTTTTTACAGCTGCAAATGGTGAGTTCCAAGGTATTAAAGATGACGAAAATTTAACAAGTTTGTTTTTTAATAAGTTTGATGAGAGATGTGAACTTGTATTAAAGGTCCAAAGAGAGATTGAACAGAAGTCTGGTAAGAAGAAATTCTATCTTTGTAATGTTACTCACTCGGATCTGGATGTTATGTTGCAAAGAGCAGACAAGATCAAGGCTCATGGTGGAAGATGGATGATGATTGATCTTGTGACAACAGGGTTTAGTGCTGTTGCCACAATGAGAAAAAAGAGCCCAGGACTTGCTATACACGCACACAGAGCGATGCATAGTTTGTTTGATAGGGAATCTGGTCCTGGTGTGTATGACAAGGGCGAAATCAAGGATTTCTCATTATCAATGGTTGTGATTGCTAAATTGATGAGAATGTTAGGTGTAGATTCGCTTCATGGTGGTACTCCTAGTGGAAAGATGGAAAACTACGGAGAGCCAAAACTCATTAGAGATGCTTTACAGCTGGATATTACCCCAGAATCAAGTATGACATTGGGTCAGAACTGGTATGGAATGAAACCAGTATGGCATACAGCTTCTGGTGGACTTCATCCTGGAACTATGCCAGAGGTCTTACAACAATTGGGAGAGGATATAATCCTTCAGGCGGGCGGAGGAGTGTTGGGCCACCCGTGGGGTATTGAAGCTGGTGTAGAGGCTGCTGTGCAGGCAAGGGATGTTGCTTTGGGTAGAGGTGATCTACAGCAATGGATTAAGGATAACCCAGATTCTGCATTGGCTAAAGCATCGTATCATTGGGGTTTTGGTCCCAAAATAGTATAATCGGAAATTATGGCAAACAAAGGTATTACATCTAGAACAGAAGATTTTTCTCAGTGGTATTTAGATATCATAGAGAGAGCAGGTTTAGCAGAGAATTCATCTGTTAGAGGTTGCATGGTTATAAAACCATATGGCTATGCTATTTGGGAGAATATCCAGAAGGAATTAGATCGAAGAATTAAAGAGAGTGGACATAAAAATGCATATTTCCCAATATTCATTCCCAAATCATTCTTTTCTAGAGAAGCTTCTCATGTAAAAGGATTTGCTAAGGAATGTGCAATTGTTACCCATTACAGACTTAAAGAATCTGAGGATGGTAAGGGTGTTGTAGTCGATCCAGATGCAAAGTTAGAGGAAGAACTCATTGTGAGGCCTACTTCTGAGACCATTATGTATGATACTTTTTCAAGATGGGTTACATCTTGGAGAGATTTACCATTGAAGATTAACCAGTGGGCAAATATTGTCAGATGGGAGAAGAGAACAAGGCCATTCTTGAGAACTGCAGAGTTCCTATGGCAAGAAGGCCATACTGTGTACGCTACTCCAGAAGAAAATATGAAAGAGGTTATGGATATGCTTCAGATGTACGTTGATTTCGCTAGAGACTTCTTAGCTGTTGAAACGTACTCAGGAAGAAAGTCAGAAAGCGAGAAGTTTGCAGGTGCTGTAAATACATATGGGGTGGAGGCTCTAATGCCAGATGGTAAGTCTTTACAATTTGGTACATCTCATGATTTAGGTCAGAATTTCGCTCATGCATTCAACATACAGTATGCAGACAAGGATGGAAGCATGAAGTTCCCATGGCAGAATAGCTGGGGTGTGAGTACTAGAATGATGGGGGCGTTAATTATGACGCATAGTGATGACAATGGGCTTGTATTGCCACCTAGAGTTGCACCGATAAAGATTGTCATAGTGCCAATATACAAGGATGAGAATAGAGAAAAGGTTCTCGGCTACTGTAACGATTTGTTTGCTAAGCTAAAGGAGAAAATAGAGGATGTTGAGTTGGATGATAGGGATTTTGTATCTCCAGGCTTCAAATTCAACGAATGGGAAAAGAAGGGTGTTCCTGTAAGGATTGAAGTAGGAGAAAGAGATCTTGAAAGTGGTGGTGTAACTATGGTTAGAAGGGATACAAATGAAAAAATCTTTACAAAAGATGAATATATTGTTGAGTATGGAGTAGGGTTGTTAGATGAAATCCAAAATAGTTTGTTAAATAGATCTCAGTCCATAATTAGAAATGGTACGCATGTTGTAGAGAACTATGATGAACTTAAAAAGATGATGAAAGGAGATAAGGGGTATGCAAAAGCTTACTGGTGTGGTGATCCAAAATGCGAGGAAAAAATCAAATATGACACCAAAGCGACCACTAGATGTATATCTACAGAAAATGTTGAAGGGAAGTGTGTTTGTTGTGGGAAGCCTTCTAAAGAATTGTGGTATATTGCGCAATCTTATTAGGTGGAACATAACGAAAAGACGTATTTTCTATAGGGTGAAAACTGTCCAAATTCAATATTCTTTGTTAAGAACCGAGAATGACTCGCCATCGAGTTTTTTAATCGAGAACCCTGGCCCGATAATAACTTTGAGAAATTGACTCCAAATTTTACACTGGTGGGATTCTGGATGCGCAGAGGTTGATTCGTAGGAAATAGCCCCAAAGTTTCACCAACCTTTAATTCTCCAAATATTTCTTAAGATATTTCCCAGTCCAACTCTTAGAATTCTTCATAACATCCTGTACAGTACCCTCTGCAACTATATAACCACCCTTGTCTCCACCATCTGGACCAAGATCCACAATCCAATCCGCGAATTTCACAACATCTAAATTATGTTCCACACATATAACAGTGTTACCCTTGGAGACCAAACCCTTAAGTAGAGTAAGTAACTTATCAATATCATGGTAATGAAGCCCAGTTGTAGGTTCATCAAGAATATATAATGTATGACCACGTGTCATCTTTGATAATTCTTTAGATAGTTTGATCCTTTGAGATTCTCCACCGGAGAGAGTAAGCGCAGATTGCCCAAGTTGGATATATCCAAGGCCTACCTCATTCAATACTTCTAACTTTCGCCTTATTGATGGTATATTCTTAAAGAATGCAACTGCTTCTTCAACTGTCATGTTAAGTACTTCGGCAATATTTTTACCTTTGTAATCAACTTGTAAAGCTTCCTCATTGTATCTAAGGCCATTACAAGCATCACAAGTGATATACATATCTGGTAAGAATTGCATCTCTACCTTTATCTGTCCGTCCCCCTGACATTTCTCACATCTTCCACCTTTGACATTGAAACTAAATCTATTAGGACCATATCCTCTGGCCTTGGCTTCATTGGTAGATGCAAATAACTCACGAATTGCAGTAAATACTCCTGTGTAAGTGGCCGGATTTGACCTTGGCGTTCGGCCTATAGGCGATTGGTCGATGTCGATAATCTGATTAATTTTTTCCACTCCCTCAATGTTTTTGTAGTTTCCCTCTGGGTATTTTGAATGCATAACTTTATTCATCAAGACAGGGTAGAGTGTATCATTTATCAATGATGACTTCCCACTGCCAGAAACGCCAGTTATACAGATGAATTGGTTTAACGGGATTTCTAAATTTACATCTTTTAAATTGTGAGTTGTAAGCCCCTCGAGCTTTAATATGTTTTTGCTAGGCTCGGGTTGAGTGCACTTGATATTTTGCCCTACATGTAAGGACTTGTTTAGGTACTTGGCAGTAAGCGAATCAGAATGCTTGATATCTTCGAATGTACCTTGTGACACTACGTCTCCCCCATGTTTACCTGCGTTTGGCCCTATATCCACTATCCAGTCGGCACGACTTATAGTTTCTTCGTCATGTTCTACCACTATCACAGAATTGCCGGTATCACGCAGATTTTCGAGAGATTTGATAAGTTTTGAGACATCTCTCTGATGCAAACCAATGGAAGGTTCGTCTAAAACATAGAGAACACCTGTTAATCCTGTGCCAATTTGTGAAGCCAACCGAATTCTTTGTGACTCTCCGCCAGAAAGTGTTGTAGCTTTCCTAGAGAGAGTTAAATAGTCTAGGCCGACATTTACTAGGAAGGTTAGTCTAGAAAGAATCTCTTTTATAATAGGCTTGGCAATCTCTGCTTTATTACCCTTGATCTCTAATTCCGTAAAGAAAATTATGAGCTCATTAATAGGCATATTTGTTATTTCATTGATATTCTTGTCATGGATTGTTACTGCTAAAGAATATGGTTTTAACCTCTTTCCTCCGCAAATATCACATTCTCTTTCGACCATGTATTTTTCTGTTTCTGAACGAGCATAGTCGGATGATGTCTCTTTATACCTTCTGTCCATTTCATTAACGACACCCTCATATGGTGTCTCATATATCCTTGTTCTGCCAAATCTATTTGTATATTCGATCATATATGTAGATTTAGAACCTTTGCCATAGAAAATGAGGTCAAAAATCTCTTTAGAATAGCCTTTGATAGGGGTTTTAAGGTCAAAATTGTGTTCCTTGGCTACGCTCTGAAGTATTTTTGCAGTCCATGTGTCTTTGCTAGTTCTGTTACTCCAAGGGAATATACCGCCCTCTGCTATTGTAAGGTTGGGATTGTAGAGTAGGTTAATATCTAGCTCTTTAATAATCCCCAGGCCAGCACAAGTGTTACAAGCGCCTTCTGGTGCGTTAAATGAGAAGCTGGCTGGTGAGATCTTAGGGTATGATATTCCACATTTAGGGCAAGTATTGTTTTCAGAGAAGAATAGGGGTTCCTCTCCTTCAATTATGACTTTAACTTCTCCTTTGGATTGTGTGGTAGCAAGCTCTACAGCGTCTGTAAGACGTTTCTGATCGATATCTTTTGTATCTAATCTATCTATTATTAGGTCTATATCATGCTTCTCATACTCATTAAGCTTGATATTCTCAATGTCATCAAGCATATACGTATTGCCGTCGACAATGACTCTAAGGAATCCGCGAGTTAGCAATTTCTCGAAGAGTGAAGAAAACTCTCCTTTACGGTTTTTTATTAATGGTGAAACGATCTGGAAATTTTTCGTGGAACCCTTGAGGTGGGTGAGTATCTTTTTTGATATCTCCTGAATTGTTTGTCCTTCAACTGGTGTGTGGCAATTCGGGCAATGTGCTATTCCTATATTCCCATAGAGTAGACGGAGATAACTATAGATCTCTGTTATTGTCCCTACTGTAGATCTTGGATTGGATCCTGCGGTTTTTTGGTCGATGGATATAGCGGGAGAAAGTCCTTCTATGGAATCAACATCTGGCTTCTTCATAACCCCTAAGAACTGTCTGGCGTAAGAAGAAAGTGATTCTACATATCTTCTTTGGCCTTCTGCGTATAGGGTGTCAAAGGCTAGAGAAGATTTTCCACTTCCTGAGACTCCTGTAATTACTACCAATTTGTTCTTGGGGATATCAAGAGATATGTTTTTAAGGTTGTTTTCTCTTGCGCCCCTAATTTTTATATATTCTTGCTTCATGCTAATCCCCATTATACCATTAATACCTTAGCAGAGTAACCCTATAGAAAAGTGGGAATATGGTAAAATACCCATATAGTCATTGTTGCAACAGGCTTTATTAATATGCTAAGCTTGTTATATTAACTATGCACCTGTAGCTCAATCTGGATAGAGCAACGCACTCCTAACGCGTAGGTTGTCGGTCCGAATCCGGCCAGGTGCGTTTTAATGAATATCATATTCTGAAACTACCAATCTTCCCTGATCATCTGTTGTAAATGTAAGTACAGAGCTTTGAGAATCTCTAAATAGGAAGGTAAGCATCTGAGAGGGGTTAACTATGAAAGACTTATTCTCGCCATCTCTGTCAGCTACGAAGATAGAATTGTCTTCAGAATAGATAAGATTGTAAGTGTTTGGTAGCCATCTGAGATTCTGGATTTTTGTAATATCAGCAATGTTCTTCACGCTTTTAGTTCCTATTGTCACTGTGTGATCTCCTTCCGTTTTATCAAACGTATATACCCCAATCTGGTGGGAATCGTTAAATAGCAACTCCTGACTGTTGGGGTTGAATGCGACTAAAGATTCTGGATACGGAGAGATCATCATGAACTTTTGGCTCTCAATGTTGTACCAGTATGTTGCCAGATTGGTCCTCATATATACTCCTTGAGCTTTCTGATTGACTTCTATTAACTCTACAGTCCCTGCTGCATATGTGCATTCTGGTGCAGATGTAAATTCGACAGATGCAAATCCTTCTGCTCTGTATTTTGAGATGTATTCTTTTGATTTACTAAAGTAAAAATTATCAATTATATATTTGCTGCTTGCACCATCAAGTTGTATTTGTTTCAATCGATATGTAAAGAATGAGTCTTCCGTTTTTGTGGCATCTTCGACTATGTAGAAAAAGCCTTGATCATCTGTAATCCAGGTGTAAATTAAACCAGTCTCTTTCGTGAAGAGGGTTAAAGTGGTATTCAATCTGATATTGTAAGCAATTATCTCTTTGCTAGATTCCAGCATGAGGTACGCATTGTTATTTGCCCACGAGATTGTATATGTCGTAGCAGGATCGATTTGAAGTGGTTTTAGAGTCGAGAGTGTTTGTTGTGAGTTTGTATCTATTATGTAATATTGGCTTGTAGTATCAGATGCAATTTTTAACAATGCCGACTGACCACTAGGAGACATCGTTATATCTATCGCATTAGATTCTAATTCGAGAATAATTGACGGATTGGAAGAGAAATCCCAAAGCGCAGGGTTAAGAGTGTATTCCCATAGTATATATTTCTCATTTTCTTTAGTAAGTACTAACGTATGAGAGAAGTAGGGGCTTATCCAATATTTTTCAAAAGTTCCAGATGATGTCCACTTAATTATTGCTTCAGGTTCTTTCTTAATTAACCATGGATATATTGGAGTAGATTTACCTTCTACAATCTCTACCTCTTTGCTCCAATCATAGTAACCTTCCATTTTAAGGGTTGTGTTGTATGTCCCAACTTCGAGGCTTGAGCTTTTGGGTGTCTTTCCAACTAGTTTGTCATTAATATACAGATCTGCAGATATTGGAGAGCTTTCTACGCCAAGAACGCCAGATTGAATTAATCCTTTGTTGAAGATGTCTAATCTATATCCATTTGAATAAAGATATATTATTGCTGCAACCAAAAACAACATTAATGTGTAGAGAATTGGGAAAAGAATCGAACCTATATGTATCTTCGCTTTCTTGGGAGATGTCATCCCAAGAGTATAGCATAATGAAATAGAAGTTGTTAGAATATGGGTATTATGGAAGACAGAAAAAGATTATTAACAGGAGATAGAGCTACAGGGGAGACATTCCCTATTGCTGCGTATGTCGGAACTTTGAAAAACAGGTTAGATAGGCAGTATGAATATGACAGCTTTATATTTATAGCTGATTATCACGCCTTGACTACGCATTACGATAATGTCTCCGAAATAAAGAAGAATACATTAGGCATTATGAAGACATACCTTAGTATTGGACTTGATCCTGAGGCGATTACTTTCTACAGACAGTCCCGTATTCCAGAGATATTTAGGTTGCATACGATACTTTCTATGTTAGTCAAAATGCCTGATTTAGAGAGGCAGCCAATGCTTAAGGAGAAACTTGCATTGGGGTATAAGCTCACATATGGCCTTATGGGGTACCCTGTATTGATGGCTTCGGATATCCTTATTATGAACTCAGATCTAATTCCGGTTGGAAAAGATAATGAAGCCAATGTTGAAATAGCTCACGACTTAGCCATGGCATTTAATTCATTGTATGGTAAAGTATTCCATTTACCACAGGGGTTGATCGGGGATATTGTGATTGGCCTTGATGGACAAGGTAAGAGTGGTAAGTCTACCGGAGGAATCTACTTCACAGATGATACAGAAACGGTTAAGAAAAAGATCATGTCTATGTACACGGATCCTAACAGAATTCATGCTACAGATCCTGGAAGAGTGGAGGGAAATCCGGTATTTGTCTACCATGATTATTTCAACACAAACAAGGCTGAAGTAGAAGAAATGAAGGAGCTATATAGAAAAGGTAATATTAGCGATGTCGAAGTTAAAACCAAGTTGTTTAATGCAATAGAAGAATTTTTGAAACCAATTCGAGCAAAGCGCGCAGAAATTGAATCAAAAGGAGATGATTATATCTATGGTATTTTAGAGAAAGGCGAGGAAAGGGCGAGAAAAATTGCTTCTGAAACAGAAACAAAAGTGCTAGAAGCTATGGGTTTCTAATTACGAATTTGATATATAAAAATATGTTTGTAAAGAAATTAGGTATAGACCTAGGAACAGCAAATTCCGTTGTGTTTGTTCAAGGAGAAGGCATTGTCTTTGTTGAACCAACTGTTGTTGCAATAGATGTTAATAACTTCACAGTAATAGCAGTAGGATCTGAAGCAAAGGAAATGATAGGAAAGACTCCTGAAAATATTGTTGCTAAAAGGCCACTTCGTAATGGCGTTATAGCAGATTCTCGTGTTACAGAAGCTTTGTTAAGGTATTTCTTTGATAAAGCACTAGGTAAAGCAAGATTCTTTAAGCCGGATGTAGTCATAAGTGTTCCCGCAGGTATTACCTCTGTAGAAGAAAGAGCGGTACTAAAAGCTGCAAATGCTGTTGGTGCTAGAAATGTAACACTATTACCAGAACCATTGCTTGCAGCATTGGGTGCTGAGATGCCAATACATACATCTTCTGGAAACATGATTATCAACATGGGTGGAGGAACTACCGAGGTTGCTGTAATCTCCCTGGATGGAGTAGTGGAGTATGAATCTTTGAGAGTAGCAGGTGATGCTATAAATGAAGCAATAATCTCATACATGCGTAAGAAAAAAGGTATCTTAATAGGAGAGCAGACAGCAGAGAAGATTAAGATTAAGATAGGGAGTGCAATGGAGGTAAAAGATCCTAGGCAGATGGAGGTAAGAGGGAGAGATGTGGGTGCAGGTATGCCAAAATCCATTATGGTTGACTCCAATGATATTGCTAAAGCAGTAGAGTGGCCATTAAAGAACATTATCAAAAGTATTCAGGCTGTTTTAGAAAAAACACCTCCAGAACTATCTGCAGATATTATAGATCGTGGTATGGTAATGAGTGGTGGTACTGCACTACTAAGAAATTTAGATAAACTATTCTCAAGAGCTACAGGGGTTCCATCTCATGTGGCAGATGATCCTCTCTTTTGTGTAGTAAAAGGTACTGGCATAGCATTAGATCTTATTGAAACAGGGGAGCGAAAATTCTCTTTTAACAGGGATTTTAGACGATAGTTTTTATTTCTTTCAACATATATAATATTCCCATGGGTTTTCTATTCGGTAAAAAGAAGGTAATGGGTCTTGCAGAGGTTACAACTCTTTTGAGTAGCCTTAGAATCCCTACGGCGCTTGTATTTACTCCTACGAACTTAGAGTCAGAGAAGAAGAAGTTCTTTAATAGTGATACATACAATCCTGTATTTGAGTATAGGATTGTTAAGAATAATAATGCTGAGATATTAAGAAAACTTTCCAAGGTTAAAGAAATTAGCGATGTTGATCCTCGTATATCCGATTTCTATATTCAACTCATAGATTCTAAGCGAGAAGCGAATGATTTGATGTATGCGGTTGGAGATAATGAGAGTGTTACTGATATTTCAGTACATAGATATGGTAAGCCTAATGATCAGTTATTTAGAAATGCTGCACGAATTCTTAGAGGTAAGATGGATAGTTACAATGTCGTAAAGAGTGATAGCGTAAGGAAGAATGATATTCTACACCATAACGAGATTGTTAGAATCTTTAATACTACTTTTGAGGAATTGGGTTTGGAAGGTTGGTCCGTAAATGATTCCATAAATATTGCAAAGAATGGTGTTAAGGTTGGTGTAAAGAAAAGAGAGGTTCTTGTAGATCCAAATATTGAGCGAACTAAGTTTAAGCTTAGGAAGACTTTAGTACACGAGGTTGGTACTCATGCATTGAGAGCCTACAATGGTTTGAGGTCAGGAATAGATGCATTTAGTAATGCTAATTTACCTGAATATTTAGATGTTGAAGAGGGTTTGGCAACTTGGAATGAGAATAATATGGGGCTTCTTACAGACAAATGGTTGAAGAAGAAGGCTGCTCTAACTTGGGCTATATATTTAGGTGAGGATCTAAGCTTTAGAGAGCTTTACAATGTGTTGCTTGCAGTCTTGCCTAAGTATTCTGCTTTTGATATTACATATCGTGTTAAGAGAGGTTTGGGTGATACGCATGATAGGGGAATATATACAAAAGATATTGCATACTTTAGAGGTTTTAGAAAGGTAAAAAAGAAATTGGAAGAGAATCCTAGATTGTATAATCAACTCTATGCAGGAAAGATAACCTTTAAACAATGTGAGTGGGTAGAGGATGGGTTATTACCAACACCAACAAATGTTCCTACTAAGGAAAAATGGTTAGAAATATTTAAGAAGGCGGGGATTTAATAGTATCTTTCATATAGTGATATAATTGGTTATGAAGTTAATAAGTATAGATATCAAAAATATTAGAAAACCAAAAGAGATTCAGTCCATTGTTACAAAGATTATAAAAAGTCAGCCAGATGTCGTTGTTGTGATGAATTATAAAAGAGAATTACAGGAAGAGATTTTGCATCCATTACAAAAGTATATGCAATCTTCTAGCTCGGAGTGTAGTAAAGGTACCCTGATCATTTGGAGAAGTAATCTGGAAGGAGTTACTCTTGACATAAAAAGCACCTCACCATATTCAATCTTTACTGTTGAAATTCAGGAGGGAAAGACTTCTTTGATTAAGTCTCTCCCTCCAAGAGAATAGGGTGGATTAGAAAACTTCGAATTGTCTCCAATTCTTGCCTGGCAGTATCGCCACGCTTATTGTTTGGTCATGTGTTGCTTTGAAATATTCCCTTTAGGATCGACATCGTAACTTGATCGTAGTGAACCAACTCCGGGAATATCAACGAACGTTGTTACATGCGCGGATCCATCAGAGTTCCCAATGACAGTGCGCCCACTGGTTCCACCGCTGGAATTTGATTCCTTGGAACTCTCAACATTTACCTTATCATTTGCCATGGAAATTCTCCTTTATTTGTAAGGAATCCTATTCTCTTAAGAGCTAGTTATTAGATTCAATATCTAACTTCTCGAGAATAATTTTAGTAGACAGTGCCGACAAAGTCAAGATGGCTACGGGCCATATGTTATTTGGGTGTTTAATTCTTAAAGGCAGTTATTATAGCTTCTGCAATATTCACAGGTTCTCCTTCAATCTTTGTTTCGTATGCTTTGTATCCCGGATGTAAACTAATCTCTTGAATATGTGGTTTACCATGTATATACATGAAGTCTACTGCCATGAAGTCTGCTTCCAAAACTGATGCCATCTTTTCTGCGATAGCCGTAATTTCTTCATTAGGCTGATTATACATCTCATATGTACCATTTCTTTTGTTTACAGTCATAAAGCCATCGCCTGCAATTCTCTTCCATCCTGCTATAACCTTACCTAAACGGACAAATACTCTGTAATCTTCTCCTGTATCAGAAAATTCCTGTATAAAGAATCTCGTTGGATCTTGATCTTTAAGAAATTCTTGTTTGAAATCTTCATCTTTATCTATCTTGTAAACATTTTTTTTGATTTTTTCTATTCCATCTATCACCTCAGTTCGGTTTGTACCGGTGTATTCCTTAATAATTAATGGGTATTCTTTCAACATATCTCTCTCCTTTAGATATTCGCCATTGGTATGGAAATATGTGTCAAAGTAGGGGAGACCATATTTTGAACACAGCATTGCAAAGGCAATTTTGTTGTAATATGGGAGATTCTTGATAGCCTTCGAATTCTGGATGTTCACTTTTTTTTCTGGGTTGTCTTGGTTATATTGATCAACGTAGTCTATGATGAATCTCTTGTACTGATACTCCCGTTCGTCATCAAGAGAGTGCCCTCTAAAAATGACGTTGCTGTACTCAGTTATATCATGCCTTTTGGTTTTGATTTGCGTGGAACCATTATGAAACAAGAATTCGATCTCATTGTTATATGCAAAATCACAAGGGATATCCTTCTTTTTTAATTCTTCAATTAATCTAGCTGATCCTGTGGGTATTTCTCCCATTGTAGCTACTTCTACACGTTGTCTTTTATCTATGATGAGGTATTTCATTCTAGAATTTCTTGATTTTAGATATCAATCCTTTAAATTTGAATTTCCTGATTATTTTCCTAAATTCACGATCTTCAAGGTATTTGGATTCTACCATTAGAAGGTCAATTCTGTTGAATCCTAGCCCTGTTTCCTTTACATCCTCGATATTTCTATGATGTATGATCATTGCATCTAAGGAAGCATTTACCTTCAATCCTTCTATCGCTTTCCACTTCTCTAGGCCCTTATTTATATCCAATCCATTTATAATGATCTCTCCATCTTTATATTCTCCGACAACGTCTTTATCATTAATGTAAGAACCTAAGATTGATCTCTTACGTAGAAGAGTAGGGATATCTTCATCACTATGACCTACCACTACTATCTGTTTGGTTTTGTTTCCTGCAATTAACGATTTAATATATTTTTCATATACGTCCTCTCGTGTTTTCCCGATGACAGGATATACGTTGAGATATGCTTCTGGCATAATATTTATCTCAATAATTCCGCCATTATCTTTGGTGAGAGGTTTAGAAATATCTTGGCAAAGTATATCAACACCCAATGTAAATGCGTGTATCGAAGCTGCGATGCTCTCTACAATTGCTTTTATTTCAGGGCCGACTTTTTCTGTAAAGTCTTCGGTAATGCCACCCTGACTCATACTTGCTACCTTCCTTACATTTATTTTCTCTTCTTTCTTCGGAATATACGTAAGCGTAAGTTTTTGTTCTTTAAGACATGAATGTAATGCTTCATCTATGATGATTGGTTTTAATGTGTGAGTAGGGGATGTAACATCTCTTCTCGGGTCTGTGTTTGTAATATCAATTAATTCTTTTATGGTATGTTTTCCATCTCCGACTATGAAGGCGGGTATACGTTTAGTCGCTATCTCGAGCTTGCCATCGATAACCAGGAGCCTGTAATCTTCCCCTTTTATTTGTTCTTGTATCATTATCTTGTGCTGCCATTCTTTTCCAATGTGCTTGCTACACGCTTTTTGTGCGAATTTAAATGCATCTTTTGCATCTTCGATTGTCTTAACCCCAGTTACTACTCCAGAGCCTCCTACCAGTCCCACAGGTTTAATGACAACAGGCTTTTGGTATTGTGACCATACTTCTTCAAGATTTGTTACATTATCAACAACTTGCCATTTTGGGATAGGGAGTCCCATTCTTTCTATTAGTGTATTACTAGCCCATTTGTCCTTCTGGATCGTTTGGGCAATTTTCGAATCTTTGCTAGAGGATACAGAATACAAAATCTCAGAATGTTTTCCTACACCGATAGTGTAGTGTCTATTATATGTTTTCGTATATGTTACCCGTTTGTCGATCAGCATCGTAGGTGTAGTTTCCAGTCCAAGCTTGTGTGCAATATGCAGGACGGGGATGGTAACCATAGAAAGCACTCGTTGTTTGACGATTTCCTCTAGAGTTATTCTCTTAGCTTCTTCGTAGGTTAATTTACCAGCATTGAGATCAAGTAGAACCTCTCCAAGTTCTCTCCAGAGTGATGTAAGCTGAGAGTATATGTTTAGGGTATTATTCTCAAACTTATATTCACGCATGAATAATGGATGATATGCTTTTAGCATTAGAAGATATTTAACAATATCTTCTGTCTCGTTGACCTTGATTTTGATAATGGAACAATCTGATTCTAGATTTAATCCTTGTAGTACTTGTATATTATTCATCCTATATTATTTAGAACTTAAATATTTATCTCTTATGTATTCTAGTACTGGTACAGCAACTTTAACCTGCTCACCTTTTTCTGCTTTGTAATGTAATCTTAACCCTGGATTGTAGTTAATTTCATTAACTCCACATTTGCCTTTTTTAGTAATATCCTCTGCAATGATATCTACACCACCGATTTCAATGTCCATGGCTTTAATCGCTCGTATGGCGAGTTCTTTGTAATATGGATCAACGATTGAGGCATATTCTTCTGTTGTCCCACCTGTTGTAAGGTTGCAGTTATATCTCAACACCACAACTTGACCTTCCTTTGGAACTGTATCCAGGGTTAATCCTGCAGTTTTTAATCTGATTTCTACTTCTGTATCTATTGGAATAGGCTTAAGAACAAGCAATTTGCGTTCTTTGTTAGAAATATCGATCAGTTCTCTTATAGTGTTCCTGCTATCGCCAATAACCATGGGCGCTTTCCTCCAGACTATTCCCGCAACCTTTTCCCCAACGACGAGGAAGCGATAATTCTCTCCTTTTATGAATTCCTCTCCTAATACTTTGACATTATCCTTTGACCTATCGACCTCATATGCGGTATTAAAAGCTGCGATTACTTGATCCTCTGTCTCTGGGAGTAGGGTGATGCCTTTTCCACCAAGCTGTTGCTTAGGTTTAATTACAATATTTTTGTATTTGTTGAAGAATTTTATAGCATCAACAGAGCTAGAAAGTGCAGATTGTACTGGAACATCTATATCATACGAGCTAAGTATCTTGTTTGTAAGATTTTTTCTTTTGCATAGTGTGGCGCTAGGAGATGGTGTAAGTGGTGTTACAGTGTTAAAAATGAACCAATGTTTGTCATCAACCTCGAATTTAGCTATGCAATTTTGAACCATGCTGTACTTAATTCCTAAAATATCTGCAGCTTCAAGATAGTAGGCTAGATGTACATTTCCAGATTCTTTTAGATACTCTTCGTATGTTTTCATTATTTAAATGTTTTACTTGTATCAATTAAATAGTCCTTAAGATCAGATCTCCCTAAGACAATGGAGTGGGTAGTGTCATTTGTGATTATCATCTCCACATCCCTTACCTCTCCTGAGATCTTTATCTTAACAATGATAACAGGTCTGACAACAATTTTCCCATCTTCTACAATCTTTGCAAGACGGATTATTCCTGAATCACCTGAGAAATCTTTACAATATTCATCGATATATTCCTGGGCTTCCTTAAAACTATCAAATTTCTTAGGACATTTGATATATTCAAATCTTTTTATGGTTTCAAAATATCCAATTCTTGAAGCATAGCTTCGAGATATACGAGAGGTCAGATTCCCGGTGTCTACAAATGCTCTTGTTGTTTCTCTGTCCTTGGTTTCATCTTTAGAATTAGGTTTGTATGTCTTGTAATACAATGTAACTTTTTCATTGATATTTACAACCTTTCTTCCACTAATAGCTTCTATGCTTCCTTCTACCTCTCCACCAAAAAGATTTTTAGCTACTCTGATACCATGCTTTACACTTTTTACCTGTACTCCTTTTACCTTTTCTAATCTCCACCTTAACCCTGCTTGGTTGGCAACCTGAATGCCCAATCCTGGCCTTGCGTTTAGTTCGAATACAACTGGGCCTTTCTCTGAATCCAATGCTATATCGACCCCCACGTACCCAAGCTTGCTGGCTTTTTGGCATCTTACTGCAATTTCTAGAATATTGTCCCAGTTTGGTATCTGAATGCCAGATAGCTTCTTGTTGATTTTCAAATCTTGTGTAGAATCGATCATCTCATAGGTATCACTAAATAGCGATCTGTTATTCATCTGCATAGAGTAGGTGGTTATGCCTGTCCCAATATCTATACCTGTACATATTGCACCTGAGTGTAGGTTCGCAGTACCATTAGATCTTTTGGTAGGAATTCTCATCATCGCCATGATGGGGACTTGATTGAAGCAGATTATTCTGAGATCTGGAACTCCTTTGTATGAATACTGTTTCAAGAATGGATCATTCTTCACTCTTTCCTCTATGATTGCAATGTCCCTTCGTTCTCCCATTGAAAATTGTCCCTCAAGGATATTCTCAATGTGCAAGACTAAATCCTTCTTGGTTATATATCCTCCTCCTGGTCTTATCCATGCTAGTTCTCCTTTTTTCTTTCCATACAATACAAGGATTCCATTCCCACCTGTTCCTTGGTTTGGTTTTACGACAAAACTTTTAGGTAATGATTCCCAATCTAAGAAGGCTAGTTGTTTTCTGTTTTTAATAATTTTGTAGACTTGTGGAGCATTGATACCCTCTTTTGTAAGCATCTTTTTTGTAGCAATTTTGTTGTCGGCTAATCTCTTAGCAGAAGGTGGATTGAATGGACGAACATATTCCTGATTTCGTCTATTTAATCCTAATATGTCTGTAAACTTGCTATTTCCCCACATTGTCTTTGTTTGAAATAACTGATTTAAATCTAAATAGGTCTTTGATTCTAAGGCCTGTGAATTGCCCAACAAGGATATTTAGAGCAATTAATATTGGAACAATCCATAGATTATTGAGCATGTAGTTGGTTATGACATCTCTTGTTATGACAAACCAGCCCAAAGCTGCAATAGCCATAGTGCTAAAGAGTATGAGGACGGATGTTTTGAATGATTTCTTAACATACTGTTTGATGAAGAAGTCTGAGATTGCAGCAATTGAGATTACAGCGAGTCCTGATATATATGGCATATTTTCTAAACCTAAGCCAAATTTTTTAACGATGATGAAGAATATGACCAAGAATATCGCAAGTAAACAGTAATTTACGGCTATTCTCGCGATGTAGTGCATACGAATTTTTTTGAGTATGGTGTAAGAAAATAGGGTGGTGAGGATGACAACGAGGGTTATTGCTAATCCATATCTTAATCCTGTGTATGAGTATGCTATTGCTAGTATTATTGGTGCATATATTCCATATGATTTTGAACCTACGATATATCTTGCAACACTAACTATCGTTGCCAATACCATAACCGCGAGTAGTAATTCCAATACTTGTTGGTTAATTCCAGTATCGAGTAGCCATTGTGTAAAAGGAGTGTAGGTCATTGAAAATATTTGTATTAAATTAAGGCAGATTTACGCATAGATTATACTTAATTCTGAGTATATTTGTCGATGGGAGTTAATCTTTATATCACGAAATATTTGTAGCCCTCTGGCAAGGGCCAACTTGCTGTGTAATGGGCGATAGCATCCTTTAATGTAGTAAATTTCTCACCTGTTTGAGGCTCGAAGTATAGCTCTTGTCCGTTATGCTCAATCATGACAAATGCATGGCTTACGGTATTAGTTATCGGTTCGGAGATGGGCTTATTTACCTTAAACCCTGCCATTAGCATTTTCTGGGAATGAATGTATGGATGGCTTTCTTGAATATCTGCAACTGCCCAATCGGAAACAAGGGAACAATTTAATGCGCCCAGTTCTGTATAGAAAATATTTATTTCCTCTTTTGTTAACCCATTATCACCATACTTCTCCCGAAGCTCTTTATACTTTGGCTCCAATATTGGATCGTGGTTTAATTCTATAAAATTAAAGTTTTTCTCTTGGAAGTGTCCAAAAGTTTCGTCCACTATTGATTGCAAATCGACAGTCTCTTGGGTGTCACTAGGTTCTGTAGAAGCTAATTCTAATATGTCTTCATCCATGTATGGTTATATCATTTATCCATATGTCTGTATATACAAAAAGAGCCATATTGCTATGGCTCCTCTCATGTATCTGATTAGTAAAGATATTACTGTAATTCAACAGTAGCACCTGCTTCC
>CAYOEG010000006.1:0-53899 GCA_964403155.1 uncultured Candidatus Saccharibacteria bacterium
TAGTTCTTAGAAATGATACTGAAAGACCAGAGGGTATAGCTGCAGGTACTGCTAAGCTAGTAGGCACAGATATGAAGAAGATTGTTGGAGAGACTAATACCCTATTAAACAACAAAGAAGAATATGACAAGATGGCTCATGCTGTTAATCCGTATGGTGATGGGCATAGTTCTGAGAAGATAGTAAATCTACTATTGGGGAAGTAAGTAAAGTTATTTCTTCCTCAACATAAACATTCCTAAAGAATATTCCTTCTCCTTAAAACTCTTTACCTTAATATCCCTATGTAACTTCCCATTATCATCTACCATATTAAATTCTACTAATTCAAAATCTTTAAAATACTTCAATATAGTAAAAGGATTCCACACATGATGAGCATTAAAACAAACCCTCTCACGACCAATAGGAGTAGATAAGTAGAGAAAACCACCAGACTTAACAACCCGACCTAACTCCTTACAAGCAACTTCCGGACCATTAACATCTAACTTATCTCCATATCTACCCAAACCAATATGCTCAATAACATGCAAACAAGAAACAGATTCCAAAGAATTATCCTTAAAAGGTAAATGTTCAATATCACCCTCTAACAAATCCAAATTATCAATATCAGCCTTAATAGGTCTTAAATCTATGAAATGAGCATGAGTAATGCCAGCTAAATAACCACTCATCTGATACGTAGAACTAACATCATAGTGATCCTTAGGTTTCTTCTTGTTTACATGATTAAATACCCATAACTGTTGATACAAATAGTGATAGTCTACACCCGTAAACTTAGTCTTCTCATCAAGAATAGGGTAAAGATCCATATTAATTAACCATGTCTTAGATCTAAACATATACACAAACAAATCTCTTAAAAATCCAGGAATACCCCTAATCGAATTAACAAACTTATTCAAATCAACATAAGGTAGAAACGAACGATATATGAACAGCACAAACCTTGAATGACTATTTCGATTCTTCGAACTTTTTGACATTTCTTGCCCAACTAAATTTATTTCTAGCTTCTTTATATATCTTCACATAGTCATTACCCTCCCTCTCCCAATTCCCATATATCTCCACAACCTTGTCTTTAATACTCTTCCCAGAGAGCTTCTCCAATGGAATGAGCTTTTCTTCTGGAACTATCTCTCTAGTACCACCAACATCAGTAGCTACAACAAACAAACTATTCGCGAACCCCTCCAATACCGTAGTAGGTAGCCCTTCCGTGTATGAAGGATTTAGAAATATATCATAGTGTTGGAATTCTCGCTGAGTCTCTTCAAAAGGAAGCAACCCCTTTAGCGTAATGTATTTTTCAAGCCCGTTATCTTTAATCAACCTTCTTAGATTACAAATCTCCGATCCATCCCCAATCATCGTAAGCGTAAAGGAGATATTCGATTCCTTTAGCAATGTACACGCATCTATTAACTCATAGACACCCTTCGAACGGATTATCCTTCCTACAGAGAGAAGCTTCAATATCTTTGGTTGTGATTTTTGTTTAAAACTTTCTGATACAAATGGGTATGAATTGTATATTGTCTCTCCCACATTCAAATGTGAGAAATTCTTTTCTAAAAAATATCTTACTCCGTTACTTACAGGAAAGATTCTCTTAGAATGTCTTAAAATATATCTGGCGAGAGTATGATCAAATATCCAAGCTATCATCCTTACGAAGAAGGTATCATCCTTCACAAAAGATGCACCATGTTCAAAGTGATAGTGTGTTTGTTTGTATTTTTCAGAGAGTAGAGTAGCAATGAAATTCGTAAAGTAGAAACGAGTATGAGTATGCACTTCAGACTTTCGATTTTCTTTGAGAGTAGAAGCTATCTGTTTCAGTCCCTTGAATGATGGGATATAATATTTCCCCTTTACCATCTCCCATGTATCTATCCTGAGTATCTCGGTATTTGCATCAACTTCTCTTGTAAGTGTCCTCTTGTCATACCAAGAGGTTATGATGAGAACCTTTTTCTTTGGTTGGTTTTTGTAGAAATTCTCAACATATTTTTCTAATCCTCCGATATGTGGTTTGTAGAGATGTGCAAAGACAATGGTATCGTACATGGCTATTTTCTTAAGATTGTTGATATGAATCTCCAGACAAAAGAGGGGACAAAATATGCAATGAAAAGTCTGGCTAGATGATTAAGTTTGGTTTTGAATGTAATTGGATATTTGTAATTAAGGTGTCCATCTAATTGGCAGTACAGTGTAGCTAGATGCATATCCATCTTGTTTTTGGATGTAAGTCCTGTGTTTAATACTCTGTATTTAACTAACACATCATCTAAGTTAGCGATTTTTCCTTTAGATGCCATCTTCATTAGAAGGAGGTAGTCCTCACTTGTATTTATTCCACCATAGCATCCGACCTCTTTGAAGGTCTCTTTTCTAAACATCATTGCGGAGTGTACTGTAGGATTGTACTGAAGGATTACGTTCACAAGATCTTCGTGTCTAGTAGGGAAATGTGTGATATTTTTTACATTTAATTCATCATCGCATATTTCCATATTTCCGCTTAGAAGTACTACATCAGGATGAGAGTCTAGGAAAGCGACTTGTTTCTCTAGTCTATATGGATAGCTCCAATCATCAGAATCTAGCTTGGCTATATATTTACCCTTTGCAGCTTCGATTCCTTTGTTTGCTGTTCTAGTAACTTTGAGATTCTCAGAATTGCTAATTAACCTTATTCTTTTATCTTGTTTCGCATATTCTTCGATTATGGCATTGGTGTTATCAGTAGAACAATCGTTAACAATAATGAATTCCAAATCTTTAAAAGTCTGATTAAGAATACTCTCGATTGCTTCGCTAATATATTTCTCCGCATTGTATGCGGGCATAACTACTGATACTTTAGGCATTTTTTTCTTTCTTTTTATCTAAATCTTTTAGTGCTAATTTTCTATTTAGCATAGTTATTTCTTTCTCAATCTCATTTGCCTTAAGCTTTTGGATTAAGGAGGAATAGATGAGATATACAAGGGCTATATATATGAAAGCGTCGATACTTCTGCCTACACCAAGTCCCGAACCAATTAAATCAATAAGATGGGGGAACCATATGAGTATTAGTCCCGCAATCCAGCATACAATCCAAACTACAAAGGCAAACGGTGTTAAAGATTTTTTTCTAAGTGAAGTATAAAGATTAGGAAAGACAAAGAGAATAACTCCAACTGTTACTAATATTTGTATAACCATATGTTTGTTATTTAATTAAAGTATTTTCTATTAATCTAATTACCATCTTTATACCATTTAACAATCCCTGCGCTGTAAATGCTGCATCATGTTTGTATTTGTTTAATGAGTATTCGGTATATATTACTTTTATTGGTACTTCCTTTATCTTTAGTTCTGCAGCTTTGACTTGTCCCAGCATCTCTGATTCAAATTCATATCTATCCATGTATGTGTAAACGGAGTCTAGTGCTTTCTTCGAGTATGCTCTAAATCCAGATTGACTATCTGATACCCAGATGCCAAAGAATATGTATGTTACAAAGTTTCCAATCTTGTTCATCAATTTTCTTGAAGATGGCATACCTTTTTCTCCTAACATTCGGCTGCCTAATACTACATCGGCTTTGTTCTCAATTATTGGTTTTATGAGCTTCTCAATATCTTGTGGATTGTGTTGCCCATCTGAATCCATAGTCACGATAATGTTCGCACCTAATTGTTTAGCTGCATCTAATCCTGTTTGTGTAGCTGCACCTTTTCCTCTATTTATGGTGTGTTTCATTGTAATAGCTCCTGCGGAGATACTTTCTTCGTATGTGTTATCTGTACTTCCATCATCTACAACGATAATGTTGTTATATCCCAAGATTTTGATATTTTTAATGACTTCTTTAATGACCTTACCTTCGTTATATGCAGGAAGGACAATATATACTTTTTGGTTGCTCATATTCTTGCTACATTATACATGATTGCTTGTAATATTTTGATATTGTACAATAGCCAGTATTACATGAAGCAACTATTATTAAAGAACAAGCTCCGATTACTATTTGTTTTAATATCATTTGTGTTATTGGGTATTACTTTTGGATTGGGACTTTTAGTTCCTTCATTGAAATTTCTTGAACTTGTTCCGATTGCTTTTATACTAGGTTTTGGCTTTACAAGTTTTTTAAAGAATATTCTTCCAATTAAAAATATTGTGGTATTTATTGCAATATCTATATTCTTAGGATTATTTCTAAATACTTTCTTAATATTTTTATTTGGTACTGTTGGACTTAATGTCGGGTTGCCACTATTAATGTTTTATTTACCAATCATAGCAATTCTAAATATTGTGTTGTTCTTTAGATTTAATACTGAAGAAAATCTGAAAGAGTATTTCAAAAATACGAAGTTAGAGGTTATAGATATTATATGGGTAGGAGTGTTTCTTCTTTTGTTCATAATGTTCGCGAAGACTTGCCTTGAAAGGTATTACTTCCTTTGGGATGGATTCACTTTCTGGTTGTTAGATGCAAAATATATACTCGAGAATGAGCATCTAAGAGACGGGAGTTTTACAGTTTTAGCCAATAACTATTTATCATTCTTCTCTCTTCAGATTAATTACATGTACTTACTGTTTGGCAAAATTGCAGAACAATCTGCAGGGTTGATTTCTTTGATATATGCATATACTGGAGTCATGTTGATATTTGGGTTCGTTATCAATGTAAAGAAAAGTGTCATTAAGAAAGCTTTAATATATATTGGGGTATTAGCTGCTTTGTATGCGTTCTTCACGATTCATTATCTTTTGATGTCTACATATGCGGATGTATTTCTTTCTGTTGTTGTGTTGATCTATGCAATGGTTCTCTTTAACAAAGAACTCAAGGAGAAATATTATTGGCAGAGATTCCTTCTTCTTATCCTACTTGCATCTACCATATATCTAACCAAAACTCATTTCTTTGTGTTCTCACTTATGTTGTTGGGTATAACAGTGGTGTATGACTTTAAGATGATATGGGGTAAGATCAAAACCTTGGGTAAGGATTACTGGTTTGTATTCTCAATCTTCCTAATTCTTCTTTTTGCTGCAATCATAGGTAAGTATGCAGTATCTATCAGTAATGAAGCAGGATTTGTCCAAGGAGTGTCGCAAAGTTTTACAATTGATAAAAGTATATTGATCAATATTAAGGGTGTTGTGAAAGGTATGATTTTAAATATTCCATTGATTGTTGCAGTTCTAGCTTTCTACTTCCCAGTCGCATTCTTAGTGAAGAAAGGTTTCGGGAAAGATGATTTCTTGAAGATTGCCTTCTTGGTATTAATGACTATATTTACTTTCGCTGTATATGTTGTTGGAATATATCCACTCTCTGATGGAAGTATGTACAGGTACTTGGGCCTGGTATATCTTGCATTACCATTTTTGTTTATCGATATCCTTCCAGATTTTGAGATTGAGAAGAAATGGCAAAAAAGATTGACTGTAATAGTAATGATGGGTTGTGTAGGCCTTATACTTGTGCAGTTGGCTTTTCATATGGGTATAAGTTTTGGATTTAAACCAAACTCGGGTGTATATATCGAGTCTGAAGCACATAGTGAATATGCAGATATTGTTGACGAGGTAAAATCCTTGTTACCAGAGGAGGCCAAGCTTATGGTGACTGCGGTAAGTGTTGATGGTGTAGGATTAACAGATAATGCCCCTCCAGGATTTTTCCTTAGATATTATCTATTTGAATACAATGATTCTCCTTCTTACTATACTAATGCGCAAGGTTTTCCTTCGGAATATCTTAATGAGTCTCCAGATTACCTTCTAATCTATTCATACCAGAGCATATGGCCGGAATGTAATTCAATTCTAGAAAATGGAGAATCCTATCTAGCAAAATTTGACTATACTCAAGAAGATCTTGCAAAGGGTTTGTGTGTAGTGACTCCGGAAAATATTACTAAACTCTAATCCAACTCTCAGGCACTATTCTTTTGTTCCTTCCATTGCCGTTCTTTAACCAACTCTTGGGAGCTATAACGATCCTGTCCTCATTGTTGTTTAACCATGCCCCCCACCAAGAATAGCTACTATTCGCAACTATATTATTCTGACATTTACTCATGAGTATCATAGATTCTGGACCTGTAAAGTCATAGTTTTTCATATACACTGCATCTTCTCCAAGAAAGGGCATATTCTCTTTTGCCCAATCAATATCCTCCTTAAATTCGGTAAAAACATATGGCTTCAATTCCCCAATCTGTTGCTTAAGAATATCCCAAGCATTTTCGTAATAGTCGACATCTAACAAACCATGATGCTTATTTGCATTAGCATTAGTAACATAGTCTCCTCGTCGAATATGCACAGACACAGATTTCTTACCATCTTTAGCTATTCTGTTACAAAAATCTTTAAACTCCTTTGTCTCTTTTTTTAATGTAAATTCCCTCTGAATATCATCTTCATAGTCTTTGAAAAAATCCTCACTAGGATAGTGACCCTCAAGATAGATATCTTTAGTGTTTGGATTGAGTTGAATCGGGTACTTTATGAAATCAAAAACCTGGAGATAGAAATTGGCGAGAGCAATAGGTTTAGAAATCAAACCATATGGATATTTTACTTTCTCAATCTCGTCCTTTGTCGCGATACTAAGTTGAGTATTAAAAACATCTAATTCGAATGTTCTCTTGGTCTCTTTGTTGTTATGATCTTTGTACAGATCGAAATGAGAGAGATCTAGTTTATGTTTTGTTTCTTTTCTTTTTGCAAGGGCAAGACCAGTTGCATATTGGAACATCTGATTCCCTAATCCCCCTTTAATATTCGTTATGACCATGCTTTAGATTGTATATGATAATTGTCGTAAAAAGAAGAATTCTGATAATATATGGTATGCATATAATCATAGATGCAACAACAACACAAGATCAATTAGCATATGCAGGAATAGGGCAATATACCAAATCAATAATATTTGCACTTGTAAAAGCATATCCTCAAACCCAATATTCCATACTCCTCTTTAATGATAAAGTCTCTACACTAGAACCAATGATCGAAAGCTTTAAAAATGTAAAGATCGAGAGAGTAGGTAAGTACAGATTAAACGATTACAAAAATGACATATATTACTTCACACAAATACTTCCTGTAATAAAAAAAATAAAAAAGAAGGATAGCATATACTACTGTCCATACTTCTGGAGAGACTTCCCAGCATATACCATGCCAACCGTTCTCTTTGTACATGATATGAATCTCCCAATGTTCAACATGTACTCTCAACAGAGTAAGATTCATAATTTCATTAGAAAGATGCAATACTGGCTTACATTAAACAAAGCAATGAAGTGTAAATACATAGTTACTAACTCACAAACATCTTTAGACGATTTCCTAAAATACTATCCTCAATATCCCAAATCAAAGACTTGTGTATCATACCTAGGAGCAGATATGGAAGAGAAAGAGCTTGATATATCCAATGTACTCCCGAAAGATTACAAAGAAAGAAAATATGTAATCTATCTAGGTGGTGCACTTAACTGGACCAAGAACACGGATGGAGTCATAAAAGGATATGCAGAATTCTTAAAGCTATTAGGCAAGGACAAGAAACCACCATACTTAGTAATTGCAGGAAAGATATTCAAAGATGAAAGCAAGAAAGAGGTTCAGGAATTTCATAGATTAATATCTGAATTAGGTATCGAAGAGAATGTCATATTCACAGGATTTTACAAAGATGAGGAAAAATTTTCGTTATTAAAAAACGCTTTTGCATTTATGCATCTTGCCCTCTATGAAGGATTTGGCATATCTCCATTAGAAGCGATCAGATCTAAGACACCTACAATTGTTCATAAGAGTAATGTTTACAAAGAGGTATTTAAAGATATGGCAATTTTTGTAAATGGGAAAAATGAGAAGGAAGTAGGGAAAACTCTCTATGATGTGTATACCAATCCAAGCAAGTACAAGGAGAAAATAGAGGAAGCATATATCCTATCTAGGAAATATTCTTGGGAAGCTACTGCCGAGAAAACACATAAGGTGTTTGGGAAAATTACGGTTTAATCGTATTTTCATTTTTGTTGCATATAGTTAATATGTGGCAAAGAACAAATTCCCAAGAAAACAGGTCAAAGAAATATTTGAAAAGTACATTCGATACAAGAATAAAAATGAGTATGTAAAAAAGCATATCTTTGAGGTTGGTGTCTTAAACAAGAAGGCTTTTGAATCGATTCCCCAAATATCAGAAAGAAATGTATATATTTCGACATTGGCCTTAATGCATATCTATGAAAGAAGAGAGAGGGTTTTAGAAAATATAATCTTGCCCCTCTTTAATTCTCTGCTCGCTTCCCCAGAGGGAGTATATGTAAATAAAGGGGGAAAGAATAGAAGAGGGCAAATTATTCTAGTTAGAAATTCCGAGGATCATAATCTTGCTGCAATTTTAGAGATAGTAAAAGTTCGTAACAGCCTAGCATGTCAGGTGATAACGATATTTATATGTGATGCTGCATATCTTAAAAATTTGAAATGTCTTTGGAATGGAGGGACAGCGACCCCCTCATCGCAGTGTAACAATTCATAGAATCACTACACCCACCGGTAGAGCTGTATATTTCCGTATTTCATTCAAAGGACACATACATTATACCTACCTCTGAACTTCATGTAAATAAATATCTACCAGAAACAGATTAAAAACAGTAGAATCTAAATATGTGGGAAATTATAATATACATATTGTTAGCGATAATCTCTCTAGCAGGACTTGTACTAACGGTAATTAGTCTCCCAGGTATATGGCTTATCTATGCATCTACCTTGGTAGCTGCAATTATAAATAAGTTTCAAGATTTAACACCATTAACACTTGTTGTAATATTTGTATTATGTCTTGCATCTACATTCGCAGATAACATAGCGGCAGCATTAGGTGCGAAGAAATTTGGTGGAACAGGATGGGGAATGGCAGGTGCAATAATTGGTGGAATAGTAGGGATGTTTGTAGGTGGTATATGGGGGATATTCTTAGGACCATTAGTAGGTGCTACAGTATTTGAGATGCTATTTGCTAACAAAGATCTTGTAACTGGATTAAAAGCAGGGTGGGGGACATTTCTAGGAATATTAGTGAGTATGGTTTTGAAATTTGGTTTGAGTGTTGGGATTATAATATTCACCATAACCAAGATTTTTTAAATATTTATTAAATCTCTAAAACGTTCATCTTTGTTTGTTACACTCTATCTATGATCATATTCATAGATGAATCTGGAGATCCTGGATTCAAAACAAATAGAGGTGCTAGCCGGTATTTTGTTCTTGCTGCATTAGTAATTGAAGACATCGAGGTGATTCCTAGCATATGTAGTGATAGAGAATTGAAAAAGATATCTTGTAATGGAGAAATCAAATTCAGCAAGACGAATAAGAAGCTTGTAAAGAATGCACTTAGGATTCTTTGTAAGTACTCTATCAAAATCTATGCTCTTACTCTTGATAAAAATACTATGTTTGATTTTGAGAAATAGCCACATGGGTTGGTCTACAACCATCTCCTTTTGTTGTTAATAAAGAGTTGCTGCTCTTCAAATAGTGATTCGATGGAAATAAGGATGGATGGTTCAAAAAATAAGAAGTTGGTTTCTAATCTACAGGTATTACTGAGAAAGAAGTTAAATCTAAAAATAAATATGAAAATGGTAAATTCCCCAAATGACTTGCTCGTGCAACTAGCTGATTTAATTGCGGGTAGTATAAGAAGAAGTTACTACGAAGGAAAAGAAGATTTCCTTCAGTATCGTAGCATAATACAACGCAAAATAGTGAAAGAAACCGAAGTGAAGAAACTCGACCTAGTATCTATTCTAGAGCCTGTCTAGAAAAGCTCACCATCCGGTGACATTGTCGAATACTAGATCTATTCTTCTACATTATACTCCTCCCAATCTTGGGTGTAAATTAATTCATAGAAAACATTTCTTAAAAACTTTCTTAAATCTAAATTAAGCTGTACATTGCCAGATATATCGTTTTTAATTCCTAAACCTGACAAAATGTCTCCTGGCCTTGGTATCTCCTTCATGCTTCCATCTGAAATGTGAATCTCGTAATAATGTCGCTCTAGAAGATCTAACGCAGTTCTAGCCAGTATAGTATCACCATTGAGAGAAACAGGTTGTATTGTCGGAAAAAACTTTAACTCTTTCTCATTCACCCTAAAAACAGTTGAAAACTCATCTTGGGAATTAATAATAAAATGCTCAATCCCACACAATACCAAATTCTCATCCTCCCCCAACCCCACAAACTCATTCTCCTTTCTCTCACCAACCTTTGACATATCATCTCTCCAAATATCATATTCAAAAATATTCTCATCCTTAACAAAAATAACATGACCAAGACCTTCCCAAATTACTTGCTCAGGTGAAGTTATATTCGGAATTAACCGGGTATATGTACTCCCAGATATTAATGTAAGGATAATTGTAAATATCTCTTTCATAATGATCATACTTAAATTAATAACTAGGATGTGGATTATCTCCGCTTAATCTCTCAGGTATAGCTTTAGAATTTAAAGTAACAACCTTGCTCCAGTCAGTCTCAATATAACTAACAGGATTGACATGGCTACTCTGATTACGGTTTAATCTTGTCTCAAAATGCAGATGATATTTCAATGGTTGGCAATTCCAGCTCCCAGTATTACCTGATATTCCAATGACTGTTCCTTTAGGAACCCTTTGCCCATACTTAACATATGATTGTTGTAGATGAAAATATGCAGTATACATACCATTGGATTGCTTAATCACAATGTAGTTGCCACCAGACATACACTCACCATTAAAACTATCCCATCCATTTGCTACTACCTCTCCATCAGATACTGCTAATACTTCTTCCTTTATACTCCCAAAATCAATACCAGTATGCGGTTTCTGAAAGGCTGTATTACCATGCCATTGTGTAACACCAATTATTTTTGCAAACGGAAATATAAAAGGATTTATACCTTCGCCAGAATTCTTTACAGAAGTGACATCGAAAGAATATGAGGAACTGTGTTTTAGATTGTATTTCGTTTCGTAGATATTGTAGGAGAAATTAAGCTTCACATTCTCTGTATTTACAAATCTCTGACTTGCTAAATTGAAGCTCTTACCCTCATTCGTGTATCTTTGTAATTTAATATTTCCATCTACATTACTTGTTGTTACAGAGATCCCCGGATATATATCCATATATTCAGTCTTTAAATACCTTTCCTCGCACTTAAACCAACTTGATGGATTCCATGTCCTTTGGCATTGATATATATCAATCTGGCCAGTTAGGCGATATGTAAAATCCCCTCTGGCGGATATCTTCCATCCATCATTACTCTTGTACATGTACAGATCTACAACATTAGGTGTAGGTATATCACATTCCACAACAGAACTAACTTTTTTGTTGACTAAATACTTGAACTTGCAAACTGTAGCATTAGAAACGCCAAGTACTGCTGATTGAGTATCTACCTCCCAATTAAGTGTCTCTGGAATCTCTTCCTCTTTCTTAACAATAATAGCTTTCTTAACAACTTTAGGAGGTATTGCAATGGGTTCTTGCACGACCTCTGTCTTAGGAGAAATATTCAATATGGTGAAAGAAGAAATAGTAGAAGAGTATGTCTTGACTGGTTTCTCTCCATCAACGGTATATTTCACCCACCAAGAGATATCATCACCCCATCCCTGTGGAATAGTGTATGTGTGTTCTGTTTCCTTTAGATTGCCAATCCAAACGAGAGGATTCCACATACCTGTCTCACCAAAGATCGATTGACCAACCTCCAACATATACGTATATTCTTTAATATCATCAACCTTGCTCCACTTGAAAGTAACTGCCCTGTTATCTGTTTCTACTGTAGTGTCTATTGGGGATATCAACATTACATCCGCATAGACATGATCTGTCTTTAATATCCCCATTACTATTATCAAAACTAATGATATGATATATTTCGCCATACCTTCAGGATATCTTTTAAAAATGAAAAATATCTGAAAAGAGGCGTAAATTAATGATATAATCAGAACATGTTCAAATTCTTAACAAACCTGTTTGATTCAAACGAAAAACAGTTAAACAAAATTCAACCAATAGTAGCAGAAATAAATAGCTTTGAAGAAAAATTCTCCAAACTCTCGGATGAAAAGTTAAGGGGCAAAACAGAAGAATTTAGAAAACGATTAAACGTAGATTTAACTACTGCAAGATCGGAGTTTGAAACCCTCAGACCTGAAGAGTTAAGCCTCAAATTAGATGAAGAAAAGAAACATCTTTACGAAATACTTCCAGAAGCATTTGCAGTGGTAAGAGAAGCATCAAAAAGAGTGGCAAACCACAGACATTTCGATGTACAGATGACAGCAGGGTACGTATTGTTTGATAACAAGGTCGCAGAGTTGTTTACAGGTGAGGGTAAGACATTAGCTGCAAACCTCCCATTGTATCTTTATGGACTAACAGGCAGAGGTGCTCATTTAGTAACAGTAAATGACTATCTTGCAAGAAGAGATGCTGAATGGAATGGACATATTCTTAATGCTTTGGGTATTAAAGTTGGTGCGATTAACTCTGGCAAACAGTACAGATTCGCAACTGATGAAGAGGTCTTGAAAATCAAAGGTGATGATGCAAAAGCATTAATAAAAGAAAGAGATGAGAAAGCAAAACTATCTGGCAGATTAAAGTATGACCATATGACAGGAGTAAACCTTATAGAATGTTCTAAACAAGAAGCTTATTCATGCGACGTAGTATATGGTACAAACAACGAATTCGGTTTTGATTACCTAAGAGATAACATGGCAAGGACATCAGAAGAAAGAGTTCAAGGTCCAAGGTATTTTGTAATAGTAGATGAAGCTGACTCAATCCTAATCGATGAGGCCCGAACACCTTTGATTATCTCTACCAATGCTCAGACTGCAAATGATCTTTACAAAAGATTCGCATCATTAGCTAATCAACTAAGTACTGAAAAACACTATGTTGTAGATGAGAAGACACACTCGGTATCTCTTACAGATGAAGGTATCGACCAGGTAGAAAGACTTCTAGGAGTAAAGAATGTATATGAAGATGCACAGTTAGCATACCATCTAGATAATGCACTTAAGGCAAAGGAACTTTACAAATTGGATGATGAATACATGATTAGAAACGGAGAAATCCTCATAGTTGATGAATTCACAGGAAGAGCGATGGAGGGTAGAAGATACAGTGAAGGATTGCATCAGGCAATTGAGGCAAAAGAGGGAGTAGAGGTTAAGCGAGAGTCCAAAACCATGGCAACAATTACACTTCAGAACTTCTTTAGACTTTACAAATATCTTTCTGGAATGACAGGTACTGCATTAACGGAAGCTGAGGAGTTCTCCTCTATCTACAAATTAGACACAATTGTTGTTCCACCGAACAGACCAATCGTTAGGGATGATAAAACAGATTTGGTTTACAGAAGCCAGATGGGGAAATTTAGAGCAATAGTAGAGGATATTAAAGAGCATAATGCAAAGGGACAGCCAATACTTGTGGGTACAACATCTGTTGAAAAATCAGAAATTCTTTCGGAAATGCTTTCAAGAGAAGGAATAAAACATAATGTGTTGAATGCAAAACAGCACGAAATGGAGGCACATATAGTGTCCCAGGCTGGACAAAAAGGTGCAGTTACCATAGCTACAAACATGGCAGGTAGAGGTACAGATATTGCTCTCGGCGAAGGAGTCAAAGAAGTTGGTGGATTGTATGTGATTGGTTCTGAAAGACACGAATCAAGAAGAATAGATAATCAGCTAAGAGGTAGATCTGGAAGGCAGGGAGACCCAGGAGAATCTAGATTCTTCGTATCTTTTGAAGACGAACTCATGAGATTGTTTGGCGGAGACAGAATGCAATTAATCATGACCCAGGTAGGATTGGATGACGACACTCCAATTGAAGTAGGTATATTAGGTAAGACAATTGAAAATGCTCAGAAGAAAGTAGAAGCCTACAACTATGATATTCGTAAACATCTTGTGGAATATGATGATGTACTCAATCAGCAAAGAGAGATCATATATACCATTAGAAGAAAAATTCTTCAGGCAGATACATCCCAGAAGTTTGATATATCCCCCAAAACATTAAAATATGATTTAGAAATATCTAAAACAATAGATATTGAGAGCATACAGGATCATCTGGATGGCTTCTCATTTGCAAGAGAAGAGAGTTGGGTAGTTCCAGATTTAGATCAGTTCAATTATGTATATTCACCATTAGAAAAATGGATATTAAAGAAGGAATTAGAATACATCGACTACCTTTTTGCGTCCGAGATGCAAGATGATGGGCAGATAGACAATATTGAAGAAAGGAAGCTATTTGTACAGATTAAGAATCTTCTAACAGATGAGATACTTGATGTGGTTGCAAAGCAGCTTGATTACAAAAATCAAGTAGAACTATTCAGAGCTTTGGACAAGATGAATAAGGTGGACAAGATGGCCTATTTGAAGAGAATGATTCTGATGGCAATGATAATCCATATGTATGCAATCGGTGTGTTACCAATGAAAGCCCTCTCAAAAGTCCTTATCCTTGAAGCATATGACAGATTCTGGATGGAACATCTAGATACAATGGCAGATCTAAGAGAAGGTATATCACTTCGAAACCTTGCTCAAAGAGATCCTTTGGTAGAGTACAAAAATGAAGGATTCCAGATGTTTGATGAAATGTTAAGCAAGATAGATGAATCTGTAGTAACAAGATTCTTTAGAGTGAGATTGGTGAATAAACAAGAACAAGCTCCTATACAAACTAATCAATCTGAAGACAAAAGACCTGGAAAAACACAGAAGCAAAAAACTATAACAAAGAGCAAAAAAGTTGGACGAAATGACCCTTGTCCTTGTGGTAGTGGCAAAAAATACAAGAAATGTTGCTATCCAAAGTATGAGTAAAAACCTGTCTCTATGGGTTTATTGACACTTTGTACCTTAATCTTTAATATTCATATAACAAAGTTGAATTATCACTCTAATGTCAGATACAAAAAAGACAAGTAAAGATCAGTTGGTTACACCAAGAAAGAGTGTTCATGTCGTCTATCTCTCATGTCCACACTGTGGGGAGGAGATGGAAGATATCACGTTATGTACAGAGTGTGGTGAACCAATGAGAGTTATAAATGTTGTTGAGAAGTTTGGTGAGGAAGCGGAGAAACTACTTGAAGAATTAAAGAAGAAGACTTTGTCGAAATCTGAAGATGATGAAGAGGAGGAGGCAGAGTATGTTACTACTGATGAGGAGCAACCAAATATCATTCTCATGGGAGGCAATGACGCACATGTAGATGATGGTGGTATAGATCCAACCTCTGCAGGTGATGACGAAGGTCTAGATGTAATATTCCCAGATGATGGTGACAGTGGAGATTCACACGCGAAGGTTGAAGCATTAGGCGATGATGAACTCTCCAAAGCATTGGAGCAATTAGATGAAGAGGACGATACCTCTTCTGAAGATTTCTCTTTTGGTGACGACGGAGACATTCCTGAGTTATAATCATGAATGAATTTAATAAATGATCTCTTTCCAAGAGTAGCGATTATTGCCGACCAGATGACTGGTTTTGGTGGTGCTGATCGCGAGATGATCTCCATACTAAAGCTGTTCCCTAATGCCGATATCTTTACGATATATTTTGACAAGGCAAAATATCCTCAAATCACAAATACTGTACATACTAGCTTTGTGCAAAAGCTTTTTAAATTTCTACCAAAAAAATTCTCAAAACATCTAAAGATATTTACACCATGGGCATATGAAAGTTTCTTTTTTGATGGATATGATCTTGTCATAAGCATATCCGCGGGTCCAGCCAAAGGCATTATAACTGGTATATACCAACCCCATGTAGCTATGACAATGACTCCGCCAAGGAGTTTGTGGGACAAAGAATACAATTTTAGAGGATACAAACTGAAAGGATTGTACAAGGCAATTTCCGAAAGTATTAACACGTTCATGCGATTGTGGGATGCTAGCATATCAAAAAGAGTTGATTACTGGACGGCTAATTCTAAATACATTCAGAAGAAAATAAAAAAAACATATGGTGTAGATGCAACAATTATATATCCAGGTATAGAGGAAAAATATTTCGTTAAGCCAAATCCACGGGATACGCAAGGAATATTGGAAAAATATAGCTTACCATCAGATTTCGTATTAGTAGTTTCAAGACTTTACGATTACAAACGTGTAGATTGGGCTATAGATGCATGTATAAAGACAGGCAAGAACCTAGTGATAGTTGGAGAAGGACCAGATACAAATTTCTTAAAGAAAAAGGCTGGAGGTAGTGAAAATATTAGATTCTTAGGATATATACCTGATGATGAAGTAATATGCTTGTTACATCAGGCTCAGTTACTTCTTTTCTGTGGATTGGAGGACTTCGGAATAGTACCTGTGGAAGCTATGGCTGCAGGAACTCCAGTATTTGCACTCCGAGAAGGAGGAGTTTTAGAGACCGTGAAGGAAGGTGTATGTGGAGAATTTTTTGAAACACAAGAAGAATTGGTCAAATTACTTAAGAAATTTGATAAAAGAAGATATAATAAAAAAGAGATCATCAAGCATGCCCAATATTTCTCAGAAGAGAAGTTCATAAATAATTTGGAAAAATACCTGAAAGATATATATGAAGAGAAAGCTAAGAAATAGAGCTGCTGATATTAAAGTTGCTGTTGTTACAGATCCATTGTATAAACGTGGTGGTGCAGAAGATCATGTAAGAGGTATCCTTGCAGCATTTCCTAAAGCAGAACTTTTTACTCCATATTATGACCCCAAATTTACTGATGATTACTATCCTCATGTAAAAGTACATCACTCCTTTATGCAATATCTGCCAGGTGTGAGAGGAGTTATGCATTATGTGTATCTTTTGCTTCATCCTTGGGCATACCAATCATTCAGATTTAATAAATTCGATATAGTGGTATCAATATCTATATCCTTTGGTAAGTTTGTAAAAACAAAGAATATTCCTCATGTAAATATATGTATGTCTCCGCCAAAATTCTTTTGGGCCAAGGAAGGTAGGACACTTAAGGATAAGAACAGATTTACAGGCTTCAACAAGTTCATGTTCTCTTTCTACTCTTTTTTTATGGATACATTCTTAGAAAAGCTTTGGCAGAAATGGGATCTTGAAGCTGCTAGAAAATGTACGAAGATGATTGCGATATCAAACGTTGTGAAAGAGCGTATAAAGAAGATATATGGAGTAGATGCAGATGTAATATACCCACCTGTAGATACAAAACCATTGGAAAAAGTTAAGAAAATGAATCGAAAAGAAAATTGGTTTTTGTATTCTGGAAGAGTAGAAACATACAAAGGTGTGAAGTTAGCGATCGAAGCATGTGTAAAGGCAGGAGTTCCCCTTAAAGTTGCAGGGAAGGGAGATGATCTCGATGGAATGCAAAGCCTTGTTCAGAAACTAAATGCTAAGGGATATGTTAAATTCTTGGGCTATGTATCAGATGAAGAAAAGTTCGACCTTATGTCACGTGCCCAGGCTCTTCTCTTTCCAGTTAGACACGAAGATTTTGGAATAGTACCTGTAGAAGCCAATGCATCGGGAACACCAGTAATAGCATTTAAAGAAGGTGGAGTGTTAGAAACAATATCTGAAAATAATCCCAAGACAGGAATATTTTTTGAGAAATATAGCTCTGATGAATTGGCAAAAATATTAAAGAAATTTAAGTCTACAGATTTTGATCCAGATAACTGTAGGAAACAGGCAAATAATTTTGCACCAGAGATATTTGTATATAAACTGCAAAATTATGTCAAAGACATTCTACAGAAGAAGTAAAAGAATTCTAGATATCATAACCTCACTTTTCGCTATCATAATAGCTTCTCCCATCCTTTTGTTCTCTGCACTTTTAATATGGCTAACAGATAGGCAAGAAATCTTCGTCAAAGAGCCATTGAGGATTGGCCTGCATGGGAAGGAATTTAAAATGTTTAAATTTCGAACTATGATTCCAGATGCACATGACAAAATTCAAAATGATCCGGAATACAAAGATTTGAAAGAAACATGGTTTAAGAAAGATGGAAAATTAAAAATTGCAGAGGACAGAAGAATAACGTGGGTAGGGAGGATATTGAGAAGAACAGATATAGATGAACTTCCTCAACTTTTTAATATCTTAATTGGAGATATGTCACTTGTGGGTCCAAGACCGATGTATTGGGGAGAGGTTGTACGATATCTAGGGAAATCCCCAGAGGGTAAAAAGTATTTAAAACGGATACAAAGGATAAGACCAGGTTTAACTGGAATATGGCAGGTATCTGGAAGAAATGAAATTAGATTTAAAGATAGGGTTATACTTGAAGCGAAGTATGCTTCCAATATGAATATGAGAGAGGATATTAAAATATTTTTTAAAACACCATTTGTGGTTTTAACAAGAAAAGGAGTGTATGAATAAAGATATTGTTACTGTAATAAAATCAGTGAACTATTCGGAGGCAGATAAGGTGCTTACTGTATTTGGTAGAGAATATGGAAAGTTTGCAGTATTCGCGAAAGGTATTAGGAAGATAAACAGTAAGAATAGGGGAAATATGCAGACGCTTTGTACTAGTGAAATCTCCTTTTACGAAGGAAAAGGTATGCCCGTGCTTACGGAATCGGCAAGTGTATCTAGTTTAAATTTTGATAAATTGAATGTAGCGAATATCCGTAGAATCTCTTTTATGCTTAATAAATTTCTCCAAGACTATGATCCATATCCTAAGTTGTTTGATGCTCTACAGGTTGCGTTAAAAAACAATCTAGATTTGGAGACAACAAACAAATTAAGGTTGAAATTTTTAATGGAGATGGGTTTCTTAGAGGATTTTTCTACTTGTAAATATTGTAATGGAAAAGAGGATGTAAGATATCTTGATACTATGAGTTTTGCTCTGGTATGCAAAAATTGTTACAGTAAAGGCAGTGCAAAGCCTTTGGGAGAGAAACCATATGCTTCTGTTGTGCTTACTCGTGCACTTGATCGATATGTTAAAAAAGTTGTAGAGGAAATTTAGAATGAAATTAAAAGCTGCCATAAATATAATATCCATTCTTGTACTGAATCTTTCTTTTGTAGGAACGGTATTGGCGCAAACTCCATTTGAAGCCGGAGGTGGTGATGTAGATATTAATGCAAATATTAATCAGGATCTCTATTCACAGCTTGATATCTCTCCCATAACAGTAGAAGTAAGAGAACCTTCTGTGGTGAGTATACAGTTGTTGTTAGCAGATAATAGCCCGAAGGTGGGAAGAAGTGTGGAGATATATGTAAATGGTAGCTCTTCTGGGATATCAATTACACAACCAGGGGCAACAGATGCGAATGGTAGGACCATTGGCACGATATCTTCTACTGTGGCAGGTACATATGAGGTTTGTGCTATGGATACAACTGATACTGTCGATATATATATACTAGATTGCGAAACACTCTATGTTGTTCCACTCTCTGCTCCTGTGCTTCTTTCTGAGCCTCAATACACCCAAGGAAATACAAATACGTTGTCTTGGAATATGTCTGGCAGTGGTACATATACCTACCTTATTCAATCTGCGAAGGATTCTAATTTCACAAATAGTGTTACTGATAGCGGATGGATATCTCCGAGGTCATATCAATTTACAAATCTTACGGATAGTCAGATATATTTCTACAGAGTTAAGGCTAAGAATGCATATGGTGCAGAGAGTGCGTGGTCTAATTCTGTATATTCAGTCCAAGATTCTAGCTATCCGATAATTTCACTTCTCGATGTTACAGGGCTGGGGGACAACAATACTCAGGTATGGGAAGCACAAGATATCATAACGATTAAGTTAAGGATTAAAGATAATACTGGAGTAGCTGGTAAGAGCTTCTGGTGTGTAGGTAAGGATGGTTCGATGATAGATTGTTTAGACACTGAGATAACGGATGGTGATATATGGACAATTAATGTAAAATTCGCCGATCTTGAGCATGATTCGGATTACCACTTATATGGTAGCTATAACTTCTGTGCAGAGGCTTCGGATACTGTGGGAAATGTAAATAGGTTCTGTAATATTAACCTAATAGTACCAGCTCCATCTACTGAGGAACCTGAAACTCCAGTTACTCCGATAATTGAGCAGATCAAGGATACTGTTAATGAGATTATTGAGAACTCTAAACAGGTTATACAGAATACAATTGGGAGGATTAATGAATCTTCTATGCAACAGATCTCAATTTATGTGGGTTTGGGTAATCTGCTCGTTGGTTTGGGTATATTAATAGGTGGTATTGGTACAATTCCTTATGTTTTGATTCAACTGTTCTTAGCACTCTCCAGTCTCCTTGGTTTCAGAAAGAAGGGTAATCCTGCTGGGTATGTGTATGATTCTGTCACGAAAGAACCTGTCCCACAGTGTATTGTTAGGGTGTTTAATGAGAATAACGAGTTGGTATGGACAGATGTTACGGATAGGAATGGGTATTTTAAATCTGTAGAATTAAAACCTGGGGAATATTCGATTACTGTTGCTGCTCAGCATTATACTTTCCCATCAAAATTGATTTTTGGTAAAACGGACTTTCCTTTGGAGAATGTATATCATGGTCAGGAGTTCTATTCTGCTCGTAGTGCTATTCCAAATTTTTCAATTCCTATGGATAGGCGAGAGATGAGTGATGTGAGATATGTGTTTAACCAGTTTAGGTTTGCTTCTAAGGCTTTGTGGAAATCTTTGCATATTTTGCTTTTTGTTGTTGGTTTGATATTTAGTATATATGCACTCCATACCAACCCAATCTGGTACAACTACTTGATTATTGCTTTGTATATCCCTTCCATATTTCTTCTATTCTTCTCACTATTTGGGAAAGGGGATAGGTATGGTGTGGTTAAGGATGTTAATGGGAAGAGGTTGGCTGGTGTGGTATTGGGTTTGAAGGAGAAGGAATTTGACAAGTTGATATCGAAGAGGGTTACTGATGATTATGGTAAGTATCGTTTCTTCATTTATCCTGGTAAGTATGATTTGGTTATTTTGAGTACTGATTGGAAGTTAGTTGATGGTCAGAATTTGTCTGATATTGTTATTAAGAAGGCTAGTGTTTTAGCACGAAAGGTTGTTGTAGAGAAGTTTGTACCTGAGGAAAAGAGGGTTAAGAAAGTGAAGCCGCAAGAGGTGTTAGAGCCTTTGGGGGAGTTGTAAAAATGGTATTAAAAGTGATATTATACTGCTTGTTTGTGGGCACGTAGCTCAATGGTAGAGCAAGCGACTCTTAATCGCTTGGTTCGGGGTTCGAGTCCCCGCGTGCTCACCAAAAAGGAAATTGGGTTGGAAGTGGGGGCAGCATTGGCTGCATCCGCTTCCACAGATCGTGAGCACAAACTTCTAATAGCTACTCAAGAATTGTTACATCCAGCAGATTTTTAGGGCTCTCAATCAGATACATATTTGCTAAAGATGATAGATAATTTAGTTGGTCGGCAAGTGGTATTGCTAATTCTCTGGAAAGTTTATTTGATCCGAGTGGATCATTAACACGGAAAAACACTTGACCGTTTTGTGTTTCTGCACCAGAAATAAGTACAGCATGACCCATGACTCCTGCCTGTGCGGCTCTACATACCACAGCAACACCACCATTCTCCAATGTCTGTATTAATTCAACAAGATTGGACGATGGTCTGCTGACCAGTCCTCTTTTCTGCATCAATTCTTGTACATGGCCCATCGGCAATCCACCATCCCTACCAAAAATAGTTTTGCCCCCCATTTCGTTAATTAATGAATTTTCTGAATCGTTAGGCTGTGCGACTCCCAATGCATGAAGGGCATTTAACGATGATGCTACTGCACATGACCAGATTCCCTCTTCTCCTTTATAGCTTTGTGGAATATGTTGTTCCATCACGATTGGAGTACTAAAGCCTGTACGTGATCCCCATAATTCCTGAACGGTTTTTTTTTGCTGATTTGATAATTCCGTTATTTCATTACGTATATCTTGCGTTTCCCCTATATCAATTATTAATTCTTCATTATCGCTAGTAGTAATCTTTTCTTTACCATCATCAAGTATTTTAATTTCGATGTCAGACAACTGAATATCTGTAAGCTTTTCATGAAGTCCCTCGGGAATAATCTGAATTCTGTCAGACAAATCATCAATTTCCTGTAAATGAATTTGAATGTCATCAAATTGAGCCTTCTTTGTGGTACTCTGCCTATCTTTACCCCACCATCCTGCTTGTTCCGTTAGTTTTCTTCCTTTTCCTATGAATGACTGAATTACATCCCTAGTTGCACCAGTCAACTCTCCTAATCTATTTCTTGCTAAATCTCGTTGATTGATCTGAATTATGGTTGGAGCCGCAGGCAAATCTGCTTCAGTAATTTGTATCTCTGGTTTTAAATCTGTGTCAGTTACAACAATGTCTGGTTGTGTTGGTGCATAAAGATCTTTCTCTGTTATTTCAATAATCCCATCATCAGAATTTTTAAGAGGTTGATTATCTGGAATTTTTGCATCAATACCATTCTCGTTCATATTTCATATTATACATTTTTTAGAGTTTTTAGAAATCAAAGATGCTTGTTGAGTTACTTCAGTTTGCTTTTCTTCATATACATCTCTCCCATACTAAACCCTCTCTTCTTGTAATACTCTCTAGTCCCAATAGCAGAAATAACAGAAATATATCTAATACCATTCCTCTTAGTAATCTCTTCTGCCTTCTCAATAAGCCTCTTCCCTAATCCTAAATGCTGAGATTCTCCAGAACTATCTACATCCAAACTCATAACCTTACCATATACATGAACCTCTCTAATCAAAGAAGAATTTCTTAATTCCTCAATATAGTTATTCCTTCTGTAATTTAATCTAGGAATACAAAGTCTTAAAAAACCACAAATCTTGTCAGTATCCTTAGTCCTGTAAGAAAGAAAATATTCTTTACCAATAGAGATATTGTATTTGATAATCTCTAATTCTAAATTATCCCAACTAACATTCTCATTTTTAATCTCTCTACTACGTATATCATTTAACTTCCTCCCGTTTTTTTTAATATATTCCTCCACAATCTGTCTAAGGTTTGTTTTTTTGTTGCCACCCAATATCTCATTAGAGGGGATATCCCTAATGATCCTAGAAAGACGACAATACCTTGGAGTAGAAGGCATTGTATTACTTAAAACATCAATCAATTCCTTTTCTGAATATGGTTTGTAAAGTTCATCCTCATACAACTTTGCTAGGTAGGTATTAGATACTACAGAAGTCGGGTAGATCTTCAATTCATCTGGAGATATATCCTTCTTCCAAAGTTTCTTGTAATCATTGATATCTTTCTTAACAGTAGATTTGTAAAGATTAGGCATCCAATGTGCATGGATCTTAAAGGACGCTAAGCGTAAGAGTTTGATAGCTTCCCGTACGGATTTTGTGCTCCTTCCGATATGGTTTGCAGAAACTATACTGTCATCCAAAGATTGAATACCTATCTGTACTTTTGTGGCTCCGAGTTTTCTCAGTGAAATGATCTCTTCTTGAGAAATGAGATCTGGTCTGGTTTCAAAGACCAACCCAACATTTCTACAATATGCAAGTTCATTTTGTTTTTGAGCTTTCTGTAAATCTTCGAAAGTATATTCAGGAAGCGATTCTTTGGGCTTTACATATCCGGTAGTATTTGCTTTTATATCGTTTAATGCCATATAGCATGCGGTAACAAAAGGAATCTGATAACGCTTAGCGTCATATGCAGACCATGATCCTCCCAGTACTAATAATTCTACTTTCTCGATATTGTGCCCAATGTTCTTCAATGCAACTAGTCTATTGTATACCTGTGCATATGGATCAAAGCAGTTATTTAAAGCTCTCTGTGCCCCTGGCTCAGAGGATATATAGCTCTTGGGCATATTGGGGTCATTGGGGCAGAATATGCATCCGCCAGGGCATCTGTAAGGTTTGGTTAGTACTGTAACAGTAGCTACACCAGAGTTAGTTCTTGTAGGCTTCAACCTTATACGTTCTGATATCTTTTTGTCTTTCATCTTCAAATATTCATACCCTGCTACGAGTTCATCATGTCTAAAGAGTTTATTCCCATCTTTAGGATATTTTTTCAGAATCTTCTGTAGAGTATTTTCTCTCCAGTATTTTTTTTCTCCTATCTCCTTGTATATGGATTCTAGTAAATCTTTGTATTGTTTTGGTTCAAAATTCTTCATTATTTTGTTATCCTTGTATTATCTAATATTTCAACCATTCTAGCTATATGGGAAGACCAAAACTTGCAGAGGAGATGACATTGATTTTAATTAAGCCAGATGTTTTGCAAAGGCAGATATTTGGAGATATTCTTTCTAGATTTGAAAGAAAAGGTTTTAAAATTGTAGCTATGAGAATGCTCAATGCTACTAAGGATCAAGTAGGGGAACACTATATAGATGATGATGCATACTCCATTGAGACAGGTGAGAAGGCAAAAAAAGGAGCGATATCAAGAGGTCAGGATGTTACTAATTGGAACTCATTGGAGTGGGGGAGAACGATTAGAAATAGAAATATTGCATATTTAACTGCAGGTCCTATTGTTGCTATGGTATTAGAAGGCAATGGCGTTATATCTGGTGTTAGAAAGATCCTTGGTAGTACAAGTCCTGCAGATGGGGATGTTGGTACAATTAGGGATGATTATTCGTTTGATAACTATGCATTGGCGGATGTTGTATCTCGTGCTACTAGAACTATGTTACATGCTTCGGATTCTCCTGAGAGTGCAGAGAGGGAGATTAAGATATGGTTTAAAAAGGATGATATTTGTAACAATTATGAGACAGTTGCGGAGAAGATATTCTTTGATTCTGGGTGGGATAATATTTAGGCTACATTTTTAATATATCATCTATATCGGATTTTGACTTCGTAGAAAATACTGAGCTTTCTCCTTGTTCGTTTGCCATTAATTCACCACCATTGTCTAAGAAGTTTTTTAGCTTTTTAAAATCTTCCTTAAGTACTTCTCTCAGATTTGGATTGTAGAGTGCTACTGCTGGATGATACATAGCAAATACTGGTATACCACTAGGGTGTGAGAATGGTAGGCCATGGGATGCAGATATCTTTGCTCCAGGTACAAACCTCTCAAAAGCATGTCTGCCCAAAGGAATTAGGATCTTTGGTTTAACAAATAATAGCTCTGCATTCAACCATACTCTGCAGCTATTTTTTTCTTCATCGGAGGGTTCTCTATTCTCTGGTGGTCTGTATTTTACGGTATTAGATACATATACTTCTTCTCTGGAGAATCCAATACTTTGCAGGAGTTCATTCAGAAATTTGCCTGCTGCACCAACGAATGGTTTTCCTTGTAAATCTTCATTTTTACCTGGAGCTTCTCCTATGAAAACAATGCCTGACGAGGGAGTGGCTATTTCATATACGGGTTGTGTAGCAATTTTTTTTAGTCCACATCTGTTGTTTACTGCATAGTATTCATGTAGTTCTTTGAGTGAAGAGAAATCAGTTTTCATATCTCTGATTATATATGATAGCCAGATATCTTAATAGCTACCATCCAGGCTGACCGGAGAGAAGATTCTTAAAACTATCCATACTTCCAAAGGCATGTACTCTTGAGAGTGTATATGCGTGTGCAGGATAGTTATCTACTTTGGAACCACAGCTTGTTGCAGTTGTATATCCCGCACTGCTTACGTATGAAAGGACTGTGTCATTGTAACCACAGCCTGGGTAGCAGAAGGAAGAAACAGCTTTGCCCGTTGCTGATTGTAGAGCATACCTACTGGATATTATTTCAGAAGCTAATTGCTCAGGGTCTGATACCTTTGTTAGATCAGGATGTCTAGAAGAATGTGAACCTATCTCCATTCCATTGTCTGACATTTCCTTTGTTTGAGACTGATTTATACCGGATCGTTGGGAGATTATGTAGAAGACACCCATTAACCCATATTTTTTTAAAATGGGATATGCGTTAACATATTGGCTACTTGATCCATCATCAAATGTTAGTACAACTGTTTTTTGGGTAGGATTCTTTCCTGTTTTTAACAATGTAGCATATTCTGTCATTGATATGGTTTTGTAATTTTTCTTTACTAAGTATGCCATCTGTTTTTCAAAATCAACGGGATCTACATACAGACCAGATTTAAATTGGCTTTGCCCTGCTGGTACGGGTTCTATTCTGTGGTACATGAAGATGGGGACTCGAACAGTCCCCTTGGATTGAGCCGATGGTGTTACATCATATGCTTCATCAAAATTGTTATCATTGATTTCAAATGCGAGAGAAGGGATTGGTGATTGCTCTGTACCAGAGAAAGTATATATTGGTGCTACAAAAGTCTCGATCGTGTCATTTATTTTTATGCTCTTTATTAAGTATGATACTTTCGTATCCAATTCCCCATATGTTGAATCTATATTTAATACAGGATCCTGAATTAATTGCTTTAGTTCTGTAGGAATTTCCGACCCGTAGCTGTAGTTAGAGAGAAAATTAATTTCTTCAGATAGCTGATCTATTTCATTTTGTATTTTCTTCGATACTTCTACCTCCTGAGATATTATTTTTAGATAATTAGAGATGAGACTGAGTTTGCGAAGATGTTCAGAATCTAAATCAAGAATCAAGTTGTTGTTGTATTCTGAGGTATTATCTGTTGATTCTGTTATTGAAGGCGAGCTAAGTGTATATATTTTGAAATTATTTGAGAGATATTGATTGTAATTTTCTTTATTGGCATCAAGTCCGTATTCTAGAGATTTTACTAAAAAGGAGAGAGTTGGGGAAAGTGCCTCGTTGGTTATCTTGGAAAGTTCTTCGGTACATGTTTGTCCTGTAAGATATGTATCAATGTTCGCTTGTATGCAGGTGTTTAATTTCTGAAGGAGTATTGAATCTTCAGAAATTGTTATATATGGTTGTAGTTGTTCATCATTTTTCTTCTCTTCGGATATCATCTTAGAAATGTCTTCTACTTCTTTAATGATGTATCGATCGATATATTCTTGTGGGATGAAGAGATTGCTTTCTGTGTTTATGAGGGTATTGTAGGCATCTGTAAGATTTTGTTTGTCAGTTGATTTCGCAATTTCGCCATATCTTAAGAATGTTGTGAGTTCATGTGATGAAAATGCCCCCAGATTTTTAACTAATGTGTCGTATGATTTAGGAAGAATTTCTAGTTCTTCGACCGTATTTTGTGTAATAGTTAGTTCTTCTCCTTTAATAGCATCGGCATTTAAGAAATATGTAGGGTTCTCAGATTTGGGTGCAAGTCCGAGGTAGTTAATATCTATGACAGTCATTAGGATTAGGGCTAGAATTTCTACTGAGGATATCAAACCGAGAATTACTAATGTTTTCTTGAAAGCACTTATCTGGGGTATGCTCTTTTTCATATCTTTCAGAATACTCTATTTATGCCATACGTTTCAACAGGCGATAGTGTTGTTAAATAGAGGAAATTGGGCTTTCCATATACTTCACTTAATTATGCATATCATGATGTTGTACTTTTAAAGATGGAAAAGAATTCTAGAAAAGGGATGTAAGTCTTCGATTGTAAGCAGGACAAACAATGTAAAATTCTTACTGCATATATACGAGCTATCTCTTGTCTTTATGGAGTACAGATAAGTTCTAAAGGGTAACACATATGAAAAATGTAACATTGGGGTATTCAAAATGGCTCTTTGAAGATATGGATGGTCCTGGTTCTTAACTAGGATAGCGGATTAATAATTTTATCGGGAGGGCTTATGACCCTCCCTTTTAATATATTTAAATTATATAATCACTTACTATGAAATTACTTTTAGTAGAGGATGAAGGAAATCTTCGAAAACCAGTTAAATATTTCTTGGAGAGAAATAACTTCGCAGTGGATGAAGCGGAAGATGGGGCGGTTGCATTGGAGATGGTAGAAATGAACGGATACGATTGTATCCTTTTGGATTTAAACCTTCCAGAAGTGGACGGTATTGAAGTGGCAAAACAAATTCGTGAGAAGAAAAATGAAATCCCAATAATTATGGTGACTGCAAGATCACAAGTTTACGATAAATTGAAGGGTTTTAATCAAGGTGCTGATGACTATGTTACAAAGCCATTTGATTTGAAAGAACTGGTTGCTAGAATTAATGCGGTTATAAAACGAAGCAGTTTGAACAAGGATGATGTATTGGTATTTGGTGAATATGAAGTATTTCCTGAAAAGAATATTGTAAAAAGCTCGAAGAATGAAAAAGAGATAGTCTTAAGTAATAAAGAGATGGGGGTGTTGGTTTACCTTCTTCGTCATCAAGGCAATTTCATATCTGCAGAAGAACTTTTGGAGCATGTATGGGATAGGGAGATAGATATGTTTTCCGAGACAGTGAAAACACATATTAAAACATTAAGGCAGAAGGTTGACCCTAAGAAAAATTTAATACAGACAGTTCGTGGCAAAGGCTATTGTATCAAATGTTAATCACTTCACATTTGATTCACTGATTCCCCTGTAAATTGTTAAACGTAATATTCTAATTTCTATTCTATCTACTATGACTAATATTTTAGAGGTCAAAAATTTAACAAAAAAATACAAAGATGGAGATATTGAGGTAACAGCATTGGATAATGTGAGTTTCTCCCTCCCAGAGGGATATGATCTCGCTGTTCTTGGACCATCTGGCTCGGGTAAGACAACTTTACTTCAGCTCGCTGGAGGACTTGATACGATGACATCTGGGGATGTCGTCGTATCTGGTCAGAGTATCAAAAATATGTCTGATACTGAGATATCTGATTTCAGAAACAAAACAATGGGGTTCATATTTCAGATGATAAATTTACATGATTTTTTTACCGCAAAGGAGAATGTTATGCTTCCGATGCTTGTTACAGGTATGGATAGGGACGATGCTGACGCTAAGGCATTGAAACTTTTAGAGAGAGTAGGTCTCTCTCATAGGGCGAATCACTTGCCCAGACAGCTGTCTGGAGGAGAGCAACAGAGAGTTGCTGTGGCAAGGGCTTTAGCGAATGATCCTAAGATTATTTTTGCAGACGAGCCGACTGGTAAATTGGACAAGGCAAATTCGCAGATGGTTATAGAGATACTAGAAAATCTTTCCAAAGATAACGGTATGAGTGTAATCATGATTACTCATGATGAAAATATCGCAAAAAGATTTTCAAAGATCATTCGTTTAGAGAACGGCTCAGTAAAGAAATAATTAATATTTAAATATATACCAATGAAACTCAAAGATATTCTGTTAATAAATCTTAAAAAATTAAAAACAAAAACAGGAAAAGCACTTTTTCTCATTATTCCAATATTTGTTCTAGTTCTTTTAAGTGTGATATTTTCTAGTCAAATAAAAAATGTTGAATCTGCTATCTCTGAAAGTGTTTTTGGAACAATAGAAGAGACATATACTTTAATAAAAGTATCTACACAATCAAGTACTACTAGTGGTGGGAATTTTGATCCATCGGCTATGTTTAATTCTTCTAGTAGCGCAGAAGAAAATAGATATTCTAATTTAGATCTTGAAGTAGTGTCTGAGCTAGATAATGTATCGAGCGCAAGTTTGGAATATGTATTACCGATAAGTAATATTGAAACTGATGATCTTTTTGAAGGAAAGAATGTAGAGCTAGATTCCCTTACTACCATGAGTGCTGACACGGCAGAGATATATACAACAGAAGATTTTACATATACAGAAGGAGAGGCGATTCCAATTATTTTAACATCAAGTTCGCTTGTCTATGAGTATGAAGATTGGGGTGATAGCACATCTATTACAATGGATAGTTCTAGTTTGAAACGAGATGAGGGAGGTTCTCCTATGCAGAGACTTTCATTCTTAAAGTCAGAGGCAATTGAATATGACAAGGACTCTTTGATAGGGACTACGTTTTCGTTAAATATTGGTAGTTTAGATGATATACAAGACTACACTACAAGTAGGAGCTCTGGAACAATGACTATTACAAAACTTACGGATGAGGAGTTGGTAGAGAAGATTCAGGAAAGACAAGATGCTATTTCAGAGTATTGGGATTATGATTCGGTTTCTACACCTTTGACATATACCTTCGTTGTTGTGGGGGTGATAGATGACTCCCAGAGTGTGGGAAGTAGTACTGCATATATTCCTGAGAACGTTGCAGATACTTTCATGACCGCATATATTTCGAAAGAGATTAACGCAAGAATAGCAGATATAGATACGGACGTTCTTAATTCTACTTTTACAGGTATTACCTATGATGGAGTAGAATTAACCACAAATACACGAGGAATGATGGGGCAGATGATGAGAAGAATGGAAGATATGCAAAGTAGTTCTTCAACGGCTACACCTCCTACAAGACCTGATGGAGAGGGTATGGGTTTTGGTGCATTTGATAGCTCTGGTTATTTAATTCCTGGTTTGGTTATTGAGGTTGATGATGACAATGCGGTAGTAGGTGCAGTAAGTGATGCAAATGTGTATACCAATTCAACTAAGTATTCGGATAGTATGGATGTAGTGATTAATAATGTCGCAAATAGAACAAGTGTTGTTGAAGAATTGAATGATGCGGGATATGCATTCCAAGATAATGATGATGTAGATGTGTTTGATAAATTGCAGAGTACATTAAATACGGTATCCAAAGTCTTTATGATTAGCTTCATTGGACTCGTGGGTGCGATAGTTGCATTAACTATGAGTAAGTTTGTATCCGAGAGTATTCGCGAGATTGGTATATTTAGAGCAATTGGTATGAGAAAAAGTGCCGTCTTAGTTATGTTCATAACTCAATCAATTATCTATGTCTTGATTGGATACTTAGGAGGTGTATTGCTAGGTGTCGGATTGAACTTTGCTGCCGGATATTTTGTATCAGGTTGGTTTAGTACTTTCCTTACAGATACGGTGGCAAAGACCTTTAATGTAGTTAATACTGTTGGCACAGATGTGTTCTTTGGATTGAGCTGGAGCTCTATTGGTATCTATACTGCACTTTTAATCGGTATATCAAGTATAATATCTGTAATAATATCTATGAACGCTTCTAAGGTGAGTCCTGTGGAAGCTATAAAGAATGAATAATGAGATGAAGAAGTTTTTTAAATCTTTAAAATTTAAAATGTCCTTGCTTTACTCTGGAATCCTGCTTGTTTTCTGTGCAGGATTCTTGATTGTGACAAATGTCTTTATGGATCAATATATGAGAAAGGATCCTGCTTCTCCACGACCAGTGGTATTCGATGTTGAGGTGCCTGGCGGTTGGGAGGAGTTGAGTGAGGATAGCAAGGTATTGATTAGGCAGTCAAGGCAGAATGATTTGATAAATATTCGTCTCATATCTATTTACTCCATTATACCTTTCGTTGTTCTAAGTTTTGTTGGGGGATATTTAATAGCTGATAATAGTTTGAAACCATTGGAAAGATTGAATGATGAAATGAAAAAGAAGTCTGCGAAAAATTTGGGTGAAAAGATCGATTTCGTAGATAATGGGGATGAGATTTCAGAATTGATTAAAAGTTTTAATGATATGTCTGAGCAGTTATCCAGATCTTTTGAGGCACAGAAGGAATTTGTGGAGAATGCTTCACACGAGCTAAAGACACCATTGGCTATTATACAAGCTAATGTAGATAGTATTCTTGCGGATTCGAAGATTGATAAAAATGATTTGTTAAGTATGTTAGAGGATTCTAGATCTTCTATATTGTTCATGAACAAGCTTACGGAGGATCTTCTACTTTTGTCTTTGGTTGATGTAGATTTTGAGAGAGAGAAGTTGAATTTAAGAAATGTTTTAGAAGAAGCGGTTGTTGATGCTAGAAAACTGGTTGATGGGGAGAAGTTTGAGATTGTATTGAATGATGGTGAAGGTGTTGATGTTAGAGGGAACAGAGTTTTACTAAAGAGAGCGTTTCAAAACTTAATTGAGAATAGTATTAAGTATTCAAAAGGGAGGAAGTTGGTTGTTGATATTGAGAAGAAAGAAAGTGATATTAAATTGGTATTTAAGGATGATGGGATGGGTGTTCCTAAGGATAAACAGGAGAAGATTTTTGATAGATTCTATAGAGTAGATAAATCTAGATCTAGAAAGACTGGTGGTAGTGGTTTAGGTTTGGCTATAACTAAAGAGATAATAGAGAAACATAAGGGAACGATTAAATATGTAGATGGAAAGGGTGCTACATTTGCGGTTTGTTTGTCTCAGTAGAGAACTCGGAATCTGTTTCTGGATTCTCCTCTGGTTTTGGGTCTGTTATCATGCTCATCTTTTCATGGTAATCATCAACAGAGATCCCTAGTCGTTCTGCATTTGCTTCAATTCCTTTCTCTATGTCTTCATCAGACATATCTATTTTCCCAGTATTTCTCTTTTCTATTAAATTGATAGTTCCTAAGATTGTTTTGTACATGGCTTCATCTGGGTTATCCTTAGCTGCATTAAGAAACGATGGCTTTATATCATATCCTCGAACGAAATTTTTTGTTGATGTTCTAATTTTGTATGGGTTTTTGTCTTTGTAATGCATGGAATTCAATTGTAACTTGTAAGCGTATATTTTTCAATTGCACAGAATGCTAAGTTTGATCAATATATGAATAATAAAAATTTGTTTAAAAAACTAGTAAATATGTTTTTGGAAAAACAGATAAATGGAATTAAATAAATTTTACGAGCTATGCCTATAGTGATATAATCAAGAATGCTGTTGAATAAAGAACTTGAAAGACCATCTTCAAAAGAAGATGGATCAGAAAATAATAAAAAGAAAGTACGTGATTTTATCTGGCAACACTATAATTTAGAAGGTGATCCAGTAAGCCATACTGAGGTGGAAATAGCTTTTGATTTGGTCGAGATTGTTGATTCTACTGAAATCCCCCATTTTGAAATCCCAGATAAACAGATTACAAATGCTAGCAATGAGACGGTGCTTTCTAAGATGCAATATCTATCCCAAATATCTGAAATCCAAAATGATTTATATCCATCTGCTTTAACTATTGGATATACGATGGATCCAAAAGACCAGGATAAATGGAAAGAAGAGCTTGAAGTTGCACCATGGGTAAATATGGTGTATACATGGTTTCGAGTTATTAATTTGATGAACACGGTTAATGCGATTCAGGAAGGATATATAAAATATACTCCAGCAAAGATAGCAGGTTTAGCAAGAGAGTTGTACAAGCTAACAACAAAGTATGATGGAGATTCTCTCCTAAGGGATGAAGAGGCCAATATTAATGGAGAAATACCAGTTGAATATCTTGAAACAGAGATGCGAGAAGCTGGGGTGAGGGGTAGAAATCCTCAGAGGCATGTCTCTGGAAGAGAGCTGCGGTATATTCTTCAAGTTATTAAACGTGCATATCTAAGAAAAGAGTAAGCTATGCAAAATCCAGTCCTACAAGAATTAGAAAAGACAAGAAAAATACCAGAAGAATACAAAAGCAATTTCTCATTCTTTCTTCCTGAATTTCAAAAAGAATTTTCAACCATGGAATATGGCGAAATCAAATATCTTTTTCAAGTATGGCCAAAAGATAAAGCAAGATATATTCATGAACTTTGGAGAACAGGAAGAATGTATGTGGTGTATGAATATTTCATGGATATGGAAAGAGCAACGCGAGAATCGATAGTCGTTATTTCTCCTGATGGAGAATGGTTTACTAACGAGATTACAATGGATGAGATAGCATTTAATACTGCTATCATGCTACATAAAGGAGTTCCAGAAGAAGAGTGTATTGTTTTTCTACATGATTTGACTTGTGTAAGTTCAAATGCACATGATAATCAGAAATTTGGAGAGAGTCCTTTAAATCCTGATACTCTCGAAAACGCTGAGGAAATTTTAAGAAAAATGGTATTGGAGTATTCATCTTCGATGAAAGATTTGTAATAATCAATATAAAGTTGACATCAACTGATACTCGAATGTGTGTTTCTCTTCGTGGAAAAAGAAATTGATATGTTTCTTGAAAGACAGATAAATGGAGAAAATTAAATCTCGTTAGCACTATCTCCCCATTCCAAAGAGGTATTCACTTAAAAGTGTTAGACTATGATATATATTTAAAAAATTAGTAAATGAAAAATAAGAAAAAGGTATATGCATTTGTAGATAGTCAGAATGTAAATAGAGGTGTAAATGCTAAGAAATGGACATTAAATTGGAGTAAATTCAGATCATTTCTAAGAGATAGGTATGGTGTAGAGAAGGCCTATCTCTTTATTGGTTTTGTAGATACTAATACAGACCTATACAAGAAATTAGAAGAAGCAGGCTTCATCGTTATATACAAAGAAGTACAAGCCATAACCAATAAGGAAGGGGAAACTATATACAAGGGTAATGTAGATGCTGAATTGGTATTACATACTATGATTGAATATCCTAATTATGATAGTGCTGTAATATGTACTGGGGATGGTGATTTCTATTGCCTTATAGAATATTTAGAAAAGAATAACAAATTAGAAAAAATTGTAACACCACATAATAGGTATAGCAGACTATTGGGGAAGTATAGTAAATATGTAGTAGATATGTATTCTTTTAAGAAGGTATTAGGATATATGAGAAAGAAGAAAAAGAAGGTAGTGGAGAAAAAAGAAAGCTAGTTTTTGGGTTTTACTTTTTAACTAAGATAACTTACGAACTACTCTGTATAATTCTGTCTTTCAGAGCTCCAATCTCCCAGCTGGTTCCCGTCTGTGTCTATATGCAAATGCTTTGTTTCAGATGTCCCATCCGAAAATGTAATAATTAAATCATAATCAATTTGTGTATTAAGATCGGACTTAGTTAAACCAGCATCAGATAACAATGCAGAGCTTTTTGTATTGTAGCTATTATCTAATAACAAATCATTCATATTTATATACCCGATATCAGCTAGCTTAATTCGAAAATCATAGTATCCATACTCTGGTGTGATTTCATCAAAATACTGTGCAGTGCCTGATGTATTAATGGGTATATCAATACTATTCCTACTTGAAAGATTGGCCAATTCATCCCTATACATGAATAATCCATCTGGGTACATATCTGCCATAGGTATACCATCAGGATAATCATCATACCTTGCATGACTTGAGGAGTATATATAAAGGGTATAATCGGACAAGGAAGTATTGATCGTAACATTTTCAATTTTAGCAGCTACCATAGTCTTGCTTACATTCCAATTTGTAGTAATAGTGAAGGTGTAATGTAGGGGCATGTGAGTATTTATGGACGAATTTGTGGAATAAGGATAGTAATATCCAAGCCAAGCATATGCGAAACATTCTGAAACATCTATATTTGATTGTACTGTTGGTGTATATGTTTCTTGTGCGCTATTTGTTTCCTGTGTTTTGTGTACGAATAGTCTTGCCAATTGATGATAGGTATTTATACTACCGAAAATATATGTATATAATAAAGCTAGAAAGAGAATTAGTATGAAAAGTGGAGCAAGTATTCTTTTGCTCTTTGATATCCACTTGGAAAGTTGTTCAAAAAATAGTAAAAAAACAGACTTTTTAGTGGTTTTAGACATGTGCTGATTATATCATATGCTTATGAAAATATATTCATGGAATGTAAACAGTCTTCGATCATATGAAGATAAATATCTTAAATTTCTTAAAGACTACAATCCCGATATAGTTGGTATACAGGAATTAAGAGCTACAGAAGATCAATTATCATTTTTTCTTAAGTTTGTAGATGGATTTCAACATTGTTCAATGATTCAGGTAGACCTGGTTATGCTGGTACTGCTATGTATTACAAAAATGATCTAGATGTTAAAGAGATATCCAAGAAAATAGGGAATGAGATATTGGATACAGAGGGAAGGGTCATTAAGATTAAGGTAGGAGATATATCCATTTTTAATTTCTATACTCCTAACGGTAATTCTTCAGAGGAGAGATTGAAATTTAAACTTAAGTACTATGATGAAATCTTTAAGTTAGTTAAACCTATGGTAGCGGATGGAGAGAAGGTAATAGTAGGAGGGGATTTAAATGTTGGTCATACTCATGATGATATGTATTTAAAAGATTGTAAGACTTCTGGATTTTTACCAGAAGAAAGGAAATGGTTTGATGATATGTTAGATATTGGTTTTGTAGATAGTTTTAGAATGTTTCAAAAGGGTAGTGGATATTATACTTGGTGGCATATGAGGGATCCTAAGAGAGAAAAGAATAACGGATGGAGGTTTGATTATTTCTTAGTATCGAACAATCTCAAAGACAGAGTAAAGAGCGTGGGGATATGTAAGGATGTATATGGATCTGATCATTGCCCCATATGGGTGGAGATATCCGTTTGACATAAAAACGGGATTGTGTCATACTAACTCGTTGGCTATGACAAACATGTCATAGTGAAAAACTCTTCTTATATTATGCTATTAACATGAATATCAATTGGGAAAATCATATAACAAAAATATCCTTGGCAAATCGTGCCATCTCGAAGTACGATGGTTTAGCATTGGCATTGCCAAATCCAAAGGTCCTATTATCGCCACTAATACAGAAAGAAGCATTGCTATCTTCAAAAATTGAGGGTACACAGGCTTCAATGGGAGATGTTTTGAAGTATGATGCAGACTTGAATAAGTCACCTCGAAATTTGGATGATATAGAAGAAGTTGTAAACTATCGTAAGGCTATGATATTTGCGATGAAAGAAATTGATAAAAAACCATTAGGTCTTAATTTGGTGAAAGAGATTCACTCTATTTTGTTGCATGGGGTTAGAGGACAGGATAAAAGTCGTGGAGAATTTAGAAGAGAACAAGTTTGGATTGGTTTAGAAGGTACATCTCTTAAAGAAGCGGAATATATTCCTCCAAAATGGGAAGATATTTCCAAATTGATGGATAGATTCGAGAAGTATATCTATAAAGATGAAAAAGATATAATTGTTCAATCTGGAATTGCTCACGCAGAATTTGAAATGATTCATCCCTTCCTAGATGGAAATGGAAGAGTTGGTAGAATTCTCATTCCTTTAATATTATATACACGAGGTGTACTCTCTGGTCCTTGGTTCTATGTTAGCCAGTATTTTGAATCTAATCGCGAGTTATATTACAAGAAGCTTAGGAATATCAGTGAGAAGAATGATTGGGATGGCTGGATTGATTTTTATCTTGATGCTGTCATATCACAATCATTAAAGAATCAAGAAACTGTGCTGAAAATAACAAATTTATATAATAAAACAAAGGGTCTTTTCGGAGGTCGTATAAAATCTAGTTACAGTATTGAGGTAATAGATTCACTTTTTAATTTTCCAATCTTTAGTGTATCTAAGTTTGTTAAAGATTCTGGGATTCAAGCAAGAACAGCGTTTCGATTGTTGAATAAGTTAGAAGAAAGTGGCGTCATTAAGAAAATAGAAGAGTCCTCTGGATCTAATCCGGCAATATTTGTTTTTTCGGAATTGTTCCAAATCTTAAATCAGTAGCTATTAATGAATAACATTCTTATCTATACCTTTTTCCGTTATTCCAGCAAAACTTCCAAAGGGCTATATGAATTAGATACAGACAGATACCATATAGATAAATTATTTATTCCTCATACCTTCTCAACAAAGAAATTGTTAGAAGCAATCCCAAAATATGATTATATAATAGGGATTGCAGATCATAATAAAAATGCAATTAAATCTAGATTTGATCCTAGATATGTAAACATGTATGGGAAAAAAACGATATTAGAGAAGAGTACAGAGGAATATATTTCTAATTGGGATATTGTATTACCCGAAGGATTCTATGAATACAAAAGTACTACCAATGGACCATGTAATAGGTCTGCATATTTAATAATGAATAAGATAGAGAAGGAAAAACTTAATACTAAGTTTGGATTCTTTCATTTAAATAAGAAATGTGTGGAGGAAGATATACGAAAGCTATTATATTGTTGTAATATGGAACCATGAGCTTTGAAGAAGTCCACGTACAATTAAGAGAACATGATGGAAATGATGGTGAATCATTTAAAATAGTTAAGGAAGTTGTAGACAACGTTGATCCGGATACAAAAAATGTTGTTTATTTTATGGAAAATGTTGAAGAAGGAAATGAATTTCAGCAACAATTGGAATCAGCGAATAGGGGAGAAATCTCATATAGAGAAGCCGCGATTAAAACTGCACATCCAGAGCTTGCATCGATGACAGATACGAATTCCCCGTACAATCTTGCTCAACAATTATCATCAAAAAATTGGGGGAAAATGATTAGTGATTTTGGTTTTTTATTAAATAGCATAGTTCCGGATGGGACTATAAATTGGGAAACGATAAGATTTTTGAAGGAAAAAAGCGAAATAAACTACAATTCATCTCGATTTATGTATAGTCGTGCTGCTGAGTATGACAAGCTGAAGGAAGTATTGAAACAAAGAGGAAGAAATTTCATTGTGATTTCTGAAAATTCTCCTAAAGTATATGATGATATTGAAGAATTATTTACTGAGCCCCAACATATTGTTGATATCGTGAACGAGCATTATCCTCTCACAGATGAGATAGATAATGATATATTTATCGGAATATATTTCAATACTAAACTAAGCTTACTCTCGATTGTACGTGATGAGAACAATGCCAAAATGCTAAGAGAAAGAATTACGAAAATTCCTGGGAAAACTGAAATATTTACTCATTTTGGAACAATGCATAAATATTTCCCAGAACAGTTAGAGAAAAATGGATTTAAGTCTGATACTGTCCATGGTCCTGCAGAAAGTTATGCTGAATCAGTTCAGAACGATATTGTTAGATTTGTGAAAGAATCGGATAGAAAAAGCATTGAACTTTCAAAAGATGACGGTTTCGTGGTTAACTTAGCAGCTTATTTATTTGAAAAATATAGATATGAATATTATTTAACTGCCTTTGTTGGAGCTAAAGAACATGACTACAGAAAAAGAATAAGTGAATACGAAATATATAATAATGCATTGAAAAATGAACCTCTGGAAACACGAACACACATGGTGAAAGGTTGGCTTCATTACTATCTTGATAACTATCGTGATGAAATGGATAAACTTTTAGTGGAACGTGCTTCTACTGCTTTTGATTTTTAATTACTTGCTCCCCGTACTTCCAAATCCACCTCTATCATCATTATCCAAATGTTCAACCTCTTGTATATTCATTTGTTCAACAGGCAATACCAACATCTGACAACATCTAGTACCTCTCTCTATGGTAACTGGTTCTTTGGTGTAATTAAAAGCAGAAAATCTATATTCATCATTATCTCCACAATAGTCACTATCTCCGATCCCTATACCATTCGCACATGTAATACCCATCTTGAAAGTCGAACTTCTGTTAGCTAGTAATATGAAATATCCTTTTGGTATTTCGATAGCTACATTCAAAGGAATTAATACAACCTCTCCTGGTTGAATGGTGACAGTTTCTCTAGTATAGAGGTCAAAAGCAGCAGCTCCATTAGTTTTGTATTCTGGTAGTGGTAGTGATTTATCAAATCTCTTTATCTTGATTTCCATCTTAAGATATTACCATATTTGCCTTTAACAAAGATATTTGTTAGATTTAAATATATGGACCCCACAGATGAAACAAAAGAATTTGATTTAAAAGAAAACCTTGCAAACACAACCATAGAATTAGATGGACAAAAATACACTATCTACTATGAAAGTGTTGTCTCTGAGTCTGACAAAGCATTTGCTTATGTAGCTGAGAAGGGTCCTGATCAGAAAGAGTATCTGTTTAAAGTTTCAACATTCGGTGCAGACAAAAATATGTCCAGGAACAAACTTGAAGAATTGAATTTCTCAGATGAAAATACTGCGAAAACATTTTTGAATATAGGGTTACAATTGGTTAAAAATAGTAACAAGAATAACTTAGGAAGTTTCCAACAAGCACATCACTATAGAGCTAACGATTATTCTATTGCTTATCAATCTCGTGATTTGACCATTCTTGGGGAAAGTATGTATGACGCGTATTTGAAACGAATTGAAAGAAGAACCCCAGTTAAGGTCTCTACTTAAATGTTCTACTCCTTATTATTTTCTGTTATACTCTAGTATAACTCAGTTATACTATGCCACGTAAAACCAAAATAGTGGGATTTTCACTCCCACCACAGATCAATAATGAGGTAGAAGAATATCTAAAGAAAACACATAAAACGAGAAGTGAATTCTTTAGAGAGATGATATATTCCTTTTTCTCGGGTAATACAAATATTCCCACAGAAAAAGATTTTGCCATGATTCTAAAAAGCTATTGGGATCTAAAATCTTCTACTAAATTAGAAGTAGTACCAATCGTATTAGCAATCATTACAGATCCAGATGGAAACATTGTAATTGGCGGTAGAAAGGAAAAGGATAAATGGGTTGAGAATCTTTCATGGGTATTTCCTGGTGGAAGATTAGAGTCCTTAGATATGGAGGAAGAGATTATTAAAATTGCAAAAGAGGAAACAGGTTTAGATATCAAGGTTAAACAATTAGTTGCTTCTAGGATTCATCCCGATTCTGGTTTTAAAAATGTACAGATAGTAGCTCTGTATTTCCATTGTACGGTTAATAATATTAAGAATACTAAACCCGGGGGAAGTTTGGATTGTTTAGAATGGATAAAGCCGCTAAATGTATTTAAGTATTTTACAACCTCAACTTGTGATGAGGTTACAAGGTTCTTGACTATGCTTCAAAAGAGTAAATAGCTATTCTGATATCTGTGCAAATGCTACCACATAGTTATGTCCATATTTCTTAGAACATTTTGGGCAATATGCATAATGGAAGTAGTATTTTAATGCTTTCTGGTCTTTTCTTGCTAAGTATTCATCGAACTCTTTTATCCATTGTGGTACTGCATTGTATGGACCATCAAATACCTTGGAAATGAAAGTACCAGACAGGGTCGCAGATTCTAAACCTGGGACATTCTTCATGACAGTAAAGTAGAGTTCTGATTTCCATGGGGATGGATCATATGCAAGCATTAGAAAATCTTCTACTTGTACCTCTGCTTTTGCTTTAGTAATCTTTGCGTATGTTTCGGTTATGACCTCTCCCATATTTAAAGGCATATGAAATATCTGCTTTACATCAGCTTTTACAAATGGCTTATTCTTCCACACATGCTCTTTGTTTTGATATTTTGTAACATCAAACTCTGGGCAACATATTTCGTTATCCATTTTAAATATATATTAATTTAAATAACTCATTGTAACATATTGAAAAGTATCAGGAGCAAAGATATATTGTAAGTATAATCTTAGCAAATCTTGAATGAAAAGATTCCTCATAATCGCTTCTTTTGTTGTGTTTCTTCTTCTCGCTGTATATTTTAAGCTAACTAATGAAGGGAAATTAGATAACGAATTAATAGATACTGCGAGAACAATATCTTCCTTCATTTTCGGTGTTCTTTTCGCATATTATCTTGATAGCAGTAATGAAAAACACAAATTGATTGTAAGCAATCTTAGAAAGGATGATGCTTTGATGATATCTATACATCAACAGGTCAAATATTTAGATAAAAATACCCAGGTTGAATTTATGAAACGCCTAGACAATTATCTACAATCTCAGATAGATTTTGTTTTGAGCGACTATTACTTATCTGGCAAAGAGTTTATGAAACTCTATTTATATATCCAAGATGTTGAAGCAAAAAATCCTAAAGAAAAGGAGGCAAGGGAAAAAATATTATCACTGTTAGATGCTTCATTAGAGGTTAGAAAAAATGTTGAAGCCAACGCGTACAACAAGATAACCTCTGGCGAATGGATAACATTATTTATTTTTGCATTAATTATTCTTTTAACTACAATTGGACTATACAACGGATCTATTGAATCGATTATTGTAACAGCCTTGCTCTCTTCCGGTGTTATTATCTTACTGATCCTATTAGATAAAATAGATAATTTGAGTTGGAGGCAGGATGAATATATCTGGTTACCATTAACTTTGTTATTTAGAAACTTAGATCTTCTCCCGTACTTCCCAATAAATATTATCAAGCACAGGAAATTAAAAGATGTAAAGGGAGTTGTTAGAGTGGCTAAGTATCCTAATCTCTATCCGGATTGTAGTGGAAAAATAATTGAAGAGATAGAAATCAAGTAATATATTATTACTTTGCCATAGCTTGTGCCTTTAGTTCTTTCGGCATCTTCTCTATGGCATATCTTAAAGCTGTGCGAGGCATATTTGATTTATGATTCATAACATAATCAAAAACTTCTTTCTCATGTGCTTGGCTTGCTACTTTCAGCATCCATCCATATCCTTTTTGTACCATATCATCAGGATCTAATAGGAGTGTATCTGCGATTTCAAATATATCTTCAAGGAACAGACCTTTTCTAGCAGGAATAATTAAAGACACAGCAGATGCTCGCTTCATCCATCGATTCGTAGATTTCGTCCACTTCTTGAGAGTAGGTATGTATTGAGGATACATCATAATGAATTCTCTAACAGTATGGTTACAGAATGTATCACATGCGGCCCAATTAGTTACATATTTGTCTATCCATTTCTCGAATGTCTGTATATCTTTCTCCTCAAACTGTTTGTGCATATTGTATGACCATTCACATGCTATGAATGTTTCTTCTAGGTATCCTGATTGCCAGAGTGTTTCGCAGAGTTCAAAGACTTTCTGCTTTTTAAGAGTACTTATCTCTTTGAAATATGTTTTACCAAGTTTAACGACTTCTCCTGTTTTAGTACCATAGGTTTTAATAGCTTCTTTAAAAAATCTTTGACTAGTTTCTTGTAATTTTGAATCAGACATTTTTTCAAGCTCTTTTTCTAGTCTAACAATAATTTCTTTCATTATTTTTCTTCTAATATTATTCTTTTCATTTTAGAAGTCTTTCCTGTTTGTATGGTTATCTTTGATTGTGGGATATTAAAGTGGTTGCTAATAGTTTTAATTACTTCAATATTTGCTTGGTTGTTAATGGGTTGTGCTCTCACCTTTATATAGTACGTTCCATCCTCTATTTGGGTAATGGAGCTTGTCTGCTGTTTAGTCTTAATCTTGGCTAGTATGACCATTTAACCTAAGAGAAGTTTGAGTAATTCATATACCAAGAATACTGGCCAGACGATTGCTTTTAAGAAACCCAATACGCCGACCCAGAAGGTTGTTGCTGTAGATATGAAATATATGGCTGCTCCTATGAAGCCTAATCCATAGACTGCTTCTCCGCCACCGTTACAATGACATTTGCTCATAATATATACATTAAAAAATTTATCTTTTCTTCACATTATCAACCTCTTTCTTTTTTGTAAAGAAGTATGGCCATACTATGGCATCGAGTATTACTGTGTGTATGGAGAATATTACTAGGCTGATGATTGATAGGACAAAGAGTAACCCTGTTCTATTTGAGAATATCATAATGGATAGTAGGAGTATGGAACACATTCCAACGATTACTAGTGATATTCTGGTTAGTATCCAATATATTTTCTTTTTGAGCTCTATGACCTCTATCATGAGTGGTAACCAAAGAGCTGCAGATCCAAGTAGTACCGCATAGATTATGTCTATGAAAATGAGATCGACGTTTCCACCATTAAGTATGAATATGTATGTGGAGAAGGTGAGGAAGGAAACTGTTGCTGCAAGCATAGATATTGTTAGTATCTTTTGAATCTTTTTGGGCATCCCTCCCCAGAGTAATTCTACTTTCTTTATCCTTCTTATTCCGAATATGTATGAGAGTATCACGGGTATTCCAAAGAGGACTATTACTAGTAAAAAGAATATTTGGTTGTTGTTCATAGTATAATGGTCTAAGTTATATTATTTCATTATACATATTTTTATGAAATTTAAATGGATTAGGTTGATATATATTATTCCTTTTGTTTTAGGTGTTGGTTGTGCTATAGCCTATAGGGCGCATGGTTCATATGTTGCTGAGGATGGTACTTTGGTAGAGGCTTTCGGATTTGTTCCTATTGGGATGCTTTTGTTTGTGATAGGGGGAATAGCTCTCATTTCAACTGAATTAATCTTGTTTCTGAAACGTAAAAAGAAGTAAGATTATGGTGAACTAATTTTACTAACAAAGATATGATATTAGTGACAGGTGGAACTGGAAGAGTAGGGAATGTCCTTGTAAAAGAGTTAAGCAAGAAATATGGGAGGATAAAAGTATTGATTAGAAAAAATTCAGATCTAAAACCACTTGATGGATGTGGTTGTGAATATGTGTATGGGGATGTATTGGATGTGAAATCTTTGGAGAACGCGGTAGAAGGAGTTGATACAATTTTTCATCTGGCCGGGATTATTAGTATCTCTACCCATGATGAGGAACTAACATTGAATACAAATATCCAAGGTACAAAGAATATTGTTGATCTATGTGTAGAACATAATCTCCCCTTGATATACACGAGCTCTATTCATGCCATCAATGCTTTGGAGGATGGGTCTGTTATATCTGAAGCTACTTCTCTGGCTACGGATTATGCTACTAAAAGGGGTATATATGACTATTCAAAAGCAACTGCCACGCAGTATGTGTTGGATAATATAGGGAAGAGTAATTTGAAAGCAATAATTCTGCATCCTACAGGTGTATCTGGTCCGTATGATTACAGACCTTCTTTTTTTGGTATGGGGTTAATTTCATTGGTCAAATCTGGTATTAAAACTACTATTTCTGGCTGTTATGATTATGTAGATGTTAGAGATGTTGTTAATGCAATTATGAAGGCTTATGAACTGAAGAAGTATGGGGAGAGGTATATTCTTTCAGGAGAGATTTTGTCTATGAGGGACTTCGCAGAGTATTTGAAGGAGTTCGCCAATATTAAGACAAAGACGAGTTTGTTGGATAAGGCGACAGGGCTGTTTTTAGGTGGGATCCTTTCATTTTTTAGTAAAAAATCTCAGATTACTCCATATAGTGTGAAGACATTACATAGTAATTGTAATATTTCTCATGAGAAAGCCACGAGAGATCTGGGATATCATCCCAGACCTGTGAAAGAATCTTTAAAGGATCAATACCTTTGGTTTAAAGAGAATGATTACCTAAATTAATAGGGTACCAATTTCCCTCCACCAGATAGGGTGATAGTTTTGCCATTTAAAGTGGTGTTACTGTCGCTATCATAATATATTGTGTATCCATTAGATTTAATATTGTTGTATGTTGTATCGGCATCTGTTAATACTGTTACATATGATGTGCCTGTTACATTCCAGATTGAATCTTTATCTAATTTAATATTTACTTCTCCACCTGTATTGGCAGTGTTTACAGTACTGGTAAGTGTGCTGCTGGTTAATGTCAGGTTTAAATCTGATGCTGCACTAACTTCTATATTTCCTGTTAATAACTGCTCTGTAGCATTAAACTCAAGTGTCCCTCCGTTTGATCCAGATGTTCCCCATCTTCCTTCGAAGAGTGAGAGTAGGGTTTTGGTACTTTCTGAATAGTTTAGAGTTACGTTATCTAAGTTTATTACGCTATCTGTATTGGTTACTCCAAACATTATTGCTTGACTCGAGGCTATGCTTCCTCCTGTCATAGAGAATTCACTTGTGCCTTCTTCTGCATCTCCTGACATACTTTGGTAGAGGAATATATTACCTGTTGACTCGTTATCATTTCCAGAAACAATGCAGTCTGTCAATGTCACAGAGTTCTTTCCTTCAATAATTACGGCTTGGGATTGTTGTGCTGTTAGAGTCGCATCTGAAGCCGTTATATCTGCTGTTGAATATATTGCGGGAGCACCGTTCCCTCCTGTTGTGGTATATGTTCCTCCATCTACGGTCATTGTACCTCCACCACGATCGGATCGGATTGCTGCTTTTCCTGTGGAAGTTACTGTTAGATTATTTGCTTCAAGTGTACCTCCTCCTGATACTTGTATACCTCCGGCACCTTCGCTATCTGCGTTTACTATACTGTCTGATATGATGATTTTGCCTGTACCATATGCAAAGACTCCATTTGCACCTGCTCCTGATGCATTAATTTCGCTATCTGTAATTGTTAATATTGCTCCATTGGTAGCAAATACTCCAGAGTTTAGACCATAGAAGCTGGAGTTCTCTGTACTTGATGAGTCTCCACTTTTGTTTACGGTTATGTTATTGAGTGTTGCAGTTACTCCATCTGCAAGTACCGCATATTCATCAGATGTTGTGGATGTAAATGTTGTATTAGTAGCAGTCTCATTGTTTGTTAGTGTATGTGCGCCTGCGCTCGTTGTATTTGTATTACTGTTTTCTTGGGTATTACTCTGTGTTGTATCCGTACTACCGTTTAATATGTAGTTATTAGTTAGGTATGTTAAACCAAATGTAATTCCTGCAGTTAGTAGTATGTTGAGTAATATATATATGAATATTTTATCTCCATTTACGAATGCACTTTGTGTAAAGGACTTTGTCATTATGAGGAGTAAGAGCATTGTGGAGAAGAGTAGGGATGCTGCTGCTATGATTGCTATGTAAACCATTGTTAATTGTGCTGATGTTGTAGTACTTCCTGGTTGTGTTGGCGCGTTGTTGTCTTCTCCGTCAGGTTTGGCTGGGGGTGTTTGTGTATCTGTTGTTGTACTTTCTCCTTCTGGTTTAGCTGGTGGTGTTCCCATATCTGTGGGAGAAGTATTTGTGGTTTGAGTTGTGATGTTTTCTTTGGCGTAGAGGATTGTTCCTGTGATTGTGACTATGGATATGATGATTGCGGATATAGTGAGGACTATTTTCCAAGTACGGGTCATTATTATTTATAAATAATATTATTAAACTAGAATATACTGATACATATGTGAAGCTCAAGTGAAGTATGGGGTTATAGTGAAGATATGCTGTTCAAAGATATTTACACATGTGTTTATGGTGTGTTAATGTATACATAACATGTCCAGATTAATTGCCAGTACGACAATTAAAGTCCTCCTAATTGGTATATTCCTATGTATTTTCCCACTAACAAAGGTGGAGGCATTTCAAAGTGGAACTGGAGTTGTAGGAGATCCATATGTAATTACTACATGTGCTCATTTGCAGGATATACAAGACTATCATGATGCCAACTTTATTCTTGGCAATGATATAGATTGCTCTGATACTGTGAATTGGAATAGTGGGAGTGGTTTTAATCCAATTGGTGGTGGTTCTGATTTCTGGGGTATATTAGATGGTGCATATTTTACAATTCATGATCTGTATATTAATCGTCCAGAAGAGAATGGTGTTGGTTTGTTTAGGACTGTAGAGGGGGGGATTGTTGGGAGTTTGAATTTTGATGGAGCTGATATTACTGGTGCTGATAGGGTTGGGGTTGTTTCTGGAGATGCAGAACGAGGTGAGTTCTATGATATCCATATTACAAATTCTACTGTTGTAGCTGAGGGCAATGATGAAGTAGGTGGAATATTAGGATATGGTGCAGAGACAGTAATGGAAGCATGTAACTTTAATGGTACAGTAACTGGTGCCAACAGAGTCGGTGGTTTGGTAGGGTATGAAGAGGTGAGTATGGATATGAGTGATTCATATAACTTGGGAACGGTCAATGGATATATTAGGACTGGAGGGTTGATAGGGAGTGTGGAAGGTACTCTTAGTATGGTGGATTCGTACAACAAGGGGGAAATCTTTTCTTCTCAGGTAGAAATTTTTGGGAGTTATGAGGGTGTTGGAGGTTTGGTTGGTGCTGCATGGCGACCGACAATATTGCGATCGTACAATGAGGGTGATATTTCTACTTCTGGTGGGGAGCTGTATGTGGGTGGTTTGATTGGTGGTGGCGGATTGGTGAATATTCAACAGAGTTACAATATTGGTAATATATCTGCGTCTCCTATTGCTCCTGGAAATTTCACTGGTGTTGGTGGTGTGTTAGGTTCGGGTATAAATGTTACTATATTGGATTCTTACAACTGGGGAGATATTAACCAAGATATTGTAGAAGGGTATACGGTTGCACCTCCAATGGGAGGTATTTTAGGTTTTGCATTTGTTTCTTCTATTAAGAATAGCTACAATCGAGGGACTTTAACTCTCGAGAGTGATACAGCTAATCCTGCCTATCTAGGTGGACTTGTTGGGGAGTTGTATTTCGAGGATTGGCTGTTTGATTTCATAATTAGTGATACAGGAAAGACGTTTGTAGCCAAGGTAGGAGACTATCTGTTTGAATTGATAAATAACTTTAATGTTGGGAATCTTTTTGGAAGAGAAAATTCAATATTAGGTGGGTTGATAGGTAGTGTGCAGTATATTTATGAAAATATTGATGAAGAATTTATACTTTCAAATAACTGGTGGTCAAATAATGTAGTGAAGGGTATTGGTAGAATGAGGGATATAGAGGAAGAGGAGGATAAGACGGTTCTTGATGTGTTTGAGGGTGCTTTTGAGAAGGAGGAGCTGGTAGAGGGTTTCAAGACGTATTCACATAAGGTATATAATACGGATCCGGATTGGGATTTTGCAGAGATATGGAGTAATGCATATGAGGGTAGAGGTTATCCTGTTTTAGGTTTTCAGAGTATTTTAGCTCCAAGTAAGCCTTCTGCTAGTGTGGCTTCTGGAACATATAGTACTCCCTTTACTGTAGTTTTGTCTTCTAGCGGTAGTAGTATTAGGTATTCTGTTAATGGTGTTATTCCTACTTGTAGTACGGGTTTGATATATTCTTCTCCTATACAGGTTTCTTCTTCAGTGACTATTAAGGCTGTGGCTTGTGATGAGTTTGATTTGGCTTCTGTGTTAGGTGAGTATGCCTATGTTATTAGTGCTGTAGTAGTAGATGATGATTCTGATACTCCTGTTGTTAATTTAGTTAATAGATATTTTGATGTAGTACCTGAAGTGGAGGATGTAGATACAGAAGATGAGGTGGTACAAGAGGAAGAGAATGATGAGAATGAGAATTCTAATACTAATGTTGTAGATATTTTGGAGAAAGGAGATGTAGTAGAAAAGAAGTTTGATTGGTGGTGGATTGTGGTAGTTATTGTTGTATGTATATTAGGATATGTTGTTGTGAGGAGAAGGAATGCGAGAGCTTAATTTTGTTGAGATATACACATGGACAAGAAGAAATTCATCAAGGGCGTAGAAGGATTAATTAATCCAATAGATGTGGGATCTTTGCATTTCATACAAGGGTTTAACAAGTTACTTCCTAAACCAATACAAGAGAAGTTGGTAAAATCTTCGGGTGAGAAGACTCCATATATGGGGTTTGTTGTAGAACCATATGCTACATTCCTTTGCTATGAGATAGCGGATATTGAATGGGCTAAGAGGTTGTTACCCGAAGGTTTTGAATTGATCAAGACAAAGGTATTTGATGAGGATGAACCAAAGTATACCTGTATATTTGGATGTTTTACTGCACATACTAGTGCATTCTGGGGTTCTCGTATTGAATTCTATATCATTGCTGAGAATACCAAGACCCATCTTCTGAGTTGGATCATAGTGGACTATGATTCTAATACCATTAGCTATGACAAGCGTGATGGTTTGAGAGATCCTAACGTGAGTAAGGGTGTAGTTACTACTAGTTGCGAGGGTGTGGTGTATGTAGATATGGAGAAGAAGGATGGTAGTAGAAGTTTGGTATTTGATTGTGATTTTGAGAGTGGTAAGCGGGGTTCCTTAGATCAGAGACTCTGGTTAGAGGGTAATCTTTCCATTGGCTATGGTAGTGAGTTTGATCTTAGTGATGCTAGTATATTTTCTTTGAAGTTTAATCCTTGTGAGGTTAGAAGTGGCGTTAATATTCCTCTTGAGAGTGTGAATGTTGAGAGTAATTCTTGGTATCTGGGTTTGTTTAATGATATTCCATACAGGGTTTTGAGTTTTCCATATGCTCAGCATTTTGTTTCGGATAGTCCTAGGAGTGCTAGTAATTTAAAGAACGAAGAGGAATTGGTTAAGGCTGTAGAGGGTATGGATTTTGATAGTATAGAGGTATTTTCTACTAAGAGTTTTAAGACAATGTTTTTGGTTGGTGGAATCATATCGTTTTTAATTACTGCAATATTGGTTGTGTTGTTGATAGTGAAGTAGTGTTTTGTCTTTGTAAATTTACGGGCAAAATATCTACTCTTGTTCCTCTAGCGCTTCTTTTGCCCATTCTGAAGCTTGCCGAGCATTCCAAAAATCCCATGCGCCATCTATTTCCCTAGAAGCAGTTAATGGTAATTTATTTGAATATGTAAATTCTTTTACTGTTTTCGGAAGGCCGAGAAGGATTGCTTCTGTAAGCTCTTGTCCATATCTGTCTAATAACTCATAACCACGTCCTCCAAGCCTCCTCAGATCTTCGATATACCTGATCTTTTCAAGTACAATTAAAGGATTTTCGGTATTTTCTATCTCACTTTCAATACTAGCTGTGTATTCCACTTTTAATAAGGTCATTAATTAAAATATCCTTGTCTCATTATACAACAATTATAAGCTCGTATGCCATTTGGTGTTTTTCACTAATTTAAGAATTATGGTTAGGAGAAATTGCTTTAGTTTTTGATAATCAAAATCCCAGAATCCCCAATATCTCTTCTCCAATCTCTTCGTTAAATCCAGAAAATGCTCTACCTCCTACAAATACAATAGGGTAGTAACCATAACTCTCAGATATCCCTTCACTCTCCGAATTATTCCCTTTGTATGCATTCAACTGTGTACCGAAATCCGTATCTGTTGTCAAATGCTCCTCGTATTCAATATCATTATTCCTTAAAAAGTCTAATAGCTCCAAACACATAGGCCCTGTATTGTTATGGAATACCACCACACTACTATCACTACTCTCTACAACCCCAGAATCTCCCTCGTTTAACTCTTCTACCTTACAAGGATTAGTAACATTCGTTTCCTCTTCATACGATATCACAGGCCTAATCTTCTCTGGAGTATATGGGGCATTCTTGTTTACAGGTATCTGCCACATAGGCATAACCTTGTCTACAGTTCCTAGGGTATCTAAATCTACCCAATCTACCTCATAGTTATCCCAGAATCCATGCCACATATCATTCCATCTCTCTTTGTATCCACCAATATATGTATGGGACACTGCCATAAATTTTTCATTTTGTATTGCTCTTTTGTACTGTGTATCCATATCCTCAGGAGAGCCATTTCTTTCGTAGAAACTGTAATCACAGAAACTACCATATTTAAATTCAGGAACATCAATATTTGATACAGAAATTATCTTTACACCATATTCTTCCGGTTTGTATATTGTTGTTGCTAATTCTGTTGTTCCTCTAGCTGTGATATATTCAATCCCTAACGCTTGTGCTACCTTAATCGTATTCTCATCTGAAGCCATATATCTAGAACTAATGACTCTTGGGGTTACTCCTAGATATGTTTGTGCATTCTCTAACATATTTGAAATAATTTCATATTGTTCATCATATGGCATACCCCAGAATGGTTCTGGATCATATGACGGAGCTAACTCTACAGTACCAGTTTTAAGTATCTCCTTAAGTACCTCTGAGTGCTTCTCTATGAAGCTACCACTTACCATTAGCAGTCCTTTGACATCTCGTTCTTTCATATCGTTTACCATGTTCACTAATCCATCAGTATTCTGGAATTCAATGAGTAGCATCATTGCTTTGGGAGGAGCTTTCTCTTCTACGGAGCTGTCTTTGCAGACATATTTGTTTACCAAGAAATACTCTCCTGTGAGAAGAAGTAATATCCCAACTATGATAGCTGGAATTACGAGCAGTTTTTTGTTCATTCTTAAATATTTAATAATTTAAAAAGATTTTTAACAATATTTCTCTTTGATTCTTCTAGGTGGTACATTACATGCTGGCCGTTTTTTTTACTTGAGATATATTCCATATCTTGAAGAGTTTTTAGGTGATGGGATATTAGATTGTGTTTTAAATCTAATTGCTTAACCATTTGGCATACACATGTATCTTTTTTGTAGAGTAGGTTGAGTATTTGAATTCGGTTTAAAACAAGGAGTCTCTCTAGTTCTTTGATATTTTCTTCTTTAATATATTTCAGCATATATTGAAATATACCAATGTGAAATATCTCAGTCAATGTTGAAATACTATAACTCTCTTTTGGTTATGGAGATTGCATATCTATTAATCAATGCTAATGATATTTTCTCCATTACAGAGGTTAAATCTCTTTGATATTGGCTTTGAGATATACCCATCATTTGAGCTGCTTGTTCTTGATCAATATGTTCAACATACCTTAATCTAAGAGTTTCTAATTCCTCATCTGTAATATTTACCTCATTAAGCTCACGAAGAGGTATTCCTCTGGGTTTGAAGTATGTATCATTAAATTGTATTCCAAGTCTTCTTCTGTGTCGTGGTCTCATATATTAACAGTATTCTCCTCTTAATGGTGTTCCACATTTTGGGCATACCTTTTTAGTACATGGTATTCCTCTAGTGTGTGGTTCAGTATATCCACACTTTGGACATTTGCATTCTTTAGAACCCCCGAGGCCTTTTCCCTTTAATCTAGGAAGAAATCCTCTTTTTCCTCCTGTCATAGGGCCTTGTCCTAATGGTCCTGTGTTATCTAAGTTTGGCATATGTATATATCTATTAAAACTTAGTTATGGGTAAATACCCATAACTAAGCATATGATATTACAGAGAGGAATGCAAGAGTTCGGGTGTTCCGTTTACTATCTAATCCGGAATGGAAATCCCGAACTGATTGGAATAGAGGGAAAAACAATGTTTTGGATATGTTCGGAATGATGTATTCCGTAATACGGAGGATATGGAATGACTTCCGAAATTTAATGTATAATAATCTATGGATAAAACAGAACTAGATACAACATCCAATGATTATGAGATTCAAATTGTAGAGACACCTCCACTATCGCAAGAATATATAAATCTTAGAGAAGATATTTGGCAAACAAAGACTTCCGAATGGAAAGAAGCTGGGAAAGAACTATTCAATGGCAAACTCTACAGATATATGGGAATCGAAGAGGATAATGATTTCGCAACCATAAAACTAGGTCTAATGTCGTATTCGGATAGGTTAGTAAGAACAGTATTATCTAAAGATGAAATTGTTGAGAGATTTGGGACGGATTATGTTATGAAGAATAGCTGTGTAGATGTAATTATTCTTACTACTGATGGAAAAGTAGCCGTAGGTGTTAAAAAGAACTCCGTAGACTTGAAACAAGGGAAATTAGGATATATAGGTGGAAATATGAACGCGGATGAAGTCGTGGTGAATAGCATGGAAGATATCTATACAATGATGATGAAAGAAATCGCTGAGGAAAGTAGTATTATTCCTGAAAGAGAGAGATTATCTTTTGCTAAACTGGGAGTTTCTGATATGTGGGTAAGCTTCTATTTCATTTACAAACTAGGTCTGTCTTCAGAAGAAGTAAATAAAATATATAAGGAAGGTGAATTCACAGAATTTATTGCCATGACTCCGGACGAAATTGTAAAAACTGAAAGACCTGCAATAAGTGATATGAATTTTAGTAAGCAATGGATAAAGGAAGTAGTTTCAAAAGCAACGGAAAATAATTAGTGAAGTTTGAATACGGAATGGACGGGGGTCGAACCCGCAACCTTCTCAGTGACAGTGAGATGCTCTAA
>CAYOEG010000007.1:0-47039 GCA_964403155.1 uncultured Candidatus Saccharibacteria bacterium
TGTGTCTGCCATGAGTAAGGATTTTAATGGAATATGCTTAAAAAGTCAATAATTAGTAGGATTCTACATCTAGAATTTCGTGACTCTTATCTTTATGCCCTTGTTGATACCTGTTAGATGCGTTTTGCACTAGTCCTAAACATACAAATGTCATCATTGTGATAGTACCACCAGCACTCATCAATGGTAGAGGTATACCTGTCGCGGGGATTGTTCCCATGTTAGTACCGAGATTGATAAAGACCTCCAAGAGTATCTTTATACCCACTCCCAAGCAAAGTAATGAATACAATGGCGTATCAACAGTATTCATAGCCAGGAAAAAGCAGTAAAGAATTAAGAAGCCATACAATCCTAATACAAAAATTCCGCCTACCAATCCAAATTCCTCTGCGAAAGATGCAAATATGAAATCGGTTTGATGCTCAGGCAAAAAATTTCTTTTGCTTTGCGTACCATTTCCAAAGCCTTTCCCAAGCAATTGACCCGATCCTATGGCTATCTTGGATTGATTAACATTAAAGCTTTCATTTGACTCTGTTTCCGATGGATTTAAGTATGCCACTATTCTTTGTTTCTGATAGTCATGCAGCAGACTATCCCAAGATACAGTAAAAAAAATTCCCAAGAGTAAACCTGCTATCAAGGCGATAATTGTTAATAACTTCCATTTAATCTTACTGTAGAGGGCAAATATAGTTACGATGATTCCGATAAGCACCAGTAGATACCATATCCAATTATTTGTTATTGCAGCTAAAAGAAACCCGCCCGAAATACTTCCAAGAACCAAAAGAATTACCGAATTTCTCAGAGGATTACTTAGTGCTAAAAAAGTCATCAAGAACCATATTGTTACAGTCAGTATGGACATACTTCCACCAGGTTCTAAGTAGATGAGGATAAAAAAGACGAGCGCTGTTAGCAAAGTTATGAAGAAAAGGATAAGTTCGTTGTATTTACCCTTTAAGGAAAATACACCTGCCGTTATACATATCACTACACATTTGGCTATTTCGGAGGGCTGTATTTGAAAGCTCCCAATGTACAACCATCTTTTCACGCCATTTATTGTCGGCCCTATTAGTAGTGTTAGAACTAACAGTACAACTGTCATTCCGAAGATTACCAGTAAAATTTGCCAGTACTTAAGATATGAGAGGTCTATAACTGAGATAATGACAAATAGAACTACCCCAATACCAATTGAAACAAGTTGTTTCCATACAATACTAAGGTCTCCATATCCTCCTTCTGGAAGAATTGTCGTAGAGAGGAGAGTTACTAATCCTAATACACAGAGAAGTCCTGCTGGGACGATAATTTTCCAATCAAAATGCAGCCAGGATTTCCGCTTAATGCCAAGAATATTCATATATGAAAGATTTTAACACAACTATTAATCTTTTTGCTTCCTTCTTAGAAAAGCTGGAACATCCCACAATGAATCACCTGTAGGTTTTACATCAGATGTGTCATCCTCTGGTAAAACAGGGGTTACCTTTGAATCATCGTTATCAACTTCTGGGAGCTCATCTTTTTCAAACGACTCCAGCACTTCATCTTCCGTGTCAAATTCTTTCACCTCTTCTGCCTTTGGTTTGAATCCAAAAGTCCTTACCTGTGGCTCATCATCATCCTTTTGTTTCTTAGTATATACCTGTTTATTTTCATCAAAACCGGTTGCAACAATAGTAATTGTTAATTCATCCCCAGCATTAGGATCAATCTGCGCTCCAAATTTAATATTTGCAGAAGGATCAACTGCTTCTTTGATTAACTCGGATACAAGACTGATTTCTGTAAGAGTAAGATCTGCACCAACAATATTGTAAAGTACACCTGTAGCACCTTCTATGGACATATCAAGAAGTGGACTTGTTGTAGCTGATCTTGCAGCATTCTCGGCTCTATTCTCACCACTTGCTCTACCAATACCCATAAGAGCTGTGCCTGCATTCTGCATAACAGATTTGGCATCATTAAAGTCTGCATTAATATATCCTGTCTGGCTGATCAGATTTGAGATACTGTTCACACCCTCTGCTAATACTGAATCAACCTTCTTCATTGCGTCTATGAATGAGAGTCTTTCTCCTTCATCAACAATTTCTAAAAGTCTCTGGTTAGGAACTACAATTAGGGTATCCACCTTATCTCTCAAAGCTGCAATGCCTTCTTCTGCAATCTCTCTTCGCTTGTTACCCTCGAAATCAAATGGTTTTGTAACAACAGCAACTGTTAATGCTCCCATGTTTTTTGCTACACCAGCAATGATTGGTGCTGCTCCCGTGCCTGTTCCTCCACCCATACCTGCTGTAATGAAAACCATATTCGCACCCTCTAGAAATTCTTGTATCTGATCTAAACTCTCCTCAGCTGCTTGGGCACCTAAATCATGGTTCCCACCAACACCAAGTCCATGAGTTAGTTCCTCTCCAAGTTGAAGGGTGATTGGAGCTTGAGACATTTTTAACGCCTGGGCGTCAGTATTAAATGCCATAAACTCTACACCCGGAATATCGTAGTCTGTGATCATGGTGTTGATAGCATTACAACCACCACCACCGATACCTACTACCTTAATTTTTGCTACTGGATCTACGTTTGTCGTAACTAACATTGCGCTTATCACTAAAATTTATTTAAGGCAGTAAAGATTTCAACCATTCTGTGACCTTACCCGCGAAGCCCTTAACATTCCCTTTTTTCTTGTCCGAACCAGAACTTATATCTACATCATCATCCATCGCATGTTTAATCAATCCTTGTGCACAAGCATATGATGGATCCGAGATTTCTTCTGTCATACCAGATAATCCAGATGGATAGCCTACTCTAGCAGCCACACCAAACGATGATTGAACTGTTTTAGTAATATTTCTTAGTAACGCCGTACCACCAGTTATAACGATACCCGCTGGCATACCAATCTCATATCCAGACTTAGATACATTGTCTTTAGCCATTTCCAATATCTCTTCACATCTAGCATCAACAATATTCTGAAGAATAGATTTCGAAATTTTTTTGTCAACACCATACCCACAGAGATCTACATCATCACCTTTTGGCTTTTTCTCCTTAACTTCTTCCTTCTTTCTTAACAATGCTGGCGTAGAATCAAGATCCTTTGCTTTACTTGCTGCTACCTTGTTGTCCAAAATATCGGACATGTTTACCTTTATCTTCTCTGCTTCTTCTAATGATACTTGAAGACCAATTGCGATATCACTAGTAATAGCATTGCCACCCAACGGAATACAACTGCTGTATGTGATACTGCCTTCTTCAAATATTGTAATACTTGTAGTTCCAGAACCAATATCAAGCATGGTTACACCCAATTCCTTCTCTGTATCAGTTAATACAGAAAGCGAGGATGCCCAACCTGCAAAGATCACGTCATACACATTTAACCCAACCTGCTCTACACATTTTCTAATATTTTGCCAATATGAATTAGGTGCTGTAATGATATGAGTTTCTACCTCTAATCTTCCACCGCTCATTCCAATAGGATATTTAATCCCACCCTGATTATCCACTACAAATTCTCGAGGAATAATATGGATAGGATTTAAGTTATCTGGTAATGATAATGTTCTAGCATTCTCAATCGCTCTATATGTGTCATCTATTGTGATCTCAGATCCAGCGACGGCAACAACACCTTTGTTGTTTAGACTGGTTACTTGTTCTCCATTTATGGAAACATACACGTCAGAAACTGTAACACCTGCCATCCTTTCAGCAGCCAATACACTTTCTGATATAGCGTTGGTTGCATCATCGATATTAACTACTACACCTCTTTTGACACCTTTACTTGGGTATGAACACACTCCTATTACAGAAGGTGTCTGGTTATCCTCGACAGAGGTTATAACTGTGGTTATTTTCGAGGATCCTAGGTCTATTGCTGTTATTATTTTGCGTGCCATGTTATTTAAGGCAGTTATATTTTACTAATTTATTATATTAAAAGACTTAGAATTAACAAGTCCTTTCTAATAATATAATCAAAAATAATAGATTTCGCAAGAATACTGTTAATTCTTCAAAACAGGTCTTTCGAAACGAAGGTCCACAGAACTGAATCCTATGCTATCACTTTTGATTCTATTCGCTACAGCTATATATCTTTCCAACTGTAAATTTAAATCTTCCGTAAAACTAAATCTAAATATTTGGTTAGTATCTAGATATATTTCTAATACAGAATTACTCAGCGTTATCCCTTTTATGGTGTACCCATATGTTTCTACAACCTTAATTACCTTTCCAATGCTATCCATGACTAATAGTTTTTCTTTTCCATTCCCTATGTCAGATACATCCACTTCAGAGGAGGTAAAGATATACAAAGATTTTTCAGAGGCATAATTTTTACAACAATTTTCGATATCTTCACTACAAAGATTTTCTAATACTATTCCTTCTTCCGAGAGTAGATAGCATTGTTCATTTCTGATGAGTGCGACTCCTTTGGGTATATACACGTCTACAAATATCTCTAGTTTATTTGGAACTACTTTTTCTATACTTGCTGATTTAATATATGAGACTTTGGATAGGATATCTTTTTCATAGGTGTTAGATGAGAAAGAGAAATAGTTTTTTCCTTTGATATTTTCATCTACATATGTACTAATCATTTGAGATATGTTGGTTGGTATTTCTAATCCATTCAGGTCTGTGACTGTGTATGTTTTTATATTCCATATACCTATTAGTATTGTTATGAGGAATATGAAGATTATTATGAATATTGGGAGATTCTTTTTTAGGAATACAATTGGTTTGAATCTAATGATTCTATCTTTAATATGATTATCTGGTTGTTTTGGGACAGGTATTTCCATATGTTCAGTCTATTATATCTCTCATATATTTTCAAAAAACATATATATCAATCAGACTATAGGAGATGTATAATATAGAACTGTCTGGTCATTAAAAACAAAAGAATCGTTCAATTGTCATATTCAGAAGTCACAAGGAGAAGGGAAAATGAAAATCTTTTACATACCAGTTGAATATACTTTGTTTCTGAGGGATGATTTCCAAGTTGCCATCAATCGCGACGTATCAATACGCGGTCCGATAAGCGCAAGGATAGATACCGACCAAGGTGCTGCCTATCTTATGAATAGTTGGGTCGCCCATATTGATAACAAGGAGGGAATTGAATACCCAGAAGCCTTTACAATCTCTCAACAAAAGCATGGACAAGCTTCGCCGATACTGCATGCGCACAACAAGAGTTACAAAGATGGGGACAAGGATGTTCTTGTTTATATGTCTTTCACAGAGCATCACGACGTTCAAAGTTACCCTGCATTCTTTCATGAAAGAGCCATTATTCAGATGCTAGATATTCGTACAGAGGATATCATCTCATTAGGATATAATCGAAACCGAAGTTCGATACATTACATATTTTTTGTTTTTCGCAATGAGCATCGAACTAAAGGAATTCTAGGCGGGAAAGAAATTATCATCAATAAATCATGGGAATTGGTGATAGAGAAGAAATAACACAAAGAACGATTCACTGACCCAAGGAGGGTATCATATTTGGTATGGTACCCTCTAGCATCACTTTTTCATCTTAATATGATCAATCACCCTCTCCCCTACCAATTCCAAACCATTTTCTTTAACAATATTTAATATAGTATCACTCAATTTTCTCTTGTATTCATCCGTTTGAGAATCTCTAAAAAGTTTTAATTCCTCTTTCGTTAAGCTATCACCTACCAAATCCAATAATCTACTCATCTTTGAGCCTGCTAGGTTAATGTGTTCCACCCATACTCGCTTAGTGCCACTCTTCTTAATAGCTTTAAATAAATTTTTTAAGCTATCTTCATTCGCAACAAAATGAGGAAGTAATGGACCAACAAAAGCATACGTATTCAAACCAGCATCATTTAATTTTTTTAATGCCTGTATCCTCAATGAACTAGGAGGGGCATAGCATTCAAATAATTTACTAATATTATCGTCCACAGACGATATCGTCATACCTATCTCTAAATTAGGAATCTTTTTAAATATTTCTATATCCCTAGTAACAAGTGGTGACTTTGTTAAAAGTGATATTTCAATATTATTTTTAATCTCAGATCTCGCAATAATTTCAAAACACTTTCTTGTTAATTCATACTTTGCTTCCACTCCTTGATATGGATCAGTTACAGAGCCAAAGAATAGCACTGGCTTTTTACCATTTTTAAATTCCGTTTTTTTAGATATTTTCTTTTCTAATTTTTGGAATTCTTTTTCAAATAGTTCTGGTGTGTTTATTTTTATATCTACATACTTACCCCATTCATCATCTATATGGTTTGTGAATTTTCTAGTAAATTCTGCGTAACAATATACACACCCAAAGGCACATCCTGAATATGGATTAACAACATAATCTGATGCGGGGAGTTTACTTGGTGTTATTATGGTTTTTGCCTGTTTAGAAGCAAGTTTCATTAAAATATTTTACTTTTTATTCTGGGAAATAGATAGTACAATGGATATTAATGAAAGACTCTCCAAAGTTTGGATGGAAACATATCCTAGCCCTAATACTTGGGATTGCTATCACTATCCTAGTTATAATCTATGCCAATCGTATACGTGATTATGAAGAGATTGGATATCTAGGAGTATTCCTTCTTACATTCCTAGGTAATGCAACAGTGTTGGTACCCGTACCTGTATTAGCTCCATTAAATATTGTATTGGGGGGAATATTATCGAGTCCACTATTAGTAGGATTAACAATTGGAATTGCGTCTTCCGCCGGTGAAATTGTTGGTTATTTAGTTGGTTATGCTGGTAGTGGTATTGTTACTTCTAGTAAGACTTACAAAAAGGTAGAAGAGAAAATTAAGAAATATGGATTATTTGCGATATTCTTTTTAGCATTAATTCCTAATCCCCTTTTTGATGTTGTTGGTTTAGTAGCAGGTGCTACTGGTATTAAATGGTGGAAATTTCTATTAGCGATGGGTGCAGGGAAGACAGTCAGAGCAATTATATTTGCATATATTGGATATGGAGGAAGTTTAGTAATTTAAAAACCTTCTACGAAATATGTTTGTTCTAAATTATTTGACTCTCTTTTTTCAAACCAATTAAATATCTCTACTTCATTGTGGTATTTGGGAGATATTTCCATAAATTCTTTTTTGGTCATCCAACTGTTTTTACATCCTTCATCATCAATTCTCAATGTATCCTCTTTGATTATTGCTGTAACACAATGAAAATATTTGTCTTCTAACATATTACCTTCTTTGTCATATACCATTTCATGTAGTTCATAGTCTAAAGACATATCTCCACATAACCCCATTTCTTCATCCATTTCCCTCGCTGCCGCTTCTAAGATTTTCTCTCCCCATTTTATTTTCCCTGTCATAAAACCGTAGTATCCATAGTATGGTTCTTTCAGTCTTTGCTGTATTGCATAGTATTTTTTCTTACCTTTCATAAAAATTGGTCTAACTAAAACACTAACCTTGGGCTGCTTTTCAGAAGTCATATTGGATGTATCCATTTTGCCCGAGAACATTTTTCCTTTTGTTGTTAATGAATATTTGTTTCCATCTTTAAGAACCAACCCTTTTTCTATGAGAACTTTAATATGGTAGCTAAAATGATCATTAGTAATTCCTGCAATATTTAATTGAGAGAATTTTGATTTGGGATTGAAAATCAATTCTCGAAGTATTTGCATTTGAACTGTATGAAGGTCGTTCATATATAAATATGCTAACTTAATATGAACATTCTATTACTACCCATAGCAAGAAATCTAGTGAAAATGATTTAACTAAATTATAACCGGAATATACTTTTTGGGGAGAAGTTCATATTGCCTAGGCCCATTCAGATTGCCGATGATATCAATAAACTCAAATTTCTCACCATAGATTTTTGTCCAATTATTGGGAGTATCAGTAGCAATAATTAAATCATCTTTTTTTACAACTGCAGTTACCAAATCACTTTTTAAGATTTTGCCTTCAGATATCTTGGGCGCAAAAGTTATTTCTGCAATTCCATCGGTAACAAATATAACCTCCCCACCACATTCCAATAAAGTCATTTTTTCAATTTTATCTTGATTTACAATTGGATATTCGGCTACAAATAATCTGTCTGTCTGAATATTATCTACGAGAATTCCTTCAGTTGCGACATCCTCGAATTTAACCCCTGACGAGTTAAACTCTTCCCTATAGACAATATTACCTGAACAATCCTGTGTTAATAAATCAAATATGGTTTCAGAATTAAAGCCGATTGTTTCTAACATACTATTTAAGGGGATACTCCTTTTAAGCGTATCTAATGTTCTATCCCAGTTCTTAATTATTAAAAACATGGTTCTAAGGATTGGATATTTATATATGGAGCGAGAGACGGGGGTCGAACCCGCGACCTACACATTGGCAATGTGTCGTTCTAGCCAACTGAACTACTCTCGCATATATGGTGCCGAGACCCAGGTTCGGACTGGGGACCCTTTGTTCTTCAGACAAATGCTCTACCAGCTGAGCTATCTCGGCATATATTAAGAACAGTATGATAATATCAAAAAGTTATAATATCTTCAATTCTCTTTCTAAACATCTCCTCAGTGTTATTATTCTTTTTTACAGACTTAGAAATCTCTTCATAATTCCATTTATTATTCAAAACCCTTTCCAATTGCCCTAAGAAGATATTCTTCTCCCACTTATCAAAGAAATATCCATTAACACCTTCTTTTAAATTCTCTGAAATACCACCACCCTTGTAAGCTAATACAGGACATCCAGCAGACATCGCCTCAAGCGGGAATATACCAAAATCCTCAATACCTGGGATTACAAAACAAGAAGCATGAGCAAACAATTCATACTTCTCCTCATCAAAAACATTTTCAAGAAATTCAATATTAGTATATTTTGAATACTTCCTTTTTAATTTCTTTTTCATAGATCCATCCCCTATCAATTTTAAATTGATATCTGATCCTGCTAAACACTCCAAAAGAAAATCGCCTTTTTTGTTAAATTCAAACGGTGCACCAGCAACTATATAGCCATCTCGTTTGGTATTAATTTTACCTTCAAAATAATGAACTGGAGGGGTAATAATCGCATCCACTTTTCTTCTCCAATATTTTTGGATACGATCAGCTACAAATCTTGAATTAGCAATCATAATATCAGGACGATTAGCTGCAGAAGTCTCCCATAGTCTTATGAAAACAAGCAAGAAATCCACTATAGTTCGCTTTATACCGCGGAAATTGAATATGCTAAGTGTCCTTAAATCCCACAAGTATCTAGTAGGAGTATGAACATAGGCTATATGTAAGCATTTCGATGGTGTTACCACTCCAATAGCAACGTTAGAACTGGATGATATGATTAAGTCATAATCAGAAAAATCAAAACGTTCGATATGATTTGGAAGAAGATGCAGGGTATATCTAAAGAATTTCTTAGCACCTAGTCTATTGTTTAATTTCGAGAAGATAATTCTATGCTTTTGTAGCTCTTTTGAAAGGATTTTCTTATCTCCATACAAAGAGTATATATCTGCTTGAGGATACATCTTAGCAAAAACTTCCAATACACGATTAGCCCCACCCATCTTCCAAAGCGTTTCAGTAACAAGCGCTACCTTCAATTGAGAACTATTCTTTGTCATATACTATTACTGTGCCACTCTTTTTCGAAAAACCTCCTGGTCGGGAGAACATTATTAATCCACCAAAAAGTATGAGTATCAATCCTCCTACCAATATATATTTGTTCCACTCTATCGCAGTATTCACAATCTTATCCTGAATCGTAAATGTCACAGAAGTAGGTTTGGTCTTTAGTACATTCTGTGGAGGACTTCCCTCTATTAGCATTACAGATGCAAAGGTATCATCACTCCCAGTAAATTCCCAATTAAACGCAGTCTTCCCAATCTTAAGCACTTCAAATGTCAGTCTTGCCATAACATCGGGTTCATCACCTGTTATATACAGATCATCAGTACCAGACTGAGAGAAGCCCGTTAGCATAACCATCCCATTAGTATTATCTACACTTGCTTCATCCTCTGGCCATTGCGCGAAAAGTGAATTATTTTTCTCTGTCTTAACTAGTTTCAAATACTCAGGGTCAAAAGTAATTACAAATCTTGCAGAGGTTAATTCTTCTCCTGCAGAATCTATCATTACATCTACTGTAAATCCTTCATTCTTGTTGGTTACAATTCCACCAGCAGGATATATGGAGAATGCTGGTTCTGCTGCCAAAGTTGGAGATACAAAAATCATTCCAGTGAAAAAGGATACTAATGTGATGATTTTTATATATTTTTTGACTAACACAGTATTAAATATTACCATAATGTATCTTAGTTAAAAATATCAGATTTATGGAAAGTTTGAAATTACTAGCGCTTGCAATTACACAGGGACTCTCGGAACTCCTTCCAATCTCAAGTAGTGCGCATCTCATACTCTTGGGGCATGTCGTAGATATACCAACTTCGACATTGCTTCTAACATCTCTGCATATCGGAACAACACTTGCTATATTGGTATTCTTCTGGAAAAAGCTTTTCTCAAAGTTTTTTACAAAGGAGAAATGGAATTTCTATTTTAAGATCATAGTCTCCGTTATCCCCTCTGGAATTCTTGGTGTACTTTTTGAATCTAAGATTGAAGAGATATTACGTGCAGATTGGATTATCGCAGCTTCATTAATATTTTGGGGTATCGTAATGCTAATTGCGCAGAGAAGAAAGGATACAGACGAGCATATTGCAGATATGGAGAGTATTACATGGCAACAATCACTTCTAATGGGATTTGCACAAGCAATTGCTCTAATACCTGGGACATCAAGGTCAGGAGTGACAACACTCGCGGGGATAGGATTAGGGCTGAATAAATACACGGCATTTGAATACAGCCTTGTTCTTGGTTTACCTGTGCTTATGGGTTCATCTGCCTGGACAATCTATCAGGAGATTACAGATCATGGGCTAGCCGCACCATCTGGTATCTCTGATTATCTTAATCTTGGGATTATAGTTTTGGTACCATTTATAGTCGGCTGTCTCTCACTAATGTTCTTAAAGAAGATTAGTAAAGATAAATGGTTATCACTATTTGGGATATACCGAATTATCCTTGGAATTGCAGTCTTGGTGATAGTATATCTTCTATAACATATTTCTAATATCTACCCCTGTCATATTCGCTGGAGTATCTACACCCATTAGTCCAAGACATGTTGGAGCAATATCTGCTAACAAGCCCGTAGCTTTTGCCTGTGAACCTGTACCCACTTTGACGATTGGAATTCCCGCTTTAGGCTGCACCTCTGAGAGATCTGTCAGTATGGTCATTGGGACCGGATTACTTGTATGCGCAATGTCTACTTCCTTTGTTACTCTATTTATCATAGTCTCGCAATTCCCATGATCTGCCGTTATGATTACACCACCACCTGCCTGAAGTACTGCCGTAGAAACATCCGCAACACATTTGTCTACTATTTCATTTCCCCATACAGTAGCTTTAAAATCTCCTGTATGGCCAAGCATGTCAGGGTTCGCAAAGTTAATGAGAATGAAGTTGTAATATTTCTTTTGCAAATCCTGAATCTTTCGCATTGTTTCGTCCCTAATAATTTCAGCACTCATTGCAGGAACAGTAGCATAATTTTCAACCTTTTGAGATGGGACATTAAAGAAAACCTCTCCTGGATGAGTTGCTTCAACACCACCATTAAAGAAATATGTTACATGCATTTGCTTCTCTGTCTCAGAAAGATGTATCTGCGTTTTCCCCATATCAGCAAGTGTCTCAGAAAGAGATTTCTTAACAGGATCAGGAGGAAATACCACATGCGCGGAGAGATTCTCCTCGTAACCTGTCATGGTTACAAAATATACATCTTTAGGGTAATTTCTTCTACTAAAATATGTAAAATCTTTCATCACAAATGCCTTTGTCAATTGTCTTGCACGATCTTCTCTAAAGTTCCAGAACAATACAGCATCTCCATCTCTTACTGCACCCAGTGGTAAACCATCATTAACACACATTCTTGGTTTGAAAAATTGATCATCTTCTCCGTTTGCATATGCCTTTTGAATCGCTTCCACAGGGTCAATGAAGGTGTCTTCTGCGAGGCCAATCATAGCATCATATGCAGCCTTTGTCCTCTCCCACCTGTTATCCCTGTCCATACCATAGAACCTCCCCATTATTGACGCAATCTTACCTACACCCAACTCCTTAATCTTTTGCTTTAATTTATCCATATACAGATATCCATCGCGAGGTGGCGCATCTCTTCCATCGAGCATTACATGAATATATGGATCAAATCCATTTGCTTTACAAATTTCTAACAAAGAAAACAAATGTTTAATATGGCCATGCACACCCATTGGGCTCAATATTCCAACCAAATGGATCTTGGTTCCCCTCTCTCTTACATTTTTAAACATTTCTGATATAACGGGATTCTTCTCTAACTCATGTGCTTCAATTGCATCATTAATCTTCGGCAATGTTTGATAGACCACCTGTCCTGCCCCCAAATTCAAGTGCCCAACCTCACTATTCCCCGCTTCTTCCATCGGCAAACCCACGTGAGTACCCGAAGCATGGAGTAACGTAGATCTACCATATGTCCAAGCAGTATCCAGAAATGGTGTCTTTGCAGCTAGTACCGCATTCCCCTCTGGGTCTGGATAAACACCAAAACCATCAAGGATAATTAGAGCAACAAGGTCTCTTTTCTTCTTCATCTCTTCTGTAGCAAGAGTGACAGGTTGTCTAGTCTTGAAAAAATCGAACATAGGTATGGCAGTTAATTAAGTACTCTAATATAATATACAGTAATGATAGATTTACGCAAAAAAGATATACAAGATTTACAGAAAGATATTGAAGAGACGGTAAAAAGTCTGGATATCCCTTCGAAGGTTGCACAACTAAAAGTTTTAGAGGCTGATACATTACAACCAGAATTTTGGCAAAATTCCGAGAAAGCAAAAACCGTAATGTCAAAAGTCGGGGGATTGAAAGACGAAATTGATGAAGCACACACTCTTCAGTCGGATATTGCATCCCTTGTAGAACTTTTTGATTCCATTGAAAAAGAAACTGAACAAAATCAACTCATAGAGGAATATGAGCAATTAAAGAAAAGATATGGGAAGTTCTCAATAAAGAAATTCCTTTCAAACAGATATGATAAAGCTGATGCTATGATGACCATTCATGCAGGGCAAGGTGGTACTGAAGCCAATGATTGGGCAAATATGCTTCTCAGAATGTATACTATGTATTTTGAAAAGATGGGATGGAAATACAATATTGTTGAGATTTTAAAAGGTAGTGAGACAGGTATTGTTACCGCGACACTTGAAATATCTGGTACATATGTATTCGGATATTTAAAAAAGGAGCATGGCACACACAGATTAGTTAGAATCTCCCCATACAATGCACAAGGTTTAAGACAAACAACATTTGCAGGTGTAGAGGTGTTACCAATGATGGAAGAGTTAGACAAAGATATTGAAATCCCAGATAGTGATATTGATTTCAAAGCGGTAAGATCTAGTGGACCTGGCGGGCAGAATGTAAACAAGACATCTTCTGCAGTTCAAATAACACATATTCCGACAGGCATATCTGTTGAATCATCAGAACAAAGAAGCCAGCTGCAAAATAGAGAAACGGCCATGAGACTTTTGAAAGCGAAATTGTTGAGAATAAAAATGGATGAGAGATTGGAAGAAATTTCTCAAATTAAAGGTAATTACAAAATAGCTGGTTGGGGAAACCAGATAAGAAACTACATACTTCATCCATACAAATTAGTAAAAGATCTTAGAACAAATGTAGAATCACAAGACCCTGAATCTGTGCTAGATGGGAATCTTGAAGAATTTGTTGAAGCGCAGATAAGATTACAGTAATATATAGGTATTGAAATTAAACTGTCTAAAACTGCCATGTTACTATTTGACAAAGTAAGCAAGAAATACAACGAAAATATCACTGCATTAGAGGATGTTGGTTTTAAAGTAGATGATGGAGAATTCTTTTTCCTGGTTGGCCCATCTGGTGCCGGGAAAACAACACTCCTAAGATTACTCATTCGAGAAGAGACTCCTACTTCTGGGAGTATTTTCTTCAAAGAGATTGAGGTACCAAAGATTCCAAACAAACTTTTACCTACATATAGGCAAAAGCTAGGTATCGTATTCCAAGATATAAAGTTGTTAGCAAATAAAACGTTAGAGGAGAATATTAATTTTGCATTAGATATATTAGGAAAAGAAGATAAAGAGATTAAAGAAACTACTGACTATTTGCTTGAGACTGTAGGTCTTCAAGATAGAAGAGATCTTTTTCCACAACAACTCTCGGGTGGAGAACAACAAAGAGGTGCGATTGCTAGAGCACTTGCAAATAATCCTGAGTTATTTGTCGCAGACGAGCCCACTGGTAACTTGGATCCCGATAACGCATTCCAAGTATTAGAGATATTAAAGAAGATAAACAAAGGTGGAACTACGGTTATGGTCATAAGTCATGACAGAGATATTGTGAATATGATGAAGACGAGAGTCCTTAGGATAGAAAAAGGGAAGGTCGTCTCCGATAGCAAGGGAGACTATGATACTGTTAAAGCTCCAAAGGTAACACACGAAGATAAAGAAAAGAAGAAAGAAGATAAGTTTAAAGGATTGGATAAGGATATAAAGGAAGCGTTAGAGAAAGCAAAACTTACTAATATGGATATGGTTTTGAATCTCACAGAATCAGATTTGAATAATCTGAAGTTTAAGAAAGAGCAAAAGGACGAATTAGAGAAATATGTAAAAAATTATTTAAGTAAAGAGAAAGATGACTAAGACTTCAAAACTAATTGATACAACCAAGAAGAATGTTAAAAGAAATAGATGGCTTTCGTTTGCAACAATATTTGTTAGTACAATTGTATTAGCCATTACCTCTTTTTTTGTTAGCGTAGCGATACTTGGTAGAGTTGCAGTTAAATATTATGAGCAGAGAGCCCAGGTTATAATTTTCTTTAAACAGGAAACTGCAGAAGTAGATATATTAAGTCTTCGAGACAAGATCTATGATCCTACCTTAATTGCTGATATTCAATATGTATCCCAAGAGGATGCGTTAGCGATATACAAGGAGGATTTTGCTGATAATCCTGATTTGATATCTACTGTTACTGCAGATTCTCTCCCCCCCAGCTTGGAGATTAGAGCCTATGATATTGATGGGTTGTTACAGATCATAAGTAATGTAAATACTGAGAAAGAAACAAATCCGAATATTGATGAGATTATGTATTTTGAGGATGTGGTAGATAACCTTAAAACACTTTCAAAGATTATAAATATTGGAGCGATTGTTTTAATTACTGGTCTTCTGGTTATCTCTTTCTTCTTAATAAGGATTACCATAGGATTTAATATTAATGCACATAAGGAAGAGATTCAGATTATGAATCTTGTTGGTAGTACTGATTCCTTCATAAAAACTCCATTCATATTAGAAGGTGCATTCTATGGTCTAGTTGGAGGATTGTTAGCTGCTACTATTATTATTGTCCCTTGGTACTCTGTTGTTTTGTATACACAGGGGACAGGTTTTGCTACTTGGTTGAATCAGATGTTGGTTGATTTTGATCTTTCATTCTTAAAGACATTTAATATTGTATTTGTACTGATCTACTATGCTATTCACTTGGTTTTTGGTGCGGTATTGGGTGTTGTGAGTAGTTTTAGTGCAGTAAGAAGATATTTGAGATAGATATGAAATTTAGAAGATCGGTTCTAACAATTGGGTTTGGTATTTTACTAACTGCTTTCTTTCTTTTTTTGAGTGGGTATAAAGATGCCCCTGTTCAAGCAGCCACATGCCCTTCTGGCATGAGTGATGTTCAATGTTACAACTATCTGTTGGAGCAATATCAGCAACTTCAGAAAGAGCAAGGTACATTACAAAACCAACTCAACCAGGAACAATACAAACAGCTTTCTCTAGAAGATAAAATCTCTTACATGGAGAATCAGATAAATCAAACTCAACGACTTATAAAATCACTTGAAGTTGAGATTGCCGCACATGATATGGAGATCAAATTACTTGGAACAGATATACAAGAAAAAGAGGATGCCATAGCACTCATGAAGCAAGAGATCGCGATTTTAGAAGAAACTGTAAACAAGAGAATAACTGAGTCTTACAAATACTCACATCTTAGTGCATTCGATCTGTTTTTGGATTCGAAAAGCTTTTCGAATCTCTTAAGAAAAACAAAATATTTAATAACTACTAGATCCCAAGATATTGCTTCTTTAGAAAATTATTCTCAAAAAGTAGTAGCACTTAAACGAGAAGAAGATTCACTTTCTACACAAAAGACAGACTTAGAAACTAAACAAGCTGCAATTCTCACAGAGAAAAATGAATTAGCCGCGCAAAACACAAATCTTGAAGCACAGGTAGCTGAAAAGAATAGTTTGTTAGCACAATCACAGGCTAAATCAGCAGAGCTGTTATCTGCACTTAGGCAGAACAAATCTTTGCAAGTAGAATTAGACTCAGCAATTATCACCTGGATTAACGCTCATATGGATCAGGTTGTAAATAGCGGACCCGTAGTTAAAGGTGCCATCATTGGTAGTGTATATCCAGGAAGATCAGACTGCTCAACTGGTGCACATTTACATTTCGGAATTGATTCGAAAACATCAGGAACCTTCTATGCTGGGATAAACCCATTCTCTGGATATTTAATCTGGGGTGATAGTTCTGGAATTATAAGTAAAATAGACAATTGGAACTACCCCTATGTTCTCTCAAGCATGTATCAAGTTCCTCTGGCGGGTACAGTCATAATGACACAGGATAATCATAATGGAAATGCCATAGATCTTTCCAGACCTAATGGTTCTGGAAATGCTCCGGTTTTGGCTGCATATGGAGGTACTTTATACAGAGGTACAGATAACTGTAGCCAAAGTTATGCCATTATAGTACAGCAGGATGGGAAACGAACGATATACGTGCATCTCAATCCTCAATAACCCCCCTTTTCTCCTACAGGATATTCTGCTAATATATCAATATTAAGTTCATATATGTCTTTCGATGTCCAAAAAGAAAGTAACTAACAAAAAGCCCCAATCCCCAGCAAAGAAAATTAAAATTACATTCAAGAAACCAGAAGCTACAAAGATAAAGGTGAAAATGCCAAACTTCTCCAACTTCTTTTCCAAGGTAAAAGCATGGAAGAGTTGGAAGCTCATTGCAAAGATTGTTTCATTAGTATTAATAATCGTAGGATCATTCGCATTAATAGACCTAGGAGTACAATATCTTAACAATGATTACAGTGTAGCTATCGTCAATGGTGTAAGAATTTCCAAATCAGAATGGAACAAGCTCCTACAACAGGCATATGGCCAAGCAGCAGCAAGTCAGTTGGTTGATAATGAGATAATAAAGCAAGAAGCTAAAAAAGAAGGATATACAGCATCTAAGGAAGAAATTGCTACACAAGTAGATCAAATCATTGAGAGTCTTGGTGGACAAGAGGCATACGAAGCAGCTTTAGAAGCTAATAACCTTACTGATCAAGATTTAAGAGGTGAGATTGAATTGGATATATTAGTAACAAAGATCTTAACACCATCTATTACATATTCAGATGACGATCTTAAGAGCTTCTTCAATCAATATAGCAGTGCGATGTTCCCAACAGAAACAGCAGCATTGGAGAGTGGTGCAAAACTAGATTTTGATACATACAAGGCAGAAACTACAACCTACTACATTCAACAGCAGGTATCAAATAACAAATCTACATGGCTATCTGGGAAAGAATCTGAATACAAGATTCAGGATAATTCTACAACCAAACCTGCCTATGGATTGTTTGCTACCACATCAAATATCATTAAGAATTTGATGGCAAATACAAAAACTGCAGAGTAAATATTGTATTAAATATGATATTAAAAGGGAGAGCTTACCTCTCCCTTTTTTATTCTATACTATCTGCAGGTTCTACAAGCCCATAACCACCCCTTTTTCTTCGATATATCATTGATATCTTATCTGTCTTTTTACTTCTAAAAAGATATTGATCATATCCCAATAATTCCATTCTCTCTATAGCCTCTCCTTCTTCCAATGGAGACATATCACCCATAACCTTTCTCTTGGCTATTTGTGGTACATAATCAGAATAGTCCTCAATATAATCCTCCTCTAGAACAGGCTGTTCTGCTTCTGCCTCCAATACTCTCCAAGAATCAGTACCTTCCCAATGTGCTTGCTGGTCATGATATCTTTTTAATCTTCGAAATATAATATCTGTAGCCTTATCTATATTTGTATACATATCATTCCCTGTTTCTTCTACTCTTACTTCTGCTTTTGGTAAATGAATATCAATATTTATTCTAAAATCATCTTTAATACCTTTAGAATTCTTCTGTTGTTTAAGATATACCTCTATACCTGTCGTTTCTTCAAGGAGGTTTTCCTTTTTAAATAGTTTATCTAAGAGATATTTTTTTAGGGATTCTGTGGGTTTCATCCCTATAAATGAAACTTGTATCTGATCTTTTTCCATAACTTTGCTCCTTACAAGTTATATATACTTAATGATATATTGATATATCTAGGAGAGCAATATAATTTGTAAAATCACAGACTATGAATGATAATTTTGGCGTCGATGTATTAAATAACCCAGAGAAATATACATTAATTGCAAATACCGAACAACTTATCGATGTATACGAAAATCATTTTGAAAAAGGAAAATTATACAGAACAGATGTTTACTTAGAAAAAGATCTTTATACTCAGGATCACCGTCCAGATTCCAGATTTATGATTACAACAAGTGGCTTAGTCACATTAAGAGGAGAATACGTTTGGAACCAAAGCATAAATGATCAGGATTTCTTAGAAGGAATACAAAAAATAACAACCGATATCAAAAGACATATAGAGGACAGCGAAAATCCTAGCTTTGATCAAGATGTAACTATACATGACTCTCAAATAAATGTTACCTACGAGCCATATACAATAGAAACCACTGAATATGTTATGAGGGAATTAGATGAAAGAGAAAAATTATTACAAAATAAAGCTTAGATATATATAAGTTATCTGGGCACAAAGGGGTGCAAAAGTATTATTGACTTTATTTTCCTAATCACGGTAATATAGATGATATAACAGAGGTGTTGATGTTTGATTTTTAACTGGTCGCTAATGAATCAAACGGAGCCAATAGCGAACCCAATCTGAAAATATAATAAACTTTATATTTAAAGATATGAAAACAACTGCTCTGTTAGTTTCACTTTCCCTAGTATGTCTATGTCTATTCTCTGTAAAAGTAGATGCAGCAGATAGTGCAACTGTAAACGCAACAGTAACTGCGCAAAACATCTCTGTCACAGTATCCAGTGGAACAATTGCATATGGGATTCTTCCGGTAAATACAAGTAAAAGCACAATTGCAACTGATTTGAACGCACTACAAACAGCTACAAATACAGGTAATGTTGCAGAAGATCTAAATATCAAAGGTGCCAATAGTGCAGCTTGGACATTAGCAGCAACACCAGGGGCAGAACAATATACACACAAATTCTGCACGGCATCCTGTACAACACCCCCTACTAATTTCACAGCATTAACAACAAACTATCAAACATTAGGAACAGATATTGCAACGAGTGGAACAAAAACGTTCGATTTGCAGATTACCACTCCAACTTCAACCGCAGTATTTACAGCACAAAATGTTGATGTCATTGTTCAAGCAGTTGCCCACTAATTATTTTATACATAAAACTGAATGAAAAAGTTGTCTGCGGTTATTCTTTCCCTCATTGGTTTGTGCTTACTAACATCATTTGCATATGCGAAGATTGGCGTAGGTGTTGGTACTGGGAAAATTGTAGTAAATGATGTATTAAAACCTGGGCAGATATATACACTTCCTTCGCTAACAGTATTAAATACAGGGGATGAGAAATCGACATATAAGGTATCAATTACATACCATGAACAACAACCAGAACTCATGCCTCCCCAGGATTTTTTTCAATTCTCTCCAGAGCAGTTTGAATTAGACCCAGGAGATGCGAAGGTCGTAAATATTAAACTCAATTTACCACTAAAAGTGGAACCCGGTAAATACTTTGCATATCTAGAAGCTTCTCCAACCGCAACCGCAGAAACAGAGGCCGGTACCTCTATCGGAGTTGCTGCGGCAGCAAAGCTATACTTTGAAATTGCCCCTGCAAATATATTTCAGGCACTATACTACAAACTCGCATCACTTTGGGAACTATATTCGCCTTGGACCCTCAGAGTTACAATTCTCATAGGACTAATAATCATAATCTTACTTTTGAGAAAATTCTTGAATATAAATATAAGCCTGAGGAAGAAAAATGAATGAAAATCTTAGCAAAATTAATAGCTACAATATGTATATTATCACTCACTCCAATTTGGGTTTTTGCTAGTACGGACTCAACAAGAATAGGAGCCACGATAAAAATTTCCGTATGTGGAGATAATATTGTAGAAGGAGAAGAAGAATGCGAATCTGGGCTAGGTATAACATACGATTGTAAAGATTTTGGTTATGCTTCAAAGAAGATACAATGCGATATCAGTTGTGCCTACGATCTCCTTAGTTGCCCCAATATCAATACCTCAAAATCTGATTCTGACAATAAGAAAGACGAGAAAATGGACACTGTGCCCAAATTACCTACTTTAATCATAGGATGGGACCAAGATAATGATGGAGTATTAACTTTCAAAGAATTTTCTACATTTATAAAAACGTGGGTAGACAGTTGGAGATCATTCACCGTAATACCAGAAGAGGATAATGAAAAAGATGTTGTTGCCAAAGAATGCGATATAAATTCAGACGAATCATGCGACGTTAAAGACTTTTCAATAATATTATATTACCTAAATAGTAATGACTAATTGGCAAAGAGCAAAACCAATAAAAACGATATTGTTGCTAATACCAACAATTTTGTTGTCATGGATCTTTGTTCACGTCTTCGCAGTTTTGGGAGTATTTTTTGCTGTAGCTTACCCTATTTGGTGGCTGATATTCCCTAAATATACTCCTTGTATATTTTGTAGAACTACACCTGTAGGAGAAAAATGTCGGGCTTGTAACGAGATTGTTGAACCAGACAAGAAATATCCATCTAGTTTTACCTCCATAGTTAGGAACTTCTTAACCATCATGCTCATATCTGGAGTTTCAGTATTAACGGTATACGGAGAAATCACCGCACTTGATAAAATGGGGATACAGCTCGAGGAACCCAGAGTCGAATTCATCATCCCAGATAAACAACAGTACAAAATTGGAGAGATATTTCCAATTGATTTGAGCATAAATAGCAATGGGGTGAATATAAATGCAGTTCAAACAGACATAGCATTTGATCCTACTAAAGTGAAAATTGTAAACCTTTCTTTAGAGGAATCTTTCGCCGAAATATTTATTCAGAAAGAGATAAGTAATGATTCAGGATATCTCAGAATCACAGGTGGGTTACCTTCCCCTGGATACAAAGGAGACAATGGCCATTTTGCTACAGTATATTTTCAATCAAAAGAAGCAGGTGTATTTGAAATACAGTTCTTACCATCATCATTAGTTTTAGAAAACGATGGGAATGGTACCAACGTACTTAAGTCATATCCAAAAACCTCTTACTTAATAAAGCCTGAATATGTAACAGAAACTGAAAAAGAGTTACAAAGTGCAATGCTAGACCTTAATAAGGATGATGTACTTGGGGTTAATTCAACAAATAGACAGATGCTTTTTTTTGACACAACAGGAAATACTGAAAGTATCATGGGTGTAGAGGATATTGACAACACATCTATCATTGAAGAAGAGGATCATAAGAAAACTTTCTGGGAAGTATTATTTGCAATAGATAAATGGATTGTTGGATTACTTACCAGTTTACTTGGACTATTTAAGTAAATACTTAGAATTTATGTTATCTGCCACAAGAAATTTACATATTATACGTAAGATAATAGCCCTATTATTATCCCTATTTATCGTGATTTATGGCCTTCCTTTAGTCATACGAAGTCTTACAAACAAAGATTTGGTCGAGGACGCGAAAGCTGCTGATGTAGAGATGCAAACAGGATACTATATTGGCAATGGAAGGACACTCTCCATAAGCGGAATTGGCTTCTCACCAGAATTGGTAATTATAAAATCTGACACTGCTAATACTGCAGCAGTATTTAAGACAACTGCAATGCCAACTCAAAATATGGCATATTTTTCAGCAACCGTAGATAATCGAGATATACGATTAACATTAGACGCTGATGGATTCACAGTATCGGAGACAGATCAATTCAAATTAGATAATGATGGTTTCACACTTAGAAATAGTGCCAATATTAATATCGCCAATGTTCGATATACCTGGGTTGCATTTACAGGATCAGATTGCGAATCCTCCACGAGCACATTCTGCGTAGGCACATATACTGGAAATGCAGCTGCTACACAAAATATAACCACAGGATTCCAACCAGATTTTGTAATGGTAAAAAGGGACACTGCCGTCGGAGCACATTACAAAACCACAGCATTAGGAAGCAATACTGAAACACTATGGCTCACAGCAACTGTAAAAAGCACTAGTGGATATATAAACTCTCTAAATGCTACCGGGTTTACCGTTGGAACTACCGACAATGCTGGCGGAGGAACATTCTACTATGTTGCATTCAAAGAATCTGCGAATTTTTTCAAACAAGGCTCCTACACTGGAAACACAACAGATGAAACGGTGATTCCAGGAATTGGTTTCGCCCCTGATTTTGTAATTGTTAAAAATGGTACCAATACTACAGCAGCAAATACAGCTCCATTTATGAACCAAATTGAATCATATGGTAATAGCTCAAGTTACATAGGAGCAGCAACTGCCAATTTAATAAACATGATCAAGGGATTAGAAAGCGATGGATTTAAACTTGGAACAGACGTAAAGGTAAACACCGCATCCAACACATACTATTACCTTGCCTTCAACGGCGCGTCTACGAGCTCCTCTGGGACATTTAGAATGGCACAAGGAACATACACAGGCAATGGAGCTGTTCAAACAATTGAGAATATTGGCTTTGCACCGGATTTAGTAATAATAAAGAATAATGCTGCACAAATAATGGTCTTCAGGACCAAACTCATGGCATTGGATAGTACAGCATATTCTACCGGCGCCACTGCAAACTATTACGGTGGGATTCTTTCTCTAAATGAAGACAGTTTTGATATTGGAGCTAGCCTCAACACAAATGCAAATGGTAATACATATCAGTGGCAAGCATTTGGAAATGCATATGATCCACTTGATAATACCGGAGCATCGGATTTTGCAATAGGAGCAACCTACGGTAATGGACTCACAGAAAGAAATATCACAAATTTACCATTTGCACCCGACCTAGTGGTTGTAAAGTCAATAACAAATGCCGGAGCAGCAGTGATGAAGACCTCTTCTCATTCCGGGGATTTTACAAGCTATTTCCAAGCTACCGCAGATACAGCAGGTATAATTCCGACACTAAATTCGGACGGTTTCCAAATGGGAAGCAATGCCTCTGTGAACACATCTGCCATTGTATATTTTTGGTTTGCCTTTAAGACAAGTGATAATTTCAAAGTGGGGTCATACACAGGTACCGGAGCTGCTCACAGTGAAACAATAGCTGCTGATTTTCAGTCAAATCTAATCTGGACAAAGCCCAGTACCAATGTAGGGGGTATTACCAAACCTTCTACACTTACGGATCCAGCTTCTCAATATTTCCTCGCTACTGCGAATGCCAATACGCAGATAACCTCGATAACATCCGATGGATTTAGCGTAGGCACAGGTACGGGCGCAAATGCTTCTACCACAATATGGTATATGGCGTGGCGTGTACCATATTACGCACCCCCTTCCAATCTCCCCGGGGATCCTGGCACCCCTACTTTCTCAAATACATCAACTACCGGCACAGTCGTATCTTGGACCGCTGCAACTAATGCTGACTATTACATAGTAGAGCGTGCAATGGATAGATCTGGTGTTCCAGGGCTGTATAAGTACGTAGCAACAACATCAGGGCTTTCAATTGCGGATAATATGCTTAATGCAAACCAAACATATTGGTATAGGGTTAAAGCTTCCAATCCCAATGGATACAGCGGATATAGCGGGATTAGTAGTGTAACAACAAATTCACAAGCACTACAAATTCAAACAGGTTCATACGTGGGAACCGGGAATCAATTCTCAATATCAGGTTTAGGATTTGCGCCCGAAATGGTGATAATTAAATCTGATACCGCAAATATTCCAGCGATATTTAAAACATCAACAATGAGAGACAATGTCCTTGGATACTTCTCTGCTACTGCAGATGGCGCTGTAGTAAGTTTAAATCTTGAAAATGTAACATATACTTGGATTGCATTCGCGGGATCTGATTGTAGTAGTACTGGATATTTCTGTTTAGGTGTATATACAGGAACTGGTTCGGCACAGAGTATAACAACCGGTTTTCAACCGGACTATGTAAGTGTAAAGAACAATGAAGCTGTGGCTGCAAATTACAAAACTACCGCAATGGGTTCAAATAACAACAGTATTTTTTATATCAATACTGTTAAAAATACTACCGGTGCATATATTAGTGCCATAAATAGCGATGGCTTTTCTGTTGGGACTACAGATAGCGTGGCTGGTGGAACTTTTTTTTACTTTGCATTTAAAGAAAAAGCCAATTTCTTTAAACAGGGCTCGTATTCTGGAAACAGCACAGACAATACCGTCATATCTGATGTTGGTTTTACTCCCAATCTTGTTATTGTTAAAAATGGAACGAATACTACCGCAAACAACACTTATGGTTTTATGAATCTCACCCAATCGAATGGAAATAACTCTAGCTATTTCTCAGCGACTGCTAATTTAGTAAATATGATTAAGGGTCTTGAGACAGATGGTTTTAAACTTGGTACAGATGTCAAGGTAAATACATCAAGTAACACTTACTACTATCTTGCTTTCGGAGGGGCTTCTACCCCATCCGCTTCTGGGACATTTAGAATGGCAACTGGAACATATACAGGAAATGGAACAAACCAGACAATTGAGAATGTCGGATTTAAACCTGATTTGGTTCTTATAAAAGGAAATTCAACAGCATTGCAGGTGTTTAGAACTAGTTTAATGGGAGGAAATACTTCCGCCTATCTTGGTGCTACTACTGCGAACTTTGCAGATGCAATCATTTCACTGAACGATGGGAGTTTTGATATTGGTGGAAGTGCAGCTGTAAATACTAATGCTGTGGTATATCAATGGCAAGCATTTGGGAATGCGTATAACCCAGTAGATAATAGTGGAGCTTCAGACTTCGCCATTGGAGCATACTATGGCAATGGTATTGATGACAGAGATATCATACTTCCATTTGATCCCAATTTGGTTGTGGTTAAAAAATATGGTACAAGCACAAACTCTGCTGGTATGCTTCGTACTTCTGTACATCCCGATGATTCGTCCAGCTACTTCCTTGCTACTGCAGATGCTGCAAATTTCATACAACGATTTGGGACACATACTTTTCAAGTAGGTACTGATACTGCTGTAAATGCATCAGCGGGTATATATTTCTGGTTTGCTTTTAAAGCTGGTGATAATTTCAAAGTTGGTTCATATACGGGTACTGGTACAGCGCATAGTGAGACTATTGCAACTGGATATCAGTCTGATTTGGTATGGGCCAAAACTGCAACTGCCGTTGGAGGTGTTCATAAGCCAGCAACACTTTCTGGTGCTGCTTCTCAATATTTCTTGGGAACATCGAATGCTACAACGCAGATAACAGGGATCACTGCAGATGGTTTTAGTGTAGGTACTGGTACTGGTGCAAATGCTAGTGGTGCAACCGTACGGTATATGGCATGGAAGATTCCATTGTATGTCATATCTATTTCTGTATCTGATGGGGAGGTTTCTTTTGGTACGATAGAGGCATTTGGGTCTAAGACGACCTATTCTTCAGATATGCCTCCTACTGGGGATATGCAAACTGTAACAAATGAAGGACCTAATACTGTTAATATTAATATTAAGGGTAAGAATGCCATTGGTGGTTGTATGTGGAATCTGGCAGGGAGTAATGGGTACAATCAATACAAGTTACAGGTTTGTAATGCTACAGATAATGATTGTAGTACTCCTCCTACAAATTACAATGATCTTTCTACTTCATATCAGAGACTATTTTCTGGTTTGGGTTCAGGCGCATCTAAGGGTTTCCATCTTAGGTTGGTTATGCCTACGAGTACGAGTTGTTTTGATACTCAGGATGTTGGGGTTTCTATTCAGGCTTCAGAGGTATAATTATGTATTGCAGAATGGGGTTTGAGTGGATATAATAACAGTTGTTGTTAATCCTCGATAGCTCAATGGTAGAGCGAACGGCTGTTAACCGTTTGGTTGTAGGTTCGAATCCTACTCGGGGAGCTTTTATTCTTTCTTTACTACCCTCCTCCTTAAAATAAGCATATTCCAAAAGAATAATGTCGCTATCAAGCTATACACTGGAAACATAACCGTAATTAAAGTTGTAGCTTGAAGTGCATATATTGATAACCCATTCTTTACACTTCCCAGAATCCACGTAACCAATGTCTCACTCCATGGTTTACCCCATGATTTTCTTATGGTTGGTAAAAAAGACATAAAATCTATAAATACAACAAGAAGAATAGATAGAAGAGGTTGTTTAACAATTAACCATAAAACAATAGCTATCAAAGCAAGAACAAATGCAGCAATATCAAACTTCGTAATATTCTTCGTTCCATTCTTAAGTCCTAGAAGAAACGTTGTAAAACATACTATCCCCATTACTAAGTTGATATATGACCCAACACCACCATTGTTCAACAGTTGGATACCAAAAGCTATAAAAGATACTAATGCCCATGTAAACCAACTAATCACATGAGGTTTTGTTTTCCCAATAATCGTATCCCTGATGTATGGAATACTTGCTATCAAAGCTAAGACTACTGCAATTATTGCGGCTACAGATTTCATAAACCCAATTATACAACAATTCCCCATTGCATTCTCCTTTCATATGAGTATATAATGTCCCCATTATGCAAAACATAAGTAATAGACACAATATATTCTCCGCTATCAAGCCAGCTACATGGTGTTACGTTCTTCACGTAACAGTTAACCCTGGAGACTCTTCTATTGCATAATTCCTAATCAAAATTGTAAGTGAATAGCCTCCAAATACGGAGGTTTTCTTTTTTACTGAACTATTTGGAAGTTATACACCCTCAAGTTACATAACGGGAGGGTGTTCATTTACAACCAAATAACTATTCAGAAAAGGAGAATAATATGTTCAAAAAATCGTTTAAATGGCCAAAAGAAATCATAATCTTCTGGATTATAGATTTCCTTCTAGGACTTGAGCTAATCGGTCCAGTACTCCTCATATTCTTTAAAGATTGGGGAGGACTAAATCAGACAGAAATCCAAACACTACAAAGTTGGTTTACTCTATGTATATTCTTACTGGAAATACCAACCGGAGTCTTTGGAGATACTCACGGAAAGAAAAACTCTGTCTTGTGGGGATATGCGTTAACTGCAGTAGGAACTGTAGTATACACATTAACACCCAATATATACCTCTTTGCCCTCTCCGAATTAATATTTGCATTCGGAGTAGCATTCATCTCAGGAGCTAAAGAGGCATTAGTCTATGAGGTATCAAAAGACCTAGGATTAGAAGATAAATACAGACACATATCTGTAACTAGCGGAACACTACATATGTTAGGCATGATAGCCGCTTCAGTCCTCTTCTTCTTCGTAGGAGACCTTCTAGAACCTCAGGTACTGTTTAGAATAGGGAGTATAACATCCATAATCTCATTCTTTTTGCTTTGGGTATTCATAAAAGAGAGAAATGTTCCTAAAAAGGAAAAATCTCTTAAACCTAACTACTTTGCTACTGCAAAAGAAGGATTAAAGATCCTAAGAAATGCTTCCAATCTAAAGAGGATAGCAATATATACAAGCATCATCGGTGCTACAAGTTACTTTGTAATATGGCTCTATCAAGAAGCACTAAGAGTAATGTCTGTACCTGAAAACATGTATGGTATATACAGCGCAGTATTACTCATTGCAGAGATGATAGCTATGCGATTCTTAGCATATCTCATAGAGAAGATATCACTAAGAAAAACAATGATCTATGTGGCTATATTTGTAGCTGTAGGATTTATTCTTGCAGCACTCTTTCACAATGTCTTTGGCATAATCATGGTCTTAAGTCTATCTGGAGGATTAGGCTTACAGATACCTAGTGTAATGTCCAAAGACATTAATGGAGAGATAACAGGAGAACAGAGAGCTACAGTACTATCCTTCATGAGCATGGCAAGAAGATTAGCCTTAACTATATTTAATCCATTTATTGGATTACTTGTAGATACTAAGGGTGTATTCTTTGCATTTGCTGTATTAGGGGTTATATCTCTGTTCGCAATATTTTTTAAATCGAAAAGAATAGTATTTGGTAAGTAGTGATAGGGGTATCTGAAAGTATTTCTTTTTAGAAATATTAGTAGGATACCCTTTAGTTATATAATGTATTATGAATCTAAACCTTTATACAACCCTCATAGGAGGCCAAGCCTTTAATTGGGAATACAAAGATAACAAATATTATGGATTTACCCATAACGGTTTAATAATCATTGATGATAGGGGAAATATCCAACAAATAAACGAGGACATAGATATGAATAAATATCTAGGTAAAGATTTAGATTTAGAAAATATTAAGAAAGAAATAAACAAGGATAAATATGTAGAACAAGCAATAAAAAATGTAAAAAATATTACAATACTAAAACAAGATTTCTACATAACTACAACATCATATATACTAGCAACCAATAAAAATATCCCAGCAATAAGAAAAAGTATAAAAACACTCTCTCATATGCTCGGTAACCCCATAGTAGGGTATAACTACAAAACATATCCCTCGGTACAGTCATTAGCACAAGCATCAATCTCAGAGCTTCAAAAAGCAAGTATTGGATATAGAGCACCATACCTTAAAGAAACAGCCAAACTAATCTCAGAGATCCAAATACCCCATAATAAGGATGAAATTAGGAAATTATTAATCTCTCTCCCTGGTATAGGTCCAAAAGTTGCTGATTGTATACTCCTGTACTCCTTAGGATATTTAGATACAGTTCCGATTGATCGTTGGATGTTTAATATTGCAAAAAATGTATACAACGTTAAATTTACAAAAAATTCAGATATTTCAAAATGGTATTCTGAGTACTTTGGACAGTACGCGGGCATTGCAGGGCAATATTTATTCGAGTACTACAGATCTCTCTGATACCCTCTTGACACAGATTAGCAATTGGGGCTATCATTTGCTAATCTAAATTTTTATATAAATCTATATGAAAATTATAACAAGAGATAACAATGATCGACCTGTGAGATATCCCATTAGGTCAATATTTGATGACTTCTTTGCGCCATCTATATGGGAATCTCCAATTGCTTTTAATACCCCTACTCTTTCAGCAGATCTTTGGGAAGAGAAGGATGATGTATTTGTAAAGATGGCATTACCTGGTGTTAGTAAAGAAGATATTAAGCTAAATATAATGGCAGATAGTGTTACCGTATCTGGACATTCTAAGAAGGAAGAAAAATCTGATGATGATTCTAAGAAGTACTATTTTAGAAGTATGGAATCTTCATATGAACAGTCTTTTAATCTTCCTACAAAGGTAGATCCAGACAAGGCTGAGGCAGAATTTAAAGATGGTGTGTTAACCATTAAAATACCGAAAGCAAATGAGGTTAAACCAAAACAGATAGAGATTAAATAATTGTCTCTGTCTTTTGGCTATGTGGGGCAGACCTAGGTCTGCCCTTTTCATTTGATAATAATGTTTTATGGGTTGTATAATTGGGTTCTTTGCTCATACAATCTTACTGGAGGAGAAAATGCAAAAGGTTGATGTATCAGTCGTTCCTGGAAAACAATTCTACAATGTACAGAAAAACATTGATGCACTTATAGAATTTGTTTTCTACAATGAATACCCAGGAAATCTTGAAATTATTGTTTCGAAATTTCGAGAAGAAATTAGACTGGTTTGCAAACCAGACAAAGAAAGCAGAGATAATTTTTGTGTGGGTCTACGCCATCTCATTGAAGACTGGCAATAAACACTCACAAAACATCGGAGACGAGAATCTAAACCTCGTCTCTGATGCAAGTAATTTACATATTCTCTCTTGCAGTCTTCAGCAATTCCAATAACTGATCCCCTTGTGCCTCTGTCGCAAAATCAGGTTGTAAACTACTATCCATATATATCGGAGTTATCTTCGTATTTATATACTTCCCATTATCAAAATAATTGGTAAGTACCAACCCCTGTCTAGTACCAATCCAAATATCCTGATCAAAATACAAATTACCCAAACCATAGAAAATAACACCATCACCATACAACTCATAGGTTTGAGGCTGATGCGCCTGAGTACCAATCACTATAGTTGCACCTAAATCAATAGCTTTTCTAAACACTCCTTTTTGGTCAGGATTAGATAAAGGTTTGTAACAGATAGGATAAATAACATCACCATCAGGATAGCAATAACACTCCTGAAATTGGAAATCTACAATAACCACATCAGCATTAGCCTTCGCTTCAGCAATATTCGCAGCCATCTTCTCTTCAGAATACTCATTTGCCCCAGGATCATCATCCCAAGCAATAGCACCTGATTTGTAAGTAGTGTCATACCAGTTATATCCAATAAAGGCGACTGTAGTGTCATTCACCTCCTGATACAAAATTTTGGAAGCATCCTCATTATTCAATCCTCCACCAAAATACTTCATACCCAAATTTGTAATTGCTTCTATAGATTTCGCATTATTTGAGCTACCATAATCATTGTTATGATTCCCCGTTAATTCAACAATATCTACCCCACTTGCAGTTAAAGTTTCTAAATATTCAGATTTAGAACAAAACCTCATCCCAGTATTAATCACACAACTATCAAAGAAAGATGCCTCGTTTGAAACATGTGTTAAATCCGCATCAGCTAGGAAACTACCAATCGCCTCTGCAGGATAATCCCAATTCTTTAAAGAATTAATCTTAATGCCTAAATCTCTTGATATAGCAACAACACCCGTCATATTAAGCTTCAAAAGATCCTCTGCAGACGTAGCTTCACTCCCAAAATCAATATTTTTAGTTAAAACATTCAATCCTAAGGTATCATCCGTTTTTTTCAAAGATACATAGAATTTAATTGTAATTCCCGCACCATGATCATCAAGATAGTATTTCTCTCCAACCTTCAACACCCTCATTCTGTAATCTAGATCAGCATATGATATTAATCCCACATTAGAATCACTCTCTTTCATCTTTTCCACCAATACATCTATGCTATCTAATTTCTGAGCCTCAACACCGTATTGTTCCTTCAAGAAGCTAGTAAAAATATCATCCAAAATATACACATGCATATTCTTGATATCATCTTCATCTGTAGATGTTTTTAATGAATACATATGCCCAACAGGAATTAACGTCTCCCCTATCTCCACATCATTATCTGACTGCCTCGTAGCTTCAATATTGATATCAGCATTGTTTTCTACAAATTCAAATCTTGGCTTCTTGTTAAACACCATATCAGCGACACTCTCTTTTACCTTGTTTACATACTCTTCCGGCATATCATCCCCAAAGGACACAGAATACGTTTTGTACTGCACCTTATGATTATGGAAAGTGATTAAAGTATTAACAGTGTTAAAGTTTGTAATGTAGAGATATATGGAGGCTACGAGTAGACCCACGATAGCCGCATAGAGCGATATTTTGCCCTTTTTAGGTCTTTTGTACTTCACGTCATTTATAATCATGGATTTCATAGGTACATAATATCTCAAACATATCATCCTTAGCCATTTTGATTGCTATAGGCCATTCATGGTATAATATATGACATCCTGAAAAGGATTTAATTTGAAAATAACTATTATGAAAACCATATATATAAAAGGTCGAAAAGCTCTTTCTATAATAGCTGCAGTATTAGGATTAGGTATTATCTCACAAGTAATTGGTGATAACGTACCAATAAACTTAGTACAAGCAGATCAAGGACAGGTTTCTATTGTAAGTACTGAAAACATACCTGCAGAAAATACAGAAGTATCTTCAAATGAAGTTACCGATGTAAGAGTTGCAAAGATCAAAGCATATTTGTCAAAAAGAAGTGCTCCTTTAGCAGATTATGCAAATGAATTTGTAGCTGCTGCAGACAAATACGGTATAGACTATAGACTTGTAGCATCCATTTCTGTTATTGAATCAGAAGGTGGTAAAAACACATTTAAACCTTACAACGCATGGGGTTGGGGTAAAAGTGGATTTACAAGCTGGGAAGAAGGTATATGGAAAGTATCTGAAGGTCTTTCTAAATACTATGCTAAGGGTTTAACGACCCCTAGATTAATATCTTACTCATACTGTCCTCCAACCGCAGATAGTTGGGCCGCTAAGGTTCAATATGTTATGGATAAGATAGAAGCTATGTAATCTTTCAGGCCCTGGATAATGCCAGGGCCTTTTTGTAAACTCTGGTATGAAAATTAAATACACTAAAATACACAAATACGATATTGGATACACCAATAAGAAGGAATTCGACATCCTTAAAGATGAAATTTTCAATCAAGAAATATACAAAATAGATTTGAATACCGATTCCCCTGTTATTTTTGATCTCGGTTCCCATATTGGCCTTTCCATCTTGTATTTTAAAATGGACTATCCTAATGCCAAGATTGTGGGTTTCGAACCTAATCCCAATATATTTTCATTACTTGAAGAGAATATATATTGCAACAATCCTAAGAATGTACAGTTACACAATGTCGCATTAGGTAATACTGATGAAGTTAGAGATTTCTATATAGATAATCAATTTGATGCGTTTTCTACCTCTGGTTTCAAACCTAATGCCTGGAATGGAAAACAGAGTACAACAGCAATTCCTGTTAAAACAGAGAAGCTAAGTAAATATGTTAATACCACTATTGACCTCATAAAGATGGATATAGAGGGTGCAGAGAAAGAGGTTTTACTAGAACTTGAGGCTAGTGATAGTTTAAAGTACATAAAAAATATTATTATTGAATGCCATAATGTGGATATAACAGATATATTGAAGCGAAATGATTTTGATATAACAGAGAAAAAAGATACTGAAGAAAAGAATCTAGTCTACGTATTGGGCAAAAATATTTCTGAAGAATCTATTTAGTGGGCCTTTGTTAAATATCCTGTACAATGCTTTTCCCAATTTTTGAGAATCATGTCTAACCAAGCTTCTTTTGAGAGTATCCCCCTTCTCTCTCTTTATCTCATTATTTGCAACTAAATCTTTGGAAACAAGTATTCTACCCTTTTCTTCTTCTAGATTATTTTGGATGAGATTTTCACCATCGGTAATATATCTTTGATATGCTTCTTTAGGGATTCTACCGTTATTAATTAAGACATAATCCAATTTTCTTCCAATATGCTCTTCTACAATCTTAATAATTTCTTTTAATGATTTGTGCCTTGTCTGCCCTATTTTTGTCATCAGATTCGATATATATACTACTTTTGAATTAGATTTCTTAATTGTTTTTCTTACTCCATCAACTAATAGATTGGGCAATAATGTGGTGTATAGATCTCCAGGACCAAGTATGATGTAATCTGCTTCTGAGATGGCTTCCAGGGCCTGAGGATAGGCTTTTGCACTACCATCTAGGCTAAGTTTAACAATGTTAATATCTTTCTCTGGTTCGTCGATATAGTGCTCACCATTTACAATACTTCCATCATCATATTCAGCAATTAACCTAACATCGTCTAAAGTTACTGGTATAACCTCTCCTCTTACGCCAAACATCTGGGACATTGTTTTAATAGCTTCAATCTCAGATCCTACAATATCTACCATTGCAATCATTAAAAGGTTCCCAAGGGTATGTCCTTTCATATTCTCATTCGCAAACCTATATGTTAGAAGTTCTCTGAGAAAATTATTCTCATTGTCCCCTGCCAATGCCAGTATAGATTTTCGAACGTCACTAAGGGGTAAAAGCCCAAATTCATCTCTAACAACAGCATTGCTGCCTCCATCATCCATCATGCCGACAATTACACTGAGGTTGAGATCTCTGTACTTTTTTAGTCCTTCTAGTACCACGGAGGAGCCTGATCCTCCCCCTATTACTACGATATTCATTAAGGAAAGTATATCACTTTCATGGTATAATAGAAGCGTTAATATTACGGATTCTCCATATGGAATTAAAAGTCGGATCAAAAGTTTTCTATCCTTCACATGGTGCAGGTAAAGTAAAAGCCCAAAAAGAAATTGAATTTAATGGAGAAAAAAAGAAATATTTTGAGTTTGAATTAATCACTAATCCTCTAAGTATTTCTACTCCTGTAGATAATGTTGAATCTCTTGGCGTTAGAGAGGTTTTACCTGTAAAAAAGATTTTGGAAGAGATAAAGGTGTTAAAAAGCAATCCTGCTAAAAACCCTAAAGTTACAGATTTTAATATCATGTTGAATATGTTTAAAGAGTTGGAGGTGAAATCTGATATTAAATCATCGATCGAGATCGTACAATACTGTAACTTTATTAAGAAAAGAAGAGAAAAAGAAGGGAGATTAATTCCTACAAGTATCGAGAAGCAGCTTGAAGAATCCGTAAGAAATATTATTGGTGAATTAGCAATATCTTCAGACAAGACTCTGGATGAGGCTAATCAGCAATTTGAAAAAGTTACTGGTATAAAGATTACTCTTTCTGAGTATTAATCTTCACAGTAAGTACAAAATCTGCTATCTTTATTTGGATTCCATCCTCTAATGAAGATTTTATAAAATTATCCGCCAATACAGAATCTTGTAATTCTTGCTTATGTGTTCCAATTAGTTGCTCCAAATCATTAGATTCTGTCGAATAATCCACAGAGATTCTTTCTCCTACTTGGCATCCATTCTCTTTTCGAGCTACCTGAAGCCCACGAGTAATCTCATTTATTAAGCCTTCTTCTCTTAGCTCCTCTGTTATCTGCGTATCAAGAGTAACAAAGACTTTGCTATCACTCTGAGAAACTAGACCCTCTCCTTCAACCTCTTTAGCAGAACATTCAACCTCTTTTACATTTAGCTCTCCTTTGACTATCTCGAGAAGTTCAGAAGATTCAACTGGGACATATGCTTTAGCTAGTGGTTGCCTTACTTTCAATCTATTTTCATCCCTAATATTGAGCCCTAATGAACAAACTCCTCTAATAACAGCCATATCGTTTAAGAGTTTCTCGTCTAAAAACTTCTCATTTGTAGTTGGATAATCCTCTAGATGCACGGATTCCTTGTTGTTATTTGTCTTGAGAGTTTGGAATGCTGTTTCAGAAAGGAATGGTGCAAATGGTGCCAACAATTTCGAAATTTCTAAGAGCACAAACTGTAAAGTATCTAAAGCATCTTGATCTCCACTTACAAATCTTTCTCTACATCTCCTTATATACCATTTAGAAAGATCATCTATTAATTCTGATATTGATTTTGCAGCAGATTGAAGATCATATTGATCCATTGCGTTATTTACCTTCTCAACTGCCTTGCTTAGCTCTGCTACTATCCATCGATCCATTACATTCTCAAGTTTCAATTCACCTAGCTTAGAAAGATCTTCTTTGTAACTTAATAGATATTTAACAGAGTTCCAGAATGGTAACATGACAGATGTCATTACTTCTTTAAGAAATTTCTCATTAAAGATAACTTCTTCACCATGCACTATTGGAGAACTTAAGAAATACAGTCTCATTGAGTCAGCCCCCATCTTGTCCAAAACGTCATTAATTTCGGTATAGTTTCTCTTACTCTTAGACATTTTTGTCCCATCCGGAGCTAGTGCTAAACCATTAACCACAACATTCTTAAAAGCCTTCTTACCAAAGAGAGCGGTACCAAGGACATGGAGAGTATAGAACCAACCTCTTGTTTGATCGACACCCTCAGCAATGAATTCTGCAGGATATTTTTTCTCAAATTTATCCTTATTTTCGAATGGATAGTGGAACCTTGCAAATGGCATAGATCCAGAGTCATACCAAACATCTATAACGTCATTTACACGTTTCATCTGGGCACCACACTTTGGACATTTGTATGTAACATCATCCACGAATGGTTTGTGAGGATCCGTAAGTTCTACACCGGATCTCTCTTTGACCTCTTCGAACGAACCTAAAACCTCTGTCTCGCCACATTTCTCACAGATCCAAGCTGGAAGAGGTGTTCCCCAGTATCTATTTCTACTCAAGGCCCAATCTCTAGCATCTTCTAACCAATTCCCAAATCTTCCCTCCTTTATATGTTCTGGAATCCAGTTGATATCATTATTCTCTTCAACCATCTTGTTTCTGATTTCAAACACTTTTACATACCAACTCTTAATTGGCTTGTATATCAATGGGGTGTCTGTTCTCCAACACATAGGCATTTGATGCTCATGTTCTTCGTGTGCAAATAGCAAACCTCTTTCTTCAAGATCCTGCATTATGTATTTGTTTGCCTTTTTGTAGAACATCCCTTTAAATTGCCAAATTTCATCCTTCATATTTCCTTGGTCATCAAGATAATCAAACATCTTGATACCCATACCTGTCATTAAAGCGAAGTCCTCTTCTCCATATGGAGCTTGATGTACTAATCCAGTACCATCTTCCAAGGTTACATGGTCAGCATGCACAACTCTAAAACACCCTTCGGATGACTTTTCAGCATAGTAAGGATATAGTGGTTCATATTCTTTTCCAACAAGCTCGCATCCCTTCATTTCACTGATAACTTTGTAGTCCTCTCCAAATATCTTTCCAACCAATTCCTTCCCTACTATATATTTCTCCCCTTTGTGTTCTACCTCCACATAATCAAAATCTTGGCCAACTGCTACGAGGAGATTTCCTGGTAATGTCCAAGGTGTTGTGGTCCAAATTAAGAGATATGTATCCGAATCTTTTAATTTGAGCTTAACTGTAACTGCAGGGTCCACTATTGCTTTGTAACCTCCTAATGCTACTTCTGAATTTGAAAGTGTAGTACCTGCTCTTGTAGAGTAAGGGACTACTTTGTAACCCTGGTATAACAGTCCTTTCTTGTATAGTTCGCTTAGTGACCACCATACACTCTCAATGTACTTTGGATCCATTGTGGCATATTCTTCATCCTTGTTCACCCATCTTCCCATTCTCTCTGTTAATGCAAAAATATCACCCTGATATTTTTGTACAGATTCTCTACATAATTGATTAAACTTCTCTATACCAAACTTCTCAATGTCATCCTTCTGTTCAAAACCTAATGTTTTTTCTACCTCGTACTCAACAGGGATACCTTGGCAATCCCATCCCAGGCTTCTGTCCACTCTGTACCCTTTCATAGTTTTGTATCGAGGTACTACATCTTTGATTACCATGGTAAGTGCATGACCATAGTGAGGTTTATTATTTGAGGTTATTGGCCCGTCATAGAAGGTGAATGGGTTATTTACATCTCTTTGATCAATACTTTTCTGAAAGATATTGTTTTCTTTCCAAAAACTCATAACATCAGCCTCTACTTTAGGAAAGTTTGGCATTGTATCTGTTTTCTTTATCCTTAAATCTTCCATTTGTGTATTTGTTAATTTAAACAAAAAGCCCCTCTCTAAAAACTAATATATATTTAATATTAATCTTTAGAAAGGGGCGAACATTTGTACGCGGTACCACCCTATTTATTTCTCATTTATGTATGTATCGTATTACTTACGGTAGATTCTACTTGTATATATACTTTCTTTCTACTACTCCCCAGTGATTACTGGATCAACGTATTAAGGATGATTATATCAGATATCGAAGTGAAAAGCAGGGACTTTCTTGAGAGGAGTGTGATTTGGAATCTAAATATATATAAACAGAGCAAATTACGCCCATTTAGATGTATTTTTAACCATTCACACTCCTCTGTGCATCGAGATCCCGAAATTTCGGATTTATTCTACGTACATATGTACACAGAATCTCTTGATATGCACCTTTAAATCTGGTGAGGAAAAGTCACTCACCTAGGAGAACAGGATACCCTTGGGTTTGTAGAGCATAACGAAACTCTTCCTCCACATGGGGTCGTGAATCTGAAAGTTCCAGACCCACAACATAAATATCCGATCATCCTGATCACAAACTGCGTGATCCATTCAAAGCAGCTATAGGATAACGAATAAGCAGTAATCTGTCAACTCTTTCTTAAAAAACATTAAAAATATATAATAAAAATATGAAAACAACCTGGAACCTATCCCTACTCTACAAATCAGACAATGATCCTCAAATACAAAAAGATATAGATATATCAATAAAGAATGTAAAAACATTTGCAAAACATTGGAAAACAAATAAAGAATATACCAAAGATCCTAAAGTATTAAGAAAAGCATTGGAGGAATATGAGAACCTAATAGCAACAACAGGTATATGTAGTAAACCCTACTACTATATCGAACTACGAAATTCACAAAATCAAACAGATGCAGATATCAAGGCAAAACTAGGTAAAATATCTGACACATGTATAGAACTTGGGAACGAAATACAGTTTTTTGAATTAAATATTGCAAAAATCCCCAAATCAAAGCAGCAACTATTCATAAATAGCCAAGAACTAACAAGCTACAAACACTATCTTGAAAAAATATTTAAAGAATCAAAATATCTGCTTTCTGACAAAGAAGAGAAGATTTTCAATATAACGTCCAGAATAGCATACGAAAACTGGGTAGCAATGATTAACGAATTAACAGATAAACAGACAGCCATAATACTTGATGAGAACCTGAAGGAAAAGCAAGTTAGCTACAATGAAATAATGGGCTTCTTAAATTCTACAAATAAAAAAGTAAGGGATTATGCGAGTAAGAAATTTAATGAAATTAATAATAAATATGCTGAAATAGCCGAATTTGAGATGAATTCCATACTTGGATCCAAAAAGGCTGAGGATGAATACAGAAAAATACCAAGACCAGATTTAGGTAGACATCTTGCAGATGATATTGAATCAGAGATTGTAGATACTCTAGTAGATACAGTAACAAAACATTTTGGCATATCTAAGAGATATTATAAAAGAAAAGCCGAATTAATGGGTCAAAGGAAGCTTGGATACAGTGAGAGGAATGTCCCATTAGAAGGAAAACAAAAGGAATACTCATATGAGGAATCTGTAAAATTGGTTCAAAAAATATTTAATAATCTAGATCCTGAGTTTGGAAAGATTGTAAAGAAGTATTTAGAGCAGGGGCAATATGACGTATACCCTAAAGAAGGGAAGTCCGGTGGAGCATTCTGCGCAAGTATGAGAAAAGATTTACCAACATTCATATTGTTAAATCATAAAAACAAATTAACTGATGTCACAACAATCGCACATGAAAGTGGACATGGAGTACACGCAGAGCTGCACAAAAAACAAAATGCCTTGAATGACTCTAACCCTATTGCATTAGCGGAGGTTGCAAGTACATTTTTCGAAGATTTTGTATACGATGAAGTTCTAAAGGATGTTCAAGGAGAAAAAGAAAATAAGGCACTATTAGATGGGAAATTAATGGATGATATTTCATCCATATTTAGACAGGTTGCTTTCTACAATTTCGAGAAAGAGTTACATCATGATTTTAGGGGGAAAGGATTCTTAACAAAGGAATATATTTCTGATCTTTTCTGCAAACATATGAAATCATATTTGGGAGATGCGGTAGAAGAGGATGAAAGTATGAGAAATGGATGGATATATATAAGTCACTTTAGAAGATTCTTCTATGTATATTCATATGCAAGTGGATTATTAATATCCAAAGCTTTACAGAATATGGTAAAAAATGATAAAACTAATATAGTATTAGTAAAGAGGTTTATGGAATCTGGTTCTAGTATGTCACCTAAAGAATTATTCAAGACACTTGGTATAGATATATCAAAAAAAGATATTTGGGAGAGTGGAATAAGGAGTATTGATGCACTTTTAAGTAAATTGTAATTTTTTTCTAAAAATGGATGCCATTGATTATTCTGAAAACGAATATATCCGACCACCTAAAAGAGAAGAAATTGTTTTAACTCCAGAAGATTTCTCGTCTGCTGTAAAGGAGGATTTAAGATCTAACGAAACGCTTGGCTATTCTCTCGGGGAGCCTTTCTTATTTGACGATACAATATGGCTACAGATCTGCATGCTTGACCCACAAAAAGAAGTCCCTTCAGAGATCTTGTTGTACACACAAGAAAAAGGTCTCTTTCCATCAATGAGAGAGGTTATTCAGGCCAAGAAAGAAGAATTCCGTTATAGATATGATTCTCAAAGTGATTCTTATTATTTTGATTTGATCGATAATAAAGTTCTAAAATGCTACCAGGGAGAGAAGTCTCTGTTTGGGAATTTTGATAGGGCAGGAAAGATCGATAATGTCGTACTAAAATAAACTAGAACTGGTCGGGCAAGTTCTTTTCTAACCATTCTATTAATTCAAGGTTCTCTTCGAAACCATGTTCAACCACACGATTTTTATATAATCTAAGTGCACAATATACGAGAACGAGGAGCGCATCTCCCGTTTTCCCATCTTCTGCAAGTTGCTTATTAATAAAATACCCTCCGCCTATTTTGTAAGATGTCAGCTGAGAAAAATCTTTGATTATTCTTCCAGCATTTTTCTTCGACCAACTAACACCCCAGTCTATCAGTACTTCCGCAACACTTTTCTGCGTTCTTTGACGACGAATAATTTCAACAGATGGTACAGGGCGAGAACCACCAAACAAAACAGAATTGAAGATTTCCATCCTCTCCCTCACCTTGTGTATACTACCTGCTAGAAGAAGTTGATCTTGGGAAGATGCAACTATTACGATTTCTCCATCCACATTCCAGAGACTCGTTTCAAGTCCTGATTGAAACAATCCTTCTTCAGAAGTTGGATAACTGGACGATGCCAACGCTGAAAGCTGTTGTGGTAGATCCTTTATTCCCGGAATATCATTATAATTCTCTAGTATACAATAGAAATGCTGATTTTTTACGGGATCACCAGCTTTATATTCTTCTGTAAGCTCATCTTCTATAACCATATAGATATAGTTTATAGGATGGAAGCATTTTTGTGAATAGAGAAATTTGCCGGACATAGATTCGAACTATGATTAACTGCTCCAGAGGCAATCGTCCTACCATTAGACGATCCGGCATTCACAACGCATGATTATATCACCTACCCTACGTATTTCTCCAATCTCTGTATTACTTTTTCTTTACCTAAAACACTCATTACTTGGTATAAATCAGGACTCTTAGTCCTATGTGTTATCGCTACTCTAAGCACCATAGCTACATCCCCGACCCTCTCATATCCTAATTTACTTGCAAGCTCCTTTATCTTCTCAAACCATGTATTCTGATCATCATTAATATCATAAATACTAATGTATTCACTCAGAATCTCTTTCTGCTTCTCAACAGATACCCTCTCTGAGATATTCTCAATCTCAACCCTATCCAGCATCTCATCAAAGAATATCTCTAACTGACCTCTTACATCTTCAAACTTGACCAAATCTTTTCTAATTCTCTCTCCTGTTCTTTCAATATTGAAAATATTAATACCATATTCTCTATTTTCCTTTAATATATCCGCAATCTCACTATCATATGAATTTGCCCATTCCAAAGCATAATCATATACCTGTTCAGCTGTTAAGGTAGCAATATGGTCTTTACACATGTCATTAAGCTTAACAATATCGAAAAGAGCACCAGCTTTGTTAAATTTTTCTAATTTCAATACAAACTCACTACTTGGCTTACCAGGATTTTGAATTTTCCAATCATAGTAATTTGAATTAGCTACGTTTATTAGATATTCCTTAACACCTTCCTTAGGATATCCATGATCTATGTAGTATTGGGCATCAGCTTCCGGATCTTTTCTCTTACTTAATTTCCTCTTACTCTTGCCATCATTATCCATCTTCATCAAAGGGGCAAAGTGACAATACTGTGGAAGTTCAAAGCCAAGTTTTTTAAACAACTCAACATGCAATGGTAATGATGCAAACCACTCATCACCTCTTGTAACATGAGTAACTTGCATTAAATGGTCATCAATTGGATGTGCAAAATGATATGTTGGGAAACCATCAGATTTAAGCAATACAGTATCCATATCATTCTCTCGGAGTGTAACATTACCTTTGATGAGGTCCTGAATTTTAAAAGAGTTCTCAATATTACCAGTAGAATATAGCCTAATTACAAACTTCTTACCTTCATCCAATTCTTTTTTTATATCCTCAAATGAAGCATCTCTCCATTTCGCCCAACTACCATAGTAGCCGGTTCTAACACCCATTTCTTCCTGTTTCTTTCGAATTTCCTCAAGTTCTTCCTCCGTAATGAAGCATGGATACGCATTCCCTTTGGCAACCATATCTTTGGCATATACTTTGTAGATATCTAATCTTTTACTCTGTAGATATGGGCCATACTCCCCTTTTGATTCAATATCACTTGTCATTCCTTCATCAAAATTAATACCAAATCCTTCCAATCCCTTAACTATCATGTTAATTCCCCCTTCTACCTCTCTACTTTTATCCGTATCTTCAATTCTAAGGATGAATACCCCACCAGTTTGGTTCACTAAAGCTTTTCCTACGAGACTCATATATACACTACCTATATGTAAAAATCCTGTAGGACTAGGTGCAAATCTTAATACCATCTCACCTTCTTTTAAATTTCTTTTTGGATATTTAACTTCTACTTCTGCAGGTGTCTCCCTAACTTCCGGGAAAAGCAGATTTGCTAATTGAATATTTTCCTCTGGTGTTCTCATAATTTTGAAGGTAATATATATTGATACGATTATAAACTGTTGTTAAGATTATACCATGACATTAACAGAAGCAGCATTTTGGACAAAAAGATTTGGAGTTATAGCGGCAGCTGTTTCAGTAATCTTCGGAATCGTAGTCATAATATTGGTATCTTCAGAAGGTAGTAATGTCCTCCCACAGTATATATCTCCGAACTATGCATGTACTGAAAAGAAAGAAGAGTTTTTAACTAGTAAATTAGATCTTCCAACATTAGATTTAGCTTCTGGTTCTGGAATGTATTTTGAGCTTCAAACTGACTCTGGATTAGTTGATGCTTTACCAGAGATTATTAATGTATACAAGTTTGAGAATCCTACACAATCCCTAAGCTCACAAGCAGATGCCAAGGCTTTAGCTACTAAATTAGGTTTTTCGTCAGAGAAGATTACTCGTAATGGTACAGAATCATACTCATGGTCAGATACAAACAGATCTTTAACAATCTATGCCAAGAATTTGAACTTCAGTATGACAACAAAAACTGCGTATATCAAACAAGTTACACAGAATGGATCTATGCCTACAGAACAGGAAGCGAAGTCCATAGCTACAAATTTCTTGAGAGGTATAGGGTTTACCGCTGATGACTATTCTAATGGTACACCGACAACAACATTAATCAATATCAATCCTGATGGTTCATACTCACAGGCAGATTCACTGTCTGAGGCAGAGCTAGTAAGAGTCGATTTCAATCGAGAAAAGTCCATGATTACAATCCCTTCCAATGTCGTTGGAGCAGAAGCTATGGTTAATGATTACAAGAAACGTCTTGGAGAACCAAGTACTGAATCTATGGTAATTAATGACGAGAAGATAAATATATATACATTTAACACAGCAGTTACTTTCTTGAAACCAACTAAGAGCAATATTTCCGTGTATGTTGGAGTACAAGCAGACAGGAATGATAAATATCTGTCTTCGATCTACCAGATCGATTATACATATTGGTCTGTTGCTGAGAGTGCTTGTGGTACATATGATCTGATTTCTCCTAGTACCGCAATTGAGCGAGTACAAGCAGGAGAGGCAAGTTTGGTTTCTTTAGTAGATATCAATGGTGATAGTGTAACAGAATACACTCCAAGATCAGTAAAGAAATTTACAATAATGTATGTAAATCTTACATATTTTGAAAGCGCAGAAGAGCAATCATATTTACAACCTGTATATGTCATATCTGGGGAAGTTATATTTAGCAACGATACCAAAGGAGAGTTTGACTTCTACTATCCAGCAATAGATTATGATAATGTACAAAACAAAGTAATACAGGCAGAACCTGAAGTTGTTGAAACTGATTCTACTAATTTACTGTAGAGAACCTCCATTCTTTTACTTGGAATTGAATAGTTTCGTTACCATTCCAAACATTAATATTTGGATACCCTATCACATCTATCTCATCATTTTCATCAAGTTTCTGAATATCATCAAAACAATTAAAAAGTACCAATGTTAGGAGCTCTGTTCCATTTCCTTTTACCATAAGTTTGAGATGTAATTGATCTTTCCCAAGAGGATATTTCTTTACTACTATTACATTCCCTAAAAATACTAACGGTTTTGGATTACCATATCCAAATGGCTCCAATATCTTCATCTTCTCCACCAAGGATCTATCTATACTCCCAGATTCAAGATTAAGATCAATGTTAACCTCTTTCTTAAGGGAATTTTGATCTAAAGATTCATTGGCATATTTAATAATTTCAATTCTAAATTCTTCAATACTCTCTGCTTTTGCAGTAAATCCTGCAGCAAGTTCATGCCCACCAAATCTCTCTAAATATGGACTAAACTTTTCCAATGTTTGAGTTATGTTAAATCCTTTTACACTTCTTGCAGATCCTTTTATAATTCCATCATTATTCGTAGCTACTAATACCGGTTTGTAATACTCTTCTCCTAATTTGCCTGCTACAAGCCCTATAATCCCTTCGTGCCAACCTTGTCCTACAAGAAATATCATGTTGTCTGTATCTACAACTTCCTTCTTAGCAGATTCCAATATCTCCATAGTCATCTGCTGTCTCGAGAAATTTACATTGTTAAGATCATTCGCAATTGTCTTGCATTGTGCTTCATCATTGCTTACAAGAAGTTTTACCGCTTCTAATGGAGAACCTATTCTTCCTGCAGCATTTATCCTCGGGCCTATGACATATCCGAGATGATAGGTATCAATATCTTTAACTTCTACGCCCGCTCTAAGTGCAAGCATTCGCAGCCCTAATCTTCTTCTTTCATGAATCTGTTTTAATCCATATTTTACAAAAATTCTATTCACCCCAACCAATGGCATAAGGTCTGTGATTGTAGAAAGTGCAACTAAATCTAGACCTGGTGTATCAGAACTAATACTCGCATCCATTTCCACCTCTGCTTTTATAGCTTGGATTAAGAGGAATGCTACTGTAGTACCACATATCTCCAGTTGAGAATATTCATGTTTAGGATACATTTGATGTACAAGAGGATATTTTTTACTAACCTTGAATCCCTCTTCAGGTTGATGATGGTCTGTTATGACAAAGTCCAATCTTCCTTCATCAATATACTTCTCTATCAATTCTCTATCTCTCACTCCACAGTCAACAGATATGAGAAGATTACCTCCAATTGTAATTACATCATTTAGAGAGGATTCGGTTAATCCATATCCTTGATCTACCCTACTAGGAATATATGGAACCACATCAACTTTAATTTTCAAATGTGTTGCCAAGTCTCTGTACAAAAAATTCCACAACAAACTGGTAGCACATATACCATCAGCATCATAGTCACCATGTATTACAATTTTCTTACCTGTCTGAACATATTCCAATATCTTCTTCGCAGCTTTCACTGTATCATACAGATTGGTATAGTCTGGGATATCACTAATACTCGGATTCAAAAACTTTTCTTCATCATCTATCTCTCTTTTCTTAATCAGATACTGTACAACATTATCTTCTTTTGTTTTCTCTGGAATATTCCAGTTACTTTTACTTTCCAGGCTCATTGTTTATGAATTTCTCAATTAAATCCCAATTAAAACCTTTTCTTCTCAAGAAATCTATCTTCTTTCTGTCATCAATCGTTATCTTTTCCTCTTTGTATTTCTTGTAATATGTTTGCTTCAGTAAACCATACTCATCCTCTACAAGGCTACTAACCACCTCTAGAGCAATATCTTTTGAGACGCCTTTTGATATCAACTCCATTATTAATATATCCTTACCCCTAGGTTTAGTTCGCATTCTGCTAGAAACAAATAGTTCTGCATATCTTTTATCATCCAAATACTGATACTCATTTAACTTCCCTAAAACTATCTCTGAGATCTTACCCAAGTCATCGTTATTCAATTCTTCAAACCATTTCCCTTTTTTCTTAAATGCCAACTCTTTAATATATTGTCTAACCTGTTTCTCTGTTTTCGGAGATCTTTCAAGGAAAGATATTGCCCTGTCAAAGAATCTCTCAACTAGTTCAGAAAATTTCATATTCTCAAGAGTCTTTTCATCTACATCCTTACCCGCATAGAAAGAATATTTCGCAATGTTATTCACGGATACACCACAGTAGAAAAGCCCATCAACATACACACTGACCCTAGACGGATCTTTCTTTTGAGATTCTAAAGCTGTAATCTTCATCCCCTATTTTACCTTTGCAAGCACCTCTTTCACAATCTTGTCTCTAA
>CAYOEG010000008.1:0-19504 GCA_964403155.1 uncultured Candidatus Saccharibacteria bacterium
ATGGATATTATCAAAAAGTAAGCAGACTTGCAAGTGTTTTGTAGTAATTTAACACAATAAATTGATATACAAAAAGGGGCAGCCCTAGGACTGCCCCCATATGCCAGATCGAAAAACTACTTACTTGGTTTTTCCTGCTATTTCCTCTGCGACATTTCTTGGAACCTCAGCATAATGTGAAGGCTCTATGTTTGCACTTCCTCTACCACTAGTGATAGATCTTAATTCGTTGGTATAACCGAATAATTCTGATAACGGAACAATAGCATCAATCTTTGACATACCATTTCCGATACTCTCGGAGCCTTGTATTTGACCTCTCTTACTGCTCAAGGATCCTGTTACATCTCCCATATATTGGTCAGGGGTTTCTACTTCTACCTTCATAACTGGTTCGAGAAGTATTGGGTCACCTAATCTACAACCTTCTTTAAATGCCATAGATCCTGCGACTTTAAATGCTGCCTCAGAAGAGTCAACCTCATGGTAAGATCCATCAAATACTGTAACCTTAATATCAACGACTGGGTATCCTGCAACAACACCAGATTTCATAGCTTCCTCAACACCCTTCTGTATAGGAGCAATATATTCCTTAGGAATAGAACCACCTTTAATTTCACTCTTGAACTCGAAGCCCTTACCCGCTTCGTTTGGTTCAAGTTTCAACCAACAATGGCCATACTGACCTTTACCACCAGACTGTTTGATATATTTTCCTTCTGCCTGTTCGACAGCTCTTTTAATGGTTTCTCTGTATGCAACCTGTGGCTTACCAACATTCGCTATTACATTAAACTCCCTTTTTAATCTATCTACCATAATCTCAAGGTGGAGTTCACCCATTCCAGATATGATAGTCTGACTCGTTTCCTGGTTAGTACTTACTCTGAATGTAGGGTCCTCTTTTACTAGCCTTGTTAAAGCATCTGTCATCTTCTCTTCATCAGATTTGGTTGCTGGTTCGATAGCCTGAGATACAACTGGTTCAGCAAATTCAATCTTTTCAAGAATTACTGGCTTTGATTCATCACAGAGAGTATCTCCGGTTATAGAGTCTTTAAGACCAACTATAGCGCCAATATCTCCTGCTCTGAGAGATGTTACATCTTCTCTATCATCTGCATGCATCAATACCAATCTACTTACTCTCTCCTTAATATTCTTTGTTGAGTTCAAAACGTATGACCCCGCATCAATCTTCCCAGAATAGACTCTAAAATATGAAAGGTTGCCGATGTGTGGATCATTTACAATCTTAAAGACCAAGGATGAGAATGGTGCATTTTCATCTGGATGCATTTCAATCTCTTCACCTGTCTTTGGATGAATACCTTTTACAGGAGGGACATCTACTGGAGATGGAAGACATATTGTAATGTAATCTAACAATGTCTTTGCCATTGCAGTTCTAGAGTCTCCGCCCAATACTGGGAAGAGGCTTAGATTTAATGTCCCCTTTCTCAATGCTGCATATAGTTCGTCTGTTGTTAACTCCTGACCATCAAAGAATTTTGCCATCAATTCGTCATCTTGCTCTGCCAATGCTTCTACTAACATCTCTCTCCTCTTATTTACCTTCTCCATCATATCTTCAGGAATAGGTACTTCATTTAATGTAGGAGTATCTACGCCATCATATGTGTAAGCCTTCATCTTTACTAAGTCGACATACCCATGTAGTTCTTGCTCCTTACCAATTGGTAGGGTAACTGCAACTGCCTTTGGACTTAATCTGTCCCTGATTGTCTGGAAGCTATGCTCAAAGTCACCGCCTATCAAATTGATCTTGTTCATAAAACAAATTCTTGGAACTTTGTACTTGTTTGCCTGTCTCCATACTGTTTCAGATTGAGGTTCTACACCTTTTCTTCCATCAAAGATAACTGCTGCGCCATCCAATACACGAAGAGATCTTTCAACCTCTGCAGTAAAGTCTACATGGCCTGGAGTATCAATAATATTGATTCTATGTCTCTTATTACTGTAATCCCAGAAACATGTGACCGCTGCGGACATGATTGTGATTCCTCTTTCTTGCTCCTGTACCATGAAGTCTGTAGTTGCTGCACCATCATGCACCTCTCCTATTTTGTGAACCTGTCCTGTAAAATACAAAAGCCTTTCTGTTGTAGTAGTTTTCCCAGCGTCAATATGAGCGATGATTCCGATATTACGAATCTGCTCCATTGGCATTTTAATATTGTAAGTTGTCTTATCCATAAAGTTGTTTAAAAAAATTAACAGTCGCAAAAAAGGAAAGCTTACACTCTCGCCGTTGCGATTATATCAAAACTAGTCGATACTAGACAACAGTTTGGAAGAATCTTCTGCTATTTCATAATTGAGGTCATATTCAAGAGACTTGTTTAATGCTTGTTTTGCGGATTCTGCATTTCCTTGCTCAAATTCTGACCTACCTAAAAGATAGTAATATTTGGCATTAAATCTATCCAAGGCTAGAAGTTCATCTAACACCGATGTTATGTCTGATATATCTGCATTCTGATCTAACATTGCCCTTGCCTTGAGATATAGATATTCCTTTTTATCTTCTTCATCGAGCTCCAAAGCTCCCAACAATTCAATATAGTAGTTAATTTTTTCCGTTTTCTCTAATATATAGTTTATCCTTACTCCGTATTCATAAAGATATGCAGATTTTGATTTTGCAAGAACAACCTGTAGCACTTCCTCTGCCTTCAATGTCTGATTGTTTTTTAATAATATATCTAGGTATTCTGATACCAAATCTTCTGATGGAGTACTACCTTGATATCCAAGTGCTTTTGCATAGCAATCTAAAGCACTGTTTAGGTCATTCTTCTGGATATATGCTCGTGCCATTACCCAAAAGATATCTGACTCTAAACTTCCTAGTGTTGCAGCTTTGTTAAGTTCATTAATCGCTTTGTCATATTCTCCAACCTCGAGATATGCTCTACCTAAGAAATATACTCCTTCTAAATATTCTGTAATGTCTGATTCAATCGGTTCCAGTACTGAGATTGCAATGTGGGGATACCCATTGTTAATGAAGACCCTTGCAAGCTTTGTTGCATTGTACTTGCTATCAGAATCTAGCGATCCTAATACTTCGCTAAATTCTTCAAAATATATCTTCCAACTATCTGAAGGAGATGTGCTACCAAGAGTTGTTTTGGCACTTTCTGTATCAGATACTGATTGAATATATGAAAGAAGAAGTGTAGCTTCAGAAAGATTGTCTCCATCATATATATTCTTTTTCAAGATTTCAGCTGCATTCCCTGTATCTCCGGTTTTGATATATGCCTTACCTAAAGCTAATTCCAAATTTTGATTAACTTCTCCTAGACCCTGCCCCTTCTTGCATGTCTCTAAAGCCTTGATATTATCTCCATAATCTTGGTATCTCCCACAGAGAACTGCATAAAGTGTACTTTGATCATATGTGCTGAGTTTTTGGGCAGATTGGTCAAGAATCGCAAGCGCCTCATCCATCTTGTTCTTGTCCATAAGGATATCTATGATTCCTTGGAATGCTTCAACACGTGAAGGGATTAACTCTGCAGCAGTATAATATGCATTCATAGCTGTTGAATATTCTCTACCTTCGTACCACTTCTGCGCTTCTACCATCTTCGTATCATAACTTGCATTTTCTTCGCTGGTAACACGGTTGGATATGAAGTACCAAGCGATAAGTCCTCCAACAATTAACACAAGTACGATCCAAGGGATAAGATTTTTAAAGGCAGTTTTCATACATTGAATATACCATACCCTTGTCGAGCCTGGCTATAGCCTGGCCCTGTGTCATAGGTCGTTCATAATCACAAAACTGCTTGCTATGTACAGCCTTTTCGCGTTTCGGTTATTTAAAAGTTTGTACTTTTTCTTAGTATCTTCTGTCGGTCTGGGAAAAACAATGGTAGTACAAGCGATAGAGGTGATGAGCTATTCCTGAACTGAGGCCAGGCCTTAGCCTGGCCTGTATTGAGATATGATAGAATGGTTAGTACATATGAAAAAAGCGAATTTACTTGGGTGTATCTTTGGCCTACTGATTTTCTTTGTGATGTTAGGTTTAGACAAGATGTTTTTTGTTGCGCAAGCTTCTGTGTTGCCAGATAACTGGGCTAAAATGGTATATGATATAGATACAACAGAAGAGAAGAAGCTTCTCGATATTAAATATATTACAGTAGATAACGATGGAGATGTGGCCCATTTTCTTACTAATGCAAAAACTCCTGTTGAGGCACTCCAATCTAACGGCTATGCCATAGATAACGAGAACAAGATCCTAACGGATTCGTCATATAGTGAGCTAGCTAATAACTCTTTGATTGTTATAAAAACCTACCGAACAACAATTGAGGATGTTTACATATCAATTCCATATGAGAAAGTTATAGAAGGTGGATCTCTGTGTGAGAGGCTAGCAACAAAAATTACCTTGCAAAAAGGAGTACTTGGAGTAGCTACTCAATCGATACAGAAAGTATACGAAGGAGATAATCTTGTTTCCACAGAGATTGTTGGCGAATCCGTGGTATCAGAACCGAGAAAAGAGATAAGCATAGTTTCAGGACCAAATGATACTCCAAACGAGGTCGAGCAGATAGGATACAATTGCCCGTACTGGGAATCATATATTGATAGTGAGGTCTCGGCTACGGATGAAGAAAAACAATGGCTTAAATTCACTATGCGATGGGAGTCTGGTTGTAATGCAGAAAGTGATAAAGATAGCTTTTACAAGGGTCTATTCCAATGGAGCCCATGCCAATGGTACAGTCAATTCCCAAATGACAATATCTTTGATGGTAGAACACAGATTAAAAGAACTTTAGAGAAAATCAGAGCTGGTGCAGATCCTAAGTATATGTGGCCAGGGGTGTACAAAAGATATGTAGCAACATATGGAGAGTTAAGTTGGTTAGCAAATTAAGCACTCCAGCTAAAATATTCGCATATATCCTGCGGTATCTCTCCTAAGAATCTAGATGGTATCTGAGATGTAAGACCTTCTCGAGTTAATCTTTTCTCTGCAAATGTCATTGTTAGTTTTTGTTTTGCACGAGTTATTCCAACATAACAAAGTCTACGCTCTTCTTCTAGTTCATTTTCGTCTACAAAGGCTCTGGAGTGTGGAAGCAATCCTTCTTCCATTCCAATCATAAAGACATAGTTGAATTCTAATCCTTTTGAAGAATGTAATGTCATCAAATTTACATATGAGCCGCTTCCATCTTGGTTTTTATCTTGCTCTTGCTCAATAAGGTTTATCTCATTTAAAAATATCTCGAGACTATTACTTGGATTTTTTTGCACATAAGTATATGCAACATTTTTAAGCTCGGAGATATTTTCCTTCTTCATCTCGGCTTGATCTGATCCATCATCAAACCATCTTATGTAGTTGGTTTTATCAAGAATCATATCAATTAGATCCAGGATATTTTTATTCTGTGCTTCAGTATATATATATCCAAAAGTGGAGATTATAGTTTGAAGTTTTCCAAGGCTCTCATCTACTAAAGAAATTTTGCTTAGAATATCTTCCCTTATACCCTGTATCTTCCCAACCTCTGGATGGTTTTTCATATATGCCGCAACTAAGAGTTCCCCTACAGAGCACCCTATCTGTTTTGCCGACTCATGCAGTATAGCTACCGTTTTGGGCCCTATTTTCCTAGTTGGGACATTTAGCACCCTATCAAGACTTAGCTCATCTTTAATATTGTAAATGAATCTTAGATAGCTAATGATGTCCTTAATCTCTTTTCTTTCATAGAATCTAAACCCTCCTACTAATTTGTATGGGACACCTTCTTTAAGCAAGGATTCTTCAACTGCACGAGATTGATAGTTTGTTCTGTAAAGGATTGCAATATTTGAAAGTGGTATCTGCATATCCTTGAGATGTTTAATCTTTTCTACTACATAATCAGCTTCATCTTCCTGATCTCTTGCTTGGTATACCGTTATGTTCTCGCCATCAGAATTATCTGTCCAAAGATTTTTTTCAACTCTTTTGTTGTTTTGGTGAATAACTGAAACAGCTGCAGCTATTACATTCTTTGTAGAACGATAATTTTGTTCGAGTTTAATAACTGTTACATTGTTAAAATCGTCTTCAAAGGATTGGATATTCTTAATGTCCGCACCTCTCCACGCATATATTCCTTGATCATCATCACCCACTACGCAGATATTCTGGTGTTGCTGGGATAGTAATTTCGCGAATTTGTATTGTGCATTATTTGTATCTTGGTATTCATCAATGAGTAGATATTGATATCTCTCTTGATAGTGTTTCAGTACTTCTTCATTCTCTTCCAGCATCTTTACAGTTAGATACAATAGGTCTCCAAAGTCTACCGCATTTTGAATTTTTAGCTGTTTTTGATAATCCGGATAGATGTCTGCAACTATGTCTTCGATGTATCCTCCGTAGTGTGAAGGAAATGTCTCCGGAGATACCATTTCATTCTTTGCAGAGCTTATGAAATATGATACTGCCTGTGGTTTTATCTGTTTGATATCTATCTGTCTTTCCAGCATAAGCTCCTTAATAAGATTTTCACTATCATCAGAGTCATATATCGAAAAATTATTAGTGTATCCTATGGATTTGGCGTTATGTCTCAAAAATATTGCCCCTATTGAATGAAATGTTCCTACTGTTGGCAATTCTGTGATATTTCTACCCAGATCGCCCAGTAGGCTTTTTATCCTTTCCTGCATCTCTCCTGCAGCTTTTTTGGTAAAGGTGACGGCCAAGATATTCTCAGGTCGTACACCTTTCTCTGTTATTAGGTATGCAATTCTATTAGTGATTACACGTGTTTTCCCAGATCCTGCTCCAGCAAAAACCAAGAGTGGTCCCTGGGTACATTCAACAGCTTTTTTCTGTTCAGGGTTTAATCCCCCGAGAATTAGATCTTTACTCATAGGTAATATCTTTAGGATTATATCTTTTTCATGTATCTAGAGAATACCCATCCTACGGAACTCTCTGTGTACTGTATTTGCATCCAACCGTTTTCTTCTGAGAGTAGTACAAACACTACTCCGTTATTTACGCTATCTATTATCTCACAACTGTACCATTGGCACGTCCTAATATTTGCGAATCCATACTCTGACGATGATACTTGTACTAGCGTTTTAGTGCCTTTGATTACAGAGAACTTAACTTCGAAATACGAATCTGCGAAAATACTGCTGGCATTCTTCTGTAATACGAAGTTTTGTATTGCCTCACCTGGTGCCGTTCTTGCATAGAGATCAAATTCCAGAGTAACACTTTCCCCAGGTTTTACTGCTTTGTTTTCTATGTGCGTTGGCTTGCTAAAGCTATCCCATACTCCATTTATTGCGAATCCTGAATCTTTTCCATCTGCAGTAGAAATGTAAATTGGGAATTTATCAGTTAACCAAGTGAAATCATCCATATTCTTTACTTTTAATGTGACATGTAGTTTCGTCCCTATTTCAACTTCCTTGTTGTATGTAACTTCTTCTATCTTGGCTTTGTAAGAGAGTTTTTCAGATGTGTATCCTGTCCAACCTTCAAGTGCATCGGTAACAGATTGTTTAAAATCCCCAGAGGATTCTGCTATTTGAAGTTTTGAAAGTTGTCCTTCTTTTTGAACAATTTTTAGGTTAACTACAGAGAATGTTGGGATTCCATATTTTGATCCAATGTCATTTGCAAGGGTTTGTATAGATGATGTAGCCCTGTTAGAAAGAATTGGGTTGTTTGAGAGATACCCAATTAGTATACTTCCTTCTTGATTTTCTAATTCTGGGTTAGCTCCTACTCCTCCTGATCTCCCTTCATATATTTGCCCATTGCTGTCTACTATATAGTTGTATGGGATATCTGCGAAATGTAACCTTGTTATGCTGTAATAGTAGAGGGTTTTGACCCAAAGTGATGGGTTTGCTTCTAGGCTAGATGACTCTGTTGTAATTTGAGATATATATATTATGTTTGGTGTTTTGTAGACAGTATTGGTTTGATCTGGGAGTGAAGTATCGAAATTTTGATCAGAGGTTGTGTTTACTGTATATGCAAATAATGAGAATGGAAGAAAAAAGAAGAGTACAAGAATTGTGGATTTTAAGACAGTTTTCATAAGAATAATTGTAGCATGGCTACTCTCCCGAGTCTAATAGGGTATTGGTTTCCATATATGGTTCTACCTTAGTTACATATTCGCTGTCTAAAGCACACATATATATTAAAGTGTCTGCCCAATATTTATTATCTTGAGAATCATAGAGCTGGGCATCTCCTTTCATTTCATACATAGGAACAAGATACCCATAGCTTTGATCCACGAATATATATCTATAGATGACTTCCGAGACATCAAAAGATTTTAATTTTGCAGACGCCCTTATAAGAGGATATTGTTTTTTGAAATTATCATCATAATCTAAATATGTTGTGTAGATTTCGTGATTTCGAGATATTGCATTACTCAATGTCCTCGTTGGCATGTCTTGGTACGTGACAATGTTGGATGGGTCAAGCAGAAGGATAGAAAGAGAATATAGTTTACTTGAATCAGCAATTATATCTAATGCATATCCATCTATCCCTATTGATCCATATTCAAGATTGTTTGACGAGTAGTATCCTCTGAATTCCTTTTTCCCATTAGTGAGATCTTCAACTTTTGCAATTGTAATTTCTCGAATATTAAAATAATCAAGAAGGAAGCTTGTTACATCAGATGTACCCCCTATTTTTATATCCGTAACTAAACCTCCTTTAGAATTGAGGTTTATGATTGAAGAATCTAAGGAATATGTAACTACTGCGTCGTTGAATGTCCATAAATACATATCTTCAGATATTGTTGGTGTTTTTTGTGAGAATCTTGCTACAAAGTTTTCAACTATTGTTATCTCTGGTTTAGTTGTTTTATATACCTTTACCTGGGTTGATACTGGGAGATCATTTGGTGTATTCGTAAAAGATATTGTATCGCCAAGATATTCAAACGGTGAGTTGATTGGGGTAATAGTTTGTTCTACTGTTGTATTGTTCTTTTTATTTAACCAAAATACTACTCCTAATATTAGCCCAATCAATACTCCTATTACGATGTATAATCCGTATTTTTTCCAAAATATTGGCAGTTTCATATCATAATTCGTTTTAATTAATTTCTCGTAGCGAAACTCTTAATATACGATTTCAATAGGTTACCACAAGGCGTGCTACTTCCTGGAGCAATTGCCAAAGCTTCTAGATCTGAATATGTACAAACTCCTGTACTTGTAAGATAACCTGCCGTCTCTGTAGCTCTTTGTATAGAGCCACTACTTGTGACAAAGCTATATCCACCTCCATTGTTTGAGAGGAAATCGGCTCCCCATTCCCTTAGCAAACCACCCCCACCTCTTTGGATTTGATGTAAGAGCTCGTGCCTAAACAGATTGGTTAGGCCAGCATCACTTGCTGTAGCAAGTTTATCAGCCTTACAAAAGATTTGCGTACCACTATAACACCACGCCCAGTCTATTAGATTACAAGCCGCTTCGTCAAAGCCATCATCTCCAGTAGTACATGTCACTAATTTCAATTTTGTATTAAGACCCATCTCTGCAGCTACTTGGTTATATATCTCTTCAATGTCTCCAGTATATACAGTACCCGGAGCACCAGGCTCTCCTCCACTTATAATATATTCTTCATCTATGAAATCCGGATTATATACAACCTCCCCAGGAGTAACATTGGTATAAGCATATGTAAGTTCACTGAATTTGTTTACAATACTACTCCCTCCAAACACAAACAAACCAGCAACTCCCATAAGTACTAGCAGAACAACCTGGATTAAAACTTTTGCAACATTATACAAAACATCTGCAACAACAGCAGATAAAACAGGAACAATAAAAGCTCCAACTCCCCCTGTCGCGGTAATACCTAAAGCATTAAGGACTGTCGTGACAAGCGCTTTTGCTAAAGTCTCAAATCCACCCTTGGCAAGCCATGCTTCTAAGGCGGCCTTTGCACCCTCTCCGGCAACCTTCTTTACAAGTACGTTATATATAACCTGCCTCATCTTCTTATATACTTTTTCGTTCAACCAAGCACCCACATAATCCCTAATACGCTGCCCCTTAGAAAAGAATTGTGCTAATTTCCCAACACCCGCCAATCCTGAGAGATGACCTTTAAGCATATTTTGGATTTGCTCATCAGTTTTACCAGGGTTTTTCTTTTTTAAGAATTCAACCAGTTTATTTAAATGCTCTGCATCATTACCCAAAACCTTTGCGATATCTATTTCTAATCCTCCTCCTAAGCCCAGTTCTTTCTCTATATGCATCTTCCTCATCATTGCCATATATATAAATCCCTCTCCGTTAACAAAAAGGGTTCGCATAATTGATCTTGGAGTAAAGTAATACAAAGTTCCCATGGTTTTGTAGTATACGTTTACAAGCCCGTTTCCGCTTGTCTTCGGTTTGTAAACTTGTATAGTCTCAGCCTCCTTCCTCGCAAACTTTCTCCCATGAGTATCAGTTGTATCAATACTATGATAGCCCATGATTACCTTAGTATTGTCAGATGGACGTAAGAAAGTATCATTCTGATCAGAATCAAAGAATGTCCCACTTAAGATCGATGTCATCATGTTTTCGCCACCAATACCACCCATGATATCTTTCCAAGAATTAACAAAACCTTCTGCTTTTCCCACTTTTCCAAAGAAATTGATCTGGCTTAAATTGCGCTTGCTCTCCTTTAAATCCCTAATTTGTTCCTGGTAAAAACGTGCTTCTTTTCCATCCCTATTCCTAATAGCCTCTCGAAGCTTATTTTCAGAATCCGTTAACAATGCACCAAGTTTATCTTGAGCCAGATAAATTTTTTGACTATCAAGATACTGCCCCGAGACAAGAACACTTGCCTGCTCTAGCTTTGCAATTTCATGTTCCACTGCTTGTGCTTGATTGGGAGAAAGATTCCCACTTGTAAGATCGTTTCGCATCTTGTTAATTCTTGTATCCAAGTTCTTTGCTTCTTCTTCTATGTATTGCCCTCTATCAAAAAGATCTAGCTTTGCTGGAAGAGCTCTCTTGTAGCTAGTAATTGCAGAGCTTCTCCCCATACGCTGAAGATACTCCTCTGCATAACTAAATGCCTGTCTGGAGGTATCAAGTGAGGTTGTAATATTTTTTTTACGATCTCCTATCAATCTAGCATCCATCATTATAGCCTCTTGAAAACCTTCTTTGTCTTCATCGGAAAGAGCCTTCCAGTTTTCTTCTCCAAAAGTATTCCTAGCAATGAGTTCTATTCGTCTTGTAGCTATAATATTCTTCTCAGAATCACCCCAAGCAGCTTCGCTTGATAGCATTCCAGATGCTTTTGCCAAAGCTCTCCCTGCAATTCTCTGATCGGAATCTCGAGCCACATATGTTGTTCTAATAGCCTTTCTCGTATCCATGTCCAAGTCATATTTCTTAGCCCAAGCATTCATCAAAAATTCTTGTGTTCTTTTGCCCCATATCTCAGCTTTCATAGAAGCCCGGGCACTTCTTGCTGATTCCTTTGGTTTACTTAAGAATCCATTTGGATCCGCAAGAAAATTAACAAGACTTGAGGTCGTAAATTTTGCCTTAGGAACTCCCGATTCATCTGCTTTAAGCCTACCCACTTCTATTGTAAGGGCATCATTAACATTTGAAAGAATTTGATCAGTAACAAAAACACCTGGCATCTCTAAAGCCGCAGACAAAGCGTCTGTCATGGCAGAAGATGGGTCGCTACCACCTCTTTTTAGTGGTTTTCTCTTATCAACAGGTTTCTTAGCTTCCTTGAATATAAAATCAAATATCTGATCTAAAACCTCCTCTTCTCCTTTTCCTGTTTTCTTCCCTTTAGCCATAAAGATTCAAAAACTATTTAAATAGTCCTCCGATCAAAGGAATCTTAGAAAGATTTGCTTTTGCCCCTACCATCGCATCTGCACCTGCCTTGGAAGCATTACTCATTACTGGAGGAATTATTGCTTCTGCAAATTTGGGCGCTTGTGCCGCATAGTAAAGAACAAATACTCTAAATATAAATAAGAAAATGAATCCAACCGTTCCCTCTGTTACAGGTATATCCATACCACTATTAGCACCGGCAGTTTCTCCTGTTAACTGTGCCGGAAACGCCAATCCCGTATCATCACTTATACTTGAAAGATAAACAGGGATATTAATAATGAAGTAGATTATCGGGAAGACAAGCACATTGCGTACTATTCCTAGCAACCAGTTTGTCCTAGATGCATCTTGGCCAGGAAGAGCACCGAGCATTATTTGAATAGGTCCAAGAATAACATTAAGTATTAACTGGAAGTATGCTTTATACATCACAATTATTAGTTTTATAGCACCTACGAAAACAATTCCCAAACATATTAGGAAAATAAATAGTGCAACAACCCCTACAACGGCAACATTCATTCCACTTGTTGCAACTGTAGTACCAACATCAAAGCCAAGACGGTACAATAGTCCAACAACCTCAAGACCTGTTCCACTTGAGAAAGTACCTATTACATTTTCAATCTCGTCCCGAATTGCTTCAGCACCTTGCTCTCCAAGTCCTCTGAACAAAACCTTCATAAGATTACCAATATTCTGTGTAGATACTGCATTCCCATCGAAAATACCAGCTATCAAAGAGATAATAAATCCTCCCAAATCAATAACCAAGCCCGCAATTGCGAAACTAAAAGTCACTAAGATCAGACTAGCTATAATACTTGGGATCGTATTTCCAATGCCAACCACTAGCTGTCCACCTATTTTATTTCTAAACATAATCATAAATCCAACTACAATCATTATTACGACAAAGAAGATGTAGGAAATATCCCTAATCCTTGTCCAAAGAGGCGCAATACCCGAATCCATCAGAGAATCATAACCCGAGGTTGACTCAGCTGCATAAAGTGAAGTATTCGAGCTATCATACCCAGGAACCCATTCTTCCTGAAGATGGGCTAACACATCGACAGATGGGAGATTTGTATAAGCATATGAAATCGCATTATCTGCGAGCCCCATCAAACCAGTTTTTAAATCACCTGGTACGTCATCGCTCTCCATTATTGCAGCTGAACCACTGGTTGCCTCCGGTAACATAAACATAGCCATTCCCCAGAGGACATTTTCACCAGACTGACACCAATGGCTCGTCATATTGTTCTCATTTTTTTTATCTTCACTCAATCCACTCCCAAGGTTGCAAAATATTTTCATCCCTTCCCAATCAGGTGTAATCTGCATTGTGTCAGATGACGCATACGCATTCATACTCCCAAAGAATAAGAAAATACTAGTAAAACTGAAGAATAAGATCTTGAAAGATTTTCTTATTACAATCTCTTTGAACTTACAGAAAAGATCATATGTTCTGGATACGATACTCATATTATTTTTATAAAAATTTAATTACATAGAGAAAACTGCCTCACCTCTGGTAGAACTCTCTTTTTTTAGGAAATTAATATAATCTGATCCCGTAGGAGTATTAGACCCTCCTAGATCATCAAATTCTGCAAGGAATCTTTCATGGAAAAGATAGGATAAATCCCATAAGCATTGTATATTCTTACTTTTACCTGCCACATTTGCTTTACAATCAGTAATTATATAAACCGAATTATAATTAGAAGCCGTTGCAGGGTCCTGAATTGATCTCGCCACCGTATCCAAATATTCATTGGTCTCTTTTAGAATAGGGCTCAACTTAACTACAATGGTTTCAGAGTTGATACATGTTTCAGATTCCTCATCACAATTTGACCAATCAGATTTTGGGAACAACGACGAAATAACGCCAGAGATTCTTTCAAAGATGTTTATACAGCTAGAGGTGTATTTCAAAGCATTAATTTCGACAGTTTCGGAATTATTACACATGCCCGAGATCTCTAACAGGTTTGAGCTGTCTTGTGCTTCTGCAGGCAGAAAATTTTTTTCTAAGAGAATTGATGATAATAGATTTGATTGGGCAGGATTAGCATTGGAATCGTTGTTTCCTAGAATTTCGTTCATGTTGGGAATATATTTGTTAATCTGCGCTTTTCCTGTACCTTCTCCACCATCTATACTTAAAGTATAATTAACGTCATATGCTATATTCTTAGCAACACCTTCTATTTGATTCTTCAAATTATCACTCTCTTCTCCAGGAGGAGTATATTTATATACCGTTTCTTTGTCCTCTATCTCCCCCAATGGCTTGTACACAGGATCCTCTTTTGTTAACTCTCGATTACTATCCTTAATAAAATACTTGCCTGAGAATAGAACTACTGGGACATCTAAACTTATCAAATTTACTTCGGCAGAAGAACTAATATACCCTTTCCCATCTACAGCTACCGTGCTTTCCTTTTCTGTACTACATATAGAATCACCTGAGTAAGTGTTCCCCGCAATCGAGCAACCACCACCAGAAGCATTGACGCCAAGTACACTTGGCGTAACGTCTACCATTTCACCATCGTTATCTATACGAAGAAATATATCCCCATTTTCGTAGCTGTCATCAACTACATCTTGTTCACAAGAAGATACTTCTATATTCGAATCTTTAACCGCGATTATTTTATTAATTTTCGCATATTTGAAGAACAAAAAGCCTAAAAGGATTAGCGCTAAAAGTAAAGATATTGCTTTTTTGTTATTCTTTTTTCGGAGAGATTCTCTGTTCATAACGGATTTTTGATTATACCAGATATTCTAAGCATTTCTACATAGAAATTAAATAACACCATAATCTGAAAGCTTAGTTACAGTAGTACTTGTACTATACTCCAATGAGACATCCACATCCTTGCTAGTAATACCATTCATAGATGCACTAACAGGAGATACAGCAGGTATTGTAGATACAACACTAAAGTAAATAGTATCAGAGGACGTATATTCATAATATTCACTGCCATCAGAAGATCTACTATCCGCAACAGATAGAATCCATTTACCATCTTCATCTATAACTGTAGATATCGGCATAGAGTTTCCAGTTGTTCCTGTACTATCTCCATCCTTAATATATGCAATCAATACACCCTCCCCAGTCTCTGGCATATTATCTACCACACCCGTTATGGATACATATGAAGGTGGAGTACTTAAAGTATCAAAAGTTGTAGCATTAAACCCATCATATGTACTATCTCCAGAAGATACCGTGAAGTAGTACTTCGTTTCAGGTTGTAACCTGGTTAAAGATACGCTATGTACATAGTACTTACCCTTATTTGTAACACTATCTCTTTCGTCGCTAGCAGTACTTGTGAGTTCAGATGCCGAGGTCCCATATTTAATACTTCCTTCTTCTTTCTCTGCAGAGACCCATACTACAGTAAACCCTGTATCCGTTAGATTTGTTATCTTAACAGTATCTTCTCCTGATGGCCAATTTGTAACACCAGATACCACCATGTCTTCCCATTGAAGATCCTTCACTATTCTAAAAGTCCTACCGTCTGTTTCCTGTTCTGGCTCTTCTACAGGTATCTCTTCCTTGGGCTCTCCCTCTTCTGGTTCTTCTACTACAGGTGTCTCGTCTTCCTCTGTACTATCTTGTGATGATGACTCTGGGAAGTAAGAATACAGTGTAGTATTCTCCCCCATGCTAAAGTTATGTGTAGTATTTAATTTCCCATTACTATCGAACAGTGTAGAGTAAGAGCCACTCAATACCCCACCTTGATTTGTGCCCGTTACTGCAATGAGAACAAGGTTTGTGTTTGTATCAGATATGATCAATGAGCCATCGGATATCTTTCTAAACGTAGATAGATCCATTATCCAATTCCCACCGCTTGGCATGGTGGCAGAGACTGCATAGGAGGTCTTGTCTTTTAACATTGCAAATACCAATACATCGTCTGTAGATACTCCACTGACACTTCCATATACAGGATTGGGTGTTGGTGTATCTGCGGTTATGGGTGCAGTTTCGAATGTGAATGATGAGCCTCCAGAGGAGGTATAGCTTGTGCCACCAGAGTTTATGGAAAATTCATAGGTGGTAGATGGTTCTAAATCAGTGAATTCAATGAAATGTGTATATCGTTTGGTATTACCCCTGGTATCTAATACTGGACTCAATTCTGCTCCAGATTCTTTAATGGTTGCTGTTCCTGTTGTTTTGGAATCTGTAGTCCAGGTTATGGTCGCGGATACTGTAGTGACATTTGATATGGTTACATTTCTCGGTTGGTTATCTGCACTTGCATTGGATATGAGCTGAACTACTTGATACGAGGCATATACTACTAGTGGTAATCCTATGATTAGTATTAGTAGAGTAATGATATTTCTTTTTTTAGTTGGTACACGGGCAATCTTCATTAATAACTATAATAGCTAGTAATACTGATATTTACAATGCTATTCCTCTGTTTCTGTTTTCTTCCTACCTTTTAAACCTCCAAGGAATGAAGATACTGCTAAAGCCCCAGCAGCCAATCTTCTGATTGGTGCTAGTATACTCTGATTAACCTCTTCTACTGTACTTCTAATTGTAGAGATACTACTTTGTACATCATTTACAATGAGTTCTGCTTGCGTAAGTATTTTGTTTGCTTGTTTCATTGTTTCTCTTGCATCTACTACTGTGGTTCTTGTCTCTTTTATGAGCATTGCTACATAGTAAAGGATGAGACAGACCATAATAGTGAGTACACTTACTATTATCATCCAGAATACTGGTGGTATGGTTTCCATATTTTTAATTATTTAAATTATTTAGTATTTCCACAGGTACCATTTAATGTTCCTCCTTCATTCCAGAGGATGGATTTGCATGTGGTATCCGATGGTGCATATTCAGATATTCTTACAAAGTATCCATTGGTTGGACTTATGGCAAAGTCTAATCCATATTCTGTATTATTTTCTACTTGTAAGCCTTCGTATTTACCTTTGGATATTGGCCACCATGACACATTATTTGAGGTTAGTCCTTCAATCTTGTTTATGGAATCTATTAGTGTTCTAGCTGTATATGCTGTTGTATATCCATGTATTCCTACTAGGTTCCATCCCGAGGAGAAAGCTACTGGTACAGATGAGGTCAGGTTGTATCCTGGGACAGTAATAGTTCCATCATTAGTGGCATAGATTACATATCCTCGACCTGGTACGATTGAGAAGTTTGTACCTGTACAAGTATCACTTGAGCATGAGTATCCTGAATACCATCTTCCTCCTTCAAAAGCTGAGATGTACTGTATTTCTACTCCATTATCAGATGCTTGATTGATGAGATCTTCTGCAGTATATGCTCCTAGCTCTGTGGATACTGGAATGAAGTTGAAGGATAGTATGTTTATTCCTTCCAAAATCTCATATTGTTGGGCCGTAGATTCTTGAGAATATGTTATTTCAAAAGCACTAGAATCCAGTATTATATCCTCTTCTGATGTTGGATTATCTGGATCTGCAGGAATTTGAATTCCCTCTTTGCCATTGGCTTCTATATAGAAAAGGTAGATTGTATTTCCATTAGAAGTTTCCTTCTCAAAAGAATAATCCCCAAGCTGAAAGCTGTATAGACCATATTCTGGAAGATATTGAGCATAGGATGTTGTATCTGCAGCATATACTTTTTGTGTGTTGATTATGTGAGATGCCTGAGAAGTACCTGAAGGACACAAATCTCCGCCTCCAAGTTCATCACAGATATCTATTATTTTTTGGTTACTTTCTTCTGTGTTTTCCCCCCTCAATCTTTCAAGCTCATCATTTATTGCACCTCTCAATGCTTCATTTTTGTTTACTATATTTGTTATATCTAATCCACTACTTACGATAAGTGGATAGAGCATTACCGGAACAAGAGAAAGACGTGTGTTCTCCTCTACTGCAATATAATTTCTGATTATACTGCTTGGGATATTTGTTACCGTCCCCACCGAAGTTTCTATTGAATATCTTGAAGATTCACTATCATAGTGGAGTGTATAGGTTTCCTTCCTCACCTCCCCAATAAGTTTCTTCTCCCCTGTGTCCGTATAAACAGATTTTAATGTACATATCGTCTCCTCACATGAGTATCCCTCACCACAATCACTAGAATCGTCGCACTCTTTGTTCGAAGATATTACAGTAGGATCAACTGGAGAAGTAGTACAACTACTCCCACACAAAACGATTGTTGTCTCACCATCCGTATTGGTTTGAGTTCCAGTAACAACGTTTCCTCTCTCAGTTTTTATAACTCTTGAGAAATCAGATATCGCGACAGATCCATCTAAGTTCGTACCATATATAGCATTTATATTTCCGTTGGTAGCGATATTACCACCACCCAACCCCGCATTTGACAAAGCATTAGAAAGAGTAGCCCCACTTGCCACCTGAGCTTTGACAACATTTCCATAGCCAATCTGTTTTATCTCGCTTTGAGATAAAGTACTTAGATCGCAATCCTCGGACAAAGAACCATTCCCATGTGCCACATCATAAATATTTTCAAATGTACAGCTGGCATATGCCCTCCCTACAAGCATACTTATTGGAATGTTTTTTTCAACTACTATATCTGGGTACGCTCCATTAAAATAACCAAGCACCCACATTACCTCCTCACTACTACCATAATTACTATACACACCCTGCGCAGTGAATGTATCATTTGTTAATTCCAACTCCAAAACGTTTCCATTCACATCTCTAACCGCAGTAGCATCTACATACCATCCACCATCATCATTACTAGTACTGCTGTACAAAATACTATTCTGTTCCTCACTACCATCTCTAAAAGTAATATATACAAGAGAATCTCTAGAATATGTACCATCATCACCTACAATCCTTCCAAACACAGGCATAGGAGTATCAACCTCCCCTAACAATTCAAAAGTTTTTAAAGAAGCAACATCACTCTCAAAACTCCATATACCATCACCCATTGCAAAGTAGTATATACTCTCAGGATCCAAATCCTTAATAGTTACACTATGCGTATAGTACTTCCCCATACCAGTAACCCTAGCATCATCACAATTGAAATTCTCTCCACTAACACTAAAATTCTCATCCTTTGTCTCACTAGCATTTTTGTTAAACTCATTAACACAAGCCGTCTGTGCATCACTCACATCCCTGTCATCATATCCAATACGAGAGCCAATGATTCCCAAAGGACCAGGAAGAACACTACTACCCTTCTTGTAATACACAACACCATTCATCTGAGAAGATGTTGTCCAAGTAATAGTGGCAGAAGAATCAGTAATATTTGTTACAACAATATTCTGGGGCTTAAAAGCAATAGATCGATACACATAATACCCACCCCAGCCAACTAAACCCAATACCATAACCAAAAGAACAATCTTAGAAATAGTTCTCAACACCTTTATTGTTTGTATACCCATTAGAGCAGATTAATAATGTAAGAGATATATACATATATCAAACAAAATAATGGGAGATATGTCAAATAATGGTATAA
>CAYOEG010000009.1:0-2837 GCA_964403155.1 uncultured Candidatus Saccharibacteria bacterium
TAAGTGTCTCATTTCTTCGCTCCAGTCAATCTGTTCACAGCCCACTCGGTCTGTCGGACAGCGGGGCCGAACGGTATGCGCGTAGCTAGTGTGGCGATATCGGCCAGGTCTTTCGTGACCTTCATCTTCTCAACTGGACGGCCCTGCTTAATATCAGAAATGTCCTTCTTGACGGACCTCGTAAGACGCTCGATGAGGCTGATGAAGGGCGTGAACTGGACGCGATCCCCACCCAGAGTACGCTTGTCGGACGGGGCTATCGCCTCCTTACCGAAAGACTTGAACGCGAACTGCACCACAGGCCGAACCCCCATCGGGAGCAACCCCGTTGAATAGTTGAGCGGACTGTAGATTGCTCGTCGTAAGAGGGTCTCCCAAGACCAGTCCGTCTTGCCTTCCTTGTCCTCATCATCACGCATACGGATGGCCATAAGGGCGTCCGTTACGATGCTGGTCGCGACCACGCCAATGAAGGCAACGTAAGAGGCTCGGGCGAAGGCTTCGCGTTTCTTAGGATTGTCACGGAAGGGTAGGGCTATCTCAGACATAATGAAGTTCATCTGTGTGGCCCAGTACCGACCGAACATACCAAAGGCTCTCCACCAAGCCCCACCCTGCTCCCACGAGGTAACGTCGTGAGTGAACGGAGTACCTTGGGAGTCCGCCACAGCGTTATCCGCGAGCATGATGGCTCTTTCCATATCTGGGTCTCGCTCTAACTCCTGCTCAAACTTGGCTCTCCAGAGTGTGTTGTTAGTGATGTTCTGTGTGAAACTCTGCATGAAATACATATTCGCTCGCATGAAGGTCTGTAGTCTGGTAAAGGATCCCTTACCCTTCAGCGCGTTCGACAAGAACTCCTCTCGTTCCTGAGCGCTGTTATCTGAAAGAACACGCATGAATTTAGACAGTTGATTTATACGGTCGGGTGTCAGGCCCTTATTCGACACAATCCCATGAAGCGCGGTACGAACACGTTGCCCACCAAGAGCGCTAAGACCTTTGTATGCACCTACACGCATTAGGTAGTTTGTAGTGAAGAAGCCGGACCCCATAGACTTCTTCACACTGGTAATGGCCAGTCCTGGCATGAATCCGGTAAGCTGGATGGCCGCGTTAGTAAGGTTACCCATCATATAGAGCATGGCCGTGGCTTCCTTAGTGTATCTCGCGACCGATGCTCCATTAGATACCTGAGTCTCACTACTTTGCGTGATAGCCGAGCGAAGGAAAGGCTTGATGATATTCTTAATAACCGAGGTGTTATAACTATCAAGTGCGAAGGCAAAGTCCTTATTCGCCACAATCTTGGACACCTCAGTAACCGCCGGGCTGATATAGGCATAGCGGTAGCACTTGTCTAGTGCACTCAGGTACAGCGCCATATTTGTCTCAAGGGGCCCGGTGTAGCCCGTTCGAGCGAAGGTCATTCCATCCAGACCCTTGCAAGGGGCCATCAAATTGAAGGAGTCCTGGACACGCATAGTGGCCAGGTCCTCGGAGACCTTCATGCCTTCCTCGGACTTACCGATCTCAGCGTTCTCTGGAGCCGTAGGGTCGTAGATGACTGGCAGATACCAGCCCTCCCAGGTCTTGCCTGCGGCCTCAAACGGGACCAGGGGTATCTCAGTCATGTAATACCCGTCGTTCTTATGTTTGGCCTCCTGCATCTTAGGCAGGATCTTGCCAAACGCCTTTCCAAGAGTCTGCATGACTTCCAGATGTTCCTGAGTCAATACACCTTCATTAAGCATCCTCTTGAAGAAGGCGTCAGCCTTGGTAGTGTCAAGCACCCCTGTTTCAGGGTCGATGATGGCCCAACCCTGTCCAGCGAGCATCTTTTCCCGGTTGGATTTGTTGCCGAAGTAGTGACTCGCGTACTCAACCAGATGTAGCGTGGAGCGGAAACGCATGGGTTTTCCGTACTCCTTACTGCTCTTGTTCATACACACCAACTCCGGGGCCTCAATAGTCCTGCCGTCCTCAAAAGCAAGAAGCTTTGGCTCCACAAGCTGGGCGAGTCCCTTGGTGCCCCTAGAGAAATTCTCAAGATGATTTAGGACGCCATCCTCAACCGGCAGGAAAAGTGTCTCGTAGAAGAACCCACCAGCCTTACCATCCAGCCACTTGCACAGTGTACGCATAGACGTGTTCTTGGCGATGGCAGATGTGACCTTATCGCGTAGCCTGTCCTTGTCCGTCTTGCCCTCTGTGAACTTGCGCTTATCCTCGGGCGTGATGCGCTGGATGATTTCACTAGCTTTCTTAGTTAAATCCTCAATACGGAGTTTGCGCCCACTAAGCTCAACCTCGTGCATCTTGTCGGACATGCTCCACAGCGCACCTACGGCCTCTGTCAATTTACGGAAGTCATTGATAGGCATCTCAAACACGGTGAGATTTTCACTAGCCACGCGCTCGGCAGGGGCTTTGTTGACAACGAATGACAAGATGAGCTGGTACATAGCAGGGTTATAGGTGTTCAGCTTCTGCATGTACTCAAACGGATTTTGGCCCTTACGCCCAAGCCCCCACTTGGCCAGCACCGCTTTGGCCGCCATCACGAGATCCGCATCCCGGCGCTTGCTGTCACTGGGTGAATACTTCAAGACGTTCTTAAACATCTTTTTACTCTGATCCACCAGCCGTCTGGCCTGCGTCGCCTTACGGTAGCACATGGCGTGGAGGCGGGAGTCCTGCACGGCCTGGAAGCACCCCTCTAGGTCTCCCTGGGTGAGTAGCTTTCCGGCTAGCGCTCTAGCGTTGCGTTCGGCACGAATGAACTCTGCCGGATTCAACTCATCGACACGCATACTCTCGATGATATTGTCAGCGTC
>CAYOEG010000009.1:2937-6012 GCA_964403155.1 uncultured Candidatus Saccharibacteria bacterium
GTCCTCGGTCGCCAGGATGCGTAGCTCCTCAGCGTACACCTTGTCTTTCTCGTCTGAGTTCACGATTTCTCTTGCGATGTCACGCAGTTGTTCAGAGGGCTGGATGACAGTGTGACCAAGCTCCTTGTACCTGCGCTCAGTCTCCTGCTCGATGAACTGCTCCTTGGGTGTGGCTGTCGTGAAGTCCTGCATCATGTCCATCGCCGTGTTGTATCCAAGAATGTTGGCGATGACCTCGGGGTCAAAGCCCTGCTCCGACACGATGTCCTTTGGCAATCGCTTCAACAACTCTGCGTCGAGGAACTCCTTACCGATGCGTGAATCAGGAGGCATCTTGGCCAGCTTATCCATACGCTGGTAGGTACCGTTGGCATCGGCTTCTTCCTGGACCTGTGAACGGATCTCAGCTCGAAGCTCTTTCTGGTCACGATTGAAAGATCTGACGTAAGCCATCTGTGTTTTCTCAGCAAGACGAAGTTCAGCCGTAGTAGCGGCTTTGGCAATAGCATCGGACAGCGCCTTGGCGGCTTTCGTTGGGAGCATGACGTTTGACAGGATGGATGGACCGAGTGGGTTCGCTTCCGCCTGGACCTCGGCAATCTCCTCAGATGTAGCCAACCAACGGTCGAACACAGCACGGGTGTTGTCATTGATGGGAGAGCCGATTTCCTGGATACGACGGTAGATGGCAAGCATCCACTGTTTGAACGTGTGGAATGCGTTCTGCAACTTGACGGAAGGGGCCTTGCCCTCAGCGGCGTAAGTCTCAAACGCCCGCGCAAGCTTCTCCATGTGCTCCTCTTTCATATCGAGGAAACTGGAGGCCCCCATATCCTTAGCCAACGAGTCCATATCCTGCTTGAAGCGAATATCCGCAGGAGATAGCTGGTCCTCCGGCACCTGGGCCAGCGCCTGGTAGTCTAGGATGGCTTCATGGTGGAAGAAGTGCATCAGCTCGTGGATGAGCGTGGAGAAATTCGAGTCAGCAAACAGATAGATAAAGGACTTGCCATCCTTGGTCTGATAGGCACCCTGGATGACACGTCCCTTTTGTGTGAGGGGTTTCTTGGGGGGTTTCTTCTTGCGGTCGGCTAGTCCAGCAGAGGCCGCTCGCTCAGCGGCTTCAGCGGCTTCTTCGAGCGAGTTGATCCCGTAAGTATCCCATGAAGTCTCCGCACCTTCTTCAGGAACTCCGGTTCCACCCGGCCCACTGGGTCGATCTCCACGAGCCGCCCATTCTCTTTTTTGTAGAGCTTGCCGTTCAGCATCGCGTAGGATACCTCCAACTATTTTTCGCTTACGCTCAAAGATGGCTGAGTCAGTTTCTTCTGGGAAACCATACCGCAGTTCTCGCAGTTCATCAAGCGTAGCCTCTTGTGGCAGGCCACCCCGGTACACCTGTATCTCAATGTTCACGTTAGGGTCAGGATTCTCACCATACTTCTCAGCCAGTGCCACAGCGGTCTTATACGTGTTAATGTGGTCAAGGGTAAACTGATCTACTGGATATAGTGGTTTACCGTTAACCACTTCTCGACGATGCTCGCTTGCCGCGATGGCAAGATCCTTATAGGTATAAACCACCTGGACCTTGTTGCCAGCGCTAACAGCGGCCTGAATGATGGCATCTGCCTCGACAAAGCTGGTCATGGGGATATCAAGGACCAGACCGTCTTTGGCAATACGAGAACCCTTTTTACCAGTAAGTACGTCCTCGGATCCAGATGTCTGTGCACCACTGTTGATACACACATGCCTCTGAGGCACATTGGCCAGCCGCTCCTTAAACATACGAAGGGCTTTCTTCTTGGCCACGTCGATGGTGGCGAAGAAGTGCTCGGCGGGGTCGTTCTTGTACTCCTCGGAGTAGTTCTGGATGCGCGCCGGAGAGATGACATTCTTGTTCTGAGCGGCATATTCAGCGTCGAACTCTGGGGTGTTGATGCGCTCCGAGAACTTTAGCGCAGTCTCCTTCTCAGGCATGGACTTGCCGAGTTGAGGGTGAGCAGTCATACCCTCTAGGAACCTAGAGGGATCTACGCCTGTGACCTTCTCGATCTTGAGATTGGCTTTACCAATGACATCCTCAACCTTCACACCCAGGCGCTTCGCGCGCGTTTCCGCCCAACTGGAGATAAGCGTAGAGAACAACTTAACGTGGGACTTCTTTGGTAGCACAGCGGCGAGCTGAGATTCCACACCCTGCATGGCTTCGGACTCAGGTTCTATAGTCTCCTCCGCCTCTACTTCATTGTCGGTCTTTTGCTCCTCGGCGGTACGCGTCATGGGGTTCCACGTGAAGTGGTCCCTGAACGCTGTAGCGGTAGGAGTACCACCGAACTTCACTATCCACGAGGCCGTATCGACACGCACGTCTGAGCCAGTTTTGGCTTGCGAATAGGACTGCTCCGCGCCCAACTCCTTCGCTACCTCGGCGGGGTCCAGTCCCTGCTCAGTCAGGATGGTGTTGAACTTCTCGACCGGGATGAGCATGGACTTCTTGTCGAGCTGTTGCTGGAACAGGGTCTTTGCCACAGATGGAGCTTCCGTCTCCATCTCGGTACGCATATCAGAGGAGGTCAGCTTGTCATATGCCTTCTGCTGTTGCATAGTGTTGTACTTGGACGTTGCGGACTTAAGGGCCTTGGCGACGATGATGGGCGAGCGCGTGGTACCCGTCATGGTTCCAGCCACGATACCGGCCTGGGCCATTTTCCATCCGACGCCCTTCATGGCGTCCGCGTCAATGCCAGTTAGATAGTCAGAACCAGACTGGAGATACTCGGTAGCCATCTCACCACCGATCTCTTTGGCGTATAACTTACCAATCTCACCGCCCATTTCTTTAATGCTGTCGGCGGCCTTTTTCATCACCTCGACGAACTTCTTATCCCCAAGGACTTTGCGTAGGGTTCCTTCCAACTTTACTTGTGAGCCTAGAGTGAACTTCTCTAGGGCAACTTCTGCTGTTGCGCTGAAACTAGCATCCACCAGTTTGGCCCAGTTGCTTGCTTTGGTCTCGTCTGATTCTTCAAGGTTCTGCCCAAACGTGGAAGTAAACATGGGAATGAGCCC
>CAYOEG010000009.1:6112-11914 GCA_964403155.1 uncultured Candidatus Saccharibacteria bacterium
GTCTGATTCTTCAAGGTTCTGCCCAAACGTGGAAGTAAACATGGGAATGAGCCCAGCAGGACCTAACAACATAGAAGGAAGCGCCTGGGGTAACTGAGAGGCCGTCTGAGAAGCAACCCACGGGAGCATGACTGTAGGATCACCCAATCGCCACACATCTTGCAAGGAAGCTGAGGCTGGATCAGTCCTGAACGTGTCCCGGTTCTCCTTGAAAAACTTATAAACACTTGATTCTTCCGGTGCCTTCACGGGACGATCTAAAAAAGTCCCTGGAAATAACTCTCCCACGCTCTCATCCAGGCGGGACTTCAGCCAGCGGTCACCATAAACTACTCCTGCCACCATACCGTTCAGCCCCGACAGGAAGTCAGCGGTGGAACGTTCCAGGTAGTTAAGGTTACCCATGATGCGCTCGCGCTCGACGTGCTTCTTGAAGTTCTCGCGGATGGCGGCGGAATTGGTGGGATCTTGGACGGCCCATTGCGTGAGTTTAGGAGCCGTCTGACTGGCGGACTTGGTGTCCTCCCAGATGGAGTCAATAGCGGCCTCATTCACGAGATGTTTGGCCGCACCATTATCAACGTCGAACTTCCTAGCCGCCTCCAGTGTCTTACGAGCCTCTTGGGGAACTATCTTGGCGTCTTGGCCGATACGAACAGTGTCAAATAACTGCTTTTCGACAGGGGGCTCCTGAGTTTCTTGAGCGGCCTGTAAGAAGTCAAAACTACTCGGAACCGTAACTGTGGGTTCTGTGACTGGCTCCGAAGGTGGTGCCTGAGTAGGCGCAACTTGTTCTTGAGCCGCACCCAGGAAATCGAACTCAGGCATTGTTACCTCGCTGGTTCAAGTTGACTGATGAGGTCGGTACACTTAGCGTTTACTTCCTGCGGATCCAGATACTTCTCCAGCCCCATACGGATGACACCCGCCATCTCCTCCATAATCCGACGGTTCTTTGCCGTGTCTGCGGGTTTAAATCCAGGTCTTTGCTGTGCGATCCCTCTGTCGATGGACATCTGCTCGTTGGGCTTGATGTCCTTCTTCGTAACGTAGATGGGCCCTTCACTCGAGGATCTTAAGGCCTCTGCCATAGATATTTCTTTATCCCTGCTTAGCGGGCCACCAACGCGCTGACGAACTGTGGAAGCGGCAAGAGCCTTGTCGATAAGCTCAACCTTCTCCAGGTCGGACAGACGGCCCTTACCAGCTTTCATCTTTTCAGCCTCGGCGGAGTTAATCATAGGGCCCACAACCAGACCGATCCTAGCGATACGGTCACGATCATTCTCAGTCCGGTTCTTTGGATCCGCAGGAATGTATCCTTTGTCCGCCAGAACCTTGTCTATGTACGAGGCGGTCGAGTACACATCTCTTGGAGTCTGTCCAGCCTTTGTGCCAGTCTGCCCTGTGCTGGCCATAACGCCCTGCGCCTGACGCCACAGTCCCTCGACTGTATTCCAGTCCTGCTCGCTCAGCTTGGAGAAGTACCTTGACCGAAGGTCCGAGTAGCGCATACCCGCGAGAGCTGGAGTGTTGTTCGTCCACATATCATAGATTCGTGGCACGATGGTGTTGTCGGAGGTGAACGGTGGATTGCGCCAGGTCTCTAGTGCTTTCACCTTCTCAGGAGGCAGTTGCGCCAGGATGTCGTCCCCGACTACATCACGCGGGTTAGGGTCCGATGCTCCCTTACGCACGGCCTCATACATTAGGTCCGTGGCCAGCTTGAAGGTCTCATCCTCGTGCTTACGCTCAGACGCCTTCAGCTTGTCGTTCAAAGCAAGTATGGCCTTGGCGTTCAACTCCGGGTCACGCTTGGCCCTCTCGAAGGCGTACTTAGCCCCCTCGATATTGCCGCTATCGGCCAACTGTTCAATGAGCCCGGCATGAAACACGGTCAGCTTGTCGGTAACCAGACCTCGGAAAGTAGCGGTCTCCTCGGGGGTGCCATCTGTGCGAATACCCATGGACTCGGCGAACTTCGACGTACTGGCGATGATTTCGTCCCGTATGATATCTGTATGAGGTTCGCTGTCGGCATTGACGACTGCGTTGTTTATGGCCAGATTGATACCTGCCTGGTAATCCTCAGTGGCCATACGTTGAGTTTCGGTCTTAGCGTGTCTTGCGGCGGTAGCGGCCAGCTCAACCTTTTTCTGGTTGGCATACTGCATGACCTCATCGCGCACATCGTTCATCGCGATGCCGCCCGTCAGGTCACTCTCCACTTTCGTCCAATCGTTCATCACCTCATCAGCCCCAGCGATAGCGTCCTTGCGTTGCTTGTTTAGAACCTTGTCCTGAAGCTCGGCATGGGCTCTCGCCACTTGGAGTTTGTAGTTCTCCACGGCCATCTGCTTACCACGGCGAACCTCATCCTGGATGACCTGGGAGGCAATGTCGAGCGGGGCGGCCTCGGCTTTACCGATGGCCGTCGCCTCCTGGCTAAGGTCCGTCGCACGCATGGCGGGAGTTGGCTGAGGTGTGACCTGTGTGCGCTCGTATTTAGGGACAGTAGGCATATCAGGCTCCAGGCAGTAGGTTGAGGATAGACTTACCGACGTTGAGACCCGACTTCAGGATGGAACCCTGTTGAGCGGCAAGTTCCGCCGCGCTCTGCATATATGCCTCGGCCAGCATCCCCTCAGCCTGGGACTGGAGGCCGAACGCCTCGCGCGTGGCCCCGTGTCGGATGGCGTCCGCATCCATACGCCCAAGAGACACGTTCGATAAGCGCTGGAGCATGGCCTCCCTAGAAGAAAGCGAGACACCTTGGGCTGACAGGGCCAGATCCTGACCGGATGCCGCACCAAGGGCTTTGCCTTCCTGCTGAGCCGCCTGGAGCCCTCCAGAGGCGACTGTCTGGAGAGCCTGTTCCGCCAGGGCCTTTTGATTGAAACGCGCGGCGCGGATGCGGTACTTAGCCGCCTCCTTGGCTGTCTTTGCACCCTTGATAGCCCCGAGTAGATCGAGCGTTGTGCCAGCGACGGAGGCAGGCCCGAGAAGGCGCTCCTCAAAGGTTTTCTTGCCAGCAATACTACTCTGGCCCTTGGTGTCACCCATTGGAGACCTCCATCGTTACCGGGACATAGACAGATAGGAGGGTGCAGGGTACTGGGTCCACCTTACGGATGAATACCCTCCCCTTACTACCCCAGTTGGGTTTGACCAAACCCTCTAGGACTCCAGTATACGGTATCTTGTATGCTCTGTCACTTCGCACCGCAAGCCCATGTAGTCTTGACTTATCGACCTGCTGGAGCTTGCTGGTTGGTGTGTCGTCACCTGGATCCTCCAGACCAGCCCACAACCCAAGGGTATCCTCCACCCGCACAGACAGGCGGCTGATATGTTTCTGGGTGTTGACAAGGGTGGGAGCCTGGGACTCAATGTCGAGGGTCTCCATGTCACACAGATAGGGTCTACCCACGTAGGCTACCCCCATCGCGCTACCCATCACCGAGCATATTCCCGTGGTCGAGACTGTCCTGGTGGTGAACTCGGGGTTGTTGGCAGAACTGACGACAGCTCCATCGGCAAAGATACTGACATCTTTCCCAATAAGATAGAACAACCCGTCCAGTTGGGTCACAGCCTTCGTCCACTCCGATGTGGGAACATTCTGATATTCCAATGGAATACTCTCAGTAGCTGTAACTATCCCTGCGGTAGCTGAGGTGTACGTCGTGATAGCTAAAGTAAGCAGTGTGCCATCCGTCTTTTTGAGATGGATCTGATTGCCCCTGGTAGTGTCCGAGGAGAAAAGACCGCTGGTCGTGAACGTCACGTTGAAGGTGCCAGCCGCCCAAGACGACCCAGACGTGGGACTCGTGATCGTGAACTGGTTGGCCGCGTCCTTGTTGCGACCGTCGTAGACAAGTGCGCTATCCACATAACAAGCCCCATAGCGCTCCTCGCCTTCCTTCACGCGAGTGTCAGCCAGGACCTCTAGGAAACGTCGCTTGGTTCCAGCGAACGGCGCGTCCATCTCGCGGTCCACAAGTAGATACACGTTGTCCACGTCATTCTCTCGGATACAGGCAACGTCTACTACCCGCCCATCGGTGTCGTGCCGGTGCCAGCCAAGAACGCCCTGCTCCTTGATGTAAGTCAGCCCGAGCAAAGTGCCATCATCCAACACACACCAGATAATGGGCGTTGGAATGGACTGGTAAGCCATACGAATAATCTGGCGGTTCTTAAACAGATGCCTACTATAAGCCGTCAGGTCGTTGCCCTTGTAGGAGCGCGTGTCCTGGGTGTAGCGCAGGTCACGGATGATGTTGCCACCATTCTGCACGAACAGGATGGAGTCATCCACCGTGACCGGCTCCGTCCAAGACGATCCGTGGTGCCCATGCACACGACTCTGGACAGACCCAAAGGCGAACCCACCATCGTTGTTACCGCCGACTGACAGCTCCCGGCCCATCGTGAACACAATCAACTCACGATCCAGAACTTCGAGGTGACGCACCTCGTTAGACTGGTTGTCCTCAGGAGTGAACTGGAAACTGTCGCCATCCTGCGGGAAGGCGCGGCGATTGAAGTTGAACGGACTCCCCACCCAGGACGAGTTGATGGACAAAGGATCGTTGAGTGTCCAGGCCGTGGCTAGGCGCTGTTGGAACAATGCCCCTGTGGCTGGATAGGCGTAAGTAGCGTGAAGCGTCAAGAGGTTCGTACCGGACTCCATACAGACCATGAGCGTATCGCCCGTCACATCCCACGCCAGATTATTGACGTAGGCGAGAGCGGATAGACCAGAGGCGAAGTCCTCAACCTTGTCCAGACTTTTGGATGCGGCGACCGTGACCTTGTAAGCTTCGACGAACGGGGTAGCCTGCTCTCCAACAACTAGGAACGTGGAGTCCCTTGACCAGCGTAGGCGCGTGGTGTCCGCGATAGTATCAGCAGGAGCCGCGAGGGCTGTTACAACGGTGCTTGCACCTGAACCCGTTATCTCGTACCAACCGAGCTTGTTGGTCAACTGTGCGGTGACAGCTAGGTAGTTACCGTCGGGGGAGCACGCTACGTCGTCCGCGCCCACGGGATCAGCGTCAGGCTGTGTTGCGAGTAATGTGTGCGTAGCACCGACCCTATATACAACTGCTAACTTAGGCCCCGGATAAGCGACGAACAGCAAAGGCTTGTTTGGGTGTGTCGCTAGGGAGATACACGCTATAGCGCTAAGAGCCGAAACAGCAGAGAAGGAAAAGTACCAGGCAGTCCATGTTGGGCCTCTATAGGCCTTATAACTGTATGTGCCGGACACATCCGAACTCATAACAGTGGCGTTGGTTTGATCTGTCTTAATGTAAAGATATTTGCTATCGAATGAGAATCTGCCGTAGTCTCTCACGCTAGTAGACACCAAGGGCTGATACATCTGCGAAGGTAGTGCGGTAGTGTACGTGTAGCCAACAAGCGCGAACGCTTTAGAGGAGTCTGAAAGTAAGTGCGGATGGTAATATCTTATTGGTTCACCCAAACTTATTTCGTCTTTATAGCACGAACTGCCAGGAACTATTCTGTAAACATAGATATTGGACTGGTTGCTCGAAACGAAAAGAATGTTACCATCTGGAGAGAACTGAACGTCCGCCACCAAAGTTCCTACTGTATGTGTGGCGTATTTACCACTCAACAGTACCCACGGGCTTACCAGATTGACACGCTCATACACACGGGCACCGGACCCTGTACCCACGGCAAGAAGCAACCCACTCGGGTGCATAGCCGCCGCATAGGTAGGTACGGTGATGGAAAAGGTGTCCGAAATCTCTTGGAGGTTGATGCTGG
>CAYOEG010000010.1:0-9746 GCA_964403155.1 uncultured Candidatus Saccharibacteria bacterium
GGCCTACCGCGACTCCCACCCCCACGTTCACCTGGAACGCCACCACCACTAGAACCCAACCGCCTACCTCCACGCCCACGGCGACGAATACACCGATTAACGTCGAGGCTGTTTGTGTTTGGACAGTTGTTGTCACTCCCGGTTGGACGAACCGGGCTGTGACATTGGACGGAACATACAAACATCACATAGCTAACTCATATTGGGGGGCGTCACGAGGCGGAACGTATGGAGCGGGGGTGACATTGTTCGGATATATGTGTCAACTCGGGGAATCCGCAGTGACTGTTTTTGGTGGAACCTCGTCAACGGTTGACGTGCAAGCGGTTCTCCGCTCCGACTTGAACCAAATGCCCTCATCCGTCATATCGTTCTACCGATCCTACGCATCAGGCGCAACGCCAACGCCGGGCACGGGGGTCGAATTTTTGGCTGGCACGTCGTGGGATAAAGTTGGGCCGTGATGCGCCCCCTCCTTCTCGTTGCCCTGCTATCCTTTACCCCCTCCGTTTGGGGGTGTTCGGATAGCTGGATGGTGGTGACTCGTGAGTGACAAAGAGAAGCACCTCGCGGTCTGCTTCCTCATCACCCTGTTAGGCGGTGCGGCCCTGGGGGCATGGTGGGGCGTAGGGCTGGCCCTCGGCGCTGGCGTGGCGAAAGAGGCGTGGGACTCGCGACCTGGCGGGACGGGTTGGGACTGGATGGACCTGGTGGCGGATGCGGCCGGGGCGGTGTGCGGAGCGTTGGCGATGACGGTGATAAAACTTCTGGTTTAGAGGTAACCATGCTCTCGGATATCCAGACTCTACTCTCTATCATCAGCCTACACCCAACCACTACGGTCATCCTACTAGCTACTACCACATCAGCTATCACAGCAGGGTACCTCATAGGTCGCAGGATCGTTATGAAGTCCGACCTAGATGGCTTTCAGCAGGCCATCACCGACGGGCTGGATAAGTCCTTTCAGCGCTGGGCTGACACCCTGGACAAGTCTACCAACACTTTCAACCAGGCTATCCTCCAGGCCCACAAAGATATTCGCACGGAAATCTCCCACGTCCGAGAGTCCACGGACAAAGCCCACGAGCGCATTGACTGTGTGGAGGGCGCTCTCTACCAGCTCAAAGGTGAGCATACGGCCCTCCACGGTAAGCCCCCATGCGCCTGATCCTGGCCGATGAATGGCGAGAGAGGGTGGCCCCCTACCACTTTCCAGCCTACTTCTCCCTTCCCCTGCGGATGATGTATGACTCCTGGCAGGACCCGTCGGACCCCCTTGGATCCCTCCTGGAAGTGTTCAAATGGGCTCGTATCGTGGCCGCACACGACGTGTTCCCTAGCGTGTTTGTCGCCCAGGTAGCCCTGGAATCTGGCTTCGGAAAGTCCCAAGACAGCCTACTAGGGGTCAAGGCCACCAAGCAGGACATCCTAGACGGTACCTACAAGAAAATGCGTACCAAGGAAGTGTTCCGAGATAAGGACATCCAGGCCCTCGGGGATGACTTAGTTTCCATAGATCATGTCTACTCAGACGGTAGTAAGCTGGTCACCTGCTACCAGTTATTTCACTTCCAGCCTGGTCTGGAGGATGACTTTGAGAAGTTCCTACGTGTGTACGAGTTGCATTACACCAAGTACCACAAAGAGCGGCCTAATCCCCGTTGGGGACCAGAGGACTTTATCCTCAACGTGACCCAGGCGCATCCTCCATACGCCACTGACAAGGAGTACACGGATAAACTATTGGCTATCATCAAAACGAGGGACTTACATTCCCTGGATACGGAGTTCGCTGTGAACTGGTGGGCCAATAAGCTAAAGGAGCGTAAACATGAGCAAGAATGAAAGAGAGATGATGGGGATGGGAGTCCTCATTATCGTAGCGCTGTTCGCCTTGGTGTGGAAGTTCGGTGAGGCCTGGGACTCCTGGGTCACGGCCTCCGCTGTCGTGGGGATCGTGGTCGTGTCCCTCATCCTCTTTCGGCCTTCTATCGCCAAGGAGTGGTTCGGAGATATTGGGGATGGTCTGAAGAACCTGCTGTCCAATCTCTTTGCCAAGAAAAAGGAGACTCAAAATGGCGAGGAAAAGAAAGAAGAGCCTAAGCCTCCCGTCGCGTGAGATTATCATCTCGGCTCTAGTGATTGTCGCCTGTACCGCGAGCTACCTGGGCGTCAGCTACAAGCGGGTCGTGACAGTCAACGAGAGCCTGAGTAAGATGTATGCAGACTTACAACAGTCCTATAACGCTCTGGAAAGCAAGTACACCTCGCTGTCATCCTCCAGCGTGTCTGGATCGGTAAAAGAGCCCGTCTGGAATGGTAACCAGCTTGCCTACCGAGAGGTCAAATGGCGAGCGTCCAACAAGACGGACGTAACTTCTAGCGTGAAGCAAGCGCTCCTGGAAGCCAAGCTACACACTGAAACGGCGTCAGCCTCCTATTCGTATAAGGAAGTCATCACCAAGAGGTCGTTCTGTGATATCGGCCTTGGCAAAGGTGACCAAAGTGCCTGGGGTGGCATGATCGCCTTCAAGGTGTTTGGCCCCGTCGGCGTGTTCGCCAGCTGTCTTGTGGAGGACAAAGAGTTCAAGCATGGACTAGCTGGCCCCAAGCTATCGTTCTGAAAGGTGGTGATCCCACATGGGTTGCTCGGGTAAAAAGAAGAAGGGTGGTCGCCGTCGCTGACGTAGCCGTAAAGCGCATATTGTCAAGCAAAAACTTGAGAATATGCGCTTTTATTTTGTCATATATCCTATAGAAAAATATATATATAACCTCTTTTTTAAAAAATAATTTTTTTTGCTTATAACACTTCTATCAAATTATGTTCGGAAATCTTAGTCGATATATATATTTTTAGTTATAGAAGTTTCATAAACCGACATAATAAACTTATAATTTGTTCTTGACGCGCGAGAGGGTCTCCACTATTCTTGGCTGGTCGCAAGTACCATGAGGATCTAACATGAGCCTGCCGTTCAAGCGTCAACCAAGAGATTACCAAGTAACAGCCTTGGACTTCTGCTACGCTCAGAAGCAGTGGGCTCTTTTTATGGAGATGGGAACCGGCAAGACCAAGGTAGCCATCGACCTGGCGTGTAGACTGTACTCTGAGGGCAAAATATCCACGGCCATCGTGTTCTGCCCCAAGTCCATCCGAGAGGACGCCTGGGGCTCGGGATTCCAGGTTGACAAGTGGGAAGGCATCCAGGCAAATCTTTATATCCCCACGGGTTCTGGTAAGAAGAAAGCCTCCGCCATCAATGAGCTTCGCTGGTATGCCACCTCTGGGGATGGTAGCTTGCAGATCCTTATATTGAACTATGACTCCCTGTTGTCGCCTTCCATACAGACCGAGCTTCTAGCGTTAGTGAAAGAACAGAACTGCTTACTGCTTTGCGACGAGTCCACCTGCATCAAGAACGCCCAGGCCAAGCGTACAAAGGCTCTGTGCAAACTGAGGAAGCACATCCCTTATCGCGGCATCTTGACGGGTTCACCCATCACAGAGTCACCTAGGGATGCCTTCGGTCAGTACCTATTCTTGGACCCCACGGTGTTCGGTGGGTCGTTCGTCGCCTTCCGCTCTCAGTTCTGCATCATGGGTGGCTTCCAGGGCAAACAGATCATGGGCTATCAGAATCTGGATGTGTTTAAGAAGAAGCTTTACACCAGAGCCTTCCGCGTCGCTAAGGCCGACTGTCTGGACCTACCAGCCAAGATTTATATGCCGACCAGAAAGTATGACCTATCGGATGAGCAGAAGTCCTGGCATACTGATATGGCTAAGGAAATGCTGGTGGAATTGGACAACGGTCTCACCTTCCAGTCAACCATCGTCCTGACCAAGTTCCGCCGGTTGCAGGAGATTTGCTCCGGCTACCTCAAGCAAGGTGAGGAAATACATCATTCCAAGCTGAATCCAAAGATGCAGGAGTTGTTGGAGGTCCTGGATGATTCCTCCGACAAAAAAGTCATTGTCTGGTGTAACGAGCGTGAGGAGATCCGCCTAGTGGTGGAGGCCCTCACAGAGCGTAATGATGGGGTTATCTCTCAGATTCACGGCGACATCAAGGACCGCCAGGAGCAGATTGACAAATTTAAGAGCGCCCCCGACAGGGCCTATATGGTTATGAACTACCAGTCTGGCTCGATGGGGCTTACCTTGGTCGAGGCCACGATGGCCATATTCTATGGGTCCATGTTCTCCGCTAAGGACCGCGAGCAGGCGGAAGACCGATGCCACCGCATCGGGCAGACTCAGCACGTCACATACGTGGACCTCGTGGCTCGGGGGAGCATAGAAGAATACGTACTGAAAGTATTACGTAGCAAAAAGGCACTAGCGCAGGATCTTGTTGAGTTGAAGGCCGAGCTGAGTAAGATGGCGAGCGTAGCTACCAAAGATCCTGGGGGATATCGTAATGGCAGACTCTAAGCGCCCGACGGTCTGGATCATCCAGTCCCAAGGTGACAAGGTGGACTACTCTCAAGCTGAGAACTGGGGAGGGGTTAGCCCTTTATTTAGGGGGTATGTCGAGCTGAAGTCCGCGGAGCTTGGTTCCCAGGTCAAGCAGGCCGTCAGTCAGATACGAGAGGATGATTATCTACTGCTCTCGGGTAACAAGCTCCTGAACGGTCTTGTGATGCACCGAGTGTGGGATAAGTTCGGTAGTGCTAACATTCTAAACTACAATGGGATGCTGAACCGCTACGAAAGCTTCGTACTGGCCGACACGTGCGGCCTAGTTTAATATCGGAGGATTACCATGTCTACGCCTGTGCCGGAGCAGTTCTTGTCGATGGCCAAGCATCTTGTCGAGCTAAGGACCAAACGCGATCAAGTGGTGCAGGAGTGCGAGGAACGCATCAAGATCGCTAAGGAGGAGTACGCCTACGCTGAGGAGGAGTTGGGCAAGAGCATGGCCCGTCAGAAGGTGCCACGTTTCAGCCTCAGCACCCCGCATGGCGAGGCTACCTTTAGCGTCCAGGTGCGCTTCATGCCGAAGGTGTTGGACCGAGTAAAGACCGTCGCGTGGCTCAAGAAGGACAAGGAAGGCAAGCACCTTCTCAAGATGGACTTCAACTTCCAGTCCTTCCGTGGTTTCATCAACGAAAGGATGAAAGATGGTGGGAAGCAACCGCCCCCTGATGCCGTGGACGTGGCCTCGTTCACGCGTACTGTCGCTGGTCTCAGGATCGCTGGGGAGAAAGGAGAGAAGGAGTAGAGGCCTAGTAACTCAATAAACCAAGGAGCCAAACATGGGTAAGGATCTCGCTGTGAAGGGTGTGAACGCCGTGACGAAAGGCGGCGCTGTGGGCCGTGGGCTGACCAACATCCGCGTGGAGAAGTTGAAGCTCCATCGGATGAAGCTTGGCCAGGGCCAGTCCGATGAGGTCAAGGCTGGTCGGTGCCAGCAGGGGGAGTACATCAACAACATCACGCTTCAGAACCTCGGCCCCCGGGTGGAGTTCATCCCCATCCTCCAGACGTTCAGCCGCACGCTCTGGACCCCCCTCTCCGATGGTGGTGGTCGCGAGTGCTTGTCTCGGGACGGTATGACCGGGAACAAGTACGGCGACTGCCGCGCTTGTGGCCGTGCCGACAAGTGGCGGAAGAACGAGAAAACGGGGGCCGACCAGCCGCCCGAGTGCTCGGATCAGGACAACTATCTGGTCATGGTGCGTGGATGCCAGTCTGGGCCGATGCTGTTCTCCTTCACGAAAAGCGGCACGCAGGCTGGACAGAAGCTCAACTCGATCCTGACACCCGACGTGGCTCAGGGTCGGGACATCTGGGGCAAGGCGTTCGTCTTGACCAGCGAGCAAAAGACCTATGGGAAGAACTCTTGTTTCATCCCGAGGGTCAGCTTGGCTACCGACGGCCCGACCGAGGAGGAAATGGCGATGGCCGAGGCGCTGTATCAGCAGTACGCCCCCAAAGCCGACGAGGTTACGGAAGCCGCGACGGCGGAGGACCTGGAGTCCGAGACTCAAGCGGACGCTCCGGGTGCGCGCTCGAAGGGAGGTAGCTCCAGGCGCATCTAGGCCTAGCCAGCCTTCCTTCACAACCTACGCGAATCAAGCAAAGAAAGAGGTACCCCGCAGGGTTACACTACAGCCCTGCGGGGATTCTTACGACCCGAGAGATCAACGTGCCAAGAACACAATGGGAACGCATCGTCAACCTTGAGGACTACTATACGGCCCTGCTGAAGGACTACCGTATCTCAGGGACGCAGATCACAGGGCGATGCCCGATGCACGACGACTCGAACGCGAGCTTCTCGGCGTCACTTGTCAAGCCTGTCTGGACGTGCCACGCCAAATGTGGCAAGGGCGATATTGTGGGACTTCACGCGAAGGTCAAGGGTATCACCAGAAAACAAGCCGAGAGGGCGCTACGGAATGGAATACCTTGTGGCGGCCCTGTAACCGACCAGGCTGGTGTTGAAGGTATTCGGACGCCGGAAGGAGATCGACAGGCGGAGGGACCTGGGTATGTGCCGCAAACAGAGATAACGCTTAAGCATAAGCTCTTATTGTCGAATAAGGAGGCTTTGAAGCACCTTCAAAGCGACAGGGGTATTTCTCTCAAGTCCATCAATAAGTATCAGCTCGGCTTCGATGGGACCAGGATCTGGATTCCTATCTACGAGGATGGCAAGTGCGTCAACGTGAAGAAGCATCTGTTCAAAGGCCCTGGCCCCAAGTCCCTCGGCTACCATCCTGGCATGAGCCGCGCCCGTATCTATCCCGAGGTGCCTGTAGGTAACCGCCTATTCATCACCGAAGGCGAGTTCAAAGCCATCCTCCTCAACCAGCTCGGCTTCCCGGCCATCACCGGCACTGCTGGGGCAAAGAACTGGGATGCCGCATGGGATGCTGAGGCGGAGGGCAAAGATGTTTACATTGTTTTCGACATCGACACCGCAGGCCGTACTGCCGCTGTTAAGCTGGCCACACACCTAATTGGTGTGGCCGCTACGGTGCGCGTTATTGAGCTTCCTATTTGCGAACCAAGTAACGCGGACTTTCCTGATTACATCATCAGACACGGCTATACCGCTCTGGACTTCCAGCGTCTGTGTGATGGCACTCCTATCTTTACCCCCAAGGGCAAACTGGCTCCCGTTGACGTGGAAACACCACCCGTTGAAATCACCCTGGGCCGCGCCGCCGACGCCGAGCATCACTATAAGCGTGTCAAGCTCCAGGTTACTGTGGCTGGTAAAGACACCACACCCTACCAAGCTCCCAAGCGCCTGGAGGTGGCGTGCGACATGAGCGCCGGGGAGCTGTGCCTCAAGTGCCCCTTAGCACAGAACATCAAACAGCCAGGCCTGCTGGAGGCTGAGTTTGATCCGAACAGCTCGGACGTACTCAAGATGATCCGCTGTAACGATGAGCAACAAAGCAAGTTTATCCGTAAGAAGTTTGGCCTTCTCTCGGGGTGTAAGGCATGGACTATGAAAACACCCGAGATCTGGAAGGTGGAGGAACTCAGTCTTATTCCAGAGATTACCTTCTCGGATACTGGGAACCCATATGTCGTGCGGAAGGCCTTCAGCCTCATCGGTGGCGACATCAAGAGCAACCAAAGCTATAGCTTGACAGCGCTGTCCATCCCTGACCCCGAGTCCCAATACGCCACGCTCATCGTGACCGACGCGGTGCCCGTCAAGACAAGCATCGAGGCCTTTAAGGTGACTAAGGAGTTGCAGAAGGATCTGAGGGTGTTCCAGGTAGGCAAATCGGGTGTCAATGAGGCCATCCTGCGTCTGACAGAGGACTTGACGCACACCACACAGATATGGGGGCGGGAGGATATCATCCAGGCCGTCATGTTAACACTCTGCTCCCCGCGTAGGTTCTCGTTTGCTGGTCAGCTCCTAGAGAAGGGCTGGCTGGAGGCGCTCATCATTGGTGACACCAGGACGGGCAAGTCTGAAACCGTCCGTCGCATCATGCGACGAATCCAGTTAGGCGAATTTATCACAGGTGAGAACTTGTCAAAGGCGGGTCTCATTGGCGGCCTCCAGGCCAACGGCTCGGGCAAGTGGCATCTGACCTGGGGGGCTTTGCCCCTCAACAATGGCGGGTTTGTTTGTATCGACGAGACCCAAGGGCTACCAGAGGAAGTCATTGGAGACCTGTCGGGCATCCGTAGCTCGGGTGTGGCGGAGATCACTAAGATTGTGAAGGAAAGAACAGACAGCCAGGTGCGGATACTTTGGATCAGCAATCCTCGTAAGGGTCGCTACTCAGGGTTTGCTTATGGCGTCCATGCCATACGCGAGGTGTTCGGCAAACCAGAGGATATCGCTCGCCTGGACTTTGCCATCTCAGCCGCTGAGGGGGAGGTCCCGTTAGAGGTTATCAATTCCTTCCACGATAAAAGGGAGCCCAAGTTTACAAGCGACCAGCTTCGCAACCTAGTCTTGTTCGCCTGGTCCAGGAAGCCTGAGCATATCAGGTTCACACGAGAGGCTACCCAGGTGTGTATGGACGCGGCCAGCCGGATGAGTAAGGTGTATAGTTCGGAGATACCGCTCGCGGAGCCAGCGGAGCAACGCATCAAGATCGCCAGGGTGGCGGCCAGCGTGGCCTGCCTCACCTACTCATCCAAGGATGGAGAACATATCGACGTGCTTCCAACGCACGCGTTGTGGGCTGAGAAGTTCCTGACCGATTGTTATTCCAAGCCCAGCATGGGATACGACCTGTTCTCAGCCCAGGCTCTCAAGGGGTCTGAGTGCTCAGAGGCTGAGAGAGAGCTCATCACCAGGGAGTTTACGGCTTTCAGGGCCTGGGACAGGTTGCGTGATGCCTTCCTAGAGAACCCTCACGGTGTACGCCAGAAGTTCCTCGCGGCCAAGACGGGTATGCCAAGGGAGGAGTTGGATACCTTCTTGGACTGGTTAGGTAGACACGACCTGTTCAACGACACCCCCGTTGGGTATAAGCCAACGGCTAAGTTCGCCAGCATACTGAGAGGACTATTAGTAAAAGGAGCCAAGCCATGAGCGGAAAATGTGACGGATGCGAACTAGACCTGGCCCATGAGAAGTGCATGGCCGAAGTTTCCGCCCTTACCTCCGAGCGTGACCGACTGAAGGCGTGGAACGATGAATTGGAACGCATCAATAACGAGCGGAGCAAGACCATCGATAGGATTTTGAGTGAGAGAAATGGGCTAGAGGAGAGGGTCAAGGAGTTGGAGGAAGCGTTAATGTGGTGTTCAGGAAGTGACGATTTTGCTCCTGGAGGGAAGGCAAGAACTGGATGGGAAATGATTGTTGGAAATATGCTCGCCAAGCACGAATGGGAGAAACCATGAGAGACATGGTAGCCGTTCTGCTAGGGATCCTGATCGGTGTGGCGGTGAGTGCCTATAAGGAACCCATCACTATGCATCCAGATGGGTTCGTTATGGATGATGCTAACGCCATGGTTGTGACGTATATAACGATGACTCCCACACCCACTTTTACTCCGACACACTGAGGTTTGCTTTGAACTACTTCACGATTGCCTTGATAGCTTTGGACGTGTGCGCGGCTGTGTGGGAAGGTTGTCATGGTAACCCGGCAAAGTGCTGGTATTGGGCCAGTGCGGCCAGCATCACGACATCTGTTTTATTCTGGAAATAGGAGCCTTAAATGAGCTACGAACTGAACATCAAGACGGACCCCGAGAAGCTGAGTGTGCCTGCTGGCGTCAAGCTGGAAGTCCTCAAGACC
>CAYOEG010000011.1:0-2455 GCA_964403155.1 uncultured Candidatus Saccharibacteria bacterium
TATCGTAATCCACCCTGTTTTCGCCTGTCAAGCGAAAAATGCACTCTTTTTAATTTTTCTCTCCTGCGGCGAAATTTGTGCTACGATGCCGTCCTCCCGTAATGTCGCGGGAGATCAAACGGAGGAGGAGCGTATGGCGAGCGAAAGAGCGATTGTGCAGGCATCCGCGATCATCACCGAGGACGCCTTACATAGGGACGGCCGCGCTGCCGTCGAGTACATCAAGAGCGCGTTGGCGCGGCAGTTGGCCTACCACATCCTGAATATGGACGGCGTGTTCCGGGTGGACTACCCGGACGAAGGATACCCCATCACGGTCAGCGCCCAGGTGGAGCTGATGACGCCTGCGCTGCTGCGCGAGATAGCGCGTCAGGCGATAGACGTTCTGCGCCGAGGTCGCATCCCCAGCTACAACCGCATCACCGGGGCCGTCGAGCCCCTGTAAGGAGAGCAATGCCGCATAAAAAGGAAATAGGAAATAAGCTGCGTCAGCACAGGCTTCGCGTCGGGCTTACGCTGGACGAGTACGTCCGGATAATCAACGCCGCGGCCCCGCGGGACGTGCAGACAAATTTGAAGAACTTCTCCAAGTACGAGCAGGGGACGAACCGCTGCCCGCTGGAGCTGTGGCTCAAGATCGAGCGAATGAGGACCTCCGGCAGATTCGGTGAGGAGGGCAGGGAATGAAGGTGACGGTCTATGATCTCATCGACATGGGCTGCTACATCTTCCCCGTGCGGGAAAAGAAGCCCATGGTCAAATGGACAAAGGAATCGACCAACAATCCCGAGGAAGTGCGAAACAAAGAATGGGAGAAGATGCCCGGCCGCACGGGCTGGGGCATCGACTGCGGGAAATCCGGCCTCGCGGTCCTGGACCTCGATACCGGGAAGGGCAAGCACCCCGAGGCTTTGGACGCACTCGCGCTGCTCGAGATCGAACACGGGGCGCTGCCGCAGACCTACACGGTCCAGACTCCCTCTGGCGGATCCCATCAATACTACCGCGGGGCGATCAAATGCAGCGCAGGCAAGCTCGCTCCCGGCATCGACACCCGGGGAGCGGGCGGCTACGTTGTCGCCCCGGGCTCCCCGGGCTACGAGGTGGTCGGATTCACGTCCCCCGTGCCGGTGCCCGGGTGGCTGGTGGATCTGGTGGGCCTCCCCACGCCAAAGGAGGAGCGGGCTCCGCTGGCCCCCGACCTCAAGGTGGACACCGATACCGCCATCCGGCTTGCCACGCAGTTCCTCCTCCACGCCGACCCGGCGATCGGGGGGCTGCATGGGGATGACCACACCTACCGCGTGGCCTGCGGGGTGCGCGACTACGGGGTCACCGAGGACGTGGCTCTCCAGCTCATGCTCGAGCATTGGAATCCCTCCTGCGCCCCCATATGGCCTGTGGAGGAGCTGGCCCGAAAGGTCGCCAACGCCTATTCGTACGCCCGGCGCAGCCTCGGGGGCATGAATCCCGAGAACGTGTTCGAGCCGGTGCCGGACGCGCCGGAGTCCACGCGCATCGTCCGCCCACTTTTCATTGACGTTCACGACCTCATCCGCCGCCCCCTGGTCGTGGAGTATCTCGTCGAGGGGCTCATCGAGCGGCCCACGACCGGGATGCTATTCGGGGAGCCGTCCGCGGGGAAATCCCTGATCGCCATCGATCTCGCGCTCTCCGTCGCGCTCGGAGGGAGTTGGTTCGGCCACCCCTGCCTGCAGGGGCAGAGCGTCTACTTCTTCGGGGAGGGCCAAGGCGGGATGCAGCGCCGCATCATGGCCTGGATGCGCCATTATGATGTGGCCGACATCCCTGAGGGCGGGATGCACGTCAGCGGATCCCGGCTGACCATCGACGAGGCGTCGGTGATGGCCCTGGAGCCCGTCCTCAAGGGCTACAGAGACCGCCACGGGCCGATCTCATTCGTCTGCATAGACACCCTCGCCCGGCACCTCCGCGCCGACCTGGACGAGAATAGCGCAAAAGACGTGGGCGGCTTCATCAATGCCGTGGATTACCTTCGCGACCGGTTCTCGGCCGCTGTGATGGTGGTCCATCACACGCCCAAGGGCGACAGATCGCAGAGCCGGGGCTCCAGCGCCCTGCGGGGAGCCATGGACTGGGAAGCCAGGGTGACGGCCGAGCATCAGGTAATCTGGACCAAGCAAAAGGAATCGGAGCTGCCGCCTCCGCTCGATTATCACGTCCGCAAGATCGTGCTGGGGCCGAGAGCAGATGGCGGGATCGCCATCCCGGGGCCGGATCCAAACGGCCGCCAGGAGGAGTTCGAGCCGGGGGATCCCCGGCGGAAGGGCCGCCCGGCCCGGAAGGACTCGATGGCGATGAAGGCACTCCGGCTGTTCGACTCGATGGCCGACTCGTATGCCGATGGGTGGGTGCCGAGAGAGGACTGGCAGGCGGCATTCCTGCGGACCTGGGGGACCGGCAAGCCCAACGA
>CAYOEG010000011.1:2555-9206 GCA_964403155.1 uncultured Candidatus Saccharibacteria bacterium
AAAAGTGTCATAGGCGTGCCAAAAGTCCCCCCCCCCGTAGGGGGGGCTTTTAGGCGCGTGACCGCACTTTTTTGACGGCACACGCCCGGCGATCAGAAACAGAGTCGAGAGAAAAAACATTCCGAAAAATTTGAGAGGGAGGATGCTCATGGGAAAACGACTGGAAGGCACCCCGCGGTCGAGGGTCCGCGCCGCGCTCCGGCAGCTTTGGCTCCGGAGCCGGGAACGGGCCGCCGCGCTCAAGGCGGCCGACAGGCGGTGTGCGGTGTGCGATGCGAAGGCGTCGGTGGCGAAGGGAAGGGAGGTGGCCGTGGAGGTCCACCACCTGGACGGCGTGGACTGGGAGGAGCTGATCGATCTGGTGTACGAGCGCCTGCTGGTTTCGCCCAGGAAGCTCCGGGTGCTGTGCAAGCACTGTCACGCGGATGAGCATAGGGTCGAGCGGAGATCGGGGCGCTCCGTCGATTCCAGAGAAAAAGACGCCCTATCTGGCGAGGAGGAGTGGCTGAGATGATCGTAATCGGAATTTCAGGAAAAGCAGGGACGGGGAAAACCACAGTGGCCCAGGGCGTGGCCGCGCGGACAGGCGGCGTCGTGAGATCGTTCGCCGGGCCGTTGCGCCAGGAGCTGCACGAGATGTTTGGACTGCCGATGGAGCTGCTGTACGGCAGTCGGGCGGCGAAGGAAGGGACCGAGATCGTCTTGGGCAACAGGCGCATGAGTCTGCGGGAGGTGATGCAGTGGTGGGGGACCGAGGTGCGCCGGGCGCAGACCCCGGATTACTGGGTCCGGGCCATGCAGCGGCAGATGCTGCGGGTGCCGTTCGATTGCCCCGTGGTGGCGATCGACGACGTCCGGTTCGACAACGAGGCTTTCTGGGTGGATAGCTGGCGGGGCTGGAACGTGCGTTTATTGCCTTATAGCGACTGGAAACCGGGAAAGGGATACTCCCACCCGTCCGAGGGGGAGATCGCGCCTCCTGGGGGTTACTGTGTGGAATACGCCCCTAATTTCGGGGAGCTGGAGACCGTGGTTGACGATCTCGTCGCCCGGGTCGCTGCCCGCAAGGCGGAGGGCAAGGCGTAGATGAAACCCGGTTTCAAGATCATATGGTCTTGATTTCGCTTTTCAAAATCAGTTGACAGCCCCCGGGGATCGGGATAGCATCATCGCTGATCCCCGGGGGTGACGCATGACCAGACCGCAGACGCCGCGCAGCATCCTGATCCTGCAATCGGTTTTGATTTTTCTCCAGATCTGCAACGTGGCCGCGGGTCACGAGCTGCCGCTGTTCCCTGGCGGGCAGGTGATCCTCTCCGCCCTGATTGGCTCGCTCCAGTTTTACCTGCAGTCGCTGGGCAACGCCGTGCCGCCCCCTCCCAAAAAACTCAAATACGAGGAGTAATCCCATGTCAATCTTCGCGAAGATCTGGTCTGCCCTGGTGTGGTTCAAACGGTTGTTCACATCCGATGCAGCGCAGGAGGCGTTCGCTCTGGTGGACTCGATCCTCCCGGTCGTGAGTCCCATCGTCGATGCGATCCGCAAGATCGTTCCCGACCTGGACTCCGCCACCATCGCGGACATTCGAGCGGCCTATGCAAAATTCGGTTTCGTTGTGCAGGAAATCGGCAAGGATAAAATCGCTTTTGGCTGGGCGTTGTCCCGGCTGGCCCTGATGGTCGCGAGGGATCGGATCCCTGGCGGTAGTAGCATCCCCACGCGGATCATCCAGGCTGCGATCGAGCTGGCCCTGGTGGCGATCAAGGCGAGGGGATAACCGGTGGCTCGGCTGGTCGCGCGGTCCGAGTCAGGCGCTAGGGTGGGCGAGACCCACCCTAACGCCACGATCCCCGACGAGGTCGTGGATCAGATCAGGATGCTGCGCGAGGAGCGCGGCCTGACCTACGGGCAGATAGCAATCAGAGTTCGTAGGCCGAAGGGAACGGTGCAAAAGATCTGCGCGTACACGCGCAGGGCGACGAGGGTGGAACGATGGGTGCTGGAAAGAAGGCCAAAGCGGGATCGACAGCGGCTCTGAAGCCGCGCCAGATTCTGTTCTGCCACGAGTATATGCGCGACTTCAACGCCCGGCAGGCGGCTCTTCGGGCTGGATACTCCGAGTCAGTCGCGGACTCCGCCTCCACTGATCTGCTGGGTGACGCGCGGATCAAGGCCCAGGTTCACCAGCTCATGCTGGCCCGCATCGGCGACATCAAAGTCTCTATCGAGGACGTGCTGCAATCGGTCGTGAGGCTTCGCGCCCAGGCTGAGTGCGAGGGGCGCATCGACTCCGCGCTCAGGGCCAACGAAATGTTGGGCCGTCACCTGAAGATGTTCACTGACAAGGTCGAGCAGCTCGGTCGCGTCGAAATCACATTTGTCGATGAGTTCTCGGCGGCACTCGAATGAGCGCGATCCGGCTCGGGTTTCCAATGCGGCGCTGGCAGCGTGAGTGCGCGGATGCCAGCGCCGCGTTTCGTTTTTTCGTCATGGTGCTGCACCGCCGGGCCGGGAAGACCGAGCTGGCGCTCAAAAAACTCTGCAATGCCGCAGTCCGCAATCGTCTCGATCTCCCGCTCTATTTTTACATCGCTCCCCAACTCAAGCAGGCCAAGGCCGTGGCCTGGGCGCGACTCAAACAGATGGTCGCCCCGATGGTGGCGGTGGGGGCTTGCGAGGTCAATGAGACCGACCTCTATGTCAAATTTCTTAACAACGGCGCGATGGTGCGCCTATACGGCGCGGACAACCCGGATGCAATGCGTGGGGTACGACTCGACGGCTGCGTCATCGATGAGGTGGCGCAAATCAAGCCCGAGGTCTGGGAGGAGATCGTCCGGCCCGCACTCTCAGACCGCATGGGCTGGGCGTGGTTCATTGGTACGCCCAAGGGCATCAACCTCTTTTCGACGCTTTATTTCGGAGCTGCGGTCTGGCCCGATTGGGGCGCACGGCTCTACACCGTCTACGACACCGACGCGCTTCCTGCCGCCGAGGTCGCGAAGATGCAGGCCGAGATGTCGGAGCAGGCATTCGCCCGTGAGTTCCTCTGCGATTTCGCAGCCGAGGGCGAGAACCAGCTCATCAGCCTGACCGACGTGGAGGTGGCCGCTCGTCGCGTCTACAAGCCGGGCGAGATGGATCACGCTCCGAAGATCCTGGGCGTGGATCCGGCCCGGTTCGGAAACGACCGGTTCGTTACCATGCGCCGTCAGGGTCTGCAGGCGTTCGATCCGAAGATCTATCGGGGCCTCGACAATATGACCGCGGCCGGGCTGGTGGCGCAGGAGATCGACGAGTGGCATCCTGACGCGGTGTTCGTCGATGCGGGCGCGGGGAGCGGGATCATCGACCGCCTGCGGCAGCTCGGCCATACCGTGATAGAGGTCAACTTCGGCGGCAAGCCGATGAGCGCCCGGTACGTCAACCGGCGTACCGAGATGTGGCACCTGATGGCCGAGGCCGTGCGGGCGGGTCTCGCCGTGCCGAATGTCCAGGATCTTAAACTGGAGCTGGCTACGCCCACCTACCATTTCGACGCCCAGAACCGCATCGCCTTGGAGACCAAGGACGAGATCAAGAAGCGGATGCCCGGGGGCGCATCGCCTGACATCGCTGACGCTCTGGCGCTCACCTACGCGATGCCTGTGGCCCCCCGGCGGGTCGCTCCGCTCGGGCCTCCCTCCCTCCAGGACTACAACCCCTACGACGCCCTGCGCTAGAACCCGTAACCGTTCCTACAGTTTTCCGGGGTAGGATGCCTTTGCATGGACGTGATCTCCTTTTTGCGGGGCGGGTGGCATTGTTACGAGGTGACTCGCGACGGTGCCCCCGTCCTTTCCGCCAGATGGCGGAAGCGGGGTGATCACGCGGAGCTGCACCACGAGATGCAGCAGGCCACACCGGAGGCCGTTCATGAGGCGCAGAGGCTGTTCGAGCGGATCCAGAACGAGTGCAGGGATGCCGGGTGCGCAACGATTGCAACGGCCGCGGAGTACGATCCCGTCAGGCTGCGGTACTGGAAGCTGATGGGTTTCAAAACCTTCGGAGCCGTAAAGGAGCTGTGACATGGGAATCGAACTTGGGTTTGCGGCAATCATGTCCTTAATCAGCGCGGCAACGGCCGCGACGGGCACGGCCGTCGGAATCAAGCAGAGCATGAGCGCGGCGGCCCGGCAGAAGGAAGCGCAGAAGAAAGCCGAGCAGGCGGCCAACGCCAAGAATCAAAAGGCTCCGAATCTGAACGCCATCCTGGCCGCATCCCAGGCGGCCGCGAAGGGTGGAATAGGATCCACGATGCTCACCGGCCCTACGGGTGTGAATAACACCTCCCTGGGGCGCACCTCACTTCTCGGATAGGGGGATCAAATGGACATCGCAACGATCAAACTTTCATGGACAGCCGGGGCGCTTGGGGCGGTGGTCAATATGCCGGTCAGCATGGCCCCCTACAAGAACCGGTTCATGCTGTACTCTGTTCAGACTGATCCCGACGGCACCGTTGCCCCCTCCGCTAACTACAAGGTCGCGGTCGAGAATGCGGAAGGGTGTGATCTGCTTGAGGGCGGGGGCGCTGGCCGCTCGGCCACGGCCACCGAGATGAAGTACGCCGCGATGGGATCGATCCCGATGGCTGTTCCGATCACGGGCGATCTGACGGTCAAGATCTCCTCGAACTCGGTCGTGGGCGCGAAGGGCGACGTGTATCTGCATCTGGTTTCCTAGGGGGCCGATATGGCGGACGTGAAGGACTCCCCGAAAAGGGACAAGCTGCTCAATCGGCTGACAGAACTCACCCAGGAGCGATCATCGTGGATGTCGCACTGGGAAGAGATCAGCCGGGTGCTGCTTCCGCGTTCCGGCCGGTTTTTCACGTCCGATCGCAACCGGGGCGAGAAGCGGCATAACGACATCTACGACAACACCGGCACCCGCGCCCTGCGTGTCCTGGGGGCCGGGATGATGTCGGGCGCCACCTCGCCTGCCCGGCCGTGGTTCCGGCTCGCCACGAGCGATCCCGAGCTGAATACGTTCCACCCGGTGAAGCTGTGGCTGGCCGACACCACGGCGCTCATGCAGAGGGTGTTCCAGAAATCGAATACCTATCGGGCGCTCCACTCCATGTACGAGGAGTTGGCCGCCTTCGGGACGGCCGCCACCGTGGTCACGCCCAATTACGACACCGTGATCCACGGCTACTCCATGACGTGCGGGGAGTACGCCATCGCGACCAATTTTGAGGGCCGGGTGGACACGCTCTATCGGGAGTTCGAGCGGACGGTGGGCGAGATCGTCAAAGAGTTCGGATACGAGAATTGCAGCGCCACGGTCAAACGCCTCTACGACACGGGGGCGCTCGGCACCTGGGTGCCCCTGGTCCATGTCATCGAGCCGCGCAAGGACCGGGACATCCGCAAGAAGGACAACAAGAATATGCCCTGGCGCAGCGTCTACTTCGAGAAGGCGAGCCAGGAGAACGAGTGCCTGCGGGAGTCCGGCTTCCTCGAGTTCCCCGCCCTCTGTCCGCGATGGAGCGTCTCCGGCGGAGACATCTACGGCAACAGCCCGGGGATGGAAGCCCTGGGTGATATCAGGCAGCTCCAGCACGAGCAGTTCCGCAAGGCACAGGGGATCGATTACATGGTGCGGCCTCCGCTCCAGGTGCCGATGTCGCTGAAGAACAGCGAGGTCAACATCCTCCCGGGCGGGGTCAGCTATGTCGATCCCGCCAACCCGACCGGTGGCATCAAATCCGCCTTCGACGTGCGGATCGACCTCGGCCATCTGCTGGCCGACATCCAGGACGTCAGGGAGCGGGTGCGGAGCGCGTTCTACGCGGACCTGTTTCTGATGCTGGCGAATGCGACCGACACGCGCATGACGGCGACAGAAGTGGCCGAGCGTCATGAGGAGAAGCTCCTGATGCTCGGGCCGGTGCTGGAGCGGCTGCACAACGAGCTGCTGGATCCTCTGATCGAAATCACGTTCAGCAATTTGCTGCGGGCTGGGGTACTGCCTCCCCCGCCGGAGGATCTCAATGGCGTCGAACTCAACGTGGAGTTCATTTCCATGCTGGCTCAGGCTCAGCGGGCCGTGGGCGCTAACAGCGTTGATCGATTCGTCGGTAACCTCGGGGCCGTCGCACAGTTCAAGCCCGATGTTCTCGACAAGTTCGACAGCGACACCTGGGCGGATCAGTATGCCGATATGCTCGGTCTCGACCCGCATCTGGTCGTCCCCGGCGAACAGGTTGCGCTCATCCGGCAGGAACGTGCGAAGCAGGCGGCGGCCGCGCAGCAGGCTGATCTGATGGAGCAGGAGAGCAAGGCGGTCAAGAATCTGGCGCAGTCTCCCACTGGCGGGGATACGGCGCTGACTTCAGCAATCGATATGTTCTCGGGGTACAACACGCCCGGTCTGGGCTCGGGAGGTTAGATCATGGGGTATCAGAAAAAGTATGCGGGCCTGCCGTTTGTCTATGATGATGACGGCGAGATCGTGGGCTTACTCAACGACAGGGGCGAGTTGCGGCTGTTTCTGCTGGCCCTTCCGGTCGTGGGCGTCCCGGTGGACGGGGCGTTCGCCACCCTGGCGGTGGACATGACCGCAGACAATGCGGACATCACCCTGACCGCCGTTGAAGCGGGGGC
>CAYOEG010000012.1:0-8859 GCA_964403155.1 uncultured Candidatus Saccharibacteria bacterium
AATGACCTCCGCAATGTGAATGCGATGCTCTAACCAGCTGAGCTAATCGTCCATATCAATGAGATTATACCCTATTCTTACCTGCTCTGAGTAGACACTAATGTCTGTTATTCTCCTTTAGCCATTCTCCTACTTCATCCCACAATTCATTCTGAGGGATTCTTAAGATCCCTTCATTCTCACATTGAGCCATAGATTTCATATCCTCCTTGAAAGAGACAATTTGGTCCAAAGAAGTACCTTCTCCTTGGGCTTCCTCCAGAACAACTCCTTTGCTATCACATACAAATGTCTTAAATTGATTTTCATCAATATATGTAACACATTCCCTAAGTATAACTTCCCTATTCTCTTTCCACTTCATCAAGTTAAGGAAATCGCTAGGTTCAAACCAATTATTCACATCATGCATATATGGTCCAGGAAAACCCTTTAAAGCACTAAACATCCAGCTAGCATCACTTACAATCAAAGGTTTCCTAACCTGTTGAAAGGCTTGTTTTGCTTTAGATATTGATACTTCTACGATATCATTTTCTTGAGGTTCAATAATGCCTTCAATTTTCATACCCTCCACCAAAACACCAAAAGGTTTGAGATGATCATTTGCCGTCTCTATCTTGTGTTGATTACCCGTGATGTAAAGTAGCATAACTTTAAATATACAATTAAATTAGACGAACAATTCCGATTTTAGAAGATTATCCTTAATTAACATCTGTATAACATCCCGAGCACCAGGAGATAATACCAAAGATCCATCCTTAATACCTTCTATGACATCAACTAGTGTTTTTTTAAATATCTCTCCTACCTCCTCATTCCCTATCTGTGGTATTTGATCTGTCTTACCAAAATATACATATATATATTCTCTTTCAAAACCATAGTCTACTTTGTATTTTTTAACAAAATGAATATCTACGTCTAAACATAATTCTTCCTTCAACTCTCTCTCAGCACCTAATTCTGGATCCTCATCCAATCTTACATGCCCTGCAGTTGTCACAGTCAAACCACCAGGAGATGTATCCTTCGTATTAGACCTACGTGTTAAATACAGATTACCTTGAGAATCAACAATATATACATGAGCATTTCTATGCCATGGTTTGGTAGTACCATTATGACATTCTTCCCTACAAATACCATCTATAACAATATCGTTGTCATCTACATGGGATAATAATTCATCTTTGGGGTCTGTTGTGTTTGTATTGTAATATTCAGACATACTATTCTTGTTTTGGTTTCTCTGGTTCTGGTTTGACCTCTTCTTCTGGTTGTTCCTGTTTGGCAGGCCTTGTAGCTAACCACATAATACCTAAGACTATTAAGACGATTGGCAGTCCGATACCTATCCATATGCTTCTAGCAGCAAATCCTCCCAATACTCCTAACAATATGCTCCCTATTACTATCATTAGGACAGTTTCAAACTTCATATATTTAGATATCTCTAAGTTATATATATTAATATATCACTTTTACAGAAATTTATGCACATGCATTTTAGATATTTGTAAAAATATATTAGACTGTATATATGCAAACGGATAATACAGGACGCGAAGACCTAGATCTCCAAGATATTGAATTCAGGCCAGGGATTTATGATTTAACGCCATCAATTCAAAATTATATTCAAAATAATTCTCCAATTCCAGATGAGACTTTAAATGTCTTAAATACTTTTGATCAGAGATATTCGTTTGAAAGAGATATCATCAGAAGAGGAAGAGAGACTCTTCTTTACGAATTAAATGGCATTAGAGAACGTTACGACATTGACGAAATAGTAAAAGCTGTAAATCTTGGAGTGGAGGATGCCCAAACTATTAATCCTGAGACTCGTATAAAACCTTTCCCAAAATTCTTGCTTTACATGCCTATAAGCAAAGGAGCAACAGCTCTCTTTGGGCAAGGTTGTGCAATCAATCTTTTTAGGGCCTTCGAGGAGGGAGAGGGAAAACCATGTAAAAGAGTTCGGGAGATGACAGCACACGAATCTACACATATCTTTTTAGGGCAATTAGGTGTAAGGCCGCCGACTATTGAGAAATCATATAAACATTGGATTTATGATTTTCTATGGGAAGAAGGTTTAGCAAAATATATGGAGAATCCAGACACACAATATCACAAAGAGATTGTTCAAGATGCCCCTTTCTGGATCTCTGCAATTAAACAGTGGTTTGCAAATACAGATGAAAACCAAAAGCAAGAACTTTTAAATTCATTTTTAACAAAAAAATATATAAATTTCTCTACCAAGGATCTAGAAGATATTTTAGAGAATAACAGTCTCGAAGAAGCTTTTAGACTTGGTATCACAAGAGCCACAGGGGTTGGTTATCACGTTGGATCATATATATGGGAGAAACAGACAGGGAAAGCAAAGCAAGAAGGAAAAACATTAAAGGATTTAGTAATGGCAGGAAGTGGGCAGATGGAAGAGTGGATGAAAGAGTTTAATTAATCACTTGCATAATTCTTATACCATTTTCCTTGATATCCCAAGTTTGCAACTGTTCCTTCTCGGCGCCCCATAGTGTATACTTTTAGGGTATGTCACTCTTAAAAGAACTAAATGCAAGAAGAATAATAGATAACGTACATACGATGGTAGAAATGCGTACTATATATCCATACGCTTTTACAATCGTTCCGCTACCAAATCATTCTGCACTTTCTGTCCTTAGACCTTACAATGACTCTGATTATGATGAGAAGTTTTACATATTGTCATCAGAAGGTCTAACCAAACTTACAAAACAAAACTCTGGGGAACATATTTCTACAAAGGATATATTATCTAAAGATTGTTTAAGAAAGATATATGATGAACTACCTGAAGTTCGTTCAGATCCTGGGGGGACGAAAACTACACAAATACGTTGTCATAATACCCTACTCAAGATTGAAAATTATGCATATGGACTTGCCTATTTTAGAGATTACAATCCTCGCCTTGAGGAGAAATTCATAAACTTGGTGGAAGATGTAAACAATAAATATTCTCCTGAAACTAAGAATGAGTATTTCAATATATCATAATCATAAAAATGGACGACATAGGGATCGAACCTATGACCTTCTCGGTGTAAACGAGATGCTCTAACCAGCTGAGCTAGTCGTCCATAACCATATGCCGAGGACAGGAGTTGAACCTGCAAGGAATTTTACTTCCACTACCACCTCAAGGTAGCGTGTCTGCCAATTTCACCACCTCGGCTCAGCACAGATATTCTATCAAACAACCACTCTAAAGACAATTATCCTCTCCTCTGCTACAATAGACAGATAATATAGATCACAAGAATATATGAAAATTAAAACCATCCATGCGAGACAAATACTTGATTCAAGAGGAATACCAACCATATCTACAGAGATAGAACTATGGAGCGGAGATAAAGGAACTGGAGAAGTCCCATCAGGAGCATCTACTGGTATTAATGAAGTATTAGAACTAAGAGATGGAGATGGAAATGTATCTCAAGCAGTAAACAATGTTAATACAACAATAGCAGAAGCTATAAAGGAAAAAGATTTTACAAGCCAGAAAGAATTTGATGATTTTCTAAATCAATTAGATGGGACAGAACAAAAAAGTAACCTAGGAGGTAATACCCTACTCTCATGTTCAATGGCATTCTGTAGAGCTACAGCCAATGCATTAGGATTACAACTCTATGAATACTTTGGAATGATATATTGGGACAAAGAATATTCCACGGACAAATTCAAAATGCCGAGACCATTAATATTGGTACTGGAAGGTGGTAAACATGGAGAATGGGCAACAGACATTCAAGAATACATGGTAGCTCCAAAGATGGATCAATTTGAATCATTCTCCGAAGCTTTTAGTGCAGGAGCAGATATATTTCACAAAATAAAGGAGATACTACTCAAAAAGGGATATTCTACAGGAGTAGGATTCGAGGGTGCATATGCTCCAAAAGAGATACAGAGTAACAAAGAAGCTTTTGATATCATAATGGAAGGCATATCTAAAGCAGGATATGATGGTAAGTTTGAAATAGCTATAGATGCAGCTGCATCGGAATTTTACAAAGATGGTAAGTATCAATTACATAGAGAAAACAAAGTATTAACTTCTGAAGAATGGATGAAATTACAGGAAGGATGGTATTCACAATATCCAATATTCTCAGTAGAAGATATATTTGATCAAGAAGATTGGAATGCTTGGAATACCTTTATGCAAAGAAATGGAGAGAAATATCAAATCGTAGGGGATGATTTGCTTACTACAAATGTATTGAGAATACAAAGAGCAATAGATGAGAAGAGTGTAAACAGCGTCATTATTAAACTCAATCAAATTGGTACTGTATCACAAACATTAGACGCCATTAGATTAACAGTCGATAATAATATGCAAGCAATAATCTCTCATAGAGGAGGAGAGACCAATGATGATATGATTGCAGACTTAGTAGTAGGTACTCCTGCACAACAATGTAAGTTTGGTGGACCTGATAGAGGAGAGCGATTAGCAAAATATAATAGACTATTAAATATTGAAGAGATTCTAAAAAATAGATAATGGGAAAAGAAAGAATATTCGAACAAATCATAAAATCCTCAGAATATTCTCAAATATCACCATTTACAATTAATCGCTTAATAGACGAAGGCATCAAACGATTTAAAAAAGAAAAAGAGATTCTTAAATATGTAAAAAAAGAACTACATATTGTCTGGGGAGCTTTCTTCAAACAGAAGATTAAATGGGAGAATCTCACACAGCAAGATATTAAGAAATTAATAACTGTGCATAACTCCACCAATGAAAGACAGGCTTTTGTAGAAGAATATTACAAACAAATATTTGAAAAGATAGCTGGAGAGATATTAAAAATTGCTGATTTTGGCTGTGGTTTAAACCCTATTAATATCCCTCAAATGAATCTCCCAACTGGTACTCAATATTTCGCATATGATATATATTTGCCAGAGATAAAGTTTTTAAATATATATGTACGTACAAATTTCCCACATATTCAATTCAATGCTGAAGTAAGAGATGCGTTTGAAGAAGATAGCCAGATCTATGATGTAGTTTTAATGCTCAAACTTCTCCCTGTGTTAGAAGAACAAAGAAAAGATTCAAGTATCGATTTATTGAAAAGAATAAACACTCGATATTTTATAGTCTCCTTCCCTACTCGATCTCTTTCCGGGAAAAATGTAGGTATGTTATCAAATTATACACAAAATTTTGAAAGCATATTGAAAGAATTAGGATATATATATTCTCAGATTATCTTTGATAACGAGGTAGTATACATAGTAAAGAAATTGTTAAAGACTTAATCTAGGGTCCCTATCCACCTTCTTAATCTCATCCACGTCAGTAATATACTTACCATCAAGTATATTAAAATACGCACTTACCCCAATCATCCCCGCGTTATCCCCCCTGTACTCTCCTTCAGAATATATATATTTTAATCCATAGGATCTAGCCGTAGCCCCTATTTTTCTAACAATCTCTTCGCTATTAAAAACCCCACCACCTACAAATAAAGTCTTAACCTCAGGATTCTTCTCTAAGGCCATATTTAATTTAAGATTTAAAGATTCAATTATGGTATCTAAAAATCCTCTACAGAAATCATATACCCATACCTTGTCTGGCTTACCCTCTTCTCTCAACTCTTTTGTCTTGTACAAGGCAGCTGTCTTTAAACCAGAATAGCTGAAATTCATATCCCCACTCTGCTTCATAGGGACAGTAAACTTAATAACTCCACACTTACCCTTCTTTGCAAATTCACATACCACTGGACCACCAGGATAACCAAAGTTAAGAATTCTACCAACCTTGTCGAAAGCCTCTCCAACGGCGTCATCTAATGTCTCTCCAAGTTTTTTGTAACTACCAATCTTTTCTACAAGTACTAATTCCGTATGTTTACCTGAGATTAATAATGCTAATGCAGGAAACAACTCCTCTATATTAGACATATTAGCCTCTACTAAGCCTTTCCCCTTTGTATTGAGAGATAGTCCAGAGAACATATGCCCTTCCATATGGTTAACTGGTACAAATGGTTTGTTGTATTTAATAGCTAAATCCTTAGCAAATGCCAAGCCTACTTCCAGATCTATGGCTAATCCCGGCCCATATGTAGCAGCAACATAGTCCACATCCTCAATCTTCATCTTGGCCTTTCTAAGCGCCTCTTCATATACCATTGGGATATTCTTTTCATGCTCCCTACGAGCTATATCAGGTACTACACCACCCCATTGTGCATGTATCTCTACTTGGGAAGATACAACACTGGAGAGCACCTTACGACCTTCAAGGATAGCCACAGATGTATCATCACAACTGGTATCAAATGCAATTATAATTGGCTCACTATGCTTCATATATTTCAATACTCCTTTCTTCCAATGATATATACTTAACAACTACCTTGTACATAGGGATATCCATATTGTCACACAATGCAGCAATCTCTTGATAGAACTTGTCTGCCCATTCGATTACTACAATATCTCCATGTTCAAGATGTTGGATCAATCCTGATTTTTCTAATTCATCACCTTCTAATCTCCATGTATCCATATGGGCTAATACCCTCTTTCCATCTCTTTCGTAAGAATATTCATTGATGATGGTATATGTAGGAGAATTTACAATTTCTTTTACACCAAGACTCTGAGCAATACCCTTGGTAAACTGCGTCTTTCCAGCACCTAACTCCCCACTTAATGCTACTACAATGGGTTTGTCCTCTTTAAGATACATATCTGTAAATTCCTTACCTAAAGCTATGGTTTCTTCGGTTAGTTTTGTGTTTTTTGATTCTATTTTTTTGTTTTTTACTAATGCATTTTCAAATTCCAACTTGCCTTGTCTTAATACAGAGAGTTGATTCATAGTGGTATCTAATACTGTAGAAGGTGGATTCTGTGGCAATGTACCTGCATCTAATATGAGGTCTACTAATTTCTGACTCTTTAATGGTAAATCCTTTATTAACTGATCAATGTTGTATGGCGCAGATTTGTATGACATGTTAGCAGAGGTTGCAGTGATTGGTTTTCCAAATGTTTTGATTACTTCTGTGAGGAATGGATAGTCTGGGACTCTGACTCCTACTGCTCCTTGTACAGATACTACTGGTGGTACGAGTTCTCCTTTACTCATGGATATTACTGTGATTGGTCCTGGGAGGTAGTTGTCATATATATTCTCTGCCATCTCGTTTATCTCTACATACTGCTCTGCCATCTCTCTGTTTGCTACTGCTATGGAGATTGGTTTTGATCCTCTGAATTTTTTGTATTCTAAAAGCTTTGCCAATGCTTTGGGATTTGTAGCATCACATCCAAGTCCATAACAGGTTTCGCAAGGGAATATTAAAAGGCCACCATCTTTAAGTATGGTTACTGCTTTTTCAATTGCTTCTTCTTTTTTCTGATTTATGTCTATTCTGAGCATGGTATAATTATACTAGGAATATCGAGAATACGCACTATTCCAATACTTTTTAAGTTGTTAATATTACTACAATGAGTTTACTACATTTTACAGATGATACGTTTCAAGACGAGGTTTTAAATTACGAGGGTGTGGTCTTGGTGGATTTCTGGGCACCATGGTGTGGTCCTTGTATGTCCTTAGGTCCAGTTATTGAGGATATTGCTAATGAGTATGAGGGGAAGGCGAAGGTTGGAAAGGTGAATGTGGATGAGGAGAGGTCTACTGCAGAGAAATATATGGTTATGAGTATTCCTACGGTTTTGGTAATAAAGAATGGAGAGGTAGTTGATACTTTGGTTGGTTTGAGACCTAAGGAAGATTACTTGGATGCTTTAGATTCCAATTTATAGAAATTGCTAAATTCATCAGATACTTTTAGCTGATTTTTTCCTGCCAGTTTAGCAGAATATGTTGCAGTGTCTGCTTTCTTAAGTTGATTGTAGAAGACTTTTTCAAATTCGTCTGTACTTTGAGATTCATTTAGCAAATCCCCTATTTTAAATATATGCACACCGATAGATACTGTGGTTGTATTATCTTTGCTTTGTTTTTCGAATTCCTCTATTAACCTCTTGGATAGTCCATATGCTGTGCTTTTGCTTCCAGATATCTCTTCCACGATTATGGCGAATTCATCTCCACCTATTCTTGCAACGATATCTCTTTGTCTTACTGTAGATACCAAAATTTTTACAACAGAGAGTATGGCTTCATCTCCTGCTGGATGTCCGTATGTATCATTTATCTTTTTCAGATTGTCCATATCTGCAAATATGATTCCTATTCTTTTTTCTGGATCACTGAATGATATTAGTTTGTGCATTCTTTCAAAGAGACCATGTCTATTATATATTTGTGTCAAAGGATCTTTTTCTGAGAGGTTTAGTAATCCTTCTACGTATCTGTCATATTCGATTTCTCGATCTCGGTTAGATTTAAAGAATGATATGAACATGTATAGTTCGTTATCGTATGGGGCAACATCTACATCTACAAATTCTCCGGTTGCGAATTGTTCATCCAATTCCATGTATTTCTTCTTAGCTCGTGGTCCCATTGCCAATGCGCGCATTACTCTAGCACGTTCTTTGGGAGAGAATAGGTTGTAGACTGTCTTTGCTTTGGATATGTCCACTTCTCTTTTTGTGTTTATTAGTACGTTAAGGATATTGCCGTCTTCATCTATACGCAACAGGAATGCACCATAGAACATGGACATGATATTTGTGATTTTAAGAACTTCTTTTAGTGTCATCTTGGGAAGTATTTTAACATTTGAGTGATTTGTGTTCAATATTCTAGTTCACCCAGGGAATTGTTATTTAATA
>CAYOEG010000013.1:0-4934 GCA_964403155.1 uncultured Candidatus Saccharibacteria bacterium
ATATTGACAATGGTGATTTACAGTTAACACATTGTAATTTTAATAATCTCATAAAATACCGGAGAGTCTTTTACGGGGCGGTTACTCGACTCCCCGATTAGGCAAAAAAAGTTTATTTAATATTAATTATTTCCATATAGTTTTATTTCTACAAATATTATATGTGTTTTCAGTGATAGGAATACAATTTAACAATATTAATTCTCTTCTTTGAAGAAATTCAATTAAACTTAGCTCAGTACCCTTGAATCCTGTATCATCTCTAAAAGTTACACCTTTACTGTCACTTCCTTCGTATGTTACATAATAATAATTCATTTTTTGCTCCTTAATTATTTAATATCACCATTATTTTCTTGGCTAACCTTATTTTTATTTTTTTTAGCTGTAATAATTTCGTTTTCCCATGCCTTCCATTTTTTTATCCATATATCTAATTTTGGTATTTCATTTCTATAAGGTTCTACAATATTATTTTCAATTTTTTCTTTTCTTCTTACATGTTTTTTTAATTCAAATCGAATATGTTCTAAAATATCATCTAAAACATCATTGCTCTTTATTTTTTTACCACAATCTGGACAGTAATTTGATTCAACTACTTTTCCACAACATATCATATATTTCTCCTTATTTCATATCACTGTTATTATCATTGTTATCATTGCTGTTATCATCGTTATTATTATCGTCTGGATTGTCTTTTTCTTCCAGTGCTAATATCGCTTCCTGCTCAAACGCCGCCTTGTCAATTGCTTCTGCTTCTTCCTGCGTTAATTTCAATATCATTGTGTAATATTCTTTCGGTGGGAAGAACCGATAAACTTCACCTGCGGCATATTTTGAAAGAGCATCGGTCATTTTAACGGCTGTATCTGCAATCTCATTTTCAGTAGGTGAATCTATTGGCGGCCATTCGATAAAGTATTCTACTGGTTGTGGCAAACATCCCAAATAAATCAATCTGTCAATGAATGGTCTTAATACCATGCCATTTATATAATTTAATCTACGGCGATTTACTCTCTCATTCCATGCGGTTTTATCCTGCGAACCAGCAAGTTTCGCTTCTTCCGTACCCAATAATATCCTATATGGTACGCCAAGAGCAAGGGCAATTAGTTTTATATGCCAATCTAAGTGTCCTGACGGGTCTGCAACCTGCGGAGCATGGTCTTTCATAGTAATAGCACCCAAGAACAACATTCGCTGTAATCCTTCGGCGTAAAGACGCATTTGCTCTTTTAATTCAGTCTTTTGAGTATCAGTCATTCCGGATGGATTTGTTTCTTGTGCTTGCGGTGATAATTCAAATGAATAACCCGGAAAGCCGCCACGCCAGAACATTTCACCAGAACCGCCTGATATTTTTTTAACATCTAAACAGTTGTTATAAACTCGTTTTAATCTTGGAACGCCAAATATCTCACTATTTAACCGATTATCGGCAAGATGAATTACTCTTGTCCAATGAACTTCTATTTCTTCGTTTGAACCTTTACCTTCAGTATCGAATTTGATTTTATAGCTTATCGGATAACCGTATCTTGGATTCGTTCTATCCTTTTCGTATTTGTCTATCTTTGCAAAATACTCACTGAATGGTTGAACGTATAACAATGTATTATTTGTTAATTGACCAACTTGCTCACCTTTTTCGTTTATTCCGTTAGCCGGCTCTGATAATTCAAGCCCATCGTCAATACCCAAAAAGATAACACCATATTGAGATATGCCGCTTAATATATCCGCACGGCATAACATATTCCAAATCGGCAGACGCTTTAATAATTCTTCCCACGCCTTTTCAAATTCTGTTTCGTTATCAACGTCTTCGGTTTCGTAAATATCTGGATTCTGTTTCCACGATTCTTCCGGCCATAATTCTACTATTCTTGTGCCTAAACCTTGACGGTCGAACATGGTTTGATAATCTTCGGTAGTAATATTCAATGGATAACCGCAAGAAGAATCGACATCACGCTTTGCACCTAATAACTGATTCAATAATTCACGTCTCATTGTGAACGTTTCATTAGAAGCGAAAGATTGCAGTAATGTTAATTGCTCTTTAAGTAATTTGACTTCTTGATTTGCGGTTAATTTTCGGGTTGTATTGCCTGTTATCTTCTTTGCCATTTCTTTATTCCTCAATACCATCGGCTATTATTTTGTTCATAATTAAAATGCCTTCCACGCCCATCCAAAACAAATCCTGAATAATAACGATTTAATAATATATTAGTATTTTTTAATTTACAAAGACTTTTTTTCTTTCAAACCAATATAATAATCTATACGACCAATGGCAAAATTTATCAGCTTTACTATAACACCATCCCCAAACAGCTATATAACCAAATATAAACATTTTACCAAACTCCCACAATTAATTCTTTTTGATTTAATATCTTAAACGCACCACTTGAAGCATCCACTTGGTCTTTATACGTGCTATCGGGGAAATAAGCTAATTCGTTAATATAAGCGTCATTCCATTCTGCCTTGAGCATATTTACGTTATGAGCATTGACTTGCGTAGCAAATGGGTCTGCTCGTAATCCTTTATCTCCGGTTGGTTTGTCTAACCTGACTTTGAAACCCATTAAATTTCTGGCAGTAGCTTCGGCTGAATCCTTACCACCTGAACCTCCTTCTTGTTCGATTCCAATAATAACGTTTTTACCATCCATTTCGGCAGTTTGTTTTATAATTTGTTCACGAGCCGAAGCGTCCCATTGCCCTCGCTTAACATCCATTATCCATACCTTACCATCGCAATTAAATCCAAGTTTTGTGCCAACTGTATAGCAACCACCATCTTTTGTGCTATTATGTACCAATATTCCGTTTGCGAAGAATTCTTTCTTCCCTTTTACGCTTATGTCGTAAACCATCACGGACTTTCCTGCATTGCAAGCAAACTTGAGCCTTAAAACTTTTTGCATAGAAAATTGTTCCGCAATCTTGGCAATGATATTCTTTGAGTATTGCTGTTGCACGCCGTAAAGCTTCAAGTGTTTTTTTACGATGTTCTGGATTTGCGAAAGAAGTTCTAAACGGCAATTTGTCTTTGTGTAATTTTCTATGTTGACTCGGCTGTAAACATTCAAGGTTTTCAATGTTATTATTATCCCAGTTTTCGTCTTTGTGGTGGATATGACAACTTTTGGGTATGGGTCCGTTATAATATTCCCATATGTCTCTATGCAAACTTCGGTAAACGTTTCTTTTGTTTTTTGAATCCCATTCGTTGCAATAGTAATATCTTCTTTTGGTAAGGCTTTTCCCTTTATATCTTGCGTATCTTCTTCCTTGAAAATAGATTGCGTCCAACTCTGGATTTTTAGGTCTTGGCATTTTATAACCTCATTATCAAATATTAATTTATCTGATTTTATCATATTTTGCAGGTCAATCCAATATCTTTTTTGAGAAAATATTTTATGGTCGGATGTTCCGGTTATAAAACGATTATCAGACAGTAATAATGAAGTTAAACTATTTGTTTCTTTAGCCACCCAACAATCTTTTACTTCATTTAATCCATTACGAGTTAAAACATAATCGCCTTTTTTAACGTCTTTTATTTTTTTTATACCATATTGGGTTGTTATTTGTGTATCACTGATAAGGCAAGCTTTGTCCCAGTACCTTACAACCTTCGTCCATTCTTTTGGCAATGATTCTTCAATATTTATTCTTTCGGTTTTGAACATGCCGCCGCCGAGCGGCACTGGATTTTGTAGAAATTGACCTGCGAAATAAAAATCCCCAACAAGCCGTTCTTTATCCAGATATGATTTAGGCATTCTTAACGGGTCCATAAGACCGTCTATGTAATATTTAACTAATTCGGGCGGACTAACATTGCCTTTAGTTAAATCTGCTGGTATGCAAATAAGTTTAACGTCTTTAGCGAATTTTTCGAGCAACATACCAGTAGGGTCGTTTTGGTGAAGTCTTTGCATTACTATCAATGTAGGTACGTTTAATTTGTCTTTTTTACGGCTTCTTAATGTTTCAGTAATAAATTGGTTTGCTGTTTCAAGTTCGGCTTCGCTTCTTGCACCTTTTGGATTTAATGGGTCGTCACAAAATACAAAATCACCATGCCTGCCTGTGATGTTACCTTCAACACCGACTGACATTCTTTCGCCTTTTTTAATATTAACAAATTCACCTTTAGTATCTTGGTCGTCTATGATTTGTGTATCTGGAAATGCTTCTTGATACATTGGTGATTTAACTATCGCTCGGTTTAATCTCGACATTCTAACCGCTAACTTATAATCGTGCGAACTGCCCACGAATGAAGCAGACGGCCACCATGTCCAAACCCAAGCCGGAAACATAATTGATATGATTATACTTTTTGTACTGCCCGGTGGAATATTTATCAATAAATAATCATAACCAAGTTGCTCTTTTCTCCTTACTTTTATTGCCAAATCTTGAAGCAAACTACATAAATATCGTATGTGCCAATTCCATATCGGGGTTTCGGCACACACGACATCCCAGAACTCTTTGACGAATTCAAAGAAATCCTCCTTAACAATACTTGCTAATACGTTAGCTTTGTTGAATTGGGCAATATCAATCATGTTTTATATGTTCAACGCAATTATCTAAATAATTTTCCATGCACTCATAACCAGCACTAAATCCAAATTTTACAGTTGAATATAAAATACCAATTACAAAACATGGTAACATTAGAATACTTAAAATTATCATAAACACAAACTTCATTTCAACTCCCGGTTATTCATATACTAATTTCATACTAAAATATTAAATATTAGTATTTACCATGTGTAATTCTAAATGACAATCCCTACATAACCATTCGACTTTTAATGGCTGTGTATAATCCGGATGGTGCATTTCTGTATTTGGATTGCCACATTTACAAGGCATTTTTTCTATTT
>CAYOEG010000014.1:0-4214 GCA_964403155.1 uncultured Candidatus Saccharibacteria bacterium
AGAGCGTTTGACTGGCAGTCAAAAGGTCATCGGTTCGATTCCGATATTCTCCACTCTGAAGATGAAAGAGTTACAGAAGTCAAATTCTGTGACTCTTTTCTTTTTGCCAGAATTCTGCCAGAGAACAGGGGGAAAATGGGGAAAAATGGTGGAAATTCCAGATTGGGATGGAGACAAATTTGGGTTCTTTTTTCGATTATTTTGACGCCTTTCACAATCAGTAGGTTAATCCAAACTGCCAGAGGGGAATTGTGTTCAAAAATCCAAACTCAATGTCATCTTTTACGATAAAGGCCTTATCAACGCCTTGAGTTTGTTTCTGCCCTTTATTCTTTCCACCTACTTCAAAAGTGTAATCACCAATCAAAAAATCAGCAATTGGAGATACAGTTACATCATATTTTACTCTAAGCTGATTCAAAAAGAATGTTTCTCTGATATTTCCGGTATTTGAATTATCTTTTGCTAAACTATAAATCAGATTAGTATTATCTAAGTAAATTTTATCCACTTTACCCAATCCTTTTATTCCTCCGGTTGCATCCCTTAGTTGAGCAATCATTCCGGCTTCTTCAATATACAGGCAATAATCTGCAATATTATTCCTGCTCGCCGAAAGTGCGCTGGCAATACTAATCATATTGGGCTTAAACGGTACACTTTTCGCAATAATGGCCAACAAATGCTTTAATTTCCTTCCTGTAGAAACATTCATTCCGGCATATAATGGAATATCTGTTTCTAACGTCTGGATCACGATTTGCTGCAGCCTATGTTCAAAATTTTCTTCCAATGAAAAAGGATAGTAACCTCGTCTTAAATAGTCTGAAAACAAGGGAAGCGGATGAGGGATTTCAGGCGTTTCCACCTTAAAGTTCAAGATTTCCTCTAAAGAATACGTCTTAAGGTATATTTGATGGAAAAGTTGTAAATACTCCCGAAAAGACAAACCTTGCATACTGTACATTACAACTCTGCGACTTAAATCTGAAGCTCCTTTATTAATATCCAGGACAGACGAACCGGTAAATACCACATTTAATTCGGAGTGATAATCGTAAATTAACTTCAGTTCCTTAGCCCAGTCTTTATATTTATGAATTTCATCAATAAATAGATATTTTCCACCATGTTTTACAAAAGTACCAGCCAAATCAATCAGCTTATTGTCGGCGAAATAAAAATCTTCAGCTGTTACATAAAGCGTCTCCGAAGGATTCAGGTTCTTTTTAATATGCTGTAAAACCAAAGTAGTTTTCCCAACTCCACGCGGTCCGGTAAGTCCAATCATTCGATTTTTCCAGTTCATCTCAGTATAGATGTAGCGCAAAAAGCTACTGTCTGTCTCTTTTATAAGCTTCTTAGACTGTTCAAGTAATTTGTCCATTGCAGTTTATTTTCAGCAAAAATAATCAAAACGCACTAACTAAGTGCATATTTTTATAAATTTCGCACCATGAAAGTGCAAAGAGGTTTTGTGCGTTTCTTCCAGTTTTCCTGACCGTTTTTTCCAGACAATATGATAATTCTGCCTATTCGATTTCCACTACTATTTCGTATATTTGGTATAATCATGAACTGCGTAAAATCAGATTATGAACCTTGCACTCACAAGTGACAATGAGTTCATCCAAAAACTTACTGAAATAGTTGAGGCAAACCTGGGGGATGAAAAATTCGGGGTGAAGGAACTTGCAAAATTGGCAGGGATCAACCAATCTTCCATCAGTCACAGGCTGAACCGGATTTCCGGTAAATCGTTGAGCCAATTCATCATGGAGGCACGTCTCCGTCAGGCGATGGAAATGCTCGGCAAGGGTGACATAACTGCTTCTGAAACAGCTTATAAGGTAGGATTTGGCAGCGCCACCTATTTTAATAAATGTTTTCATGCATACTTTGGTTTTCCTCCAGGTGAAGTGAAGAAAAGAGATACCATGTCCGCAGAAGCGGATAATGCCAGACCTGATGCAGAGAAAATTGCACCCATAGCAGTAAAGAACAAACCATCCTTTCGCAGGAAGATCATCATCGCCTTATTTGCTCTTTCCGCAGTTGCACTGTTGGCTTTTCTGGGTTACTTTACATTTTTCAATGAATCGGGTAAGAATTCCGGCCATGCAGACCAAATAATATCCATGGCTGTACTGCCCTTTATAAATCTGAGTGATTCTCCTGAAAACAGGTATTTTGCTGATGGGGTCATGGAAGACATCCTCAGCAGCCTGAACCGGATCAGTTCAATCAGCGTAACTTCCAGGACTTCGGTTGAACAGTACCGTCAATCGACCAAAGGCGTTCTAGATATTGCAAGGGAATTGGGTGTCAGGTACATTCTTGAAGGGAGTGTACAAAGGGATAGTGACAAAGTAAGGATCAGGATGCAATTGATTGATGCCCGCCGCGACCGGCATATTCTGTCTGAAACGTACGACCGGGAGTTGGATGACATTTTCTTTATTCAAAGCAATATTGCCATCCAGGTAGCCAATAAACTGAAAGCTGCTCTTTCACCGGAAGAAACCAAAAAGATTGAAGATAGTCCTACAAGGAATGCGGAAGCATACTCCCTCTATTTAAAAGGGCGTCACTTCTGGTATAAACGGACCAGGGAAGGATTCGAAAAAAGCATTGAATATTTTACAGAAGCTGTTGAGACCGATCCCGGTTATGCCCTGGCCTGGGCAGGGTTGGGTGACGGTTATTTCTACATTTCCTGGTGGAATTGGTATGATTCCGGGAGAAATGAAGGATATGAAATGGCAAGAAAATGTGCCCTGAAAGCGCTTAAACTGAATAATACCCTGTCGGAAGCCCATGTTTTGATGGGTAATATTTATTTCTGGCATGAATGGAACTGGCAGGAAGCTGAAAATGAACTATCACTGGCTGTTAAACTGAATCCGGATTACTATATGGCGCACTGGGTTTACGCCGAATTGCTGGATGTTCTTGGAAGGCGCGGAGAAGCCCGTTACCACATTAACCGCGCTCTCGAACTGGATCCGGTCTTTTACTTTCCATACAGTACAAGTGGTTTACTTTATTACAATGATGGTAATTTTAAGAAGACGGTAGAGGAAGAAAAAAAAGCCCTCGAATTGAATCCGGATTATATTGAACCATATGATCGTATCTGGAAAAGTTATTTTCATATGGACAGTATAACCCAGGCCATTCAACACTTGCAATTGTTTACTCATTTGATGGATATCAAATATAAAACAAACATGAATTCCGGTGATTCCATACGTGTTTATTTCAATGAGAAGGGGATGAACGGAGTACTTCACTGGTTGACCAGGTATCATTATCAGGGAAGTGCTCAGATATTGATCATGTCGGGAAAGAAGGAGGAGGCACTGGAGTCACTGGGAAAAGGATTTGAAATGCATGGTAAAAACATGGTCAGAATAATTTCACTTTATGATTATAAATATCTCCGTTCTGAACCCCGGTATCTGGAGATCGTCAGAAAGATGGGATTAATGGATTATTACAATAAAGCCCTGGCTTCGGGAGAATTGCCTCAATAATTGAATTCACAATCCAATTCCTCACTTTTATAGCCCTTTATAAAAGTTTCAATCTGGTTTTAAAAAACTGAAGTTATCGCTGAAAAATTTTAACAAACCTTTAGAAATCTTCAACTTTCAGCACAGAAATTTCTATGTACCCCCCATCCGTTTTCCCGAAATTTATGTAAGGATTGAATGAATCATCCTTATTGTCAAACTTTAAACTTTAATAACATGAAAACACTGATCAGATTTTTGTTCATGGCAGCTTTCACAAGCCTGCTGTGTGCCTGCAGCGAACCGGAAACAGGGGTTGACGGACTAGATGAAGTCGGATTGAAAGCCGCATCTTCTCCGGCCGTTTTTGTGGTGAATCCCGGAGGAGGTGATGATACCCCGGCTATCCTTCAGGCATTTGAAAATGCCAAAGCGGCCGGACCTGGTTCGGTGGTGCAACTGGTGGAGGGAACTTATCACCTCAATTTCATTGAAATACGTGAGTTTTTCGGCACTTTCAGAGGCGCCGGCAAAGGGGTAACGGTTATTACACCTTGTGCTGAACTGGATGATGATCCACTCATCAGCCAAAATCTCACTGTAGAATTGATCCGTTTTGTCGGGGGTGATGTGCTCGTTCAGTCTATGACATTCACAACGCCTCCGGGAGAATTGAATCCGGGAAGTGTGATCAGGGTA
>CAYOEG010000015.1:0-3829 GCA_964403155.1 uncultured Candidatus Saccharibacteria bacterium
ATGGTCATGGCAAGCAAAGATTTATGCCGAGACGGTTTATGGAAATACAACATAAGAAGTAAGGTTAAGGAAAATAAAAATGGGATGTAGAAAAAATAAAAATATATATGAAGGTTATATAAAAAAGAAAGACTTGTCGCAGAATTTATTTGATAGGGTAAATTCTGAAATATGGGGGGATAAAGAAGAATGTGTTATTTATAAAAATGAAAATAAAATAGTTACTCAAATAATAATGGATATTACGGAAAGTTTAATATCAGGTATTGCTCATGGTTTTCTCCCAGTAGAAGAAGTAATTAATATTTTACGTTGTTATGGTGATGATATTATTAATAAAATTGAAAATCTATTTTCTATCAGACTTGATGATAATATCTTATGGGCAATAAGAGAGAACGAAGAAAAAAAATATATTGAAGAAAGAGTTAATGAATATATTAAAAAAAAGAAATTAGATTTATTATTGCTTTCAAATAAACCGTCAATTGTAATAACAAAAGAAATATTAACAACTGATTATCCTAAAGTACCAAACGAGAGAATGCCAATAACTGGATTAGGAGATGGTTTGCCTGAAAAATCAGGAATATATTTTATTTGGGGGCAAAATATTGATATTGTTTATGTAGGTCAGTCTATTAATCTCAATAATAGGGTTAGATTTAATCACGAAAATATAAAAGAAGGTGATTGGGTGTCGTATCTTTTAATTCCTATATCAGAATTAAATTTTGCGGAATGTTATTATATTGGCATATGTAAACCCAAAAGAAATTTCGGTTGTAGAAGTAGATTAAATTTAGAATCTATATCAGAAAAAGTACAATAACAAGGAAAACTTATGGCGAAAAAACAGGAAGAAAAAACAAAGATTAATAATGTAATAGTTCATTGCAAGTATGATGAATTAATTGAACTTGGAAAATTAAAGCCACATCCAGCGAATCCGAACATCCATCCGGATAAACAAATTGAATTGCTCGGCAAGATTATGCAGAAGCATGGCATACGTTGGCCGATATGTGTGAGTAATTTATCAAGATATATTATTTCCGGTCATGGTCGCTTAATGGCGGCTAATAATCTTAAACTTGATAAGTATCCGGTCGTTTATCAGGATTTTGAAAGTGAATCGGAAGAATTAGCTGTTTTAGTGAACGATAATAAAATCGCTGAACTCGCGGAAACGAATAATTCTTTAATGGGCGATATTATTCTCGAACTTGACCAAAATAATTATCCGTTAGAATTAACCGCTTTATCAGAAGAAGAAATAAAATATATAATCGAAGGACCAACAGAAAAAATTGAAGGTAATGTTAATTTGCCAGATTCTCAATTCAGTGTAATAATCGAATGTAAAGACGAATCCGAACAGAAAAAAGTTTATGATGAATCAATCGAGAAAGGTTACTCATGCCGACTGTTGACATTGTAGTTAGTTCCAAAATAAATAAAACATTTCGGGTTAAACAACTTGAGAGCATATTTGATTTGCCATTAAAAGAAATCATCGAACATAAATGGGTGTTTAATGAAAATCTAAACGAGAAAAAATGGAATATCGGGGTGTTTGTCGGGCCTTCTGGTTCCGGTAAAACTCAAATATTAAAACATTTATATCCAGATAATTTCCATAAAAATTGGGAATGGGATAATAATTCTGTTATCGACAATATTTCTGATAAGCACAAAATACAGGATATTATTAAAATATTTTCATCGGTCGGTTTTTCAAGTCCGCCAAGTTGGGTTAAACCATTTCATGTTTTGAGCAATGGCGAAAAATTTCGCTGTGAATTGGCAAGATGTATTCTTGATTATGAAGATATATTTGTTTTCGATGAATTCAGTAGTGTTGTTGACCGTGATGTAGCAAAAATTACCAGTAATGCGGTAAGTAAAACCATAAAAAGAAATAATAAGCAAATGATTGTTGCGAGTTGTCATTACGATATTATCGAATGGCTTGAACCGGATTGGGTCTATGATTTAAGAGATAATTCTTTTAGTCGGGAGTGTCTTCGGCGACCTAAAATTGAATTGTCTATATCAGAAATTTCAAAAGATGCGTGGTCAATCTTTAAGCAACATCATTATTTAAGTGGCAATTTGCATAAAGCAAGCAAATGTTATGGTGCATTTTATCAAAACAATTTGGTTGGATTTTGTGCGGTATTGCCTTCGATAGGCATTAAAGGGGTTAGTCGTATTCATAGATTAGTAATATTGCCTGATTATCAAGGTATTGGGATAGCGAAAAACTTTATAAACGAAATTGGTAAATATTATAAATTAAAACTTAAAAGAGGTTTAACTATTACAAGTAGTCACCCAAGTATTATGAAAGGATTAAACAAAAGCAAAGAATGGAAATTAAAAAATTATTACAAGGAAGGATTAAAAAACTTTTCACAAAGTAGTAGTATAAAAAATTATTCGACAAGAAAAAATATCGTATTAGCTTCGTTTAGATACATAGGATGAAAATACTTGAAACGTTCATGGTTTATCCGCAGTATTGTAATAATTGTCAATTAACGTGGGTAAGTAAAGAAAGAAATATACCTTGTATTCGATGTAAAAGTAATAACGTAATAAACTGCTTCAAAGAAATATATGAATTGATAATATTTAATAATGGCAAAAAAACTTAATATCCCGTATATGCAAAAAATATATCAGCAAACAATGAGTTTGTCTGCAACCGCTAAAGTTTGCGGTTGTCAATTAGCCACTGTTCGTAAATATCGTGATAAAAATAAATGGGCAACACCAGAAGAAATTGAAGAAGTAAGCAAAGGTGGTCGTGATATTACTTTAACTCCAGAAATAGCAAAAAGATTAGCAGTCGGTTGGCAAATGCGAATGGATGATAACGATTTATGTTACATCACTGGCATTACTTATCAGCAATTAAGGGGTTGGTTAAATAAAAATACAGAAGTTACGCTTGTCTTTAATGTTACGAATGAAGAAACTGGGATAACTTCTAAACGTATGGAGACAATAGGGTTAAGAACTTTACGCGAGCGTGAATGGGCTAATTTTGAATTTAGTACAGTACAAAGATTAAATTATTTATCGAAAGAAGCAGTTAAAAAAGGCGATATAAGAACAGCCGCCTCGATTGAAGAATGGAAACTTGAAAAGAAAATACCCAAAATATATAGTAGTAATTCTGGCGTTCAGGTTAATGTGAACAATAACACTCAGCAGAACAATTTTATCAAAATTGAAACCTTGAATTTAGATATTGAAACAAGGAAGAAAATATTATCGGCAATAAAAGAAAGAGAATTAATTGAACAGGAAAATGTTAAGGAGTTAGAATAATGGGATATAAAAAAAGAATTGAAAAAACAGTAGAAGCACTTTTTAATGAACAAAAAAGAATAGATAATATATTAGATAAAGTACCGAATGAAATTTCAGAAGGTTTTTATAATTTAAGTCCGGATTTATGCGAAATTGCATTAAATTTACTTGGTATGCCAGACGATAATTGGGATGGAATTGTATCTCAAGAAGAATACGATGAAGCGGTTAAAAATAAAGTTTTAGTATGTAGAGATAGCCTTTATGATTCATGGAGAGATAGTGAAACAATAAAAGAATTTTTGGATTATTGTAATGAATTTAGATTAAGTTATTTAGAAGAATTAAAGCGTTTTAATAAGAGTAAAAATAATGCCCGGAGTAGATAAAGAATGCTTTACACATAATTACGCTTGTGATTGCAGGGAAGAAAGATTTAGAAATATGGAAAATATAATACAAGACGCAATACAATCAATGGAATGGATGATAAAAGATATTGATTATA
>CAYOEG010000016.1:0-3511 GCA_964403155.1 uncultured Candidatus Saccharibacteria bacterium
CTCTACCTAAGAATTATTAAAAAATAATTCGTAAAAATTCTCGCAAAAAAGTATGCTTTTCAAAAATATAAAAAACTGATATAATGTAATTTTGTTTTTTAGGAAAATATGATTGTGCCAAATTTTTAAGAAATATAAAATTTAATCGAGGAGCATGATGTTTTTCTGGCTTTATAGATCGCTAATCATTTTCATAGGAACACTATTTCTTTCAAATTTCTTATATGCTCAAGACTGGAATGTATCAGGAAAAAGAGGAATGATGACTTTTGTTGTGATCAAGAAAGAAAGGGAAAAAGACGAGACAATTTATCTTGAAGCCATAAAAAGCATATGCTCAGAGGGCGAATTTTGCAAAATTTTATTTTGGTCAAACCAAGAAGACGTTCCAAAATCATGGCCAATGACTGAAAACGAACGAAATTCTAAAGTGGCAGATTATTATTTTAATGGAAATTCTGGAGAAAATAAATTTTATTTTAAATATAGTGACTATCAGTAGTCTAACTTAAAACCTCTTATATGGATTAATTTTTTTTCACATACATTTAGCAAGTACAATATTCTATAAAAACTATTATAAACAAAAAATTCTTCATTTCTCTCTCATTTTTAGCTGATCAAAATGAATGCGTATATACCTACATGGCTTACGAACGCTTCCAATAATCTTCACAACCAACAGACACACCAACAAAGCCATCAAAAGCAAACTGATAGTGAATATTTTATTCATTTTTTCACACAAAATTTATAAATTTACTAAAATATATTAGAAGGCTTTAACTTGAACACAAATAAAATGCATTATTGAAGTTAAAAAAATATTCCGACACATTATTCTTTAAGTCCGAATTTATTGTCATTTTTTATCTTGTGGTCATCACTAAGCCACTTCCTAATCCCAGCTTCTAAACTTTCTAAGCTAACAGGCTTCGATAAGTAATCATCCATGCCCGCATTCAAAAAATTCACAATGTCCGACTCCATAGCATAGGCAGTAAGCGCAACTACAGGCAATTCGCGGGCAGCTTCGCCAGCTTCGCCGCTACGAATGGCGTGCGTTGCAGTCACGCCATCCATAACCGGCATCTGCACATCCATGAGCACAAGGTCGAAATCTCCCGCTCGCAAAGCTTCTAAGGCAAGCGCGCCATTTTCAACATGACACACTTGGGCACCTCGTTTCTCCAGGAGTCGAGTAGCAGCAAAGGCACTGACCAAGTCATCGTCCACCAATAGAATTGAAAGACTGCTCAGATTGAAAGGCTCGGAAAGTTCACCATCTTTTGAGTTGGGAGACAAACTTTGGTCAACTGAACCGAAGGGTAAGGAAAACCAGAAAGATGATCCTACACCCAATTCGCTCACGACACAAATACTCCCTCCCATAAGCTCAATGAGGCGCTTACAGATCGACAGACCAAGGCCGGCACCCTGATGGTTGCGGGTATAACCTTCACTGACCTGAAAGAAAGCCTTAAAAAGGGCCTGAATGCTTTCATCGCTGATACCAATACCAGTGTCTTCGACGCTGAAGAGAACCAGGTACTGGTTGTCCCTTTTGATTGGAAGCAAGAACGCATTGACGCTGACCGCTCCATTATGGGTGAATTTAAGAGCATTCCCAACCATATTAATGAGCACCTGCTGCAAACGAGCATCGTCCCCCAGAATTCTTTCCGGAAGAGATGGATCTGCATGAAAATAGAGATCAAGCCCTTTTTCCTTAGCAACAGGCGAAAATAATTCCCTAGCTTGGGTGAATAAATCTCTAAAGGACATAGAAGTTGGCTGTATGCGCAGCTTACCGGCCTCTATGCGCGAAATATCAAGAATATCTGAAAGCAGTTGAGCCAAGCGGTTGCACGATGTAATTGCAGTTTCAGCTAATTTGTCCTGATCAGGATTAAGCATCGTAGTTTTAAGCAATTCTAGCGTAGCAACCATTCCATTAAGCGGAGTTCGAATTTCATGGCTCATATTGGCGAGAAATTCTGATTTGACTCGATTCGCTGTTTCCGCGACATCCTTTGCGTGAACAATATCATTCTCCAAAACCTTCAAGTCAGTTATATCTTGACCCATTAAATAACAACCTAATACTAAATTATTTTCATTAAGAATAGGTACGTAATGCACTTGGATGTATTGAAGGTTTCCATTATCAAGATTAAAACAAATCTGCTGAATATGTTTATCTCCACTAAGCGCACGAAAGATTGACTTTTGCACAATCGCATATCGTCCAATTCCCAACACTTCTTGAACTTTTTTGCCAATAACTTGACCGCTTGGCATCCCACACCAATCTAAATATCCTTTATTCACAAAAACATATCTCTCAAATACATCAATCTTGGCTACCATGGCAGGAACAGAGTCAGTAACTGACTGTAGCTGCATTTTGCTGGCCAATAATTCCTTCTCAGCGTTAATCTTTATGGTAATATCTCTAAGAAAAGCTACAAAATGTCCGTCTTCGCCACGATATTGGATACTAAGTTCGACATCGTATTCTGAGCCATCTTTCCGAAGATGCTTAGAAACAAAACGATCTTCACCCTCGATCATAACCAAGTGAAGACGAGAGACAATATCGCCTCGACTACCTAATGTCTCAAAATCAAAAATATTTTTTGATAAAATCTCAACGCGGCTACACTTGACCATCTCACAATAAGCTTGATTTGTATCAAGTATTCTTCCATCATACTGAAAAAGAATGTACCCATCCATTGACGCGTACAATATAGTTCTATAAAGCTCTTCACTTTTTCTTAATTGTTTGGCTTCTTTTTTCTCTTTTATTATTATGCTTATCAGCTTATTTGACAAAATACTAACAATTATCCCGCTTATTATTAAAAAACATAACTGGACAAAATCGTGGGTTGCAATGCCAAAATAATCAGCCGTCTTTGGAATAAAGAATATATAAAGACCAGAAGCGCATAATAGTGTCGATATTATGCCAGGATACATGCCTCCAATAATAGCACTAATAATTATTGGAGGAACAAAAAAAATCAGTAATGGCCGAGACTGAAATTGAACATCAAGAAGATCCCTGAAATACAAAGCAAGTAATGTAACAACGAGAGAGACTGCATAGTGCGTCCAACGCGGCAATGCCAACATTTTTTCGAAAGCAGACAATTTCACAACAATATCTCCCGCCTCAACCTTTCTTTCTACATACATTTTTTAAAAAAAAAGGATCTATAAACGGCTATCGTTTTCCATCCTTTTATCCCCAAAATACGCATATAAAAACGGTAAGAAACCCACATGAAGTTGTTAGTAGAGTCAGACACCATGGGTTAATAGAAAATTTTTACAAATTCAGAAATTCCAATGGAGATCCAATCATCTCTGCAACTGAATTTCTGGGAATTACTCAACTATCTCAAATATCGACTAAAGTCCAACCGCAAAGAAGGGAGGCGCTTGACGCAAACGGATAGCCGAACAGGCTATTGATATTGATTGTCAATATATTTTAATTCAA
>CAYOEG010000017.1:0-2724 GCA_964403155.1 uncultured Candidatus Saccharibacteria bacterium
GAATCGGGTACTTTTGAAAGGCTATCCCGCCGAAGCGGGATTTAGTTCAACAAAGTGTATAAATCATTGGGCGGATAGTGCTAATTTCAAGGGCGTTACATTTAATAAACTTTGTAGCGGTTTGGCAGTAAAGTGCTTCGAAATGCCCAACGCTTCATACACCAACCGTTGGCGGTAATTTTAAAAAACAGACAGCAAAATGGAATTTTTATCTGAACTAAGAATAAATTATCCCGACATCGTTAAAGAAGCGATGATTCCAATGATAATTGCAATTTTAGCTATTGCACTTCCTTTGTTAATTCAGACAATTAGTAGAATTGAAGACAAATACAACTCTACAAAACTAATTGTTGCATTCAAGAAGGAAACTATTTATAAATCTTTTTGGATAATACTGTTCCTAACGATTATATCTTTTATATGTTGGGTTTTGCAGTTGCCAAGGATAGCTGATTTTGGAGTGTTTAATGACATTGTTGATAACTCAGCATTTCTATTTATTTCAATTAGTACAATACTTTTAATATTTTCAACACTAAGGCTTTTTGGTTTAATATTGTTATATTATCAAACCGAAAAATTACTCAATCGACTCACAAAAAAATATAAGAAATCCATAAAAGTAAAACGCAATAGGAATGTAGTTGTTAAATTAGTTGCCTTATTTAAAGTATCTTATGATTTTATTAAATCAAAATATATAAAAGTTGCAACTAAATTTACAAGTTGGTTGACAACAAAAAGGAATAGTAAAAAAAGGATAAGCAAAGAAACACTATACTTTGAAGCAGTTTCATCGTTATTGTTTTTTTCAATTCAAAAGGCAGATGAGCCTTTGTCTCGTAAATTATTAGAGTTTTATTTCGACTGTTTTTTCACTTTTAGACATAATAAAAAAAATAAAATCATTGAATATCCTCAGGAATATTATGACGCTATTTTTGAGGCAAATGGTTTGCTTTGTTTACAAAAAAGACGCCCAATATCATATTTTAATGATAGTACCCTATTTGCATTATTTATTGATGAATATCAGGAAACAAAGTTTAGTCCAACTACCTATCAATTTTTATGGAAATTAATTGTTCAATCTCTTTATTATGATAGAGATGATTTCATTTTTTCTTATTGGAAAAAAGCTCATCAGCTATTCAATTTATTCTTAAAACCGTTAGATAAAGAGTTTAATGACAAATGGGAAGTAATTAATAATGACCAAATAAAAGAACGAGAATTTGAACGTCAAGAGTTTTTAGAGTTTCATTACGCTATTGGGGGTTATTTAATGTATTTAGAAAAATATACACTTCTTAGAAAAGTAATATACTGGACAAATCAAACTCCACCGAAATATGAACTTGTACCTGAGACAATGCAAGAAGTTATTTCTAAATATATGGAAATAGCTAAAAAAGGAGAATACAGAAATCCAGTATATTTTGAACAAAAATACCCCTATCCCGAGGTTTCAGGTGTCAGTGCAAATGAAATTATACGCATGTGGATAAAACGTTATATATCAATTTTATTCTTACGACAATATACACTTCATTCATACTATACTTTCTCAAGACCACTTGAAATGCCATCTGCTCCAAAGGAACTTGGTGAAAAGAAACGCTGGGATGATGAGTTAGATATTTTAAAGAAATTTGTGAGTGAATATTTAGGAAATAAGGAAATTCTCCAACAATTAAAGTTCGAAAACCTCTCAGACGGTCAATGGTTTATTGAGAATAATAAAGAAACTCCCAATACTTTAATAGACAAACTGAGATTTGAAATTAAGGAAGAATTTGTTAAAATAAAAGATGAGCAAGGAGTTGACCCAGAAAAGGAAAATGCTTTTCAGGAAAAAACCGTTTCGATAATAAATTCGGTATTTAGTGAGTATTCAAAAATATTCCAACAAAATAATCATACAGAGAATTATAAAAGTTTCTATATTTCAGGTCGTTATCAATTAATGGACAAGGCAGGATTTGCTGCAAATCAAGAAATTAGTTATTTAAATTCTGATACGATAGTAGCAGAGAGTGTAGCGATAGAATTAAGGAATTTAATGCTCAATGGCTATGCTCTTATGAAAAGAGTAACTTACAAATTAAATGATATAGACATTTTTCCAGCAGTGGAAAAATTAGATATAAATTCAAATGATTATATCCTTATTTCCATTGGACTTAATCTTGAATACTTTTTGAAATTAGGAATTGAAAAACTTAAAAAAGAAAATGATATTTGGAGCTATGATGGTTTTGAAATTCTCAATATTAACAACTCAATAAATAATTTAGTTAGTCATTCATTATTTGTTTTAAGGAAAGAAGATTTACCAAATGCTATACAAATTGACATTCCACAAGAAATTAGAGATAAATACAGACTTGTTGAATTAGATTCCGAAAAACACATATATGGTAAGATAATAGATTTACATGCTGAAGAGAACAAGGATATCCGAAATGAAGTCGCCTTAAAATCTGAGGAAAGTAATTTATCGCAAAAAGTTGTGGTTTGTGTTGATTTAAGAACAGAAATAAGATATAAAACAGATACTAAATGTATACAACTTAAAACCTTTATGCAATTTATTGACAGAGGTTTAGTTAATAAACTGTCAGATATTAAGAAATTCAATTTTGACGAATAAAATAAAAACTACCGCCAATAAATAGGAATATGAGCGGTCTGCAAGACCCAGCGATTATTCCATGTTGA